>PMTR01000015.1:29502-149585 GCA_003167255.1 Bryobacterales bacterium
CTCGAGAAGTTGGCACTGTTGAAAATTGCGGCCTGCAAGGCCCCCGCCTTCAGCAGAGCCTCTTCGGCCCGCTTGCGCGCGGTGTTATCGGTGCCGATCAACAGGTAGCCGATGATTCCGCCTTGATCGTCGCGCAGNNTTCATAGATGTCCTCGATCCCACGCGAGGCCTTGAAGACCAAGGCCTGGAAGCCCGGCGTAATGGTGGTTGAGAGCTCAGCGCTCAAGGCACGCGCGCGGGCGATTACTTCCTGCGGATCGGAGATATCGGCGGGGGTGATCTTGTTGACCACGTCGGCGGCCAAGTAGCCCAGCATGCGCTCGGCGNNTTGGCGCTGTTGAAAATCGCGTTCTGCAAGGCCCCGGTTTTCAGCAGAGCCTCTTCGCGGCGGACCTCGGTGATGACATCCACCGTGCCGCTGGCATCCCCGGGAATAGCGGGATCGTGGGATTGCGTGGACACGGGGCTCATCGCTTCGCCGCCGTCTGCTTAGCGAAGGCCGTCGTCACCGATCCATTTGCCATGTGGTTTTCCCTTTTGAATGTCGTGTTGCCGCGCAGTTGCCTGGATAATCCGTGCACGTGTGATGCCAAGACGTTCGTCCGGTACGCGAGAGAAATCCAGGCCAGTTCGTGCCTGCCGTACCCAAAGGATCGACGCGCATGCAATATATGACCAAATATGGTCAGAATTGAATTGTGTCCTCATCCCAAAGGCGCTTGCCGCCGGCCGCACGCTGGGCAACCGGAGTATGCTCTGAGTATGTGGACCGGGCTCCTGTTGGTTTGCGGGTTGGCATTCTCGCTCCAGGCGCAGCAGGACCCCACGGATCTGCTCTTGAAGGTCCGCGGCCGGGTGAAGGATTCCGTCAATCGATTGCCGAAATACATGTGTACGCAAACCATCGACCGGCAGCAGTATGAGCCGGTAAAGGGCAAGCAAGCGGCCCGGTGCGATGACAGCCCCGCGCAAAAAGATCTGCACGTTACCACCTCGGACCGTTTACGGTTCGACGGAGGGGGTGACCGGCGCCGGCGAAATATATGCCTGGGCGGGGGCGAAGCGGTTTGACGACCGCAGCCTGTTCGACCTGGTTCGGGAAGGCTCGATCTCAAACGGAATTTTCGCGGCCTTCCTGAGGGCCATCTTTCGCACCGAGGATGCGACCTTTTCCTATAATGGCGACACGACCGAGGATGGCCGTGCGCTGACCGAATTCGGATTCCGGGTGCCCCTCGAGAGAAGCCATTACGTCTTCGTCGGCAGCGGTGATGGAGTGACTACCGCCTACGAAGGAGAGATCTTCGTCGACCCCCAGACCAGCGACCTGGCGCGCCTGGTTGTCCGCACGAGCGGGCTTCCCCCGGAAACCGGCTCATGCCAGGCCACCACCACGTTGGTTTACGGGCGGGTGCGCCTGGAGGGCGGCGATTTCCTGCTTCCGACCGTGGCTCGTTCGCTGGTTCGCCACATCAATGGGATCAAATCGGAAAACCGGACGGTCTTTTCGAACTGCCACGAGTTTCTCGGTGAATCCACCGTTACATTCGATCTGCCGCCGGACGCGGGGGCGGCGGCGACTGCTGCGAGTCCCGCGCCGGCGGCGCCCACACTGGCCGCGGGCCTTCGATTCACGGTGAGAACGACGCAAGACATCCAGACCGCGACGGCGGCCGCCGGCGACCTGATCCAGGCCAAACTCGCCACCGCCATCGTCGGTAATTCCAAACAGGTGCTGGCGCCGGCCGGCACCGCAATCACCGCCCGGCTGGTTCGACTCCGCCAGTTCTTCGGCGGCGTTTCGTCTGTGTCGCTCGGCCTCAAACTGGAAACGATCGAGCTGGGCGGCGTCTCCGTGCCGTTGAGAGCCAGACCGAACTTCGCACTCCGGACCTTCACAACTCTCCCTGGAAGCCGGCCGCCGCGAGTGGAGTTGGGAACGCTGAGTGATTTAGAAGATCGCGACGTCGTGGTTTTCGAGTTTCGCAATGTGCAACTGCCGCCCGTGATCAGCCACGGCCTGGAATCAAGCTGGGTGGTCATCGATCCCAACTAACACGAGCCAGCGATGGGTAATATCGTGGTACGCGGACCCACAATTGCTGTCAATTCCTACAGAAACCGGATACTGAGCAGGGGCAGCGGGCGTCGGCAAGAGNNCAAGAGTGCCGACGCGGCACGCAAGAGTGCGTGCGCCACATCTGCCAGTCAGTGAGACTATTCTTGCGTTGGCCGTCAGTTTCCTCCCCGCCGTCCTCCTCGGGCGCCGCCGGGCGCGGCTTGCACGCCGGCCGCCAGGTGATCGAAATTCATCATGGCGTTGAACAGCAGGAAGTAGCTGCCCTGGGTTTCGTTGCGCCACATGGGATTGTTGGCGAACATCACCACGTGGCCTTTGCCGCGCGGAACGTCAATGACCGCGATCTGGTTGGCCAGTGCGGATCCGCCGGCCATCATGCCGGAAACCAGCAGGTCGCTTTCGGCGGCAAAGCGGAGCACGATGCGCGGCCGCATCTCGGGCGGTTGCTGAGCGGCGCCGCCGCGACCGCCACCACCCCGGCCTCCGCCTCCGCCGGCGGCATCGTCCAAGACCGGCTCCTCGCCGGGTTGCGTGGGTGTCTGGCTGGGCGTGGGCGTGTTCATGGAAAGCGGACGGCCCTGCGGTGTGTCGGGCTCGCCCATGGTGCCGCGGCCGCTGGGACGGTTGGGTCCGGTGGCTCCTCCGCCAAAGCCGGTAGGCGCGCCTTCCTGCGGCACTTCCGCGGATGCTGCCGTGCCCGCGCCGCGTCCGCCGCCTGCACCGCCAGCCGCCGCGCCGCCTCCGCCACCACGGCCTCCACGCCCGCCCGCGCCACCGCCGGTTGACAGCACCGGAGCCTGGTTGAAGTAGACCGCCAGGCGGTCGCCGTAGCCGTACGCGATGGGGCTGCGCTTATCGGCGACGGTCGCATTGACCACGCTGCCGCGCGCATGCAGATCGGGCGCGCTCTGAATGGTGACGCCTTCCGCCAGGCCGTAATCGATGGGGATGGAAGCGTTGCCCGTAATAGTGACGAACAGGCCGCCGGCGTCGATGAATTTGCCGATCTTGTTGATCCCCTCCAGCCCCATGCCGCCGCGCATGTCGTCGGTGGTGTCGGGGGCGTCGCCCAGATTCGGGGTGATATCGCTCTTCTTGAAGGGAACCGGTTCGCCCGTGGTCGCAGTTCCGTTCACGATGCGCTGCGCCGTGCCTCCCACGGGACCGAAGACGATCACATCATACCTGGCCCGCAGGTCCGGAATGTCTTTGAGCTTGAGGTCTGAGATGTAATCGTAGGGTATCTTGAGCTGATCGAAGGCCACGCGGTACCAGCCTTCGTTCTGCGTACTGGTCCAGGTGTGTACGAAAGCGATGCGCGGCGCAGCCAGTTCGTGCATGGCGACGGCGGGAACCGCGGCCGCGGCGTACGTCATGATGCCCAGCGAGCGAGCCTCCGCGTCGAGGCGCGCCCGCAAATCAGGGGGGTTGCCATCGGTGCGGATGATGAAGGAGCCGGCATTGAAGTCGCGGTTGTCGGCTTTGAAGCCGTCTTCGGCGGCGAACATTTTCACGTCTTTCAGTTTGAATCGGAACGTGGCCAGGACGTTGTCGGCGTTGTGATTGATCAGGTACGCGGCGGGCGCCGATGTGCCGGAGACTCCGCCCTGCGGTTTGGCGTCGGCATCGAGCAGCGTCATCGGCAGCTTCAGGATGCCGGCTTCGGTCACGCGGATGGTCGTGGCATTGAGCAGCGCCCCCATCGTCCAGCCGGTGTCGTCGTACGGGGGCGGGTCGCTGATGTTGTAGTATTGCGTGTCCAGCAGCATGTCGGCCATGCGGCTGTAAGGCTGGTCCATGCGGATCACGTAGCTGCCGGCCGTGAGCTTCTCCTTGCGCGTGGGCGTAATGGCGACTTCCGTATCCGCGTTGAGGCGATGGACTTCCACTCCCTGCAGCCGCATCAGGTTCACCAGCGCGGCCGACTGGCCCGGCCGCGGATCGTTGCCCGGCAACACCCACGCCGCCGGTCCTTCGGCCGTAGCCTTCTCCACGCTGCGGCGGCTCTTCAAGTAGAAGTTATCGAGGTACTGCTTGCGGTTGCTGGCCACGCTGTTCATGGAGAACAGCACCCCGCTCTGTTGCAGATTGATGTTGTCGCGGATGGACCAGTTGACGCGCGCTGTCGGCGGATTGGGCCGGAACCAGGTGCGGCTGGTCGAGTTGGCGGGCACCGTGCGAACGCCGGTATCGGCGCCGTTGCCGCCGAAAGTTTCATAGAAGCGCCCGATGGAATTGTGGCCGTTGGCCACGTAGAACATGTAATTGGGCGCCCAGCCATCGTAGTAGCCGTGCGTCCAGACGCCGGGGACGCCTCGCTTGGTGAACTCCTCAATGTCCGCGTAGGCCATTTTCTGCCACTCGTCGATGGTCAGCGGGTCGAGCCACGCATTATATGGGCCCATGCCCGTCGAGACATAGAGGAACGGCACCGATTCGTGCAGATCGTGCAGCACCGTGGGATGGTAATCCAGGAAAGCGCCCATCATCGCCCGGCTCAGTTGGAGCGCCATGCCGATGCCGTCGCGGTTGTTGTCGTGCTGGACGTATTTGCCCCAGTAGACCAGGTTGGGCGCGGGCTTGTTGGGGAACGTTTTGCGATAGTTGTAAATATCCACTTCGGCGTCGCGCCCGTCGGCCTCCGTGCATGGAGTAATCAGCGCGATGGAATTTTTCCGGATGTTTTGAATCAGCGGCGATTCTTCCACCGTCAGGCGGTACGCCAGCTCCATGAGCATTTCGGGCGAGCCGGTTTCCGGCGAGTGGATACTGCCCGAAGCCCAGTAGAAGGGCAGCGCTTCGGAAGTCACCGCGTCGGCCTCCTGCGGCGTGATCTTGCGCGGGTCCGCGAGGCGGGCGGTGAGTTGCTTGAAGTGATCCAGGCGGGCCATGTTGGCTTCGTCCGAGATCGCCACCACCAGGATTTCGCGGCCCTCTTCGGAATGGCCGATGACAAAAACCTTGACGCGCTTCGACGCCTTTTCCAGCTCCCGCATATAGCGGTAAATGTCCTTGGTGTACGTCAGCTTGTTGGGTGTTCCGATGGGGTAGCCGAGCACCTTCTCCGGCGTGGGAACGGTATCGGAAGCCGGCAGATGGTCCACCAGCTCCGTCAGGAAATACTTCTCGGTGGTGTACTGCAGGATCTTGGCGGTGTACCCTTCGTCGTTCTTCTGTGCGGGCGGAACGGCCCAGACGGTCAGGGCGAAAAGCAGGCATACGGCGGTGGTGCGCATGATCCCGCCATCATATCGTATGTGGCCTTCTTCACGACGCCCTCCGCTCCTCCCGTTTGAGAGCGTCATGTAACAACACCTTGATGAGAGTCTGGTAGCCAATCCCCTTCGCTTCCGCCAGTTGGCGTGCCTTGTCGATATCCGTCACGGGTATACGAACGGTGATGCTCTTGGACGGTATTGCGGCGCGGCGGCCATGTTTCAGCAGGAGGTCCGCAACCAGATCCTGGTGACTATCCCACCATTTAGCTTCCTCGGCTTCTGAGCGAAACCTCGGCGCGCCAACCATGACGGGAGCCTTCTTCCTTTTCATAACCCCTCCCTCACGCTTCGCTTAGTACGGTTCGCAAATGCCGGATCCGCGTGGTTACGAAGTTCCACTCGAACTGAATTTCCGCCATGTACATACTCATTGTATGTACTTTGAGTGCGGAAGCCAAGTCCGCTCACCCCGCCTTCGGGTCCCTGACCCGATATCGGACCGATGAAGGAGTACCTTCCGGGCGAGGGTTATTGCGGCAACTTCTCACGCACGCGCCTCGCCTGCGCCAGGTGCCGGCGCTCATGCGCGGCCACTTGAGCGAACATCATGCCGAGGCTCATTTTCAGGAAGCGTGAAATCGGCGTCGCCACTTTCACGCGGCGCAGGTCCAGGCCGTCGGCGCGCTCCAGTTGCAGGGTGAGCTGGTCCTGCACGTGTAGGAACGTCGGCAGGATGGCCGTCACGGGCTGCCCGTGCAGGGGGACAAAACGCTCGGGGGCGGGCAGCGGGTGGCGCACCGGCGGCGACGTCTGATCGACGATGAAGCGGTCGATCGCCCCGTATTGGAACGGTCCCCGGCCGGTGATGCCGCGCTCGCGGCCCCCGTCGATGGCCTTCCCGATCGCGACGATTTCCCATTGCCCCACCATCGTCAGGTGTGCCAGGCACTCCTCGATCGACCAGGCGGAAGGGGTTGGTCGCCAGTTGAAGCGCGCCTCGTCTAACCCTGCCGTGAGTTCCTGGGCTTGCTGCCTGATGTTTTCGAACTGCTGGCGATAGAGTTCCAACTCGGGGACGGCCACTCTCGGGATTATAGCGAACGAGCCGGGGTCTTCAGTGCGGTCGCATGGCCAGAGCGTCCCGCTTGGCGAAGTGGAAACCGGCGGAGAGCAGATCTTCCACCGAGTAGGTGGGCTTTGCGACGCCGTCCGGCGCATGTTGCGTGGTGTTGGCGAAGATGTGGTAGAGCTCATGCGCCAGCACCCGGCCGAGGGCGCGCCCCAAGGCGCCGTCGCGATCCCCGCGCGCCAGAGCCAGCAGTTGCTCTCCCAGGAAGGCGCGCAAGCCGCCGCAATCCAAATCGGTAAAGGGAAGGATGACGCCGTCGCTGATGTGGGTCCAGCCGAGCGCGCCCGGGTTAGTGGTATGCGGCGGCAGGCTGGTGGAATCGCATCTGCCCTTAAAACTGACGACGGCCAGTTCGGCGGTGACCTCGGGGCTGCCGCCGGCCAGCGGACGCCAGTCGAACTGCAAGCCGACAGGCGCCATGATGGAGTCCAGTTCGGTCCGCAACGAATCCATTACAGCCTCGGGCGGCGTCTGATCGAACTGAACGTAGAGCGCCACGCGAGCCACCGCAGGCGGTTCCGCGGCCCACCCCGGCTGGACCGCCAGGGCAAGCAAGAGCAGCAACTCTCTCATGATAGAGCCTCCATTCCGAGGGAACGGGTTACCGGTGGGAGGCCTGGTCCCCCGGAAGGTGTCGATCGACCACCAGCTCCGGATGTTCGCGGACCAGCGTTTGAGCCATGTGGCAGGCGAAGCAGATTGGTTTGGCGGTCGCCAGCGTCTCTGGCAGAAGCTCGGCCGAAATCTGTTCCCACTCCACGGAAAATCCATCGCCCAGCAACAGGGCCGGTTTGCCGCCGGCCGGCGGAATCTCGCCGATCGGTCGCTTGCACGAGGCGCACGCCTTGCCGGCGTACCAGTCCACCAGGATGCGGTGAACCAGACAGCCTCCGGGCGAAGCTTCGATTTGGGAAAGGCACTCCTGGCCGCAGCCGGCCATCTCCGGCCAGCGGGAGCATGCGGAAAGCCGTAAGCGCGGTGTGCGGGCCACGCCGCTCCAGGCGGCACGGCGGCTATCGACGGTAACACCGGCGGGCCGGTGGTTTTCGGGGCACGTGATCACCCGGTCACCCAGGTACTTCCACCAGACGGCGACCAGGCGGAAAGCCACCAACGCCGTCAGCAGGAGTAGGATCGCGACACCGATAGCGACGGGGACCGGCACGAAACCCACAGAGCAACGGGCGGGCCAATACGCGTGAAATCGCCCACCCAAGGCTAACTCATTGATTTCAGGTACCGGCATCCACTGGCCCACGGAGCAGGCGGCGGGGTAAGCTGGGGGCATATCCACAAGCAATGGGTGCTATGACCCGAATCGGCAATGAAAGTGCGCTGGGACTCGGAGTGGCGATCATGCTGGCCGCCGCCGGGGCTTCGGCATTCGACTTCTATTCGTCAGTGCGCCAGAAGTTCGACCTGATCTCGAGCGACCATCTGCGCCCCGGCGCTCGCATCGAGTTGAGCGCGGCCGAGCTGAACGCCTACGCGCTGCACGAAGTGCCGCCCGGCGTTCGCAATCCCAAGCTCCAGTTGTTAGCGGGCGGCGAAGTGACCGGCAGCGCCATGGTCGATTTCGGCAAGGTGCGCCGCGCCCGGGGCGACCAACCCGGTTGGCTGATGTCCAAGCTGCTCGATGGAGAACGGCCCGTCAGCGTCACCGTGCGGATCCACTCATCGGGGAGGACCGCAAAAGTGGATGTCCTGCGCGTGGACGTGTCGGGCATCGAGATCGATGGCAAGGTGCTCGACTTTCTGATTCAGAACGTGCTGCTGCCGCTCTACCCGAATGCCATGGTGGGCCGCGCCTTCGGTCTGAGTCATCGCATCGACCGGTTGGAAGTGGGTCCGGCCGGGGTATCGGTGGTGATCGGGCGATAGAAGAAGATATGATTCTCACCGCTGAGACGCTGAGGCGCGGAGAATGCCTTTCAATCTTTGGTTTTCTCCGTGTCTCCGTGTCTCCGCGTCTCCGCGGTGAATGAGCATTTCGCCGTTTGGTTCCAGTCATGCCGCTTCATTTCCACGAAATGCTCTCGCCGCCCAGCAGTACCACGTCGAATATGGCCGGGCTCGAGTGGCTGAATTCCACCGGCGTCAGTTTGCCGGCGTACGGCTTCAAGACGACCAGGTTTGGCACGTCGGCCGGGCGCGGTGAGCCGCCGCCGGCCAGGATGGCCAGCCGCACCGAGCTCCCCAGGTTCAGGCGCATATCGGCGCCGTTCACCGTGGCGTGAAGGAACGGGTTCACCGCGACCTGCCGGGGAACCACAACGCACATCATGGTCCCGGACTTTTCGCACGTGGCGTTATCGGCGGTCATGGCCTGGGTCAAGCGATCCAGTTCGGCGGGCGTGGCTGCGCCGATCACGATTTCGGTGATGGCGCTATCCCGCGGGTCGGTCTTGTAGAACATCCGGTAGTAGCCGGCCTGTGGCGGAAACTGGAACCAGTTGGTTGCTGGCCCGGCCGTCGGCTCCTTTTTGCCGGCTATGGTGCGCTCGGCCCCGAGCGGCGTGATGGTGGAACCGGAGCCATCGGGTTTCAACCGGAACGCGTACCAGGCGGTTTCATAACCGATCAGATTGGACGACGACTTCACGCCAACGTCCAAATGGGCGCCGCTGCCGGTGACGCTAGTGATTTCCAGAACGGCCGCATCGGACGCAGAGCCTTCCTTCAGCACAGGGCTCACCACCTGCAGCTCGTTTTGCGGGCCCAGGTCGATATAGCCCTTCGAGATATTGTCGGCATGCAGCAAGCGGTATGCCGCCGAGGGTTCGAGCGGCAGCGATTCCAGGATGCGCATCGCCAGGTTCAGGCCAGTGTGGGGCGCCAGGCAGCCCTGCGCTTCGGCCTGGGTGGTCCATTGAGACAGCCATCCAACCGGCTGTTTCAGCAGGTTCTCGCGCGAGATCGTGAGCTGGACCTTCTTCTTTTTGCGCGGCAGCACCGTAATGGCATTTCCGTCCGGTGCGCAGGAAGGCCGCCACTGAACCACCGCCACCGTCAGCTTGGCCTGGGCAAGATCGGGCTGGATCACTCGCGGCGGAACCAGGACGTGGCCTTGCGGAGCCAGCCGGTAAGTGGTCGGCTTCTTTGCCGCGCAGCCCGCGAGGCCAAGTATGGCCGCGAGCGCCAACGCCAGCGGAACCGATGAGCGGGGTGCGGAACTCATGCTAAAAATTTAGCACGAAATGCATCAGTGGAAGGGGTTCAGTACAGTCAACGAACCGAAGATCTGACCGTGGCTCAGATCTTCGCTCCACAAAGCGGCGCAACCCAATTCGATGGCGCTATTGAGGATAAGGGCGTCCCACCAGGAAACCTTGTAGCGACGCTGCAGTCGGGCGGCACGAATCAAGTCGGTATGTTGAGGCACGTGGATAATCCATTCGGCCAGGTCGGCCAGGACCTCTTCCGCCTCTTGGCTGGGCATGGTGAGTTTCTTTGTGGCTGCAGCGTAGAATTCCGACAGCACCTGAATGCTGAGTGCCCCTGAGCCTGAATCGAGGAGGCGGCCCAGGAGTTCGACTGAGCGCTCATGCTTCTTGCCGGCGTGGCCGTCGTGAGCGTAGATGAGGATGTTGGTATCGACGAACTCAACGCTCATGCAATTCCTCGCGGCTCCAACGGATCACGCCGCGGGTGTGGCGATCTGGTGCGTTCCGGATGCGATCGAGAAAACGCCGTTTGGCCTTCTCGGAATTCGAATTTCGATCGATCATTTGGCGGATGGCTTCAGCCATAAGCGCGGTCATGGATTGGTTGTTGGCAGCAGCGTAGACGCGGAACCGGCGGAGCAGGGGCTCGGGAAGGCTCAGGGTAACGTTTTTATGATCCGCCACTTTCATGTATTTCAGTGTATCACGGAAATATGTGAGATTTTCCCGGCGGTGCGAGAAACAGCAGGAAATGCTCCAGCGTAATGGGCGGCCCGATGCTGCTATAGCGTGCCACCTTGTCCGTCAAGCCGGCGCAGTCGGGACAGAAAACGGCGCACACCTGCGGACGTATCGCCGGATAAAAGCGCGCCGATGCGTTTTCCACGCCCGTATGCACGAAGCGCACGGTCGGGTTGCGTTCCAGAAGCAACGCCTGGAACGGGTATTCAAGCTGGTTGCGGCTGCTGTCGATGCCCACCGTCCGGCAACCGGAGGCGGCCGTGAGATCGATGGCCGCAAGGTACGACGCGCGATTGTTCCACTGCGTCATGTCGGCGAAGTAGTTGTCCTGACGTGTGGTGATAAAGAGGTTGCGCGGACCGTGGAGCGGCCGTGTCCAGTTTTCGAACAGCGCTGCGCGCGTGTTGTTTACCAGAAGGAGGCACAGCGCGATGGCCAGGATGTTGGGGCGCAGCGCCTCCAGAAAACACGCGGCCAGCGGCGCGCCCAGAACGAATAGCGGCAGTTCCAGACGCGCCAGGAAAGGCTGCCACTTCAGGTAAAAACAGAAGAGGAGAAACGCCGCGAGTAGCGCCAGCCCATAAATCATCCACGCGCGGCGCCACGTCGCGGCCACGAAAACCGCGGCGGCGCCCAGCAACAGCAGGTGCCAGCGGTTGTTGGCGTCGGCCTCATGGTTTTTGGCGTTGCGCGGCGGTTCGTAGACGGCGTAGCGCCATGTGGTCGCGGGGTCTTGCGGATCGATGCCCAGCCAGCGGTGGATACGCACCACCGTGTCAAACACCGCCTGGTTCCAGCGCGGGCTGCGCGCGCCCAGTTGCTCGGATGTATTGCGCAGCGCGTTGGAGACGGTCGATTGCCAGCCGGCGTGCTCGTTGCGCCAGCGGAAGACGCCATCGCCCTGCGCGGAATCGTAGCCCAGTGGCGAACCGGACAGGCTTAGATTGCGAAGGTACTGCGGAGCGTTGATCAGCAACGCGCCGCCGGCGAAATACCCGGCCATCCGCAGCATCGTCCTCAAGGAAGGCGGCCGATAGAGCACCAGGATCGCCAGCATCGGAGGCGCGAACAGATAGGCGGTGGCCTTCGTGGCGAGCGCCAGTCCGAATGCCAGCCCCGCAAACGGCGCGTTGCGGCGTGCCGTGAAGTACAGCAAGCAGACCAGCCACAGCGCCAGCAGCGAATCGTTCTTGGCGCCGGAGGCCTGCAGAATTCCGTTCGGCAGAGTCGCGCAGAACAGAGCGGCGAATGCCTGCCCCCTGGTGCTCAGGCCCAGCGCGCCCGCGAGCGCCGAGACTCCAACAATGCTGCCCAGGAACGCGCCGAAGGCGATGAGGTTGATGAAGTGGTCGCCGCCCGAGAGCACGTAAGTGTGCAGCATGATGTATTCGGCCAGCGGCTGCAGTGTGATCTGGTTGAAGTAGGGTGTCGGGAAAAACGCCACGCTGCCGGCCTGGGCCCAGTAGACGACGCGTGGCATGTGGTAAGCCATGGCGTCGGTGCTGTTGGGCGGGCTCAGGACCGCCGTGAAACCGACTGTCGCCGCAATCGCCGCGATCACGGCGGCGATCACCGCCTCCAGCGGCCGGATCGTCAGGTGTGGCAGCCCTGGCCGGTGGTGCCATAACCACACCGACGCGGCAATCCCGACCGCTGTCCACGCCACCGCCAGTGGCACGCGGCGCAGAAGCTGAAACGGGCTCGCCAGTTCAGTGATGGCAACGGTGATTCCGCCGAACAGAACCAGCGCTCGCAGTAGAGAATCTCGCAAACGTCATTCTACCCAGTTCACCGAGGCGCGAAGGCTAAGATTCACCGCGGAACACGCGGAGGAGCGGAGAAAAATTAGGAGTTGGAGTTCGTGCAGATATCGCCTGCCGGCGCCGCGAAGAGAGACGGACTCAATCCAGAATCTCTGTTTCTCTTGGGTTTTCTCCGCGCCTCCGCGGCTCCGCGGTGAGAACTCATCCCGCTGATCCGTCGATTTTCGCAACGGCTTGGACCACCGCGCCGGCTGACATTTTTTGCGGGCGTTGCTTGCAAACCCTCATTCGGGTGTAATATATTCACTGGATCAGTTGTACCCAGAGCGGATGCCGATGCGAGGATAGACTTGAGGGTTTAGGCTCGCTACTTCAGGACCAGTTCCCGGGCTAGTCATTCCCAGTAATCGGGTGTGGTTCGAAAGAGCTTGATGTCTGCCCGGTCCGCATTTGGTGAACGTTTCGTGGGCTGTTCTGTGGTGAACTCATAGGGACAACGGCTGGCTCGATCCGGCCATGGGGACAAGATGGCGAATTCAACGTTAGAGCCTCCTGGGGCGCCTGGCCAGCAGCCTGCGCCCAAGCCTTCAGTGGTGCAGGCGCTTCGATCGATTTTTTCCAGAGCCGAAGACCCCGATGAATCCAGAACGGTTGCCCGCCGCCGCCGTTTTGTGATGGCGGCTGTTCTGGGCACGTTGGGCGTGAATCTCCTGATGTTCCTGCGCTTCTTCTTCCCGCGCGCGCTCTACGAACCGAAGACCAAATTCCTGATCGGCTATCCGTCGGATTTCGGTTTTGGCGTCGATACCAAGTTCCAAAAAGATTTCCGGATTTGGGTGGTGCGCAACACCGAGGGCATCTTCGTGATCTCGGCCATCTGCACCCACCTGGGCTGCACGCCCGACTGGAAACCCAGCGAGAATAAGTTCAAGTGCCCGTGCCATGGCAGCGGTTACGATCCCGAAGGCATCAACTTCGAGGGCCCGGCGCCGCGTCCCATGGATCGCGCGCATGTGGAGCTGAATCCGGAAGGGCAGATTGTGGTCGATCTGAGCCACCTCTACTCGTGGCCCAAGGGTGACCCTTCGCAGTTCGGCGATCCAGGCGCCATTCTGCGGAACGTGTGAGGTTCGAATCATGGCAGACACCAACGGACAACCAGAAAAACCCGTAGACACGGGCAGTCCCGCGGCCGGCAACGGCTCGGGCAATGGCCCTGGAAATGGCAGCAGCGCGGTAGCCAAAGTATTGGCCGACGCCAAGGCCGTCCGGGCGCGCGCCACTGAGGAACTTAAAGAAACCATTAAGGCGCCGGAGAAGACCGACGTCTGGAAGTCCATCCTGCGCGTCAAGCACGACGAAACACCTCGCAGCCGCGCGCTAGGCGTGCTCTCGAACGTTTTCCTGCACCTGCATCCCGCCAAGATCAACCGTGACGCGGTGGCCTATAAGTACACCTGGGGCATGGGCGGCATGACGTTCTATGTCTACATCACGCTGGTCTTCACGGGCACGCTGCTGATGTTCTATTACCACCCGTCGAAGATCATCGCCTTCCGCGACATTCTTTACCTCGAGAGCGACGTCCCGTTCGGAAAGCTATTACGCAACATGCACCGCTGGGGCGCCCACCTGATGGTCATCATGGTGGAGTTGCACATGTTCCGCGTCTTCCTCACGGGCTCTTATAAGAAGCCGCGGGAATTCAACTGGGTGGTTGGCGTGCTGCTGCTCGTCTTGACCCTGCTGCTCAGTTTCACCGGTTATCTGCTGCCGGACGACCAGTTGGGATTCTGGGCGGTCACCGTGGGAACCAACATGGCCCGCGCCACACCGCTGCTGGGCCACGCCGGACCGTTCGGCCCGCAACTGGGCATGACCCCATTCAACGACGTGCGTTTCGGATTGTTAGGCGGATCGATTGTGGATTCGAACGCGCTGCTGCGCGCCTACATCTGGCACTGCGTGGCGATTCCAATTCTTGCTTCGGCGTTTATGGTGGTACATTTCTGGCGCGTACGCAAGGACGGCGGCATTTCGGGCCCGGCCCCGATGATGCTGGAACGCGAAATCAAGGACGTTAGGAAAATATGATTCTCACCGCAGAGACGCTGAGACGCGGAGAACACCATTATATGTTTGGTTTTCTCCGCGTCTCAGCGTCTCTGCGGTGAATCAGTTTTCTTGAGGCACAAGGGATATTAAGAAGATATGATTCTTATCGCGGAGACGCTGAGGCGCAGAGAAGACTTTGATATGTTTGGTTTTCTCCGCGCCTCCGCGTCTCCGCGGTGAATCAGTTTTTTTGAGGAACATCGATGGACTTTCATCAGCTTTGGACGATTGTCAGCACGCCGGATAATGTTCCGATCGTACTGCTGCTTTTCCTGGTTCCTTTCTATACCTGGTACGGGATGCGGCAGGCCTTCGCCAACGACCGGCTGATCGCCGAGCTCGAAGCCAATCCCGAGATGGCCAAGACGCACCACCGCAAGACCCAGCCCTATAAGACTGGCTGGGCCAAGGAAGTGCACGTCTGGCCGTATCTGCTGCGCATTGAGTTTCTGGCCGCCATCATCGTCACCGTCATCCTGATGGTCTGGTCCATCACGCTGAACGCGCCGCTCGAAGAACCGTCCAATCCCACGTTGACCATGAATCCGTCGAAGGCGCCCTGGTACTTCCTGGGGTTGCAGGAGATGTTGGTGTACTTCGACCCGTGGATGGCCGGCGTGGTGATGCCCTCGCTGATCATCGTGGGGTTAATGGTCATACCTTACATAGATACCAACCCGCTCGGCAACGGCTATTACACTTACAAACAGCGTAAGTTCTCGATCCTGACTTTTATCTTCGGCTTTATCGTGTTATGGGTCTCAATGATCGTCATCGGCACGCTGATCCGCGGCCCTGGATGGATGTGGTTCTGGCCAGGAACCACCTGGGACCACAACCGGCTGATTTTCGAAGTCAATCGCGACCTGCCGGATATCTTCGGGATCACTACGCGCGTGCCGAAAATCATCTTCGGCGCGATCGTGGTGGGCCTCTACCTGGTGGCCGCCGGTATTGGCATACACAAGCTCATCACCAAGACCGCATTCAATCGCAGGATCTACGCCCGCATGAGCGTGCTGCAGTACGTGGTGATGCAGACATTTCTGATTATCATGTTGGCGTTGCCGGTCAAGATTCTGGCGCGGCTGATGTTCCGCATTAAATACATCTGGGTGACTCCCTGGTTCAACATATGAGCGACCAAGAAAAGGATCCCGTAGTTCATTCCTCATTGAGCAAGGCCCTGGTCATCTGGTCGGCGCTGCTGGCGGTGTCGATGGTATGGGGACTGTATGACGAGATGTACGGCATCCGTCCGTGGAAGGGCTACCAGGCGAGGTTTGAGAAGCTGTATCACCATTACCTGGCCACCGCCCGGTTGGGCGAGGCGGATCGAGAGAAGCAAATCCGCTCCCAGCCGGAATACAAGATGCTGGACCGCGACACGCTGGCAGCCGAAAAAGCTGCCATGCCGGAAGCTGCCGGCATCGATACGGAAGTCAACGGAAATCTGGTCCCCAAGATTCTGGCGCTCAACGATCCTTTTCAGGAAGTGCGCAGCCACATCGGCGCGCTGACTTACGAGATCGAGGTCTCGAAGAGCGAGAGTACCAAGGACTCGTTGCGCAAGCAGATCGTCGAGTTGAGAGCCGAAGTCCACAAGGTCGCGCTGGCGGGCGAAAAGGAGAAGCGCTCCATGACCTTCCCCGACATGGAAAAGCAGCTTGCCGAATGGAAGGCCCGGAAAGCGGAGTTGCTGCAACGGCGCGTGGATGTGATGAAGCGGGCGACCGACCTGCGGGCGCAGCGCGACAAGTACCTGAGCGACCGCATCTCCGACGCCAGCCTGGATACGCTCAGTTCCGTGGAGAATTCGCTGGCCAAGTTCGATATCCGCATCCGCCAGATTCACATTAAGGACGTCGACCTGGTGGACCGCTGCGAATCGTGCCACATGGGAATTCGCGAGCCGGTACGCCTGACGGCTGCCAGTATGGGCGGCGAAGCCGTTTTCACCAGCCATCCCGATAAGGAGCTGCTCAAGATCCACGACCCCGAGAAATTCGGCTGCACTCCCTGCCACGGCGGCAACGGCGCGGCGCTTTCCAGCGTGGAGAAGGCCCACGGCTATAACAAGTACTGGCTGTGGCCCATGCATCACGCGGAAAACATCGAGGCCGGCTGCCAGCAGTGCCACGTGAAGGAACTCGTTACGGAGCAGGCCGACACCTTGAACACCGGGCGTGAGATTTTCCGGCGGCGCGGCTGCATGGGTTGCCACCGCTATGAAGGCTTCGACCGCGAAGGCGATGAGATTGCCTCCGTGAACCAGCAGATCCACCAGGACGAGCAGCAGAAAGCCGAGTGGACGCGCGAGGCCGGGTTCGCCGAACAGGCGGCCAACAATCCCAAGACCACCAACGCCGAGGCGCAGAAGCTCTACGCTCACGCCAACGATTTGAAGGTGCGTTCGAGCGGCATCGACGCCCAGATCGAGCAGCTCGACATGCGCTCCGAGAGCCTGGTGCGCGAAGTGAAAAAAGTCGGGCCCAGCCTGAAGGAAGTGCGCATGAAGTTGCGCAGGGAATGGATTCCGGAATGGCTCAAGGATCCGCACGCCTGGCGCGAGGGCACCAAGATGCCCTCGTTCCGTCTGGACCAGGAAGAAATCCGCGCGATTGCGGCCTATGTCTGGCAATCCGGCGTCCAGGGAGATCTGCCCTCCCAGAAGTCCGGCGATCCCGAGAAGGGAAGGGAAGCATTTGAAACGCGCGGCTGCATGGCCTGCCACTCGATGGGCGAGGGCGGCCAGAAACAGGGCGGCACGTTCGCCGCGAACCTCAGCCGCGAAGGCGAAAAGGCCAACTACGATTACCTGGTCCGCTGGGTGCACAACCCGCGCCAGCGTACCGCGCCCTATTGCCCGTACGAGAAAAAGGACCTGACCGCCGCGGATTACCAGAAGCACGGACTGCCCTTCGTATTCGACCTGGGCCACGACAAATGCCCCAACGACGGCCATGAACTGCAAGTGCAGCAGATGACCCCGATGCCCAACTTGCGTCTCACCGAGGACGAAGCGCGTGACATCGCCAGTTACCTCATGACCCGCAAGCATTCGGGCGCCGCCTATGCCGGCGCTTCCTTCATGGACGATCCCGCCCTGAAGAACAAGGGCCTCGCAGCGATCCGCAACTACGGTTGCGCCGGCTGCCATGAGATCGCCGGTCTGGAAGACGAGCAGCGCATCGGAACCGAACTCACCAAGGAAGGGTCGAAACCCATCGAGCGCCTCGATTTCGCGCTGCTGGGCCATAAGGCCGAAGAACAAGGCTGGATGACCCACAAAGGCTTCTTCGAGCACAAGCTGGCCGATCCGGCGGTCTACGACACAGGCAAGGAGAAGGCCAAGCAGGACAAGTTGAAGATGCCGAATTTCAACTTTTCCAAGCCGGAGATCGACGCGGTGACCACGTTCCTCGAAGGCTCCGTGGATGCCAGCGTGCCGCCGCGTTATTTCTATGCGCCAACCGATCAGCGTCAGGACATCATCGAAGGCTGGTGGGTGGTTCGCAAGTATAACTGCATGGGCTGTCACCACGTCCATGTGGGCCAGACCAGCGTGTTCGACGACATGGCCAGGTATCAGGACCCCGACTGGCGCGACCAGAAGCCGCCCACGCTGATAGGGGAAGGCGCGCGCGTCAACCCGGAATGGCTGATGCACTTCCTCAACAATCCGGCTCTCAGCGAAACCGATACCAATCGCGACGGCGTGCGGCAATACCTCAAGGCGCGCATGCCCACCTTCAGCTTCTCCGACGGCGAGGTCCGCAAGATTGTGCGCTTCTTTGAGGCGCTGTCTTCGCAGGCGCAGCCGTTCATTGCGGACAAGCTCGAGCCGCTCACCGACCAGGAGCGCACCATGGCGCGGCAACTCTTCTCCAGCGAAGGCGCGCCCTGCCTGAAGTGCCACATGACGGGCGATCCGGCGCACGACACCCGGGCCAGCGCGCCCAATTTCACCGTGGCCAAAGACCGCCTGAAACCGGGTTGGGTGAAACGCTGGATTCTGGATCCGGCGCTGATGAGTCCGGGCACGGCGATGCCTTCCGGCCTCTTCCGCAAAGAGGGCGACCACTATGTCTTCAACGGCCCGTTACCTGCCAGCTTCAACGGATATACGAAGGACCAGGCGGATCTGCTGGTGCGCTACATGTTCCAGTTCACGCCGGAAGAATTAAGCCGGCTGAGGTCCAGCGCATCGGGAAGGTAAGAAAGCGTTAAGATAGGTTCGAATAAGGAGGCTCTTTTAGCATGAAGAAGATTTGGATCGCAGTTGGAGTGGTGAGCGCGCTGACCTTCGCGGGCTGCGGCGGTGGAGAGAAGACTGAAACCAAAACGGCGGCGACCGCTGCCCCAGCCGGCGGCGCGGCGACGCCTGATTTAGCGAACGGCGCGACCGTCACAGGCAAAGTGATTTTCGACGGTACCAAGCCCGTGGCGAAGACCATCGACATGTCGGCGAACCCAACCTGCATGAATGCCCACAAGGCTGCTCCACAGAAGTCCGAAGAGGTCGTAATCAACGACAACGGCACCGTGAAGTATGCGTTTGTGTGGGTCAAGGCCGGCCTGCCCGACCAGACCTGGCAGATTCCCACCTCGACCGTCGAACTAAACCAGACCGGCTGCATGTACCAGCCGCACGTCATCGGAATCATGGCCGGGCAAAACATCGACATCAAGAATAGCGACCCCACCAATCACAACATCCATCCGATGCCCGCGATCAACCAGGAATGGAACGAGTCGCAGCCGCCCGGCTCCGCGGATAAGATGCAGTCCTTCCCCCGCCAGGAAGTCATGGTTCCGGTGAAGTGCCAGATCCATAATTGGATGCGCGCTTACATCGGCGTCGTCAGTAACCCGTTCTACGCCGTCACCGGCGATGACGGCACTTTCTCGCTGAAGGGCTTGCCGCCGGGCACGTATACCATTCAGGTTTGGCAGGAAAAGTACGGCACGCAGGAACAGACGATCACCGTCGGAGCCAAAGACAGCAAGACGCTGGATTTCACGATCAAGGGGTAAGCGGCGGGACTGACGATCGGTCTTTGACGTCTGTTGCGGAGGGCCGGCGGCCCGCAAAATCTCATGAAAAAGTGGGGGANNCAGAATTGGCCGCCCCACTCGGCGGGCGCTCTTTCGACCCTGTCACGCGGGCTGAGCCGCTTGGCGGTGTTGACGGCTTTGTGTACGTTGCTGCTGGTTGTGGCGGGCGCCCTGGTCACCAGCAACGACGCGTCTCTCGCCATCGCCGATTGGCCGCTCAACTGGGGAAAGCTCGTGCCGCCGATGGAAGGCGGCATCCGCTACGCCTTTGCACACCGCGTCGCGGCCGCTACCGTTGCCGTTCTGGTGGTGATCCTCGCCGCGTGGCAACAATCCCGCGAACCGCGTGCCTGGGTGCGCCGCCTCGGCTGGGCCGCGGTATCGACCGTGCTGGCGCAAGCCGCGCTCGGTGGCGCCATGGTGAGATTCATCGATCCCAAGTCCCTCAGCATCGCGCACGCCTGCCTGGCACAAATCTGTTTCGGACTCACCGTGGCAATCGTGGTAGCCCAACTCCCCAGCCTGCCCACCCCGGCGAGCGCAAGCTCCGGACTTGCCCCAACCCTCGCCGCCGCCGCCCTCTTCCTTCAAACTATCCTGGGCGCAGCCGTTCGCCACGGCGCCATGACGGCAGTCCCCCATATCGCCGGCGCCATAGTCGCCACCGCTCTCGCGATGTGGGCTGGCCTTCAAGTGTTGATGCACCACATGGAGAACGCCCCGCTCCGCCGCGCCGCCACGCTGCTGCTCGCGCTCACCTTCTTGCAGGTTTTCCTGGGTCTTGCCGCCTACGCCAGCCTCGCCGCCACGGCCGGCGATCCGCAGCCCATGCCCGTTATGATTTGGGCCACCGTCGCACACGTGGCCGCCGGTTCCCTGGCATTCGGAGCGGCCATTGCGCTGGCAATGAGAATATACAGGCACGATAAGCCCACGCGGCCGGATTTGGCCCGCGGAGGAATGGCTGTCGCGTGATGCGAAGGCAATGAAGTCTCGGTAGTGGGTCAGTTTGTCCGCGCAGACGGTGACTTCCACGGCTCGGCGATAAACAAGCCAAATGGATGCGTAAACGCTACGGTGTTTCGGCGATCTATCGGGAACTTCTGGGGCCTCGACCCCGAACTGCTTGGCGTATGAGGCAGGCGCGAAGCTCTTCCCCTATGGGAGGAGATATGGCCGGAACCTGCGATGAAGCTAGTCGGCCCGCTTGCTGCTCGCTCGCCGGGACTTCGGCTTGTTCGTGCCCTTGAGATTGAGCGCCACTGCAGCACGGATGAGATCCTTCAAGCCCGCCTCATCGACCTTGTCGCCTTCGTGGATGTCGATGGCGCGCCTGACATTCCCGTCGAGACTTGAGTTGAATAGACCTAAAGGGTCTTTCAACCCAGCTCCCTTGGCAAATGTCATCTTGACGACGTTCTGATACGTCTCTCCCGTGCAGACGATGCCACCGTGGGAAAAGACGGGGGTCCCCGGCGATGTCGGCTTGACCCACTTCCACTCTTCGACGATCTCAGGGTCTGCCTGGTGTATGATTTCGCGTACTTTCGCGAGCGTCTTCCCGCGCCAGTCCCGAAGTTCCTTGATCTTCTGGTCGATTAATGTAGAGGCAGATTTCATGTACAGCTCCAACTGTCGGGCCTATTTTAGCGCGCTCAGCGTAACCAGCAACCTCCGCAAGTGGAAGCCTCTTCTGGTTCGATAGTGAGCCAGCCAGGCATCCACCTCCTGAAGTGGTTCAGGTTTCAGCCGGTAGAGACGGCGCTGTGGGTCCACCGGGGATTCCACGAAACCGGCCTCGCGCAATACTCGCAGGTGCTTTGACACGGTCGGCTGCGGCATACGAAGCCGACGCTCGATTTCGCCGACCGACTGTTGTGACGAGACCAAGAGGCTCAATATCGCGCGGCGGTTCGGCTCCGCAAACTATCCTGGGCGCAGCCGTTCGCCACGGCGCGATGACGGCAGTCCCCCATATCGCCGGCGCCATAGTCGCCACTGCTCTCGCGATGTGCCGTCCTGGCCGCCACGGCCGACGCTCCGCAACCCATGCCCGTCATGATCTGGGCCACCGTCACGTCGCCGTCGGTTCCCTGGCATTCGGAGCGGCCATTTCGCTGGCCATGATGGTATACAGGCACGATAAGCCCACGCGGCCGGATCTGGCCCGCGGAGGGATGGCCGTCGCCTGGTGCGAAGGCAATGAAGTCTCGGTAGTGGGTCAGTTCGTCCGCGCAGACGGTCACTTCCACGGCTCGGCGACAAACAAGCCAAATGGATGCGTAAATGCTATGCCGTTTCCATCGCGATCATTGCAGTGAAATCACAACGCCCGAAGGAGTTTGCACCCCGCCGACCACACCCTGTAAAGAAACGTCTCCTGTTCCCAAACCTGCGGGGATGGTGAGATTCAGTTGATAGAGTCCAGCTCCGGACAGGCCCGCGAATAACGGCGTGAGGTTGAGACTGTTGATCTTCACCTTCACAGGATTGACGGTCGGGGTGGCTCCGGAAAACGGCTGACCCGGGGTCACAGTGGGACTCGTCGGCCCGAAACCGGTACCGAACAAGGAGACGATATCGCCTGCTGTCGCCGCCACCGTGGCATATCCCAGCGATGTTCCGGTGGGACCGATGATGTCGTACGTGCCTCCGCCATATGCGCCCTTTCCATTCGATCGCAAAATGATGCCGGCGACGTGCGTGCCATCGAGCAGGAAGAACTCAGGGCTGAACGCGGCCAGAGTCGCGGTGGAATTCGCGACGCCTGCAGCGGTGGTGACGACGACAGGCACTGAGCCGGTCGCCGTGTCGTAGGGCGCTTGCAGGTTAATCTGACTGGGGCTCGCGTATGAAAGATACGCCGCTTTCCCGTCGATCGTCACGCTGGCGCCTCCCAGGGACGTGGGGAAGTCGCCGCTCCAGGTTGCCGTGCTAGTGGCCAGATTGTTGCCGAAAATCGACACCCATTCGCCGGGTTGAATTGTGGCGGGCGCGACACCCCCGGGCAGGATCGCCGGAAGCAACTCTGGGTCCGTGCCCGTGTACGCGACAAAGTTGAGACTGACCGGCCCGCCGTTCATGCCGATATTCCCCACCGTTGCGGCATTTGCGCTGGTGAGAGTGGTCACCGTTCCATTAGGCAAGGTGAGCATCACATTGCTCAAACCGACGTTCATGCTGCCTGTAAGCGTGTAGGCGCTTGGAAAAGTCTGGGTTCCGTCGGAGAAACCAGGAGGAAGAGTTTGGAAGCCTATCGAATTTTGGACGATCGAGGCTGGAGAGAAAAGGTTCTCGATATTGAGATTGAGAAGACTTGGCTGGGTTAGATCGACCGGGGCGCAGGTGTTATCCCGGGGCTGATTCGGGTCGATGCATTCCGGAAACGTAATCTTAAGGCTGAGCAGAGTACGCGGAGGATCTTCGACGAAGATATTCCGGTACAGCGAGGGCTGCACCGAGCCGAACATGGTACCGGGAACCATCAGGGATGCGATGACCGCGTCGTTTTGACCGTTCAGATTCGTAGCAGTCCAACTGGGAACCGTGGGAGTGGTCCAGTCCGTCTTCACGACGTAGACACCGTCGACCAGGGAATAATCGCCGGGGGAATTGTTGTCCCAGCCGAGGTTGAAGACGCCGCCGTTGTAGTTCTGCCAAACGGTTGCGTTTGTAACCGTAATGAAGGATCCCCACATCATCAAGGAATCGTCTCCGGCGCGAGTAAACAGATTGGAGACGGAGGTGTTGTCTCCGATCCGGAATCCGCCGTTGAGGCCATTCCAGCCGAGAGTATTCACATTGTTCACGGCGCCGCCGGTGAGAAGGTCGGCCACGGCGTGATTGTGGTCGGTGATGACCAATCCATCCAGTTGGAAGATGTCAGGAACGGTTTTCTTCGGCGGATCAACCAACGAAATGGCATGGTAGCCCTGATCCGCGTAGCCACTGTTGGCGTCGCAGGCCCGAAGATCGTATTCAAAGCGGCTTACATCCAGCACGCCCGGACCGTAAATCCGTCTCGTACTGCCGTTGCCGGCCTGCACGAAGCGGAGTTTGCCCTGGACCCAGGCGCCCGGCCCAAAAAAAACGTTGGCGATGTTGGCAGGAACCACGAAAGCCTGCGCACCGGTGGATGCGACTGCAAGTGTGCCCTCGAAATCCAGGGTGTCGAAGGAGGAGAGATTCGCCGTCAGGTCGGCCGGCGTCGCAATTACCTTCACGTTGCTACCCGTGGGCTTCACGTAGGGTGGATTGAGGAAGAAGACCAAACTCTGAATGATGCTGCTTTGCTGTGAATCGCCAGCCCACCACAAAAGAAACTGAGCGCCCGCGAAATTGGCGGCGGTGGTGGTTGAGATCTGCACCAGGCTGCCGCTTGCCGAATCGACGTGAATCTTTTTGGCCTGCGGGCGGACAGATACCTGGTTGATGGCTGGAAAGGCCGAACCCAAAAGCCCCGAACCGAAAAGCTTCGTTACACGGAGGGCCACCGCCGTGTTTGCGGCGGCGGGAATACTCACAAACGACATCGAGGTGTCGGCCACATAGCCTGAGGAACTGCGGTTTGGCGAGGCGTTGGTCCCACCGTAATAGCTGATGTAGACCTGCGCGGTGATCCAGGTCCCGCTGCCGCCCAACTGGTATTGGACAGCGTAGCGGTCTGAAGTCATCGGATACGTCAGAGGCGGCTTCCGATAAGTCGCGTCTTTGTCAACCACCGCACACTGCGGGGTGGGACTAATTAATTGCGCGGAAGCATGAGAAACAAATGCGCCCAGCAGCAACCGCACGAACCAGTAGCGAACGACGCCCATCCTGCAAAACCCTCCACCCTCGCAATCATAATAGCGAATTAACACCCCCGCCACACCCGATGCGCGGACGTACTACTTCGCGAATGGCTCCAAACGGCGGAGTGGGAGATCGCTCCTGCCTGGTCGCCAAGGGTTTACGAGTAGGTTGGCATCGAATGACAATCCACTTAACCGGAAACCTCTAGACGCCTTCAGCCGTTCGCTCCATCCGCATCATCCCCAAACCCATTGGTTTGGCCTTACGCCCCGTTCCGGGGCTACCACGTCCTGCGGCGGTTCCCAGTGCTGGCGCACTGGGCTACGCTCCTTCGTCCTTCGGACTTGGGCCACCCGCCGCCCAAGCGTTGCAAACTTCCACGCCCAAATAGCCCACGCGGGCGAAGCTTGCCTCGTTGCCGGTGCATCTGATGGGGTATACTGACACGATGAACGCGCGCGGCCGAACCTGGCCCGCGGAGGGATGGCTGTCGCCGGATGCGCGATTACATAGCACTCACTAAACCGCGAATTACCTGGCTCATTCTCATGAGCACGGGCATCGGTTATTTTTTCGGATTGCCCGGCGCGCCCAACTGGCTCGGCTTCCTCAAGGCCATCCACCTTTGGCCGCTCCTTCACACCATTCTCGGCACCGGCCTGATCGCCTCCGGCACCGCCGCGCTCAACCAGTGGTACGAACGCGAGGCCGATCGGCACATGCGCCGCACTTCCGCGCGCCCGCTGCCCTCCGGCCGGCTCTCCGCGCCGCGCGCGCTGGCATTCGGCGCCGCGCTTTCCGTCGCCGGCTTCCTCGAACTGTGGCTCGGCGTCAACCTGCTCTCGGCCTCGATCGGCGCCTTCACCCTGGCCAGCTATCTGTTCCTCTACACTCCCCTCAAGCAGCGCACCTGGTGGTCCACTACCATCGGAGCGATCCCCGGCGCCATGCCGCCCATGATCGGGTTCGCCGCCGCCGCCGGCGCCCTCACGCGCGAATCCTGGGTGCTCTTCGCTATCCTCTTCCTCTGGCAATTCCCCCACTTTTACTCCATCGCCTGGATGTACAAAGAGGACTACGCCCGCGCCGGCATCCTCATGCTCCCGGTGGTCGAGCCCGATTGCCGCTCCACCGCGCGCCAAATCGTGCTTTTCGGCGTGGCGCTCATTCCGGTCAGTCTGCTCCCCGGCATCCTCGGGATGTCGGGCCGCATCTATGTGGTAGGAGCTTTGCTGTTGGGCCTTTGGTTCTTGTATTCTGGTGTACGCGTCGCGCTCGAGCGCAGTCTCGTGCGGGCGCGCGGCGTGTTGATCGCCTCGGTATTGTATCTCCCGCTCATCTATGGGCTCATGCTCCTGGATAGGCCCGGTTTGTGATCGAAGTCAAAAATCTGACCCATCGCTATGGTGACCGCGTCGCGCTCTCGAACGTCAGCTTCGAAGTGAAGAAGGGCGAAATCTTCGGCCTGCTCGGGCCGAACGGCGGCGGTAAATCCACTCTTTTCCGAATTCTCTCCACCATGATGGTGCCCGCCTCCGGCGCCGCCGTCATCGCCGGGCACGACGTCGAACGCGAGCCCGCCGCCGTGCGCCGCTCGGTGGGCGTGGTCTTCCAGACGCAAAGCCTCGATAAAGCCCTCACCGTGGAAGAAAACCTCCGCGCCCAGGGCCACCTCCACGGATTGAGTGGCGCCGATCTGCGCGACCGCATGGAACGCGCCATGGAGCGTCTCGGCCTGGCCGATCGCCGCAAGGACCTGGTCGAGACTCTTTCCGGTGGATTGCGCCGCCGCGTCGAAATCGCCAAAGCTCTGCTGCATCGCCCCCAGGTGCTGCTCATGGACGAAGCCTCCAGCGGCCTCGACCCCGCCGCGCGCCGCGACCTTTCCCGCCATGTCGAAAGCCTGCGCGAAAACGATGGCGTCACCATTCTGCTCACCACCCACATTCTCGAAGAAGCCGGCCGCTGCGACCGCCTCATCCTGCTCCACCAGGGCTCGATCGTCGCGCACGGCACGCCCGCCGAACTCCGCGCGCGCATCGGCGGCGACGTGGTGGTGCTCGAAGTTGCCGACACCCAAGCCATGGCCGCCGCCATCGAGCAGCGCTTCCACGTGCATCCCAGCGTGATGGACGGCCAGTTGCGCGTCGAAATCAAAGACGGCCACCGCTTCATCACCGAAGTGGTCGAGGCTTTTCCCGGCTCGATCGATTCCGTCGGTTTGCACAAGCCCACCCTCGAAGACGTCTTCGTCCACGAAACGGGAGCCTCCATTGCGTAGCTTCTTCTTGCCCGCCGCTACGCTCTGGCAGCGCGAGCTGGTCCGCTTCTGGCGCCAGAAGAGCCGTGTGCTCGGCGTGGTGGCGTCGCCGCTGGTTTTCTGGCTCCTGATCGGCTACGGTTCGAACGACCTAGGCCGCTTTTATTCCGGCGCGCTGGTCCTGACGGTGATGTTCTCCGCCATCTTTTCCACCATCTCGATCATCGAAGACCGCCGCGAAGGTTTCCTGCTCTCCATGCTGGTCTCGCCGGCGCCTCGCACCAGTATGGTGCTCGGCAAGATCCTCGGTTCCGCAACCCTGGCTTGGATCCAGGGCCTCATCTTCCTCGCCTTCGCGCCGCTCGCCGGCGTCTCCATTCATCCGCTCGATCTCATCCCCATCGCCGCCGCCATTTTTCTGATTTCCTTCACTCTTACCGGCCTGGGCTTCGTCATTGCCTGGAGGATGGAATCCACCGCCGGCTTCCACGCCATCATGAACCTGCTGCTGGTGCCCATGTGGATGGTCTCCGGTTCGCTTTTCCCCATGGCCACCGCGCACGGCGTCATCCGCGCCATCATGTGGATCAACCCGCTTACCTATTCGATTACCCTGCTGAACGGCCTGCTGGGCCTGCCCAACGCCAACCCCGGCGCCTTCGTAAGCACCATTGTCACCGCCGCATTCGGCCTGGTGCTGCTGCTGATTTCCGGCTTCATGGCCACGCAGAAATCCACCAAGAGCGCCGCATGAAAGCCACTCTCTTCGCCGCCTCGCTCCTGGTGCTGGCATCCTGCATCAAGCCCAGCCCGCTTCCCGTGATGGGCGAGATTCCCCACTTTCAGCTCGTCTCGCAAACCGGACAGCCCTTCGACAGCGCCTCTCTCGATGGTCACGTCTGGGTGGCCGATTTCATTTTCACCACCTGTACCGGCCCGTGCCCCATGATGAGCGCCCAGATGCGCCAGCTCCAGAACTCCACCGCCGAGATTCCCAACGTCCTGCTGGTTTCCATGACCGTCGATCCGGCTCACGACACCCCGCCCGTTCTCGCCGAGTACGCCAGCCACTTCAGGCAGGATCCGTCGCGTTGGTTCTTCCTCACCGGCGATATCGACAAGCTCAACGATCTCGGGGTCCACGCCTTCAAGCTGAATAGCGTCGATGGCAGTCTCACTCACAGCACCCGCTTCGTCGTCGTCGATCGCCAGCGCCGTATTCGCGGCTTCTACACGTATGGCGAAGACGCCTTCATGCGCAACATGCTGCACGACGTGCGCCAACTGGAGCAGGAACCCCGATGACGATGACGACGACGCCCGTCCTGCCCACCATCAACGCCGTGCTCAACGCCACCGCCGCCGTGCTCCTGGTTTGGGGCTATACGCTGATCCGCCGCAAGCAAATCGCGCAGCACCGCCGCGTGATGATCACCGCCTTCATCACATCCTGCCTCTTCCTGGTTTGCTACATCGTCTACCACCTTCAAGTAGGATCGGTACATTTCCCCAAAACCGGAGTGATTCGAACGGTTTATTTTTCCATCCTGGGCACTCACACCGTNNGCGCTACGACAAGCACCGCCGCATCGCCCGCTGGACGCTGCCCATCTGGCTGTATGTCAGCGTCACGGGTGTGGTGGTGTATGTGATGCTCTACCACCTGTAGAATTACACCAGCACCCCAAGCCGGCTGAAGCCGGCTGCGGCCAGAATTGGCCGCCCCGCAGAGCGGCGGAGCCGCAACCAATGTGAGANNGGGAGCCACGAAATCTTCGCAGCCATCGAAGAAATTGAACTGGTGTAATACTACTGCCCGGCGGCTTTCACCACTCGCAGATCCACCAAGGAAGTCTCGCCTTCGCGCACGCTCACCCGCGTCGCCTGGTTGATCAGCCGCGGACCAAACCCGTACCCGACGGCGCCCTCTTGACCGGCCGGAATACCCTGGGGCAACACGAACACTTGAGACTGCTCGGTCCCTGCGATCGCGTAGTATTCTCCCGGCCGCACGTTCGTAATCTCATAGTGGCCCGTCGCGTCGCAAAACCCCCAACCCGTGAGCTCTACCCGCCGCCGTGCCAGATCCATCGGCACCAGCACAATCCAACCCCCTTTGCAGTCCTCCACATTGCCGCGTACCGTGCCGCCGCCGCCCTTCAGCCGCACCTCCAGCGGTTGAAACCCGGACCGGAACTCCACCTCGACGCCGAGTGCGTCCTGGCTGCCCAGCCGGATCGATTCCAGGATCCGGAAAGGAACAACCGGGGCGCGGACACGTTGTAGACCCCCGGATAAACGTTGTCGATCGTAAAATTGCCGCCTTCATCCGGCTCCATCGAGCCGCGCCAACGGGAACGATCGGCCGCGCCCAGGCCCACGGTCTTCGGATATGGGTACTTGCCCGTGGGCAAGGGCGGATCGAACAACAACCTGCCGTGGATGGAGAACGGGGCCTCCAGCACCAGTTTCAGGCCGTCCTGGTCGTGCCCGGCCACGCGAACCGTCTGATACGCTCGCAGCTCCGTGTCGCCGTCCTGCGCGCGCGCTTGAATCTGCCACTCGCCGTCCGCCGTTTCGAAATCGAAGGCGCCGCCGCCGGTTTGATGGCTGGCCTGGTCCAGGTCCACGACGGCATCCGGAGCCGCGTCTCCTCCCGGCGTCAACACGACGCCGCGCACATGATACACGGGTCCCGAAAGGAGCTTGATCTCCAGCTCGGTAACCTCAGTCCCGGAGTTCACCGCAATCTTCCCCGCAGCCTCGCGAAATCCGATGCTCGGATAATAAGTGGGCAGCCAGGCCAGCTTGCGCCCCTCCACCGGGTCCGGCGCACCCCACTCCAGAGGCGCCTGCGCCATCAGCGTGTAGCTACCGCTCCCCAGGTTCCCGATGGAGAATCTGCCGTCTTCGCCGGTCACTGTGAGAGTCGCTCTCTGATTCGGGGAGGCTGCCAGGGTCAGCCTCGCATCCGCTACTGGTCTCCCCTTGCCATCCACCACCCGGCCGCTGATTTTGCCAAGCGGCCTGAGCTGCACTTGCAACTTGACCGCATCGGCTCCCGTCTTCACCACAACCGGGCTTTTGGTGCGGTATGCGTCGAAACCCTCTTTTCCGCAGTCGAGGCTGTAAGATCCGTTCAGCACATTGTCAAAGTGAAAATAGCCCTGCGCGTCCGTGAGTGCCGCGTAGTTGTTGTCGCCTTTCCCGAGAAGGCGCACGTCCGCGTCGGCCACCCCGGCTTTCGTCACCGGGTTGACCACCGTGCCTTCCACGGTCTGCGCCGCCAAAACCGCGGCGCATGCCAGCATCACGCCAACCAACCGCATTCGCTTTTCCCGGCAACCATTCTATCGCGCCCCGAAAGAGCCGCCTGAAGGCGGCTGCGGCCAGAAATGGCCGCCCCACTTCGCTATACAATGGTTCAGTGAAACTCAGACTCACGTTGGCTTTGATTGGTTTACAATTCGCGAGCACCGCCACTCTGCTGGCGCAACCCGCCGGCCACGACCACTGGGTTACAACCTGGGCCACTTCGCCGCCCCTCGCGCGCGTGCAGTCGCCGCCGGCCGCGCCCGCCAATCCCAATTCGCAGCAGTCCATCAACGAGCGCGGCTTCACCGATCAGACCGTGCGCATGATCGTCCGCACCAGCATCGGCGGCCACCGCCTGCGCGTCAAATTCGCCAACGCGTTCGGCGCCCCGCCGGTCCAAATCGGCGCCGCGCATATCGCGCTTCGTGACAAAGATTCCCAAATCGTGGCCGCATCCGACCGGCCGCTGCTCTTCAACGGCAAGCCCGGTTGCATCCTGATACCCGGCGTGGCTCTGGTCAGCGACCCGGTCGATCTCACGTTCGATCCCCTGGCCTACCTTACCGTCAGCCTCTATTTCCCCGTTGAGACCGGTCCGCCCAATTCCCATGGCACCGGCCTCCACACCACATACATATCGAAGGGCGACGCCAGTGCGCAGGCGGCCATCGCCGATCCTCTGCTCACCACCGCTTCCTACTATTGGCTCTCCGCCATCGACGTCCTGGCGCCCGCCAAAGCGGCCTCCATCGTCGCGTTTGGCGACTCCATCACCGATGGCGCTCAGTCCACGGTCAACACCGATCACAGTTGGCCCGCGCTGCTGGCCGCCCGTCTCGCCAAGAACCCCAAGACCGCGGCCATCGGAGTTTCCAATCAGGGCATTGGGGGCAACCGCGTCCTGCGCGACATCACCGGCGTCAGCGCCCTCGGCCGTTTCGACCGCGACGTCCTCGGCCAATCCGGCGTCAAGTGGCTCATGGTCCTCGAAGGCATCAACGATATCGGTCATGGCGCCATCGACCCCACCGAGCAGGTCACCGCGGAAGAAATCATCGGCGGATACAAGCAGCTCATCGACGCCGCCCACGACCACGGCATCAAGGTCATCGGCTGCACGTTGACGCCTTATGAGGGCGCCAATTACTCGCGTCCCGAGGGCGAAGCCGCGCGCGAGGCCGTTAATAACTGGATCCGCACCAGCCACGCTTTCGACGCGGTTGCCGATTTCGAAGCCGCCACGCGCGACCCCGCCAATCCCAAACGCATCCGTGCGGAGTTCGATCCCGGCGACCACCTGCATCCCAACAACGCCGGCTATGAGGCCATGGCCAACGCCATCGATCTTACGATCTTCACCCACAAGTAGCTGTGGGTCTGGCCGCCGAGGAACGCAGATAAACGCAGATTAAGAAGCATTGTTCTATCCGTGTTCATCGGCGTTGATCGGCGGCTCAATTGTCTTAATTCGCATTCAGGGCCACATTATCCTGCACTCTTACGGCCCTGGCTGCGTCATCTCTCAAGAAGCTATGCGGATTTGCCTGGTACTCGCCTTCGCGGCCGCCCTGCAGGGCGCCGTCATTCGTGGCAGCGTGGTGGAGAACCAGACCGGCCATTTCCTGGCGCGCGCCGTGGTCGGCCTGGAACCCGTGGCCGGCAGCGCCGGTCCGCACTTGTCGATCCGCACCAACGCCAGCGGCTTCTTCGAATTCGCCAACATCCCCGCCGGAACATACCTGATCACTGCCGTGCGGCGTGCCTTCGCGCCCGTCCAGTACGGTCAGAAGCACTGGCGCGCGTCCGGCGTCCCCATCGTCATCGCTGAGAACGATTCGACCTCTCTCAACATCCGCCTGCCGCGTCTCGGCTCCCTCGCCGGGATTTTGTTGGACGAGAACGACGTCGGTCTCCCCGATCACGATGTCGCCGTGTATACCGATTCGCGCCCTCCCATGCTCCTCACCAGGGCCCGCACCGACGACCGCGGCATGTACCGCTTCTTCGGCCTCGACCCCGGCGCTTACCTTGTCCGCACCTTGACCAAGAGCGACGACGAGGGCGCCTACCTGCCCACTTTCTACAAGGACGTCGCCACGCTCGACCAGGCCATCCCCGTCGATGTCACCCTCGACCAGCAGGTCGACAACGTCAACATCCGCCCCACCCTCGGCCACCTCTACAGCGTCGCCGGGCGCGCCTTCACCCCGACGCGGGATCCCGTGACCGTCACGATGGTCTCCGACATGGGAACTGAAACCGCCGAGATCGATTCCGCCGGCAGTTTCCATTTCAATCCCGCCGCCCCGGGACAATATGAATTGCAGGCGGTATCCGCCAACGGCCGCTTCAACTACGCTACCTACCAGCCCCTCAGCCTGGATCGCGACCAGCCCAACCTCTCCCTCGCGCTCTCGAACTACCCGACCATCCAATTTGCCTTCGAAGACACCAAGGGTGTGCCCATTGACGGGCGTCAGTTTCAGGTGCTGCTGCGCCACAAGGATCTTGCCGGAGCCGGCAAGCCCGAAACCATGCGCGGCGTTTCCGAAGCCGTGCGCGGCTTTGTGGCCCGCACGGGCGTGCTGCCCGGCCGCTATGACGTTGCGCTCGGCCCCGCCCCTGCCTGGTATGTGGTGAGTGTCTCCGGCCCGCGCCCCGAAGGGCTCGATCAGGGCCGCGCCGATGGATGGAACGAGATTATCCTGCCGCCCAACTCGGTCAACACACTCAAGTTCGTGCTGTCTGCGTCTCCCGCGACGCTGCACGGAGTGGTGCGCGATGGCGGCGGTGCGCCAGTGGTGGGCATTCCGGTTTTCCTCGAAGCCTACGACCTGGAGCGCCGCAAGCGCGTGAAAGATTTCCAGATTCTGCGCACCGATATCAACGGCGGGTACCGTTTCACCGGCCTGGCGCCCGGTTCCTATCGGCTGCTGGCCACCTTTGATTACCGCACTCCCGGCGCCGAGGTGATGGAACTCCCGGTCGTCAAGACGGCCAAGGTGGATGAGGGCGCCAACGTGATCCAGGATCTGGACCAATACGTGGTGCGGTAGGACAGTCCTCCCGTCGTAACCCATCGCGCCACCAGACTGGTGTATACTCCCTTCTTCGGATGGCAACGCGATGAACAGCCTCCTGTCCGCCATTTCCGGGAAGTTCACCCAGTCTTTGGTCCTGGGCACGTTCTTTCCCGTCGTTCTCTTCCTGATTGTGGGGCTGCTCACCGTGCAGCCGTTGCTGCCCCACGGCCTTCCCGTAATCCGGACGTTTCAGGAGTTGGATGCCCAGTGGGAGGTTGTCGCCTTAACCTTTGTGGCCATCCTGCTGAGCGGGTTTCTCTATAACCTCAATATTCCCGTCCTGCGGTTTTACGAAGGCTACCCATGGAAAGGATCGTGGATCGCTGAGAAGTGGCGCATCCCGCTCTACCGTCGCCAGTTCGAAGGGGCCAGCGCGCTGATTCCCACTCTTCGGTTGTTGCGGGATGCCTGGAAAGGCGCCGTTGGCCAGGATGAGCGGTACGGCAAGCTCCAGGCACAACTCAACTGGCTGGGGCAACTGCTCAGCCTCACCTATCCCCACAAAAAGGCGCTGCTTCTGCCCACCCGCTTCGGCAACGTGATTCGCAGCTCCGAAACCTACCCGCACAAACAATACGAGATTGATTCCATCTTGTTCTGGCCGCGCCTCTGTCAGGTGGCGTCCAAGGACACCCTGGCCGCGGCCGACGACGCCAAGAGCTCCATGGATTTCTTCGTCAATTGTTCCCTGTTGAGCGGACTGCTGGCCATATTGCTTTTTGTTGTGGGGGCTGCCACTACCGGCCCAGCCATGCCGCCTTCGAGCCTCATTCGCTGGGTGGCCGAAGCCGCCTCGGCGGCGCTCTGTGCCTACATATTTTATGGCAGCGCCGTCTCGCGGGCGGGCGCTTGGGGATCGGAAGTGCGCAGCCTGTTCGATCTCTACCGCTGGGATTTGTTGAAGAAACTGGGGTACCAGCAAACCCCTTCTTCTCGCGATGGCGAGCGCGCGGTGTGGGGAGCGCTGACCAAGCAATTCCTTTATGGCGACCCTCCGGCCAATATAGGCAAGCCGCTCCCTTACAAGGACCCAGCGGAGCCCCGCACCCTGCTCACTCCGCAGCCCGCGGATCTCGGTGTTGCGATCACCTCCGGCGTGCACCGGGGCGGCCACGGCGCGCGCAGGGTGGTTCACCGGATCTACAACGGCGACGCCGCCCACCGGCCCGCGGTCAGCCTGAGACTGAGCGACAACCCTCCCGATGGTACGGTCTATGTTTGGGGTTCCGCGCGCATCCGCGGCGCGGTGTATCAGCCCCCCGGCACCAGCCCTCTGCTTTTCGAAATCGGCCCGCTGGGCGCCGGCGCCGACGTGGAAGTGGAGTACTCCGTGCTGCCCGCGGATCTTCGGCCCAACGTTCACTGATGAGGTTAATATGAGCCAACAACAGCAGCAACAGCAGCAACAGCAACAACAGCAACAACAGCAGCAGCAGCAGGAGATACTTCCCGGCGACAACACCGGAGACAATTACTGACCGTCACGGGCGCGACCACCAGCCATGCCCCAGCGCAGCCTTCGCCAATCTCTGGGTGAAATTGCGGGTTACACTGCCCCGCCCGCCATCCACAGCGATGAGGATGTGTGGAAACAGGTTAACGACGATGGCGTGGACGCCGTGGCGGCAAGCATGTCGATTACCGGCCGCCAGCTTCTGGACGTGTTGATTCCCGAAGCGCTGCTCCAGACCGAAAAGTACCGTCCCTCTTGGATTCGACGGCATGCCCTCGACGTGCTGATCGTCTGCGCCGTGGCATCCGTGGCGGCGCTCATCCCGCGCGCCCAACTCCCGCAGCCCCGGATTCCGCAGGTAGTGGCCAGACACAGCCTCGCGCCATTCCAGCCGATTCGCGATCAGGATCTCGAACTGAGTACGACCCCGCGCACGACCGGCGCATTCGACAAGGTCAAGGATGTGGTCGGCCGGTATCCACTGGGGCCAGTGAAAGAGCGCAGCGTCCTCGCGGCGGCCGATCTCAGTTCCGGCCCGCTGGCTGAAGCATTGCAGGGCCGGACGATCCTCCTGCTGCCGCTGAAGCTGAACAAGTCGAAACTGCCGTGGGGCCTGCCCGCCGCGCTGACGCTAGTGGTCTCACCGCGCAGCACCGGCCCCGAGCCTCTGGTGCTCGGCGATGCCTTGGTGCTGGCGTTCGCGGCGACTGGCGATCCGCCCATGGCATACGTCGCTGTGAAGTCGGACCAAGTGCCCAGGTTGGCTGCCCTGCTGGCTTCGAGCGATGTCTTTGTGGCCATACCCGCCCCGCGCTAGTTTCTCCACGTGGGCCACACGCTTTCGTCTGGCAATCCGGTTTTGCCCGGCCAGGCTCGTCAGAGCCGCACGGGGTTGTCCAGGACGAACGTCAGGCGCGTTTCCGAAGGCACGCGCACCCTCTGCCCTTTGGTGGCCAACTCCACTGCGGTGCCGCCCGCGGCTCCCGCTCCGGCGCCGATCGCCGCGCCTTTGCCGCCGCCCAGAATGCCGCCCAGAATCGCGCCGCCTACCGCGCCGCCGCCAATCGTGCCGGCCGACCGGCCCGCGCGATTCGTGCTCTTTTCCGTCACGGTCTGCGTCCGGATGTCCACCAGTTGGCCTTTCACCCGCACCGACATCATGGAGAGCGCCAGTTCCGTGCGGCCCGAAATTTTTCCGGATTGCTTGGCGTCCACCAGCTTCAACACCACGTCCGCGCCGCGCGGAATGATGGTCTGGCCATTCGAATCCACCACCGGCTCGTCCAGGCTCCCCGCAAAATCCTGGCCCACCGACGCCGTCTGTGAATCCACCGCGTCGATCATGCGGATCACGAAATTCGTGCCCGCCGGCAGGGTGATTCCCAGCTCCGCTCGCTGCGGTGGGGCGTCGCGCCGTTCCTCTCGCACCGGCGGCGGCGCCGGTTCTTCCACGGGTGCGCTGCCTCCAAACTCGATGCGCGCCACGTCCGATACGTCCAGCGTCTGAATCTGATCGCCAATCGCCACTCTCACCTGGCGCGCCGTGCCGCCCATATAAGTGCCCTGAATCACCCGGCCGTCCTTGAGCGTGATGGTATCCGCAAGGCAAACGGCCGCCGCTACGAAAGCTACCGCGATGTGTAATAGACGCATAAGTCTCTCTCCTAACGATCCTGCCCGCTTTACGGGGGCGGGAATCCTGCCTGCAGCCAGCTTCCAGCCAGCTAAAGCCGGCTGCGGGCAAGATTGCCCGCCCCACTTTGGGCAGGCGGCGCACTAACTCCTAACTCTTATTCTACGCCGCGTTGGCTCCCAATTCGGCTCAAAGGGCCCTTGGCGGCGGATTCCGCCACCGTCCGGCCGCGTTCCAACGCCTCACGGTAAGCCACCCGGCGTTGCGCTCGCGTGAAGACCGGGTTGCCGCGATAGTAATGTTCCAGCCCCTTGCCCACCACATACGTTCCGGCGTATGCGATCGCGCCCTTGGGAATCAGGCCGCCGCCCAGCGGAATCTTGCCCACCAGCTCGCGCGCCAGCGCCCGCCACCCGAAGGCTCCCGCCGCAATCGAAAGGATGGCGCCTTTCTGGTTCGCGAACCCGGCATCCCGCCCGCACGCCGCTGCGATCAAAAACGCCATGCGGATCTGGTTGCCCGTCAGAAACGCCGTGTCGGAAGCGAATTCCCCGAACGCCCACGGCAGCTCAATCAGGCTCGGGACCACGTCCGGCAGCGCCGTCGCCACCGCGAACAGCGCGTTCTCGCGCGCAATCGTGTGGATGGTCCGCTCCACCACCGGCCGCCGGAAGGCCGGGTATTGGCGCGCCAGCGCCAGCCACAGATCGTCGTTGCCGTCCAGAATCGCGCCGATGGTGGCATTCGGGTTGTTGCGGTAAAACGTGTACGTTCCGGGCGGCGCCGCGATCCCCTGCTCGAACAGAATTAGATCTACCTTGTCGGGAACCACCGCGTCGCCCGCCCGGTGTACCCGGTCCAGCAAATACGTGCGGTCTTCGAGCGGCCCCTCGGTTGGAGCCAGGAAATCTTCCATCTCCGCGTACGCAGCGTCGCTGGTCGCCACCAGGCCGATGCGCACCGGCCGCCGCGCGCGAGTGCGCACTTCCTCCGGGCTCAACAGCGAGAAGGCGGTGCGCGCCTGTTTCAAGACTTTCATCATCATGAGGATCACTGGGGCGGCTGGGCGCCTCGAAGGCGAAACATCGTTTGCAGCCCCTTATGCCATTCTACCGCCAGCCCGATTCGCTCCACATCGATCGACGGCGAATAATACTGCAAGATGGTTTCCGACGACGGATGAAACTCCAGGCAAGGCGACACCAGCAGGATCCGCGGCGGCTCCGGCCGCAACTCGATTCCCGGGAAATATCCGTACGACCCAAACTCCCCGCGATCCAGGTGCCATTTCACCCGGATCCAATAGTCCAGCGCCTGCAGCGGCAGGTGCAGATCGGCCGACGCCTTCAGTTCAACCACCGCCAGGCGCCCCGCCCGGTCCACCGCCAGCAGGTCCAGGATGCCGCGATCCCCGCCCGCGAACGCCGGCACCTGCCCGTACACCGGCTGGTGGCGCAGATCCGCGTCCAACCGTTCGATCTCCGCGCGCACCCGCGCTTCGAGCAGCGCCTCCGGATACTCCGGCCCGCGCGGCGGCCGCGGTTCCGGCCCCTTGCAGGGTTCGAGGCGCGTATCCAGGTTTCCGTGATCGCGCGGATCCACTCCCACAATGAAGTCCTGCCCGGTGTAGGCGAACAGTTCAAATCGCGCCGCCGCCCCGTTCAGGCACAGCAGCCGCAGAGCCGCCGCCCGCTCCCGCCCGGCGGGCACATAAAGCGCCAGCCCTTCCACCGTCACCCGCCGTTCGCGCGCCCGCAAATAGGAAAGCCAGATCAGGCCGAAGGAAACCACCGCCGCGGCATCTCCTTCCGGCGGGCACGCAATCGCCGCCCAACCATGCTGTCCATGCTTCAGGAATGCGCGCGGGAACGCCGGCGACAGGCTGAATTGCAGATTCGGTTCGGCGCTCAGCTCCGCCAGGTTCCATTCCGGGAACTGCCGCCGCAGAAACAGCCGGAACCGTTCGCGAAACACCAGCCGCTCGCTCCGCCGCCCCAATTCCGACCCCGCGCGCCGCCCCAGGTCCACCAGAAACACAGTTCCTTCGCGCCGGCCGAAGCGCTCCACCACCATCTCGAGGCGCGCCGCCGTCGATTGCCTGATCCCGGTAACGCGCCGCGCCAGGTTGCGCGTTCGGTCCCAGGCTTGCAGCGTCAGCCGCTCTCCGCGCACTTCGAGCGAGAAGTTGTCGCCGCCAATGGCCAACAACTCCTCGCCGGGTTCGAGCAGCGCAGGTTGCCGGGAGTTTTTGAGGAAAGCCTCAATCGCCAACCGGGTCTCTTCGGTGCTGCGGCCTTCCACTTGTGGAACGCGGGGCATGCAACCGCATGGTAGCGCGGTGCTGTGGGGCGGGCAATCCTGCCTAATGCCACATAGTTTTTGCACCACCACGCACCTGCATTGATCGTGGGGCAGTCCCCCTGGACTGCGACCGATGCCCCCGTCGGCCTGCTCGCGCTTTGCAGGATGCTGATATCGTTGCTCCGGCCGCGGGACGAGGGCGTCCCGCGCAGACCAGGGGGTCTGGCCCACAAACTCGGCAGCATTCCCGTTATTGGGAAAACTATGTGGCATTGGGCAATCCTGCCCGCAGATGGCTCTCTCGAGAAAAAACCCCGCTGTGAGGAAGGCCTCATCCGCCAGGAGGAAAATGGGAGTGGCGTGAAGGGGCAAACCGGGTACAGCTATCCAATTCCAAAGGCGGGAATTGGTAGCAGTCNNAGTCCCCGTTTTGCGGTGACGCGCGCTCAGGGACTATTTTCGAGAGAGTCAATTTTTGCGCGTTTGCTTGCGCCTTCAGTCTGGACAGCCCCAAGAGCCGCACGCCGCGAGTCGAAGCTTTACGCGCCGGCAAGGGCGCCTGACCTGCTGCGGCTGGATGCGCCCTCCGCTCCCTTACGGCCGCGGCTCGGTGAGCAGTGGCTCGGTGAGCAGTGGACGGTGTTGCTGCTACCCCGTCTCTCCGAACCGCACCGCCCGCCGCTCGTGGCCCAGCCACGCCGCCACGGCCGCCAATAGGAACACTACCGCTGCCGTGCCGGCCATCGCGTTGGCATAGCCGATGTGCGGCGCGATGCTCGCCTCCACATACGCCACCGGGCTCGAAAGCAGCACTCCTACCTGGTATCCGAATCCCGGCAGGAAGCCTCGCACCGAATCGGGCGATAGCTCCGAGAGGTGCGCCGGAATCACGCCCCAAGCGCCCTGTACCAGGAACTGGATCAGGAAAGCGCCGGCAAACAACAGGGGCAGGGAAGGCGCATAAGCCCACAGCGGAACCGCTATCGTCGCGCCCACCAGCGCCGCGATAATCGCCCGCCGCCGTCCCCATCTGTCGGAAAGCCACCCGGTCAGCGTGCCGCCCAGAATCGCCCCCACCATGGAGACGCCATTCAGCACCGCGCGCTGGGTCACGCCGAAATTCCACTGCCGCTTCAGAAAGGTGGGATACAAGTCCTGGGTCCCGTGCGACGCCAGGTTCATCGTCATCATGAACATCGCCAGGTAAAGGAACAGTTTCCAGTTCGAAAGGATCTCGCGCCGCAGGCTGCTCCACGATTCCTTGCGCGTCTTCCGCCAGACTTCCGATTCCTTCACGTGCCAGCGCACGAACAGCGCCAGCAGCGCCGGCAACCCGCCAATAAAAAATAGCGGCCGCCAGCCGAAACGCCGAAACAGCAGGAAGTAGCACAGCGTGGCCAGCAGGTTGCCCGTCGCATAGCCCTGTTGCAGGAAACCGGAAAGCACCCCACGCAACCGCGGCGGCACTTTCTCCATCGCCAGCGACGCCCCGATCCCCCACTCCCCGCCCATGCCGATTCCGAAAAGCGCGCGCAGCAACAGGAAGGTCGCGTAGTTGGGAGCGAGGCCGGAGAGCACTTCCACCACCGAGTAGAACACCAGGTCCAGCATCAGCGGCAGCCGCCGCCCGTAGCGGTCCGCCAGCAGTCCGAACAGAAACGCGCCCACCGGACGGAAGGCCAGCGTCACCGTCATGGTGAAAATCATCTGGGCGTCCGACTTATGGAACTCTCGCCCGATATCGGTCAGGCAGAGGCTCACCAGAAAGAAATCGAACGCGTCGAGCGTCCACCCCAGATACCCCGCCGTGAGCGCCGCCCAATGGCCGCCGCCGTCCGATATTGCAACGCCTCTCGATTTCGTCACGTTCCGGCCATCTTAGCGCATGTGCCGTTCCATCCCTGTTGCACTCCGCGCGGAATAGTGTACAGTAGACCGGATAGGGGGTGCCCCATGTGGCGGCTCAGGATCTGTTTGCTCACGGGGTTTGCTTCGCTCGCAGCGGTTGCTCTGTTCGTCGCGCGTTCCGACGCCGCGCCGGAAACCATTCGCCTCATCGCTCCCGGTGTCTGGTTCCGCGAAGGCGATATGGAACAGGGCCACTGCAATAACGTGATCATCGAGATGAAAGATTATCTCGTGGTCATCGATGCCAACTATCCCAGCGGCGCGCGCGGCGCCATGGCCGATTGCAAACGCCTCTCGCCCAAGCCCGTCAAGTATGTCTTCGACACGCACCACCACGGCGACCACATTTACGGCAACGCGGTCTGGACCCAGGCCGGCTCGACCACCATCGCCTTCCCCGGTGTAGCCGCCGAAATGAAACGCCTGGAACCGGCGCGCTGGCTGGCCGCCGTCAAGAGCCGCCCCGATGTGGCCGAACTCCATCGCGACACGCCCGAGCCTCCCCAGCAGGACATCTCCCAGCCGCAGTTCGTCCTCAACGACGGCCAGCGCAAAATTGAATTCCTCCACTTTGGATGGGCCCACACCCGCGGCGACGGCTTCGCCTATCTGCCGAAAGAAGAGGTGCTCTGCACCGGCGACGCCGTGGTCAACGGGCCGCACAACGCCACCATGGACGCCAACATCGGCAACTGGCCCACCGTGTTGCGCGCCGCCGAAAAGCTGAAAGTGAAGTTCGTGCTGCCCGGCCACGGCGTGCCGGGCGGCCGCGAGCTGATCACCGGCCAGGAGCAGTTCATGGCCGAGCTGTACAAGGCCGTCAAAGCCGGCATCGACCAGGGCAAGTCCGTCGAAGACTTGCAAGCCTCCGTCAGCCTGCCCGTCTCCGTCAGCAACTGGGTGGCCGAAGCCTCGCTCAAACGCCAGATCAAAGACGCCTACGACGAGATCAAGCAGGGGAAGCCGCGCGGCGATCTGCAACAATAGCCCACAGCGCCAGCCACACCACCGCCAGCGCCCAGCCCGCCACCACGTCGCTCGGATAGTGAAAGCCAAGATACACGCGTGAGAATCCCAGCATCGCCGCCATTACCACCACCGCGGCGCGCCATCGTGCTCCCGCGGCGAAGATACCGGCCAGGATCCCAAAATACACCGCCGGCACAAACGCATGTCCGCTCGGGAAGCTGTGTGTCTCCGCCGGCAGGAGGCCAAAGAAAACTTCCGGACGCAGCCTGTGAATCAGCGCCTTGAGCAGTTGCGTCACCGCTTCCGCGCTCAGGCTCCCTGCCACCAGCAGGTAAGCCGCCCTGCGCTCGCCGCGCCTCTCCCAACGCCACACCAGAATCGCCGCCAGGGGCACCAGGAAGTATTCCGAGCCCAGCATCGTGATCGCCCGCATGGCCGCCGTCAGCGCCGGAGACGCCCACTCGTGGATCGCCGCCCGCACCGGCAAGTCGAACCCGATTGCGTCCCCTCGCATGACCGGAACCGCCATTGCCGCAAAGACCAGCAGCCCGCAAATCGCCGCCGCGGCGCGCACCCACTGATCGATTCTGTTCACCATGGAGAGAATACACCAGATTGCCGATGTCCTGGACGAACACCGCTCCCTTACTTTACGGTCGCGGCTCGCATCCGTGTCCTGGACGAACGCCGCTCCCTGACGGTCGCGGCTCGCATCCGTGTCCTGGACGAACACCGCTCCCTGACGGTCGCGGCTCGCATCAGTTTCCTCGCGGCCAGGCAACCAGATTCGGTGTCTAATAGAGACATGAAGTATTTGCTGAGCGCCCTTCTGCTGCCGGGGCTGTCGATGGCCGCCATTTTGCCCGATTCCATCGGCGCTTACCAGCGGGGCACTGTCTCTCAGCCCACGCTCGACAACCGCCCCATCTGGGACGAATGCGGCCTGAAGAACTGGGAGTCGGCGGTATATCAGAACGGCAAGGCGAAGTTCGTCGCCACCGCGTACCAACTCGGCGACACCACCGGCGCGCTGGCCGCTTTCGACTGGCAGCGGCCGCAAGATGCCAGGCCCTCCACCGCGTCGAAGCTCGCCGCCGAGACCGCCGGCAGCTTGCTCCTGGTGAATGGCAACTACCTGTTTTCTTTCTCCGGCTACAAACCCACCACGGCAGAACTCGATGCCGTCGCTGCCGCGCTGCTCAACGTCGATAGCACCGTCCTGCCCGCGCTGCCCGGATATTTGCCCTCCGAGGGCCTCGTGGCCAACAGCCAACGCTATGTCCTCGGACCCGCCGGTCTGCAGAAATTCGCTCCTGCCATCCCGCCTTCGGTAGCCGCTTTCCACCTCGGCGCAGAGGCCCAGTTGGCGGTTTTCCACAACCGGAAGGGCGATTTGTCGGTGGCGGTTTTCAACTATCCCACTCCCCAAATGGCTATCCAGCAGGTCGCCGATTTCGAAAAACTGCCCGGCGCCCTGGCCAAACGCAGTGGCCCCCTGGTGGCGGTGGTGCTCTCGCCCCCCGACCCGGATTTTGCCGAGCGGCTCCTCTCTCAAGTGCGGTATCAGGCCCAAGTGACCCGCGACGAATACGTTCTCACGCGCCGCGACAACATTGGCAATCTGGTCCTAAATGCCTGCGTTCTCTGTGGGATACTGCTGATCTTCTGCCTCGTCTCCGGCTTGGCTGTGGGGGGCGTAAAGGCCTATTTACGGCACATGCGGCACGGTCAGGAGCCCGACGGCATGATCACCTTACATCTGCAATAGCCCGAGCCCGCTACATAAGCTTCCGGTTTTGTTTGCCTTAGACCGAAATCCTCAGGCCCAAAACCAGTCTTTTGGCGGTTGCGGCCGTTTCAGCCGAAACGTGCGCTGCCCGCAAGTCAGCCTGTACGAGACGGTTACGGGGAAGAATTTTGAGCCGGATTTTCGCTTGACTGGAGAGCCATTAGGAAATAAGATCCAACTACAAAGTTTTGACGGTTGCGATTCCGTCGAAGCTGATTCTCCCATCGAACATCACCCTGGTAGAACAGGGGAAAATGCTCACCCTTCGGGGTGAGCATTTGTATTTTGGCGCAAACATTGGGTTTAGGCGGATTCAGAGGCCTCCAGAGGCCCTTCTGGGGGTACTGGCGGGTCGTAGGAACCCTCGCGGAGCCCTCAGCGGCCCTGATTTCGCGCGCAAGAGGCCCTCTACACGCTATCCTGAGATGTTAAACCAAATGACTGATCAGAAGTTACAAGTGGTACCCCTGGGCGGCTTGGGCGAGTTCGGCATGAACATGACCGCCATCCGCTACGGCAACGACATGATCGTCGTCGATTCCGGTATGATGTTCCCCGAACCCGAGCTCCTGGGCGTGGACCTCGTCATGCCCGACATTACCTTCCTCAAGGAGAATCAGGGACAGGTCCGGGCCTTGATCCTCACCCACGGCCACGAAGACCACATCGGCGCCGTGCCGTATTTCCTCTCCGATATCGACGTCCCGGTTTACGGCACCGCGTTCACTCTGGCGCTTGTCGAGCGGCGCCTCGAAGAACACGAACTGGATCGGGAGCCGCGACTCATTACGGTCAAGCCCAAGGAGATCGTCGAGGTCGGCCCGTTCAAAGTCGAATTCATCAACGTGACGCATTCCATCGTCAGCGCCGTGGCGCTCGCCATCACCACCCCGCTCGGCGTGATCATCCACACAGGCGATTACAAGGTGGATCCCACTCCCACCGACAACGAGCTCTTCGATCTGCACACCCTGGCCGATTATGGCAAGCGCGGCGTCCTGCTGCTGCTCTCCGATTCCACCAATTCCGACCGCCCCGGCTACACCGAATCCGAGCGCGCCGTGCGCCCGCGCATGGAAGAGGTTTTCAACCGCGCGGAGCGCCGCATCGTAGTCTCCTGCTTCAGTTCCTCCATCCACCGCATTCAACTGGTGCTCGATCTGGCGGAGGAATACGGCCGCAGCGTGGCGGTGATCGGCCGCAGCATGGTTTCCGTCACCGAGATCGCTCACTCGCTCGGCCTGCTCAGCATTCCCGACGGCATTCTCTTGCGCCCGCAGGACGCCATGAATCTCGCGCCCGACAAAGTCGCCTTCCTCATCTCCGGCACCCAGGGCGAGCCGATGTCGGCGCTTTCGCGCGTGGCGGTGGATAACCACAAACACGTTTCGGTGGAGCAGGGCGACACCGTGGTGCTCAGTTCGCGCATCATTCCGGGCAACGAAAAAGCCATCTTCCGCATGATCGACCACATGGCCCGCCGCGGCGCCGACGTGCTCTACGGCAGCATGAACCCGCCGCTCCACGTCTCCGGCCATGCCAGCGTCGAAGAGATGAAGCTGGTGCTGAATCTCGTGCGGCCGCGCTACTTCATGCCCATCCACGGCGAGTTCCGGCAACTTGCCAAACACGCGCGCCTGGCCGAACATCTTCGTTTCGCCGGCCTCGAAGAAAGCTTCGTGATGGAATCGGGCGACGTGCTGGAGATCGATCACCGTGGCGCGCGCAGGGCCGGCAAAGTGACGGTGGGCCGCGTGTGCATCGATTCCGGCTCGCTCGACGACGTGGTGCAGGAGGTCGTCATTCGCGACCGCCGCCATCTCTCCGAAGACGGCATTGTGCTGCCCATCATCGCCATCAACCGCCATTCCGGCCGCATCGAAAACCTGCCGGAGATCGTCAGCCGCGGCTTTGCCGTCGCCGAAGACGGGCCCGAGTTTCTCGAAAAGGCCCGCCAGGTGGTCGCCAAGACACTCGAGGGTTCCAACCAGGAGGAGAAAACCGATTGGGGCGTGATGAAGGAGAAAATCCGCGCAGATCTCAAACGCTACATCGTGAAGGAAACTTCGCGCCGTCCGCTGATCATGCCGGTGATCCTGGAAGTCTAAGCAAGGGCTTCACCCTTGAAATCCCTGCGGGATTTGGGAGTCAGAAGCCAGAAGTCAGAAGTGCAACGGCGGCGGAGTTTTCACACGTCAAGCCCCAGGAATTGTTGAAGTAGTCTGGTCTAGGAATGGCCGGCAAAGAGTCTAGTATTCTGTCTCCCGTAAGAATTGACAATTGTGGAGCAACCGGGATTGTCAGAGATTAGAACCGACAGCACACTGGTAGACGAGCGCTACCTCACCGACGCTTCCGGCTTCCGCGGCGACGCCGAGCGCGTCTTCGTTCCCGAGGACCAGGCGGGCGTCATCGCGGTTTTGCGCGAAGCCTCGGCCCGCTCCATTCCGGTGACCGTCGCCGGCGCCTCGACCGGAGTCACCGGCGGATGCGTTCCGCTCGGCGGCTGGGTGCTCTCGCTCGAAAAGTTGACTCGCCTCGAAGTTCACCCCGGCTACGCGATGGTGGGCGCCGGCGTGCCGCTCGCAGACTTACAGGCCGCCGCCGTGCGCGCCGGCCAGTTCTATCCGCCCGATCCCACCGAGACCTCGGCTTCGCTCGGCGGTAATATTTCCACCAACGCCAGCGGCTCCCGCAGCTTGAAATATGGAGCAACCCGCCGCTGGACGGAGCGCTTGCGCGTCGTCCTGGCTGATGGCCGCGCCCTGGACATCGGCCGCGGCGACTCCATCGATTTCGACCCCGGCACCATCCCCCTTCCCGCCGTCACCAAGAACACCGCCGGCTACCTGCTGCGCCCCGGCATGGACTGGGTCGACCTCTTCTGCGGTTCCGAAGGCACGCTCGGCGTCGTGACCGAAGCGTGCCTGCGTTTGCTTCCCGCGCCCCGCGCCGTTCTGGCCGGCGTCGTTTTTTTCGAAGCCGACGACGCCTCGCTCGATGCCGTGGACGCCTGGCGCTCCACCGCCGTGCGCATGCTGGAATACCTGGATGCCCGCTCACTCGAGTTATTGCGGTCGCGCTTCCCGGAGATTCCCGCCGCCGCGCGCGCCGCGGTTCTCTTCGATCAGGAACTGTCGTCCGAGGACGATCCGGAGGTGGACCTTTGGCTCGACCGCATCGGAGCCGCCCAAGCCATGGCGGAAGAGTCCTGGTTCGCGACCACGGCGCGCGACCGCGAGCGTTTCCGCATGTTCCGCCACGCGTTGCCGGAGATCGTCAACGACACCGTCCGCCGCGCCGGCGCGCTCAAAATGCACAGCGACTACGCCGTCCCGCTCGCGCGCAACCGCGAGATGCTGGCCTATTACTGGACCCGTCTGGAACAGGAGTTCCCCGGCCGCTATGTCATCTTCGGCCACATCGGCGACGCGCACGTGCACGTGAATCTCTTTTCCGATCCCGCAGATCCCGCACCCGCCAACGCGCTGCTCCTGGAATTCGCGCGCCAGGCCGTGTTCCTGGGCGGCACAGTTTCCGCCGAGCACGGATTAGGCAAGCGCAAGTCGCACCTGCTCGCTTTGCAGTATGCGCCGGAACACATCACCCTCATGCGCGCGGTGAAGCATCGCCTCGACCCGCAAAACATTTTGGGGCGCGGCACGCTGTGGCCTTGACTCCGAGGCTTCAATTTCAGCCGCCGATGAACGCCGATGAACACATTGCGGCAAGCCGCAAACAGCGAACTTCTCGCAGAGCCCGGAGGGCGAAAGAAAATAGTCCACGGCGCACAGCCGTGGGTATCGGTGGTGATTGAGCAGCCCCGGAACGGGGCGAAAGATGCGGCCGGGCGCGAATTCTTACGCCCCGTTCCGGGGCTAGCCCGTCCTGGTGGTCCCCAGTGCTGACGCACTGGGCTATGCTCTTCCGTCCTTCGGACTTGGGCCGCAGAGGAATCGTCGCGGCCTGCGAAGAAAACAAGACATAGTAGTATGGATAAGCTTCTTGTTTTCGATCTGCGTTAATCCGCGTTCATCGGCGGCTGCCGGACGCCATCAGCGGCTCTCGGCTACAGGAACACGGGAGAACAGCCGCTTCAAGCCGGCAGGCACTTTGGGGGGCCGATCCAGTTCCCTAAGGAAAGCATTCCACTTCTCTTTCGAGAGGACGAAATGATTCTGATTGGCCAGCTCCATCTCGGCCTGAGCGCACGGAGAATCGATGATGTAGTCGGTGAGCTTGAGCCCTTTGCGCTGCGCGCCGGCGCGGATGAGCTGCGCCTGCCTATGCGTCGCACGCACGTGAAACCGCGCCGATTTGGCTAAATCATGGGTAGTTCTGCAGGCCATGGGGTTCTTCCGAAATTGTACGCCTATCGTGTGCCAACGTGCGCGCTGGGGTCCCTTACACCGGCTCCGCCGCGATGCCGGCTCCCGCCAGCGTCGCTTCCACGTCCGCGGGTGTCATCCGCGTGGCGTCGTATTCCACCATCAGGCTGTCCAGCCCCGCGCCCACCTGCATGCGCTGGATTCCGTACACCGAGCGCGCACCCGAGAGCCGCTCCATCATGGCGTCGTCCAGCTTCTTCTGCAAGCGGAAATGTATCTGTACCCTGGTCATGTTCTCCTCTGAATCGTATCACTCCGGCAAGTCGGCCGACCCGTTCAATTCAGCCAGCAACCGCTCCACCAGCGCCTGCTGGCCCGCATCGAATTCCGAGCCATCCCCTTTGGGCCGGTGGGCCGCAATCCACGCCTCCAGCACTTCCGTCACCGGCTTGGCCACCGATTCTTCGGCGCCCGGCTCGAAGCGTAGCGGAATCTCCGATCGCTGAATTGCGCCAACCAACAACTCCGGGAATTTCATCCGGCCCCTCCATTCGCAAAATGATTCACCGGCCCCACGCCGCGCCCCAGCCCGGGGTTGGTACGGATGGCCTCCTGGATGAACCGCTTGGCGCACCCGACTGCCTCACCCAGTGTCTGGCCGCGCGCCAGGCCCGCGGTGATAGCCGCCGAAAACGTACAGCCGGTGCCGTGCGTATGCCGCGTAGCGATCCGCGCCGCCGGAAAATCGCGCCACTCCGCGCCATCGAACAGGATATCGGTCGAGTCCTCACCCGACATGTGGCCGCCCTTAATCAGCGTTGCGCGCGCACCCATCTCGCAAATCCGGCGGGCCGCCTGCCGCATGTCGTCCAGGGTCCGGATGGCGATGCCCGTCAGCGCTTCCGCTTCCGGAATATTGGGCGTCACCAGCGCCGCCCGTGGCAGCAGGTGTTCGCGGATGGCATGTACCGCCGCTTCCGGCAGCAGCGGCAACCCATGCTTGCTCACCATCACCGGATCCACCACCAGCGGAAAGCCGAACTCCGCCGCCGCCCGCGCCACCGCTTCTACCATTTCCGCCGACCCCAGCGCCCCCGTCTTGGCCGCGTCCGGCGGCATGTCTTCCAGCACCGCCGCGATCTGCTCCAGCACCAGCTCCCGTGGCAGCACTTCCACGCGCGAAACCCGTATGCTGTTCTGCACCGTCACCAGCGTGACCACGGCTTCGCCGTACACGCCGAATTGATGAAAGGTTTTGAGGTCCGCCTGCAGCCCCGCTCCTCCACTGGGATCGGATCCGGCAATTGTCAAAGCCACGGGCCGCATGCAGCCATCAGGATAACAGCCTCGCCGCTTGGAGTTATTAGTAGCCGCCGGATCGAACAAGAGCGCGACCAGGGAGTCGCGCGCGGACGAGGGCGTCTGCCCCCCTGTGGGCTATTGCACCCACACCGTTACGGCCGGCGCCTGGACTGTTCCCACCACCAGGATCAACGGCACCGCGCCCGAGGGCACGAAACTCCCCGGCACCCGCGCATTGACTTGCAGGATCCCCACCAGCCCCGGCGCGCTGCCCGCATAGGTGACTTCCGCCGCCATTCCCGCCAACGTCACCGTTACCGGGAGCACCGGGAATGGATACGGCACCGCCGCCGGCAACCCAGCCAGATCCGGCCCGTATTCGATTCCATCTCCGGTGGCGTAAATAGTCAGGAACGTGCCATGGGCCGCCGCGTTGGTCTGCGAGTTATAGGTCCCGTCCTGATGCACGATGGTCGAAAACACCGCCGGGACATTCGCCGTCACCGTCAGGTCCAGCGTGCCGGCCGATTTCGCCTGGTAAAAGACTTCCATGTGCGTGGTGCTGTTACCGGACACCGTGTACGGCACCTGCGCGTTGATCTGGCTCGCCTGCGCATAGAGCAGCGGCGCCGGCACGCCGTCGAACCGCACTTCCGTGCCGGCCAGTTGGTTGGCCAGCAACCCCGACGCATCGTAGGTCCCACCCACTCCGGCCTGGGGTCCGAGCCCCATCCCCGAGATCGTCACCAACTCGCCCGGCGCCACCGGTCCCCCAATCAGGCTGGCTGCGTTTGCCACCGTCAGTGGCGGCACTACCACCACGGGCGGCGGCGAGATCACACCGTTAGGAACCAGCATGCGCACGCGGTTGTTGGAGGCGTCGGCGAAGAACAGATCTCCCGCGCCGTCCAGCAGAATGCCCGCCGGTCCATAGATCTGGGCATTCAGCGCGGCACCGCCATCGCCGCCGAACGAAGCGTCGCCCGTCCCTGCAATGGTGTGGATGACTCCGTCCGGGGTCACCTGCCGGATGCGGTTGTTGCCGGTGTCGGATATGAAAATGTCGCCGTTGTCGTCCGCAGCCACGCCGGCCGGCAGCCACAATTCGGCCGAGGTCGCCGGGCCTTCATCACCGCTGTATCCCAGTTTCCCTGTGCCCGCCACGGTGGTGATGATTCCGCCCGCGTCCACTTTGCGGATGGTGTGATTGTTCGTGTCGGCGATATACAGGTTGCCGAAGCTGTCCGCCGTACAGGCGTGCGGGTACCAGAGTTGCGCCAGGGTGGCTTGTGCGCCATCCCCCGCCAATCCTGGAAGGCCGTTGCCCGCCACGGTGGTCACCACGCCGCCCGGGGGCCACTTCAGGATGCGATGCGCGTCCGCCACATAGACATTGGCCGCCCGGTCGATACACATCCCATGCGGCGAGACCAGCGACGTCTGGAGCGGCGGCAGGCCGTCGATCGACTGAGCGTGGGAGCCGGTTCCCATCACCGTGCGAATTCGTCCGTCGGCTCCCACCTGTTGAACGCGGTCCGATTCAAGGATCAACATATTTCCGGGCGGGTCTTTCACCACGCCAACCGGACCAACCAACGTCGCGGTGGCCGCTATGGCTCCTTCCGCGCCCGGCCCGGCCGCTCCGGTTCCCGCCAGTGTCGTGATCGTGCCCGAAGAGTCCACCTTGCGCACGCGCTCGGTGCCCGCGTCCGCGATCAGCAGGTTCCCGCTGCCATCCAGCCAGAGCGCCGACGGATTGAACAGTTCGGCGGCGGTGGCGCTTGCGCCGTCTCCAACGTGCAGGTAATCGTCTCCGGCGATGGTTCGGATGGCGCCGTTTGAGACCTCCCTGATGCGCCCCCCGTCGGCGATGTATAGGTTGCCTGCGAGGTCCACGGCCAGGTCTCGGATCCTGAGCAGGCTCGCCTGCGCCGCCGGCCCGCCATCGCCGTAAAACCCCGAATCGCCGGTCCCCGCGAAGTTCGACCACACGCCCGCCGCGGTGTACTCGTGCACAATGGTGATGTCGTCCGCCACGTAGAGGTTCTGGTTCAGATCCACTGTCACAGCCACCGGCGTATACAACTCGATGTACGGCCGGCTCCCCGGCGTGTTGCCCAGCACGGTTGATATTAAGCCGTCTGGCAGGACTTTACGCACGAGGCCGTTCCCCGAATCCGCAATATACAGCGCTCCGGTCCGGTCCACCGCCAGGCCCGCGGGCTGGCTCAGTTGCGCAATCACGGCCGGGAGGCCCTCACCGCTATAGCCTTGCTGCCCGGTTCCGGCAGCCGTCTGGATATTGCCGTTCAGGGTCACTTTCCGTACGCGGTTGGCGCCGAACTCGGAAATGTACACGGTGCCCGCTGCGTCCACCGCCACGTTGCGTGGTTCGAGCAGTTGCGCCGCGGTGGCCGGCCCGTTGTCTCCCGAGGACGCGTTGCCCCCGCTTCCCGCGAACGTCGAGATCACTCCATCCGGCCCGATGCGGCGCACCCGGTTGTTGTTGTAGTCGGCCACATACAGCGCGCCGGCCAGGTCTACCGCCAACCCGTATGGTGTGTTCAATTGCGCCGCGGTAGCAGGCCCGCCGTCTCCGCTGAATCCCGCCAAGCCGGTGCCGGCAATGGTGGTGATGACTCCCTTGGTGTCGATCTTGCGCACGCGGTGGTGGTCCGAGTCGGAGAGATACAGGTTGCCCAGGCGGTCCACCGCGACGCCTTGTATGGCGCCCATTTGCGCGGCCGTAGCCGGACCGCCATCGCCGATCTGCGCGCTCCCTGCCACGGTTGCCATCTGGTATGTCGCGCGCTGGAAGTCCGCTCCGGCTGCACCGGCTGTACTGGCCCATACCAAGAGCAGAGCGCTGTAATAAGTAATTTTCATCTCTTAATGTCCTATTTGTGCCTTCAGGCCGGAATAAATCTCAAATTGCGCGAAGAGAATCAGCAGAGACACAATGAAAAACCTTTGGGCCGCCGGCTTGATGGCGATCCTGTTGGCGCAAACGGCTGCTTCACAGGGTGTCATCCGTTTGAAAGCAGGCAACATCAGTCCCGCGCCAGCTAACAGCCCGGCGCGCCGGGAGACGGCTCCCGGAGCGGCCCGCCACTTTCTCGTGTTGTTTAACTCCTACCCAGACGCCGATGTCCGCTCTGAACTCGCGAGACGCCGCATCCACATCCTGGCCTACGTCCCCGACAACACTCTAATGGTTTCCGGTCCCGCCCCACTGAATTTGCTGGGCCTCGATGTGGCCTGGATGGGACAGCTCGATCCCCAGGCGAAGATCAGCCCCATTCTCGCCACCCAATCCACGGGGGCGTACGTGGTGGTCTTTCAACCCGATTCAGATTCCGGGGACGATCGAGAATTTGTTCAGAATCAAAGCTTTACAATCATCGAGAACCCCGACCTTCTGCCCGCTCAACTGCTTGTCGCCGGCCCGGCCAGCGGGCTCCCCGACCTGGCCGCTTCCGACGACGTCACTTATATTCTGCCGGCTTCCGTCGATCTCCAGTCCGGCACCCCAGTGGTTGGCTGTCCGGGCCCACTTACCGAGGCCGGCCTGGTGGCGGACTACGCGCAACCGGTCGCCACCTGGAATTCGGCGTCCGGCGCTGGCATCACACTCGGCTATTTCTTCGACCAGCTCACCGAAAAGCTGGATGCCAGCCAGGCGGAGAGCGAAATCGCCCGCGCCTTTGCCGAATGGGCCCGCCATGCCAATGTCAGCTTCACCCCGGCCGCGCAAGCGCAGGCCACCCGCAGCATCGATATCCTGTTCGCCAGCGGCGCCCACGGCGATGGCTACCCGTTCGACGGCCCGGGCGGCGTTCTGGCCCACACGTTCTTCCCCGCTCCTCCGAACTCCGAGCCCATCGCCGGCGACATGCACTTCGATGACTCTGAAAGCTGGCACATCGGCGCCTCCGTCGATCTCTATACCGTGGCGCTCCATGAGACCGGCCACGCGCTCGGCCTGGGACACTCCGATCAGCCCGGCGACGTCATGTACCCTTATTACCGTTTCGCCACGGGCCTTGCCCCCGGCGATATCGCCGCCATCCAGGCCGTTTACGGCACCACCCCGGGCTTTGTTACCCCACCATCCGGCACGGGAACCGGAACCGGCACGGGAACCGGCACTGGAACGGGCACGGGAACCGGCACTGGAACGGGCACTGGAACGGGCACCGGCACCGGCACCGGAACCGGTTCGGGTGGGTCCGGCACCGGCACCAAGACCACCGATACCACCCCGCCTAGCCTGACCATCCTGTCGCCAGGTTCCAGCATCGTATCGGCCTACTCGAGCACCATTGCCATCAGCGGCTCGGCCAGCGACAATGTCGCGGTTGCCAGCGTCGCCTGGTCCACTTCCAACGGAGATTCCGGCGCCGCCACCGGCACCACGAATTGGTCTGCCGTGGTGCCTCTGCTAACCGGCAACAACGTTGTCACCGTGCGTGCCTACGATGCTGCCGGCAACTCTTCCTGGCGGGCTGTCACCGTCGTCAGACACTGAAATGAGTTTCGATATTCTTCCTAGTACCCTAGTCCTTCCAGCGTTTCAGCCGATATAGGCAAGTAGCGTCATGGATCTGAATCTTGAAAGTGAACCCGGCCTCCCCTGTGCTCCCGCCGCGGATGGTGCTCGCGCCCGCTGGCACGGCCACCGGCAACCTACCCACTCCACTCTCGCTGAGCTCGATGCCGTCTTCGAGGAGGGCCTCGCCATCAGCGAAACCGAGACCATCCTGTTCGCAGTGGGCCAGGTGGTGGAACAACGCGACAAGCACACTGCAGGCCACTGCGAAAGGTTGGCGTTCATCAGCGTAGCGATGGGGACAGCCATGGGGCTCGATCGCCCGGACCTTCTGGCGCTGTACCGCGGCGGCTACCTGCACGATATCGGCAAGGTGGGAATCCCCGATTCGATCCTCTTCAAGCCAGGCAAGCTTACCGCGTTCGAATGGGTGGTCATGCGCAGCCATCCGGAGCGCGGCGCGGAAATCTGCCGCCACCTGAAATCGCTCACCCCCGTGCTGCCGCTCATCCGGCACCACCATGAACGCTGGGATGGCACTGGCTATCCCGACGGGTTGCGCGGCGAGGAGATCCCCCTGCTGGCCCGCGTATTGCAAACCGTCGACATCTACGACGCGCTCACGAATCCCCGGCCGTACAAACCGGCCTTTTCTCCCCACAAAGCTCTCCGCGTCATGCAGGAAGAAACCGAGCGTGGTTGGCGCGATCCCGAAATCGTGAAACTCTTCTTCACGCTCCACGATAGCGTCATCACCAAGGCCGGCGAATTCACCGCCGGCAACGATCGCCATCTCGAAGCCATGCGGAGTACGCTGGCCCGGCTGCGCTAGTGGCGGCCCAACTAATTGGGGTGCCGCTCAATTGATCCACTCATCCTCTTCGTCGTCGTCCTCGTCTGAAGCTGGTTCAGCCATCTCCGTGGCCTCGTCGGCTGCCTCAGCGATTTCTTCGTCGTCGGATTCGGACAGGTCTACCAGGATCTTCCGCGCCTCCGCGGGACGGATACTGCCGACGGCGCCGATGGCGGCAATCAGTAAGGGCTTTGGGGTATGAGTGTCATTGACGAGTTCGACGAGGTGAGACCAGGCCGCGTCCAGTTCCCAGTTGCCGGCCGCGATGACTGCCTCGTAGTGAATCTCAGGGTCGGCGCTTTTCAAGGCTGCCAGTATCTGATCGTCAAAACCGCGAACCCAGCGCATCGAAAACACAGCCGTCAGCATCCACTCTTTGTCTCCGCTCCAATACGCACGTGTGATCGCATTCTTGTGCCAGGTCTTGGGGGCGCGCACCGATGCTTCCAAAATTCGCCGCCGTACTTCCTTGGGAGTGCTTTTATCGAGGTAAAGCTTCTGGAGCGTGTCCTGGATGTTACGAAACGTGCTCTCGGCAATGGGTACATCATCCGGATCCTCGAATCCATCGGTCTCCGCCTGTTCCAGGACCGGCCCAAAGGAAATCGCCGCCTTGGCGCGCAGTTGCTCGGGCTCGTCGGCGCTACGTACGATCGCCATTAAGCCATTGGCCAAATCGTCGTTGATCACCGTAAAATCGCCCGCTAGCTCGGCGGCGGCCAGTCTGTCGGATTCATTGGCCCGCGGGTCAATCAGAATCTTCCAAAACATCCTGCCGGCATCTCTTGGCCAGTCCCATGGCGGTGTGTCGAGCAAAGTCTTAATGTCCATTACGTTCCTCAGGCACTCGGTTCAGGCACGCAATTCGCGCTTCAGGCAGAGTCAACTCGTTGCCAACTAGGGCGTCGCAGGCACATCGGCCCTATCCCCCGCTGTTCTCCGCTTACATTTTATCTCTGTATGGCTTCGCCGGTGGCACTGACCGGTCGCTGGAGCAGCCCAAATGGAATCAGCGGTCCGATTCGCGATAAGGTAAGATCGTGCTCCAATCCGCTCTCGTCTTGCTGCTGTGTTCCGCGGCCTTGGTTTTCGCCCAGACGCCGCAACGAACCCCTCCGCCTCAATCCAATACGCCCACGCAGGCCGATATCCTGCGCGGCGAATACGGCCGGTATCGCGCCAACAACGATCTGCTCTTTTACCATCTGGACGTGCGCGTCGACCCGGAAAAGAAGGTGATCGCCGGGAAGAACACCATCCGCTTCAAGATGCTCAAGGATGATACCCGCATCCAGCTTGACCTCTTCGCCAACCTGAACGTCGACAAGATCCTGATGGGCTCCACGGCGCTCCAGTACGAGCGCGAGCTGGGCGCCGTCTTCGTGGACTTTCCCGAGACTCTCAAAACCGGCCGCACCTATTCGATTGATTTCTACTATTCCGGAACGCCGCAACAGACCAGCCGGTTTGGCGGCTTCACCTTCGGCAAGGACCCCGCCGGCCGCCCTTGGATTTTCACCGCCTGCGAGGGCATCGGCGCCAGCCTCTGGTGGCCCAACAAGGACCAGTGGCGCGACGAGGTGGAGAACATGCAGCTCAGCGTCTCCATCCCCAACGAGCTGGTCGACGTCTCCAACGGAAAGTTCGTGAGCAAGACCGACTTGGGCGACGGCTACAGCCGATGGGACTGGATGATTCACTACCCCATCAACAACTACGACGTTTCGTTGAATATCGGCAAGTACGAGCATTTTGCCGACAAGCTCGGCGGCCTGCCGCTCGATTTTTACGCTCTGCCGGAAGACCTGGAGAAGGCCAAGAAGCAATTCGCTCAGGCCAAAGGGATGATCGAAGCCTACCAGCACTACTTCGGCGAATACCCCTTCAAGAAGGATGGCTACAAACTGATCGAAGTTCCCTACTCCGGCATGGAGCACCAGACCGCCGTCACATACGGCAACCACTTCGCCAACGGCTACCTGGAGCGCGACTGGACCGGCGTCGGCATCAGCCCGCGGTTCGACTTCATCATCATCCACGAAAGCGGCCACGAATGGTTCGGCAACGCCGTCAGCGCGGCGGATGTGTCCGACATGTGGATCCACGAAGGCTGGACCACCTACCTGGAATGCCTCTACGTGGAATACATGTGGGGCAAAGAGGATGGCCTGAAGTACACCAACGGCTACAAATCGAGAGTGCGGAACCAGCAGCCGATCATTACGCAACGCGGCGTGAACCGCGAACCGCCGCAGGACATGTACTTCAAGGGCGCGCTCTTCCTCAACACGCTACGCAGCGTCATCAATGACGATAAGCGCTGGTTTGCGCTGATCCACGATGTCTTCCAGCACTTCAAGTATCAAAACATCATGACCGAGGACATGGTCGCCTACTTCAACCAGAAAACCGGAATGAACCTGACGCCGATCTTCGACGAGTACCTCCGCCACGCGGCCCTGCCTGTTTTGGAGTTGAAGTTCGACGATGCCGCTGGCACGGTCTCGTATCGCTGGAAGGCCGATGAAGCGGGCTTCGCCATGCCCATCAAGGTTGGCGCGAAAGATAACTGGCAGGTTGTGCAGCCTACCACTGAGTGGAAGACGACGAAGACGCCGCTGAAGAAAGATGAGTTCGCGGTGGCCACGGATTTGTACTTTGTGAATGTGAGTAAGGAGTAGCGGCCCGGTGGGGCCGAAGATCGGTGTATGTCGTCTGTTGCAGAGGGCCTGCTGCCCGCGAAATTTCATGAAGAAGTGGGGGAGCCTGGATGTCGCCGGGCGGGCTGGGCAGCACCGGCGATAAGGGGCGATAAGGGGACGGACGCATTTCTCTGGACCCCCGGCGACGGACTGTCGAGCCAGTTTGACTTCCTTCGCCACTTGGAGGTGTAGTCGCTGAACTGTCGACTTGCGGCCCACCCACCGATCAAGCCTCGCCAGATCAGGCGCTCAACTTCTTTTTTGGCACAATTGATACGACCTTGTGTCTGGAGCGGCGTTGCCGCTGCCTCGAGGCCGCTAGGATTGCCTTGATATCGAAACCGTACCTGGCCGCTTCGTCCTCGCGAACCCTCCGGACTTCATCGACGATGGGATCCTTCCGCATGAATTATTCTCCCATTAGTTCTTCCGGCGTGCAGATGACCGGACATTCACAGGCATGCTCCCGGCAAATAAAGGCAAGGGACTTCGCGATCGCCGCGTTCGCGGTGATTCTAACTTCTAACTTTCTCTCTTATCAAGCCCCGCCTACCCTTCCTTAATCCACACCACCGAATTCGGCTGAGGTCGGAAGCCCCGGCCTCGGCCGCCGCCGTCCGCGGGAGCAGCAGGCCGTGGCGCCGGTGCGGGATCGCGATTGGCCCGGGCATAGTTGGGGACGGCCATCATCGGGCTGCCGTCGGTGAACTCACCCTTGATCACCATCACCCCGCCCAACAGATCCTTCTTCCACTCGGTGGTGAGAGCGGAATCCGGCTTCAGGGTTTTGGTGATGTCCTGATCGACTTTCTCGATGCTGTACATCAGAGGACCATACCGCAGCGCCACTTTGTTCTGATCGGCGGCGATGCGCGTGCTGGCTCTCACCCGCTGGACCTTCATCGGTACAACCAGCTCGATCTTGTCGCCGGCCTTCCAGGTACGCGTGACCACCGCGTAGCCCTTTTCCGTGGTGTGCGGCACAGCCACCCCGTTTACCACCAGTGAAGTCAGGCCACCAACTTCCGGCGTGCTCTCGTAGAGGCTGCTGATTTTGTGGTTCGGCACGCGGACCCGCACGCTGAAGCTCTTCGCGACTTTCGGGTTCACCGTGATGGCGACCTTGCCGCTCCAGGGATATTCGGTTGCCTGCACCATTTCGACATCGGTGCCGCCTACGTTCTCCATCGTGATGGTGCTTCCCACGAACAGGTTGACATACACTCCATCGGCGCTCTTGGCATACACCCAGGTCGGCATCATGAGCAGCGTCCGCGGGATATTGCCCACACAGCAGGGGCAGGTGTGCCAGGCGGTGCGGGCTTCAGCTTCATCGAGCGGGTTGGTGTAGTAGAAGTGCTGGCCTTCCAGATCCGTGCCGCCCAATAACGCGTTGTACATGGTTTGTTCGTACAGGTCCGCATACTTGGCGTCGTGATAGGCCAGATTCATCTTCCACTGAAAGAAGATCTCGCCACAGCTCGAGCAGGATTCGCAGTAAGCTCCGTTTCGCAGCGAATAATTCGGACCGAAGCCTTCCGATGTCTCCCCGCTTCCCACTCCGCCCGTCACATAGTATTTCTTATTGACGATGTTATCCCAGAGAGATTTTACGGCGCTCTGATAGTCCGGATCGTGCGTTTCCACCGCGACATCCGCCATGCCCGAGTACGTGTAGACAGCGCGCACGGCGTGTCCGACAGCTTCGTATTGCTGGATTACGGGCAGATGGCTCTGGTCGTACTCCGACCGGTCGCCGGGCGTTACCGCGGCATTATAGCGGCAGTCGAGCAGGAACTTGGCCAGTTCGATATACTTCTGGCCTTTGCCGCCGCCTTCCATATCGTTCACGAAGCGGCCGAAGCGCACCAGCGCCTGCTCCATTTCCTGGTGGCCGTCGTACCATGGCTTCTTCGGCGCGGGGCCCAGGTTGCTATACCAGCAATCGGCCAGCTTCTTGGCTGCATTGTAAAGCCGGGCGTCTTTCTTGCCGGTCATCAGGTAATGGTTGATGGCCGATTCCAGGAAGTAGCCGGCGGTGTAGCCTTCGTGATTGCCGCGCGTGGGTGGGTCCCAATGCTTCATGACGGGGAACACCTCGGGAGCGTTGGGATCGGGCGGGCCTCCATTGGCGCCTCGTCCGCGGCGCGGCGCGGGCACAGTGAAGGCTGTCTGCAGGTATCCATCGGGCTCCTGGGCGGCCAGGATCTTGGGAATCCAGTCGTCGAGCGTCGCGCGCATTTTCTTATGAGCTTCGATGATTTCCGGGTCGCCCCGCGGATCGATCATCAGCGAGATGCTCATCGCTTCCACCGTCTGGTGGACCCACGCGTTGGAGAAAACGTAGCCCTTGTGATAGCCGTGCGGTTCGCCGCGCAGTTTCTTGCCGGCTTCGATGAAATTGTCGATGCCACCCGGGCCAAGGGTCAGGTCGTTGCGGTTGATCTGGTCCACGCAATGTGGAATCCAACTCACCATCAGGGCCTTGGCGCGGGCGTTCCACAACGGGCTGTCAATCTTGAAATTCTTGGTGTAAACGGCATCCAGCTTTTGCGCCGGAGGCGGCGGCTCTACCGACACATTCAACGTGGAGGAGCTCGATGAATCGCCATTCTCGGCCGTGAATCGCAGCACGTAGGGGCCGGGCGTGGAAAACTTGGCGGTGGTGATGGCGGCGTGCTCGTCGGCGAACGTCACGGCTCCGGGTCCGGAGTATTTGCTCCAGGTCACCGTCGGCGCGGGACCGGTTTCGACGGGAGGCGCTTGCATGCCCCGGCCGCCGCGTCCCGGCTGCGGCTGATCGCCATATCCCGCCCAGCCTCGCAAGTAGGTCTTGCCCCCCAACACGGTCACGCGGTCGATTCCGGCGATGCCGGTGAGCGATGCGCTCGGCGCGGCGTTGGCGCTCGACACCGCGGCGCTCCCGATAATCGGAGTCAATACAAGGGCCTTGCCCACCGTCCCAAACAGTTCTCGACGGCTCAACTTGGAGTTCGTCAAATGGTCATTCATGGCTTCCCGCCTCCAGGAATACGATATCATTCTGCCGCGCAGAATTGTGAGCGCTTACAGTGGAAGGGTGCGCGAGAGTGGCGATGGTCAAGCGCTAGCAAGACACCGGCGGCAAGACCGCCGGCGCTACCAGTTGATTCAGGAGAAGATTCCGGGGGCCTCGTGCCCCATCTTCCGAACGTATTCGACGTAGGAGCCGGGGTACACCAGCGGATTGCGGTCCCTGCCGCTCTCCCCGCCCAATTCCAACACCCGCGAGCTCAGGCCGCGCAGGAACGTGCGGTCGTGGGACACGAAGATCATGGTGCCTTCGAATTCCCGCAGCGCTTCCACCAGCATCTCTTTGGTGGCCAGGTCCAGGTGGTTGGTCGGTTCGTCGAGCACCAGGAAGTTCGGCGGATTGTAAAGCATCCGCGCCATGGCGAGGCGCGACTTCTCGCCGCCGGAGAGTGCCCGGATGCGCTTGTCCACATCGTCTCCGGAGAATTGGAACGCGCCCGCCAGCGTACGCAGCGAGCCCATGCCGTCCTGCGGGAAGTCCTGCTGGAGTTGCTCGATGATGGTCAGGTCCGCATCCAGCACGTCGAGCGATTGCTGCGCGAAATATCCCATGGAGAGGCTGGCGCCCAGCCGCACGCTTCCGGCGTCCGGCTGAACTGCGCCCGCGATCATCTTGAGCAGGGTGGTCTTGCCCGCGCCGTTGCGCCCCATCACGGCCCAACGCTCCCCGCGGCGGATGGTGAGATTGAAACCCTGGTAAATCACGCGCGGGCCGTAGCTCTTGTGCAGGCCCTCGATCACGGCAACCTGGTCGCCGGAGCGCGGCGGCACGCGGAACTCGAACTTCACCACGTGGCGCTTCCTGGGCAGCTCGATCTTTTCGATTTTGTCGAGCGCCTTGATGCGGCTCTGCACCTGCGCGGCTTTGGCGGCGTGCGTCTTGAAGCGCTCGATGAAGCGCTGCTCCTTGGCCAGCATAGCCTGCTGCCGCGTGAAGGCGGCCTGCTGATTGCTCTCGCGGATGGCCCGCTCTCGCTCGTAGAAATCGTAGTCGCCGGAGTAAACCACAATTTCGCCGGAATCGATCTCCGCGATCTTCGTCACCACGCGGTTCATGAACTCGCGGTCGTGCGTGGTCATCAGCATGGCCCCCGGGTAAGATTTCAGAAACTGTTCCAGCCAGATGATGGATTCGATATCGAGGTGATTGGTCGGTTCGTCCATCAGCAGCACGTCCGGCCGCCCGAGCAGGACCCGCGCCAGCGCCACGCGCATCTTCCAGCCGCCCGACAGGGCCCCTACGTCGCCATCGATCTGGTCATCCTCGAAGCCCAGGCCATGCAGTACTTCGCGAGCCTGTGCCTCCAGCGAATAGCCGCCCAGGTGCTCGTACTCTTCCTGCACATGGCCGAAGCGCTCCAGCGTCCGGTCCATTTCGTGCGCCCGATGGGGGTCTTCGAGAGCCTGGTGCAATGCTTCCAGTTCGTGGTGGAGATCGCCGGCCCGCCCGCTGCCCGCGATGGCTTCATCCAGCGCCGACCGGCCCTTCATCTCCTCCACGTCCTGCCGGAAGTAGCCAATGGTCAGTTTCTTGGGGACGGAAACTTCGCCTTCATCGGGAGTTTCCTCCCCAACCACCATGCGGAAAAGGGTGGTTTTGCCCGCGCCGTTCGGCCCCACCAGCCCGACCTTTTCGCCGGGATTCAACTGAAAGGAGGCGTCTACGAAGATGAGCTGCTTGCCGTACTGCTTGTTTATGTTCGAGAAAAAAATCAACGGGGCTCCAGGTTCGCATGGAAGAAGGATTGATTGCGGTTGGCAGGCGGAAGCGCCTGCCCCACTTTTCAAGCTTCTATTTCTCCGCCACCACCGGGTTGGTCAGCTCGCCCAGGCCTTCGACGCGCACGGTCACCTCATCGCCGGCGCGAAGCCAAACCGGCGGCGTGCGCGCGAAGCCCACGCCCGCCGGCGTGCCGGTCGCGATGATGTCGCCAGGCTCCAGCGTGAATACGCTCGAAAGGAATTCGATCAGGCGCGGGACCTGAAAGATCATCTGGCTGGTATTGGAATGCTGCATGACTTCGCCGTTCAGGGTGAGCGAAATCTCGAGGGTCTGCGGATCGGGCACTTCGTCGGCCGTCACGATGGCGGGGCCGAACGGCGCGAAAGTATCGAACGTCTTGCCCATCATCCACTGGCTGGTAGCTATCTGGAAATCTCGGGCGCTGACGTCATTCATCATGGTGTAGCCGAAGACGTACTCGCGCCAATCCTCGGCGCGAACGTGTCTCCCGCGCTTGCCGATCACCACCACGAACTCGGCCTCGTAATCCGGCTTGGCCGAATTCCCGGGCAGCACGATGGGCTGGCCCGGGCCGGTGACCGCCGTGGGGTACTTGGAAAAAACCGTCGGCACCTCGGGAATCGGCATCTTAGTTTCCGCGGCGTGATCGCGGTAGTTGAGCCCGATGCAGATGATTTTCGGGGGGCGGGGAATCGGCGCCTGGAGCGCGACGGCCGCCATGTCGGGCAGCTCGCTCGAGAGCGGATGCCGCACCCAGCGGCTTACGCGATCGAGCGCATCCGCGCCGCCTTCGATCACCGCAAGCACGCTCTCGAAGCCGGCGCCGCGCAGGCCGATGATCTGCCCGCCCACCAGCACGCCCGGCTCAATGTTGGCATCAAGCTGAAATGTAACAAATCGCAATCGAGTCGCTCCCACTGCTATGATGACACCTATGCGGTGGGTGCTGGCGGTTGCGTGCGGCTTCTGCTTCCCTTTGGCGGCAGGCACCGGGGCCGACGTGGCGCGCGCCATCCGCGAAAACAGCTTCGACCACGACCAGTGCTATCGCGTTCGCGACTTCAGCATCGTCAAGGACGACCTCAAGATTTATCTCACCGACGGCCATTTGATCTTCGCCAAACCCGTAGCCGGCCGGCGCGTCGCGGCCGTTTTCACGGCCGATGTGGAAGGCGGCGATGGCGAAGTGATCCTCCTGCCGCCCAACCGCGCGGAGCGCACTTCGCTCGCGGCATACATCGGCGCTCCCAACCTGGACGAGCATTTCCGCGCGGCCATGTTTCTTTTCACCGGCGCCGATTACGATGCGCTGCTCTCCCAGCTTCCCAATAACCCGGCCAACCATAAGGATCCCGCCGCCGCCGCGGCGCTCGACCAGACATGGACCCCCACGCTCGAAAGCCTTTCTGCCCGTTTTCAAACGCGCCTCGCGCTCGATCTGGCGGGCGGCGCGGCGGCCCGCTCCGGACTCTTCGCCGGGCTCTTCAGCAGCCCTAAGCTCGGCGCTTTCGAAGTGATCTTCGATCCTTTCGCGCAGGAGCAGATGACCGCCGGCCAGGTGAACAGCCGCAACGACCGCTTCTACTTCGATACCTGGACCAGTTTTGAAGCCCGGTCGTTCCGCAAGGCTCCGCCAGCGGAGCGCGACGACGTCGCGCTCCGCGACTATCGCATCCAGGCCACCGTGAATCCCGACCTGACGCTGGATGCAGTCACCCGGGTCAAAGTGAAACCGTTGGCCGATGGAGTGGCCGCCGTGACCTTCGAGATCACTCCCCAGATGGCGGTGACCGCCGCCACCGTTGATGGCCGGGCCGCCGAGTTGTTGCAGCATGAAGCGCTGCGCGTGACCATGATGCGCGGCGGCAACGATGTGTTTCTGGTTTTTCCGCCGGAGCCGTTGCGCGCCGGCCGCGAATACGAGTTTGAATTCCACCACTCCGGCAAAGTGATTGTCGACGCCGGCGAGCGGGTCTTCTTTGTGACCGCCCGCGGCAACTGGTATCCCATGCACAACTTCCAGTTCGCCAACTACGATATCCAGTTCCGTTATCCGCGGGACCTCGATCTGGTGGCCGCCGGCGACGTGGTGGAAGAGTCGAGCGACGGTGACTGGCGGGTCACTCGACGCCGCACCGCCGCGCCCATCCGCTTCGCGGCTTTTAACCTGGGCAACTTCGAGCACGTCCGCGTGGAAAGCTCCAACGTCGTGATCGATGTCTGTGCCAACCGCGCGCTGGAACGCGCGCTGCAACCGAAGGCCTCGGACGTGGTGCCTTTGACCCCGGCGCCCGCGAAGCCTCGCCGCCTTGATCCCCCGGTGGTGATCACCGCGCCGGCGCCGCATGACCCGCTCGAACGCCTGCAGACGCTGGCCTCCGAAATCGCCTCGTCGGTCGAATTCATGACGGCGAAGTTCGGCCCGCCCGCCCTGCCACACATCACGGTTTCGCCCATCCCTGGAACCTTCGGGCAGGGCTTCCCCGGGCTGATTTACCTCTCCACGCTGTCCTACCTGAAGTCGCTGCCGGCCGGGAACGGGACGCTGACACAATCCCAAGCGCTGTATTTTGACGATCTCCTGGAGGCCCACGAGGTAGCGCATCAATGGTGGGGCAACCGCGTGACCGCCAGTTTCTACCGGGATGCCTGGCTCATGGAAGCGCTGGCCAATTTCTCGGCCTTACTATACATGGAAAAAAGCAAAGGCCCTCACTCGACCGAGGTGATGCTCGACAGCTACCGCACCTACCTGCTGGAGAAAACCCAGGGCGGCCAGACGGTGGAATCGCTGGGACCAATTGTGTTTGGACTGCGCCTGGAGAATTCTCAATTGCCTTCCGCTTACCGCACCATCATGTACGGGAAGGGCACCTGGATCATGCAGATGCTGCGCCGCCGGATGGGCGACGAGCGCTTTGGGGCGATGATGGCGGAGATTCTCAAGCGGTACGATCGCCGCGACCTCACCACCGAAGAGTTCCGCGCGCTGGCCGCGCGGTTTCTGCCGGCCCGCTCGGAGGATCCGCAGCTCACATCCTTTTTTGACCAATGGGTCTATGGAACCGGCATCCCCACTTTGAAATTGAGCTGGTTGGTGAAGGGCAAAGCTCCGGACGTGCGCCTGGTGGGAACCGTGACGCAGGCCGACGTGGTTGCGGATTTCACGGCGCTGGTGCCGGTGGAGATTCAGCCGGCGCGCGGGCCGGCCATCACGCGCTGGGTGCGCACGTCGAGCGACCCGGTTACGTTCACGGTGCCGCTGAATCAGACGCCGGCTAAGGTTGTGCTGGACCCGCACAACGCTGTGTTGCGGAGGTAAGGCCCACTGGTACCGCCGGCGGTCTTGCCGCCGGTGTCTTTTGCACTATTTTTCCGAGATCTCGAAGATCTTGCCGTCCAGTTCTTCGATGCGCACAAAGAAGCGCTTCCGCGCCTGGAGCTTGGCCTCGGAGACCTCGAAATTGGACAGCACCATGTGATCTTCGGTAGCGCGGCCCGCAACGCTTTCCTGCGTGATCAGAGTCTTGGCGAACTTCGGGCCGAGCATGGGGGTGCCATCGAAGAATCGCTGGGCGTCGATCTCCGAAGAAGTGAAGCCGGGATGCTGGCTGCCATCGGCATCCTCTAAAACCAGCCACACGGTCCGGACCACGAACGGGTAGTCGGAGGCGTTGTTGACCTGGAAGTCTGCTACTGCGACGGAATGCGTATCGTCGATGGGGACGGTGCGGATCTTGACGATCTTGCCAGGCAGCTCCATGTGCGCGCCGCGTTGCAAGTAGAAGATGGCGGCCACGGCCAGGGCGGTCACGCCCAAACCGACGACGAACGTGATGGCGAAAGTATTTTTCATGAGGCCTCCCGCATTCAGACTGAAGGATGATTGTAATAGATAGATATGGAGTGGATCAGCCCGACGGGCCGGACGATAGCTTTGATGGACGGCGACATCACACGTGTGCCGGTGGACGCGATAGTGAATGCAGCCAATGCGGCGTTGGCGGGCGGCGGCGGAGTGGATGGCGCCATCCATCGCGCCGCCGGACCGGAGATCATGCGCGAGCTGGACGCGATCCGCGCGCGCATCGGCCGTTGCGCGACGGGCAGCGCGGTCGCGACCGGCGCCGGACGTCTGCCGGCGCGGTACGTTTTCCACGCCGTCGGCCCGGTCTACCGGGATGGGCGGCACAGCGAAGCGGAACTGCTGGCTTCCTGCTACCGCACCTGCCTCGCGATGGCGGAAGAACGCGGGGCGGTCACCATCAGCTTCCCGGCCATCAGCACCGGCGTGTACGGCTATCCGCTGGAGGAAGCCGCCCGGATTGCGCTCGGAGCGGTGAAAACCCACCTGGAAATTGCCGAAACAAAGGTCCAGCAAGTTGTCTTCGTACTTTTCGGCGCTCACGCATATCGGATATACGTCGACACTCTCTCAAGCATTTAGTGGGACTTTTGTGGGACAGACGATCGGGTTTTGACGTCTGTTGTAGAGGGCCTGCGGCCCGCGAAATCCCATGAAAAAGTGGGGGAGCCTGGATGTCGACGGGCGGGCCGGGCAGCACCGGANNGCGCTTTTTCGACCCTGTCAGGCTGCTGTGGTTTAGCGAGGCCTGTCCTACTGCCAGGTTGTTATGCTGTTGGTTCGTTCATGGAACGTTACGTCATCCTCACGAACCGCAAGCGGGCCATTGTCGCGCTGGTGCATACGGTGGTCTTCCTGACGGTGGCGATGTACGGCATGTTGATGGTGGTCCGGCCGCTTGCCATGAACTCGCCGGCGGCGGCTTGGGTGATGACGGCGGTGTATGCGGTGGTCACGTCGATTCTGCTGGTGCTGGCGGCGTTCGCGGGCAATGGCATCGAGCGAATGTACTTTGCGTTCTGCACCATTAGCGCCGGTTTCGGGCTGGCGCGGCAGATCCTCGGCGATGGGCGGATGTACGCGGCGGTTTACATCCGCGTCGCCATGCTGGCCTGCGCGGTCGCGGCCGGGATCGTGATTCTGCGCAGGCACACTCAGCCGGGCGGCATCACTGTGAGTGACAGGCAGGATGGGTGATCGCTATCGTGATAGATGGTCTCGGTGGCCGGGACCAGCCTGGTCTCGCCGGCGACGGGCCCGCCGGTGTTGGCGTTGCGGTCGAACCGCGGGAAGTTGCTGCTCGAGATTTCGATGCGAATGCGATGGCCCTTGAGAAACACGTTGCCGGTGACGCCGGCATCCACCGTGACCTGGTAGAGTTGGCCGGGGTTGGCCAATTCCGGTTTGTCTAGCGCGTTGCGGTAGCGCAGCCGCAGGATGCCATCGGTGAGGTTGCGGGCATATCCATCGGGGGAGACGTCGACGAGTTTGGCGGTGAAATCGGTATCTGTCGAGCTGGTCGAGACCCACAGGATGGCCTTCACGGGGCCGGCAGCGGTAGTGTCTTGTTTGAGGGGCGCGGTGGTGTAGACGAGAACGTCGGGCCGCTGCTCGACGGGACGCTGATCCATGGGGCCCCAGGGAAAAACGCGCGGATTGCAGCAGACCGGTCCGCCGCGGGTGGGAACCGGATCGCGGGGATCGTAGACGTAGCGGTCCGGGGTGGCATGCGACGGGGGCTTGCCGGCCAGCGCGCCACCGGTCGAGAGGTAGAGCTTGCGTTCGCGGGAATGGGCGGGCGGCCACTCACGGTCTTCGAGCCAGCGATTGGCTCCCATCAGGAAAATCTTTACGGGCGGCGTAGACAGGAGGGGCGAATCCTTGCCCATGAGCCATTGGTCGAACCACTCGAATTGCAACGAACGCACGGCGACCTGGGAATCCGGGCCGAAATCGGAATCGGCGAACCTGCTGGACATGTTGTGCGGCCAGGGGCCGATCAGGATGCGATTGAGGCCCGAAGACTGGTGGAGCGTGGCATAGGCCTCGAGGTCGCTTTCGGCAAAGTTGTCATACCAGCCGCCGACCGCAAAGACGGGCACGCGAATCTTGGAGAGTTGCTCTCTGGTGCTGATGGCGCGCCAAAAGGCGTCGAAGGTGGGATGCTCCATCACTTCGCGGTACATGGACGAAGTGGTTCCGATGGCGGCGATGTCGGCGGTGCGCAGCGGCAGGTGCAGCGTGAACTTGGAGAAATCCGGCTGGTAGCCCGGCACTTTGAGATTCTCGGCCATCCACTCCAGGCGATTGCCGAGTTTGACGGCGCCGCCGGTGGAGTAGAAGCGGTCGCGGTAATCGTCGTAGCCGGAGACCACCGGAAAAATGGCTTTGAGGTGGGGGTTGTTGAGGAGCGCGGCTTTCCACTGGACAATTCCGCCGTAGGAGCCTCCCATCATGCCGATGTTGCCGTTCGACCAGGCGCGGTGCGCGATCCAGTTCAGGGTGTCGTCGCCATCGGTGGGTTCCTGGTGAAGCGGTTGGAAGGAGCCTTCGGATTCGTAACGGCCGCGAACGTCCTGCACCACCACGGCATAGCCGTGCTCCACGAAGGCTTGGTAATTGGGCGTGATATCGGCGCCCTTCCCGTACGGTGTGCGCACCAGGATAGCCGGGATATGGGCGTGGTCCGGGGGCAGAAAGATATTGGTGGAAAGACGGACTCCGTCCCGCATGGGAATGGGAACATGCAGTTCCGTGACGATGGGCCGTTGCGGTGCGCCAAGGGCCGCTCCGCAAGCCAGCGCTAGGTACCAAACTCGCACAACAGTTGCCAGAATTGCGTTCCGATCTCTTCCACCCGGTGGCTCGATTGAATATACCCGGCGCCCCGCTGGCCGACGGTATCCGCCACCTCTCGGATCGATGTTAGCAGAATCATGTGGGCGAGCAACGAATCGAATTCGGACGGGCCGGGCGCAATGCGCAGGCAGGCGTCTTCGGGAAAGCGCGAGCACTCCGGGCCGTCGGTGAGCAGCACGGGCTTGCCGATGCCCATGAATCGGATGGCGATGCCGGAGGTTTCTCCGGCGGCGGGGTAGCGGAGGTTGATGCAGGCATCCACGGCGCTGGCGGCCAGCCAGAACTCGCGCTCCAAGAGGTGCGGGCGGCGGAAAACGCCGTCGGCGGAGAGCAGCGGCTGGACGGAGCGTTCGAGGTCGGAGGAAACGAACTGGCCGGCCACCAGCAGGGCAGTCTGCGGCCTTTCCCGATGGAGAGCGGCGAAGGCATCGAGGACCGTGACGAGGCGCTTGGATTCGCGCAGGTAGCCGAAAACGCCGAACAGGAAGGCCGCCGGGCGGATGCCCAGGGCCTGGCGGTAGCGGATGGCTTCGGCGCGGCCGGGCAGATCGGGAGTGGCGAACAGGTGCGGGATTTCGACGATGCGGGCGCGCGCGGCATGCTCGCGCACCATTCCGGCGGCGGCGGGATTGTGAACGACGACCGCGCGGGAGCGTTCCGCAATGCGCTTGAGCATGGGGTAATCGAAGTAGCGGCGGTCGCTCGAAGAGGAGGCGCGCTCACGCCAAAGACCGGCGGCGAGGGCCCGGTTCCATTCCCCGTAGTTGTGGACGAATTCTTCGATGTAGGCCTGCTCGTCGAGCGTGCCGAGTAAGAAATGATGCAGGACGGCATCGTGCAGCACTACGACGCCGGGGGTTTCGAGGGCGCGCGTGTAGATGGCTGCGTGGAGCGGGTTGTTGCCGAGGTGATAGAGCGCCACATCGCAGTTGGCGGGCGAAACTTCGACGGCGCCGTGGCGGCGGAGTTCCGCCAGCAGCGAGGCGGCGTAATCGGCCACGCCGGTTGGCGAGGGCGGGAGCGGCGAATAAAAGCCGGCGGTCACGCGTGGATCCTTTTGCGGGTGTGGGGCGGCCAATTTTGGCCGCAGCCGCCTTCAGGCGGCGTTCCTCGCGGTATTTTATGAAATCTCGTGGGCCGCGGGCCCCGTGCGACAGACGGAAGCGTCTGTCCAACCAACTGGTACCGCCGGCGGTCTTGCCGCCGGTGCTTTGTCGCGCTTGACCCGCGCCACTCTTCAGGACATGCGAACCGGCGGCAGAGACCGCCGGCGCTACAAATCAAATCGCGCTCGGTCACGCTTTGGTCCTTTTGCCAAACAAAGCGGTGCCAACGCGAACGCACGTGGAGCCTTCCTCGATAGCGGTTTCGAGGTCGTGCGACATGCCCATCGAGAGCTGCGGCAAACCGTGCGACTCACCAAGCTCGCGGAGGCGGCGGAAAATTTCGCGCGGAGCTTCCGGGTCTTCGGACCAGGGAGGCATGGTCATCAGGCCGGTGAGGCGGAGATTGGGACACTGGCGGACGGCGGCGATCAACGCGGGGAGATCCGCCGGGCTGGCGCCGCTCTTGGCATCTTCGCCGGAGAGCTTGACCTCGAGCATGATGTCGAGTGGGCGGCCGGCTTCGTCGAGGCGGCGGGCTATCTTGGCGGAATCGACGGTCTGGATCGCGTGGAACAGTTCGGCCGCGCGCCGGGTTTTATTGGACTGCAGGTGGCCGATGAAATGGAAACGGGCGCCGGCAAGATCGGCCACTTCGGGGGCTTTGGAATCGAACTCCTGGACGTAGTTTTCGCCGAAATCCCGCAGGCCGAGTTGGTATGCCTCGCGAATGGCGGACGCGGGGAAGATTTTGGTGACGGCGAGTAGCAGGATCAAGGCCGGGTCGCGGTGCGCGCGGCCGGCGGCGCGGGCCATCCGATCCCGCACGGCTGCCAATCTCTCCCCGAGGTTCTCCATCACCGTTGGCTCGCCCCAGTATAACCAGGAAGGCAGGTACGGAGCGGGCCATCTCCGCACGCTTCAGGCCGGTAAGCAGACCGATCTGGTGGTGCTTGAAGGCAATCCGGCCGCGGGCACCGCCGATATCACGAAGAATCAAGCTGATTTTCAAACATGGCGCCGGCTATGACTCCTCCAAACTGCTTGATTCTATTAGGGGTCCTGCAAGGTCTCCAGTAATAAGTAAAAAGTACCTGAAAATCAATCGTATTGTTACAAAACTCCTGTATACTCATGGCATAGCATGCAAAACGGCCTCGCAAACCGTTCGATTCGGGTCTTTAAGTTCTAGTGATATTTTTTGGGGAGGTTTTCTCGATGAAGGTAAAGTATTTCGCAGCGCTCTTGTTGTTTGTGTCCGCGCCGCTGTTTGCGCAATCCGGCGGTGTTGCGGGAATTTCGGGCGTAGTCAAAGATCCCAGCGGCGCGGTGGTACCGAACGCCAAAGTGGTCATCTCGAGCGCCGGTCAAGGTACGCTTCGTACCCTGACCACCAACGTGGACGGTGTCTTCGCCGCGCCGGCGCTGACCCCCGGGCCGGGTTACATAGTGACCGTGACGGCGACGGGTTTTGGCACCTATGAAGTGAAGGACATGGTTCTGCAGGTGGGCCAGAATGCGGACCTGAAGGTGGCTTTGGCAGTCGCCACGTCGACCACGCAAGTTGAAGTGGCGTCCGCAGCGCCCTTGGTGGAAGACACCAAGTCGGACGTTTCGGGCGTGGTGAATCAGAAAGCGATTCAGGACTTGCCGATTAACGGGCGCCGCGTGGATTCTTTCGTCCTGTTGACGCCCGGCGTCAGCAACGACGGAACTTTTGGCTTGCTGAGCTTCCGCGGCGTCGCGGGACAGAATTCGTTCCTGGTGGACGGCACCGATACCACCGAGCAGTTCTACAACGAAAACGCCGGCCGGACGCGCATCGCGGCGCAGATTTCGCAGGACGCGGTGCAGGAATTCCAAGTGGTGTCTTCGAATTACTCGGCCGAGTATGGACGGGCGATGGGCGGGGTTGTCAACACCGTCACCAAAACTGGCACGAACGGTTTTCACGGCGCGGCCTTCTGGTTCTACCGCAGCACGGAGTTTGACGGGCAGGATCCGTTCTCCGCGGTGGTGGCTTCGGAGAAGCGCAACCAGGCCGGTGCAACTTTAGGCGGCCCGATCAAGAAGGACAAGCTGTTCTTCTTCCTGAGCTCCGAGGTGACGCGGCGCAACTTCCCGATGATCAGCAGCCTCAGCACCACGGCGGTCAACGGCACGACGCAGACATGGAACCTGTGCGGTGTTTCGAGCGGCAGCGGGGCAACCCTGGTGCCGGCGGCTACCACCGCGCAGTGCAACGCGATCAACGGATTGCTCCCGCGGTTCTATGGTGTGATTCCACGAACGCTCGGCCAGGAGCTTTATTTCGCCCGGCTGGATTACCATCTGACGGACCGCAATACTTTGAGCGCCAGCTTCAACTTCCTGCACGACGTTTCGCCCAACGGCATCCAGACCGGCATTTCGTCGACCAGCGGTTCGGCGCTGACCGGCAATGGCGACGACGCGGTGACGGTGCGCAATGGAAGACTGGCCTGGACGATGGCCCCCAATTCGAGTTTCGTGAACGAGTTCCACTTCGGTATGGCATCGGACCGCCAGGCCGACACTTTCGACAACGCGGAGTTAGGCCAGGGCCTCGGTTTCCTGCAGGTCTCGGTCAACGGCACGTCCCTGGGGCCGGCAAACTATCTGCCACGCATTGAGCCGAGCGAAACCCGTTTCGAGTTTCAGGACAACGCTTCCTGGACGAAGGGAACTCACACGATCAAGTTCGGCACGGACATCGCCACTACCCGCGATTACGTCTATTACATATCGGGCGCTTTCGGTTCCTTCACCTATCAGACGGTCAACGCCTTCGCGCTGGATTATTCCAATCCGACGTCTGGCGTGAAGTACTGGCAGAGCTACGCCCAGACTTTCGGCAATCCGGTGCTCGATACCAGAATCAACGACTACGGGTTCTACCTGGAAGACCAGTGGCGCGCCACGTCCAGGCTGAGCCTGAACTACGGCTTGCGTTACGAATACGCGAAACTGCCGCAGCCCAAAGTTTGCAACCAGGACTATCCCGGCACTTGCCACTTGTATTCGTCGCCGAAGAACCTGGCGCCGCGCCTGGGGCTTTCTTACCGTATCAATGACAAGACGGTGTTGCAGGCCGGCTACGGGATGTTCCATGCGCGCTTCCAGGGCGGGACCATCGACGACCTGTTCACCACCGGAAACGGGCTTTATCAACAGAGTGTCAGCCTGAGCGCGACGAACGCGTCGCAATTCGCCGCGGGTCCGGTATTCCCCAACGCTCTCAGCGCTGCTCCGTCGGCGGCTACAGCGGCCTCGGGCGTCGGCCTGCAGTACTATGCTCCGAACATCAAGACGCCGTACGCGGAACAGGGTAACATCGGAATCCAGCGCCAAATCACCAGTGACGTGGGGGTGACGGTCTCCTACCTCTGGAGCCGGGGAGTTCAATTGATCGGCGTCCGCGATCTGAATTTCCCGAGCAACACCACGAGCTTTACATATGCCATTCATGACGCCGGCGGGAATTCGGTGGGCAGTTACACCACCCCGGTCTATGTCGGCAGCGCCCGCCCGGATCCCCGGTACGGCGTGGTGGCTTACGACGAGAACGGCGTCAAGAGCTATTACAGCGGTTTGGCCGTGCAGGTAAATAAACGGTTCGCGCACGGGTTGCAAGCGCTGGTCTCCTACACCTGGTCGCATGAAATCGACGACGGCCAAAGCTACGGCGAGAGCACCAACAACCTGTTCCAGAACGGCAACACGTACTGGCTCTATAACGGGAACTACGCGGCGGACAAGGGTAGCGGTACGCTGGACCAGCGGCATCGTGCGGTAATCTCGTGGGTCTGGGCGCCGGTGTTTACGCACCGCTCGGGCGCTTTCTTCAAGTATGTGGTGAACAACTGGCAACTCTCGTCCATCACCAGCATGGCGAGCGGCCACCCCACCGGCAGCGAAACCATCACCATCTCGGGCACACCCGTTACAGGTATGTTTAAGACCACTACGATCAATGGCTCGGGGCTCGGCTTTCGCGTACCTTTCCTTCCGGTCAACAGCTATTACCTGCCGTCGCAGTATCATTCGGATGCTCGCCTGAGCAAGGTCATTCCGTTGGGAGCGGAAGATTCGCCGCGCAAGCTGTACCTCACCTTCGAGATGTTCAATATCTCGGGTTCGTGGGCGGCTACTGGGTATAGGAGCAGCGTGGGCTACACCGAAGCCGGCGGGATACTTACCGCCACGCCGCAGAATCTTTATGTTCCGAGCGCCGACGCCGGCTTCCCGGATGGGTCGCAGGCCAAGCGCATGCAGATCAGCGGACGCATCGTGTTCTAGGCAATTCGACAGGCAAGACTCTACGGGGGCAGGCGAGCATTCGCTTGTCCCCTTTTCTTTTCAGGGCCCTACGGGTTTTGTGCGCGTTTACATCCATTAAGACTCCGAAATTCACGAAGAGTTCATTTCGGGCGCCGCCGATTGCTGCTATTCTATGCCTACTGAGATCTGACTAGAGGTAGTCGCGTGTTCTTGAAAACCTTGGAGCTCGGCCCGGTGCGGAGCGGAGCTGAATCCATAGCGTCTGGAAGAAGCGGTAGCGGAATGCAAACAGGCGCAAAACTGAATCTCTCCGGGTGGCCAGAAGGCTTCCGGCGGATTCATCTTTAGATGTAACAAGGGGGAAATTGAATGAAGAAACTAGCCGTATTATCAACTTTGTTGTTCGTGTGTGCCGCAGGTGTGTTTGCGCAAGCGACCGCCGGATTAGGTGCGGTTTCGGGCACCGTGCTCGATGCGTCGGGCGCCCCCGTCGGGGGTGCAAAAGTCTCCGTCGCGAATCCCTCGCTGGGGGTCACCCGCGAGTTAACTACGACGGACGGTGGCATCTTTGTTGCGCCGGCACTGGCTCCCGCTGAAGGATACAAGGTATCCGTCAGCAAGCAAGGCTTCGCGCCGTATGCTACCGCCGAATTCGCGGTTCACGTGGGTGGGACCGTGGACTTAAAGATAGCGCTCGCAGTGGGCGCTATCACGCAGACGGTGGAGGTAGCCGGTGCGGCGCCCGTGGTGGACGACGTCAAGACCGAAGTGTCTCAAGTAGTGGGCAACCAAATGATTTCCGACTTGCCCATCAACGGCCGCCGCGTGGATGGCTTTGTCCTGCTCACGCCTGCCGTCACCAAGGACGCCGATTTCGGGTTGCTCACGTTCCGCGGTATCGCCGGCGGGAACGCCTTCCTGATCGACGGCATCGACACCACCAACCAGTATTACAACGAGAACGCCGGGCGCACCCGTGTCGGCTCGCAGTTCTCGCAAGACGCGGTGCAGGAATTCCAGGTGCTTTCCTCGTCCTACTCGGCGGAGTTTGGCAAAGCTTCCGGAGGCGTCATCAACACCATCACCAAGAGCGGAACCAATGAATTCCATGGCACGGCGTTCGAGTTCTTCCGCAACCGCACGCTGAATGCCCGGGATCCAACCGCCACGGGAGCCGCAGCCATCAATCCTCCGGAAGTGCGCCATATTTTTGGCGGCAGCATCGGCGGCCCCATCAAGAAGGACAAACTGTTTTTCTTCTTCGATACGGAAATCCAACGGCGCACCTTTCCCATGGTTGACAGCGTGATCAACTCTTCGGTAAACCAGACCACGCTAAGCTGGATCGGGTGCGCCGCGCCGGCCACCACGGCCCAATGCACGGCGATCAACGCTTTTCTGCCGCGGATGTTCGGTCTCACGCCCCGCAATGGCAACCAGATGCTGGATCTGCTGAAGTTCGACTACCGTCCCAATTCGCGAAGTTCCTTTACCGTGGACATGAACTATCTGAAGTGGCTGTCCGTGAACGGCATCCAGACCGGTATCTCGAGTACCGCCGGCGCGGCGGTGGGGACCAACGGGGACGATTCCGTGCGCGACCGCATGGTGCGGGCCTCCTGGACTTTCGTGCCCACCTCCTCAACCGTGAACGAGTTCCGTTTCGGTTGGTTCAAGGACCGCCAGGCCGATGACTTTGACCCCACACTCCAGGCCGGCTATCCCATCGGCAACCTCAGCCTCTCGGTGGCCGGCGTGAGCACGCTGGGCGGCTACAACATCCTGCCGCGCATCCTTCCCAGCGAGAATCGCTACGAGTTCGTCGATAACTTCTCCTGGGTCAAAGGCCGGCACTCCTTCAAGTTCGGCGTCGATATCGCCAGGACCGAGGACTTCTCCAACAGCCTGAGCAACCGCTTCGGTTCTTACACATATTCCAGCGTGAGCACCTTTGCGCAGGACTTCACCAGCCCGGCGGCTGGGGCCAGCCACTATTCCAGCTATGTCCAGGTCTTCGGCAACCCCGTTGTGGACACGGTGATCAAGGACCTGGCTTTCTATGTGGAGGACACCTGGAAGATCACCGGCCGCCTGACCGCCAATTGGGGCCTGCGCTACGAACGCCCGGTGCTTCCGCAACCGACGACCACCAACCCCAACTACTCGCAGACCGGCGTCATCCCTCAGTCCACCAAGAATTTTGCGCCCCGCGTCGGCCTGGCGTATTCGCTGAACCCCAAGACCGTGCTGCGCGGCGGGTACGGGCTGTATTACGCGCGGTATGTCTCCGGGATGATCTCCACCTTCTTCACGGCGGACGACGTTTACACGCAGAGCCTGAGCATCACCAGCCCGACCTCGACGGGCGCTCCCGTTTTCCCGAACACTCTGTCAAGCCCGGCTGGAGCGTTGGGGTCCAACCGAGCCATCACTTTTGCCGCACCGAATTTGCGGAATCCCTACACGCAACAGTGGGACATCGGCATCGAACGAGCGCTTTCCGACAAGACCACTTTGACCACTTCTTACATCAACAGCCGCGGGAAGCGGCTCCTTACCGTCCGCGACCTCAACATCGGGCCGCTCAGTTCGCAGGTCTACAACTTCACGATGTTGGATGCGAACTACAACCCGACCGGAGTGGTCTATAGCACTCCGATCTACCTTCTCACCAACCGCATCGACAGCCGCTATGGCCACATCAACCAGGTGGAGAACGGCGGCAAACAGTGGTACGACGCGCTGGCGGTGCAACTCAACCAGCGCTTTACTGGAACCTTCTCCGGAACCGTTTCCTACACGTGGTCCCACGAACTGGACGAGAACCAGGAGTCCGGCAGCAACGCGATCTTCTTCAGCAGCGGAGCGATGGGGCTCTACAACGGCGCGTACAGCAACGACAAAGGCAACGGCAACCTGGACCAACGGCACCGCTTCGTAGGGACGTTTACGGCAAAGCCCACGTTTGTGCACAGCGGCAGCAAGGTCGCCAAGTTCCTGATCAATGGCTGGGAGTTGGACGGCTTCCTGACTCTGGCCAGCGGCCGGCCGAGTTTCGAATCGGTCGGCTTCTCCTCCACCTCCAACTTGCCGCAGGCATTCACGGGCAGCCTGGACGGACTGGGTGGCGACAACCGCGTGCCCTGGCTCCCCAACAACCCGTTGCGTATCGACCCCATCACCCGCTTCGACGGGCGACTCGCCAAAACGTGGCCGCTGCGGGAAAGAATGTCGCTTGAACTCCTCTTCGAGGTATTCAACATGACTAACACGGTCGCCACCACCGGCGTCAGCGCGCCGGGCTTTACGGCGGCGAATAAGGGGACGGCGACAGCGCCGAATTTCGTGATCGCCCCGTGCGCTTCCGCCACGGCAACTGCTTGTGCCCCCGAGACTCCGGGACTCCGCACCGGCACCGCCGGCTTCCCCGACGGCACCAACGCCCGGCGGGCCGACGCTGGCGTGCGCTTCGTGTTCTAAGAGTTGTTTGAATCTCTCGATGGCGGGCGCCGGCGGCGCCCGCCTTTTTTGCTTTGTGCACCCTGCCGCCGAGCCTGACTTTCTAAACGGAGAGGGCGCGGACCTTTTCCTCGGCCACGTAGAATCGGTTGCCGCAGGCGCGGCAGTGGCGGGGAATGCGGTGTCTCATCTTCATGAGCGAGTCCAGGATACCGCGGGGCAGGGACGGCACAATGTCCCGTTTGAAGCAGCGCGGGCAGCGCAGTTCCCCGGGTTTGATGTCCATCTTCGAGCTTACTTCCAATCCGGCAGTCTAGCAGACGGCGCCGTCGCGCGTCGATGGCTGAAGGGCGTCGGTTCGGAAGTTGAGTTTGAGTATGGCGGCATGAATCCTGCCAGGCGCCGACAGAATGTCGGCGTTGCGGGCCACAGGCCCGCTCCACGAGGGCGCTACGTTGTTACGACTGCGAACGCGCTGGACCAGCGGTAGTCTTCGGGTGAGCGGACCAAACCGGCGCGGACCGGGTTTTCCTCGATGTACCGCCGAATTCTGTCCAATTCCGCGGTGTTCCGAATGAAGTGATCGTATGACTCGGCTTGCCAGAAGGGCTCTCCTACCCGGCCGAGAATCTTGTTCGCCTGTCGCGCTGTAAAACTCTTGACTGAGTGCAGCAACTTGACCGGATCGACGTGTGGAGTCAGGAGCACGTGCACGTGGTTCGCCATGATAACAAACGCGTGCAGGTCGTAGTGCAGGAGTGTTTTGGAGTGTTTTGGCGCTGTAGTGAAGAGCGTCTACCACCAAGCACGCCACTTCTTCGCGGAGAAGCCAAGTGGGCCCCGAAACGGCGGAATCCAGTTGGCGATCCATCCACACAAACGCCTTTCCGGCACTGAGAGAGTGGGGCGGCGGAAATCGGTGGTGCGGAAGACTGCCGAAGAGATGCCAGGTTATGAAGAGAGGCTTGCCGTCGGGCTGCAAATGGGGAAGACGGCGACGATAGAAGGCCACAATCGGTAGTGCCCTCGATGAGGCAGAATTCTCAACGATATGTGCCGTGGAGCGGGCCTTCGGCCCGCAACGCCGGCTTGCAGCCGGCGTCTGGCGCGCGCCGGCAAGCGCTGGCGTGAAGGGTGTTAGGCTGTATTTCGTGCGCAGCTTTTTCATTTTTCTCTCGCGGCGCAAGCTCTTACGAAGATGGATGGAAACCTCTTCTCTGGCCCAGCGCTTCGCCACCCGTTTTGTGGCGGGCCATGACCTGGACCAGGCGCTTGCCGCGTGCCGCGAATTGAACTCGGCCGGTATTACGGTCACCCTCGATCACCTCGGCGAAAGCGTGACGTCGCTCGAGGAGGCCGCCGCGGCCCGCGATGTCTATCTCCGGACCCTGAACGCCATCCACGATTCCGGAATTCAGGGCAACGTGTCGCTGAAGTTGACCCAATTCGGCCTGGACCTTTCCGCGGAAGCTTGCCGCGCCAATGTCGGGCAACTGGTGGAACAGGCAGCGCGCCTGGAGAGCTTCGTGCGCATCGATATGGAGAACACCCCGTATGTGGACCGCACGCTCGACCTGGTATGCGATCTCGACCAGCAGTACGGCCACGTGGGGGTGGTGATCCAGGCGTACCTGTACCGCAGCGCGAAGGATATCGAGAGGCTGTGCCAGCAGGGGATCACCGTGCGGCTGTGCAAGGGCGCTTATCTGGAGCACCCCGATGTGGCCTTCCCGCACAAGCCGCAGGTGGACGCCAACTACATCTCGCTGATGAAGGCACTGCTCGATCGCGGCGCATATCCGGCGCTCGCCACGCACGATCCGAAGATGATCGAAGCCACCAAGGCGTATGCGGCGGAGCGCCATATCCCGCGCGACGCCTTTGAGTTTCAGATGTTGTACGGCATCCGCCGCGACCTGCAGCAACAACTCGTGCGGGATGGCTACCGGATCCGGGTCTACGTGCCGTTCGGCGGGGCCTGGTACCCATACTACATGCGGCGGCTGGCGGAGCGGCCGGCCAACGTGTTCTTTATTCTGCGCAACCTGTTTAGATCGTAATCCCGGGCAGGCGAGGGCGTGTTACCGTAGAAACTAAGGACGCGGATTGCTCGTCTAAGGGAGTATGCGCTACTGGGCTTATCTCGCCGGCAAACTGGCGGTGGCGGCGGCGCCGCTCTACGGATTGCTGTGGTGGTTAGGAAAACACTTCCCCGCGAGCAAGGATCCGTATGCGCCCCTCGGCATTGGGATGCAATTCCTGTTGTGCGATCTGGCGTTGCTGGTCTGGTTTCTGCTGTGCGCCGGTGCGCTCTACGCGATCGTGTGGGACCAACGGCGCCGGTGCCGGGTGTGCCTCACGCGGCTGCGTATGCCGGTCGAAACCGGCTCTTGGGGCTATATGCTGCAACTGGGGCGGCCGCGCATCGAATCCATCTGTCCCTACGGCCACGGGACGCTGAAGGAGGACGAACTGCAGATCTCGGGCCTGACCAACGCCGAGTGGACACCCCATTCCGGCGATATCTGGGACGAACTGTGCGCCCCCGGCAAGGATACCGGCCAGGACACGTGAGCCGTCTCCCCCGCTGGCGGATGGCAGCCGGTTGCCTGGTTCTGGCGATGCTTCTGCTCGCGGCGGCGCTGTTCACGCCCCTCTATCTGCGCAACCTGGCTCTGCAGAATTTCGTGGCCGGAATTACACACGACGCGAAGAATCAGGAAAAACCGGACGGTATCCTGCGCACCTGGGTTTTGGAAAAGGCTGAGCAGCTTGAACTTCCGGTAACGGAAGACAACGTGCACATCATGCGTGCGCCGGATGGCATGCGGATCGATGTGCGTTATTCCGTTCGGGTCAACCTGCCCCTGTATACGGTGGACCTGCACTTCTATCCGGGCGCGGGCAGCCGGTAGAAGCTGTTGAAAAAGCCCAGGAAGACATGTTGAGCCGCCGATGAACACAGATGAACGCCGATAAACCAATTCGTTTCAATCCGCGTTCATCTGTGTTCATTGGCGGCCAGTATTGCGTCTTGTAAGACGGACTTCATGCGAAAATCAGGATTGGTGGCGAAATCCGCGCAAAAACGGGGAATGAGCCTTCGCATCCCGACCGATTCGGCCCTGGCGCGATTTTTTCTGTCGTCCATCGGGCGCATCGCGATCATGGGCGCGGCCCTGCTGGTGATCGTGATACTGGGCGTCTTCACGTTCTTCTACGCCCGGTACTCGCGAGTCATCGACGAAAAGCTGAACGCCGGGCCGTTTGCGAACAACGCCAGGATTTTCGCCGCGCCGGAATCGGTGGGAGTCGGGGACGCCATTTCACCGAACGACATCGCGGCCCAACTCCGGCGCAGCGGGTACAACGAAGCGCGCGGGAATACCATCGGCTATTACCAGATCCGCCCCAATCAGATCGAAATCTTCCCGGGTACGGAGTCTTACTTCGACCAGGAGGCCGCGGTGCTGAAGTTCGCGGGCGGCCGGATTTCGCAAATCGTCTCGCTGCAGGACAACACCTCGCGCAATCAGTACCAACTGGAGCCGCAGCTCATCACCAATCTCTCAGGCCTCGCGCGCGAGAAGCGCCGGCTGGTCAAGTTCAACGATATCCCGCCGGTACTGGTGCAGGCGGTGACCTCGGCAGAAGACAAGCATTTCTTCCAGCACGCGGGCTTCGACCCGGTGCGCATCGTCAAGGCGGCGTACGTCGATATCCGCCAGGGCCGCAAGGAGCAGGGAGCTTCCACTCTGAGCCAGCAACTGGCGCGCATGTTCTTTCTGGACCAGGACAAGCGCTGGACGCGCAAGCTGGCGGAGATGATCATCACCCTGCAATTGGAACAGAAGCTCACCAAGAATGACATTTTCGAGGATTACGCCAACCAGATCTACCTGGGGATGCGCGGCACGTTCCGCATCCACGGGTTCGGCGAGGCGGCCGAAGCATACCTGGGCAAGGACCTGAGCCAGATCAATCTGCCGGAAGCGGCCGAGTTGGGCGGGCTGATCCAGCGGCCCGCATACTTCGATCCGTTCCACCATCCGGACCGCATGAAGGAACGGCGCAACGTGGTTCTGGGATTGATGCGGTCGAACGGCTTCATCACCGACCGGGACTACGCGCTGGCCATCGATTCGCCGCTGACGGTGGCGCGGGGCGCGTCGCAATCGGCCGAAGCGCCGTACTTCGTGGATGAAGTGAACGACGAACTGCAGAATACGTTTCAGGATGCGGATTTTCAGTCGAACGCCTTTCGCGTGTATACCACGCTCGACCTGCGGCTGCAGCGCGTGGCGGCCGATGCCATTGCGGCCGGCATGAAGTTGGTCGACGACCAGATCAAGAGGCAGGGGCGTTTCCGGGGACAGACGCCGCCGGAACCGCAGGTGGCGCTGGTGGCCCTCGATCCGCACACCGGCGTGGTGAAGGCCATCGCCGGGGGCCGCAACTACGGGTTGAGCCAGCTCAACCATGTTCTGGCCAAGCGGCAGCCGGGTTCGATCTTCAAGCCGTTCGTGTATGCCGCCGCCATGGATACGGGAGTCGAGGGCTCGCCGCGCGTATTGACGCCTTCCACCATCGTCAACGACGAGCGCACCACGTTCTGGTTTGACGGCAACCCCTACTCGCCGCACAATTTCAAGGACGAGTACTACGGCAACGTGCCGTTGCGATTTGCCTTGGCGCATTCTCTGAATTCCGCCGCGGTGAAAGTCGCGGAGATGGTGGGCTATGATGCGGTTGTGGAGATGGCGAATCGTGCGGGCATGAATTACAAGATCCAGCCGACGCCGGCGGTGGCGCTGGGCGCTTACGAAATCACGCCGCTCGAAGCCGCGGGCGCGTACACCATGTTCTCGAACCAGGGCCGGTACGTGAAGCCGGACTTCCTCACTCTGGTGCGGGACCAGAGCAGCAAAGTACTTTACCAGCACAAAGACGAGCAAAAGCAGGTGCTGGACCCGCGCGTGGCGTACCTGATGACCAATCTGTTGCAAGAGGTCCTGCGCAGCGGCACGGCGGCGGGCGCGCGCGAACACTTCGGTTTCAACGTGCCGGCGGCGGGAAAGACGGGAACGTCGCGCGACGGCTGGTTTGCGGGCTACACCTCCGAACTGCTGTGCGTGGTGTGGGTGGGGTTCGACGACAATCGGGACTTGGATTTGGAAGGGGCCCATTCGGCGGCGCCCATCTGGATGCAGTTCATGAAGAGCGCGCTGCAGTATCGCGAGTACCACGACACCCAGCCGTTCGAAGCGCCGGACGGCATCGTGACCATCGATATCGACCCGAAATCCGGGATGCCCGCGACGGCGGCGTGCCCGGAGCGCAGGCCCGAAGTTTACATCGCCGGGACGCAGCCGGTGGGGGCTTGCCCGCTGCACGGCGGACGGTTCGGCATCACCACGTCGGCGGGCTGGGATACGCCGCCGCCGGCGGCGGCGCCGGTGCGGCCGGCCGCGGGATCTCCGCATACACTGCCGCAAATCACTGGTTCAGGCGACGATGGCCAGACGGCTCCCGGAGCGGTAGCCCGGCGTGCCGCGCGCCAAGCCCCGCCGGAGACGCCGCAACGCCCCAAGGCCGCGCCGCCGCCGCAGGCGCAACCATCCCCCAAAGATGCTCAGAAGGCGGAGGATAAGCCGAGCCTTCTCCGCCGATTGCTGAATGTGTTTAAATAAGGCGAAGGGGGCTTTTATGATTTCCCGTCCTCTCGCTGTCGTTGTTGCGGCAGTTTTCTCCGGGGGATGTCTGTTCGCGCAACCCGGCAATGCCATCCTGGATGCGGGAAGGACGCCCGCGTCCTCTCTGCCTCAAACCGCCGCGCCCGACAAGCCCGTGATTACACCCGAGCTGCGCGGCGATATCTTCATGGCGAAGAAGCAATACCGCGAAGCCATCGAGGCCTTTCACCAAGGTTCACCCGATGACCCGGTGCTGTATAACAAATCCGGAATTGCGTATCACCAGTTACTGCAGCTCGATAGCGCTCTGAAGAGTTACCAGCAGGCGGTCCGTTTGAGGAAAGATTACGTGGAGGCGATCAACAATATCGGCACCGTCTATTACGCCCGCAAGAGCTTCCGCCGGTCTATCTCGTATTACAAGCGGGCCCTTAAGATCGCCCCCAGCGAGCCCAAGTCGGCATCGATTTACAGCAACCTTGGGACGGCTTATTTCGCCCGCAAGCAGTACAAAGACGCCACCGACGCGTTTCAGACGGCGTTGAGCCTCGACCCGGATGTGTTTGAGCATCGCAGCAGTTTCGGCGTCCTGCTTGAAGAGCGCAATGTCGAGGAACGCGCCAAGTATCACTACTATGTAGCCAAGATGTACGCCAAGAACGGCCGCACCGAACTGGCGCTGCAGTATCTGCGGAAGGCGCTCGAAGAGGGTTTCAAGGAAAAGAAGCAGATCGAGAAAGATCCCGAGTTTGCGTCCATGCGGGACCTGAAAGAGTTCAAGGACCTGATGGCGCTGGAGCCGCGTGTCTTATAGGGCTCTGTGGGTAGCGCTCGGAGCGGCGCTTTTGGCAGCGTGCTCACGGCAGCCGGCCCGGCCGGCGGTGGAGCGCATCGCCATCCTTCGCTTTGAAAACCTGGGAGACGATCCGTCCGTCGACTGGATGGGGCGGGCCTTTGCGGAAATCATGGCCGGCGAGCTGGCGGGCACGGCGGACGTCTATGCCATCCCCTCCGCGCGCTTGCACAGCCTGGATGGCGCCTTGGGCCCGCGGCCGGTTGCGGCGCCGGGGATCTCGGGTGAACGCAGCCTGGCGCTGGCGGCCGGCGCCAATCGCATCGGGTATGGGGAATACCGCGTGCGCAACGGCAAGCTGGAAGCAAGGTTGACCATCGAAGATCCGGCCATCCATAAGGCGCTGAGCAGCATCGCCGTCTCCGGCGCGGCCGGCGATATCGTTGCCGTAGCCTCTGCGCTGGCGCAACATGTTTCCGGCAGAATCGCACCATACGGCACGCGCAATCCGCAGGTGGTGAAGGCATACGCCGGGGTGATCGAATCGGCCGATCCCGCGGCGGCGGACACGTTGCAGCAGGCGATTTCGACCGATCCCGATTTCGGGCCGCTCTACCGCGAACTGGCGCAGGTCAAGCTGCGGCAGCAGGACCGGTCCGGCGCCTTGACAGTGCTGGACCAGGCGCTGGCGCGGGGAGGCTCGATCGGCGCGGTGGATCGGGCGCGCGCGGAATTCGATGCCGCGACACTCCGGGGCGATCGAGCGGCGCGCGACCGGGCCTTGATCGCCCTGACTCACGCCGATCCCGCGGACCCCACCGTATGGCGCGACCTCGGCTTTACGTACATGAGTCGCCACCAGTACGCTCAGGCGGCGTCCTCGCTGCGGAATGCGCTGCGCATCGAGCCCGATGATGCGGATTCGCTGAACCAGTTCGGATACGCCGCAGTGTACGCCGGAAATCCCGAGGAATCGCTCCAGGCCTTGCGCCACTACCAGCAATTGCAGCCGGAGAGCGCCAACCCGCTCGATTCGCAGGGCGACGTCAACCTGGTGATCGGCCGGTTGCGGGAAGCGGAAGGCTATTACCTGGCAGCCGCCAAAAAGAACCCGGATTTTTATGGGGGCGTGGATTTCCTGAAGGCCGCCACGGCTCGGCTGATGAGCGGCGATACCGCCGGCGCCGATGATGCCGCACGGCAGTATTTCGCCGCCCGCACTGCGGCCCATGACCCGCTGGTGGAGTTCCGGCAGGTGGAGTGGCAATGGATCAGCGGCCGCCGCAAAGCCGGCTACCAGCAGATGGAGAAGCTCGCCGCCGGCCCGCAGCGGGAAATGGCGGCGCATGCCACCGCGGAAATGGCTCTGTGGAGTCTGATGATGGGGAACCGCGAGGCTGCCGCGGCGCTGGCGGAGAAAGCTCTGGCCATGGCGACGCCGGCTTCGGCGGAGACGGCGACTTTGGCACGTTTCCTGGCGCAACCGGCGGCCTCGCCGGCGGAATGGGCGGCGCGCGCCCAGCGGCTGGCGCCCAACCCGGCACAGGCAACCATCCGCAACACCGCTCTGGCGTACGCTCTGTTGCTGGCCAAGCAGTATCAGGCGGCTGCGCCGGTTCTCGAACAGTTGTACGGCCAAGGCCAGTCCGCCGGAGAAGGCGTCCCGGTCCTACTGGCCTGGACGTACCTGGAAACCGGGCGAGCGGCCGAAGCCGCGGCGCTGCTGCATTTCAACCCGATTCCGCCGACCGTCGGGCTGGAGCCGTTTACGTCTTTCTATTTTCCCCGGATCTATTACCTCCGCGGTGTAGCCGCGGAACGGCTGGGCAAATCCGCGGAAGCGCGCGACAATTACACTCTCTTTCAAAAGCTTTCCGGCCCCGACCCGCTCCTGTGAAGGCGTGAGAAATCGGTTGGCAGGCGAAAGCGCCTGCCGTCACCTTGCGCACCAAAGTGGGATAGACGCTTTCGTCTGGTGCAGAGGGCCTTCGGCCCGCGAAATTTCATGAAAAAGTGGGGGAGTCTGGATGTCGCCTGGCGGGCCGGGCAGCACCGGAAGCCGGCTGAAGCCGGCTGCGGCCAGAATTGGCCGCCCCACTCGGCCGGCGCTTTTTCGCCCCTGTCAACCCAACGCCTCAAATGGCTTCCGCCGAGTGGATGCCCTCGGACTGCAGTACCACTGCCATCTTCTTCAGCGCCGTTTTGTGGATCTGCGAAATGCGGCTTTCGTTGACGCCCAGTAGGTCGCCGATCTCCTTCATGGTCATTTCGTTCGTGTAGTAAAGGAATACCACTTTCTGGTAACGTTCCGGCAAGGTGCCGATGGCCCGCGCCAGGGTCGACTGCAACTGGCGGTGTTCGCACATGCGGTCGGGCTGGAATTCCGGAGTGGCGGGAAACTCCATGACGCGGTCGCGGTCCTGATCGGGATGCACCGTGGTGGAAACCAGACCCACGTTGCGGAGTTCCACCAGCATATGGCGCCAGCGGTCCACGGTCACGCCCAGCTCCTTTGCGACCTCGGATTCCGTCGGGTTGCGCCCCAGCCTCGCCGAGAGATCGTGCGTGACGGCATCCACCTGCTTCTGGCGCTTGCGGAGATCGCGCGATGCCCAATCGAGCTGCCGCAGGCTGTCGAGGATGGCGCCCTTGATGCGGTGCTTGGCGTAGCTGTGGAACACCACGTTCTTGGTGGCGTCAAACTTGGCTACCGCGTCGAACAGTCCCAGGACACCGGCGTGGATCAGATCGTCCAAATCCACGTGCACGGGAAGGTTCTCATGCACTCGAATCGCGATGGCCTTGACCAGGGGAAGGTGCTCGATCACGATCCGATCGCGCACTTCCAGGGAAATCTTTGCTTTCCGGCATAGAGACACACGTGGCACTCGCATGGTTTCCGTCCTTTTTTCTGGATTTCTATTCGGACTCGGCTCAACCGTCCGAACAACCTTAGGGGTGCAACCTTAGTGCCAAGTACTAATGAGGTATAAAGGTCTTGTTATCAGTAATAATGGAAGCTTGCAAGTGCTCCAAAATGAAACGTGTTCCGGAATGGAACACGCGGCTGGTTCAAAGGGGAATGGCACGGAGCTACCAGACGACCGGAATGAAGAATTCACTGCGTCTCCGCGGTGAACCCGGAGCCCCGAATTGACGAATCGACGGATTACGCACGCCGATACGTGCCAGAATAGTGACTGGCGTACAGCATGAAGGATCCGCTTTCGAAGATTGCGCACACACGGTCGGGCGACAAGGGCGACACGTGCAACATCGGGGTGATCGCGTACCATGAGCGCGATTACCCGGCACTGCTGCGCGAAGTCACCGCGGAACGCGTGAAGCGCCATTTCGGCGAGCTTGTGAAAGGCCCAGTGGAACGGTTCGAGTTGCCCAACCTGGGCGCGCTGAACTTCCTGCTGCACGGCGCGCTGGGCGGCGGTGGAACGGTCTCGCTGCGGACCGACGCCCAAGGCAAGACTTTTGCAGCCTCGCTGCTGTCGCTCGAAATCGACATTTCCGAGGAGCCCCAGGCAGAGCCGCATGGCGCCTAAGGTCCAAGGGCCCCCTCGCGTGGACCGCTGAGACGGTCGCCCAGTCTCAAGCCGGAAGCCCCAAAGTTAACCTTAGTCATGATCTGCGTTCCTAACCTTTGAGGGCTGGCGAACTCCTCCCGTCTTTCAGATACTCAAACCAGGACGATTATCAACGTGCCATTTGGCAGGCAGAAACGCAAGCGGCGCCAGAGCGGCGCGGACCTATTGGAAACAAGCTTGATCATCGTGCCGCTCTTCGGACTGATCTTCCTGATGCTGGACCTCTCGATGGCCCTCTTCCTGCGCAGCACTCTTCAAAACGCCGTCCGCGACGGGGTTCGGTACGGCATCACCGGCAACAACAGCCCGGGTCCGTGCCAGGACGATTCGATCAAGGCGGTTGTGAAGACCAATGCGATTGGATTCTTGAACTCCACAAGCGCCGCCGCGGATATCCACGTTCATTTTATGAGCCCGGTGGACGGCTCGCACTCCTCCAATGCTCCGGGTAACATCATTGAAGTCTCGGTGGAAGGCTACACGTTCCACCTGCTGGCTCCGTATCATCACACCGGGAACCCGGTGCTTTGGGCGCGCGCTTATGACGTGGTGGAACCCTACACGGGCTCGCCACCCTGCCTGACGGTGAGTGAGTAGGAGATACTGTGCGGATCACACTCCCCAAACAAGACCTCTCGCGTGGAATTGCCATCATCGAGTTTACGCTGTCGTTGCTATTCCTGGTCCCGTTACTCCTGGGCACCTACGTATTCGGTTTCCGCCTGATCCGGAGCCTGGAGATGGAACAGATTGTCAGCGATCTCGACCACATGTACATCCGCGCGGTCAATTTCCGCAGTCCCGGGCCCATACAGAATGCACAGACGCTGGCGACGGGTTTCGGTCTGACCACTACCGGCCAGAGCGTCGTGATCTTTTCGCAAATCAAGGTGATTCAGCAGGCGGATTGCGATGCCGCTAATCCACTCAGCACCCCGGGCTCGGTGCACTGCACAAATTTGGGAAACCCCGTGTTCACCGAGGAGGTATTTGTGGGCAATACCAGCCTCACAATCAATGGGGCAAACGTGGCCAAGAGCTTCTTTGGATCACCCCCGCTTCAGGGGGACCAGACCGTGAGCGTGGCGAATCAAGGCAACAATGCCTCAGCCGCCGCCGGCAATACCGGCGGGCCCACTGGATTCGCCAAGGTCATTGCGCTCACGTCCGGGGAGGTCGCTTACATGGTCGAAATGATCACCGCCACTCCCGACTTGACCGTAAGCGTGTTTTCGGGGACCCCGCAGGTATATGCCCGCTCGATTCTCTGAGTGATGGTTCAGGAGGGAGCTATGAGAAGGCAGGAAAAGACGGCGCGAAGGCGTGCAGGATTTGTAACAGTATACATCGCTTTCGCGACCTTCACCTTAATTCCAATGGCCGGACTGGCGATTGACTTCAGCGTGCTATACAACGTCAAGAGCCGGCTGCAACTGGCTTGCGACGCGGCGGTCATCGGAGCCGGAAGCGAAGTGCAGCGGAGCACCAACGTCAACGATCCCACCCAAAACGCCAGCCTTAAGGCCACAGTGCTGCGTTTCTTCAATGCCAACTTCTCGCCGGCTCCCTGGACCTCCACCAAACTTATCTATAATTCGACTATTACCCAGGATCCCACCACCAAGATTCGTTCGATTTTTGTTACGGCCACCTACTCCGTTCCCATGCTCTTTATGCGGGTGCTTCATATCAACAACTCGCAGGTGGGCGCCTCGGCCACTGCCAATATCCGGTTCGTCAACATGATGATTGTCGTGGACCGTTCCGGATCGGTGCAGAGGGTTGGAAGCCCGGACACCATCACGACTGACCTGCTGACGTTCGTGGCCACCCCCTTGACTTCGATCTTTGTCGATGGGCGAGACGTGGTCGGTTTGCTCAGCTTCGGTGGCAGCTATAATCTCGACTTCGCCCCGATCACGAATTTCCAGACGGCATCCCCGAACATTTCCACTGCCATCAACAACATCAATTTCGATAACAACAGCACCAACACCGGCGAAGGATTGTACCAGGGTTGGTATCAACTCACGCAGTTGAACCAGGTCGGCGCGCTCAACGTGATTCTCCTGCTGACGGATGGACGGCCTAGCGCCCTCACGGGAAGCTTCAGTGCCGCCTCAGCTCCGCATTGCACGGACAAGACCGCCAAGCTGGGCTTCATCGATTCTCCGGTGAATGACGGTAACCCGTGGCAGTTTCCACCGCCGTCGAGCCGTGGCGAATACGGCGTCTTGCACGTTACCCCCGAGTGCTCCGGCTCGGGTTGCGAGTCGTCCGACGTTGTCACCAACAACGCCGGATGCTTGTTCAGAACGGATTCCACTCAAGTAGCCCAGGATATCTTTAATATCCCCGCCATGATCGGCCCTATCACTCACACCACCGGCTCCAACCTGCCGTGGAAAACCACCTTTCCGTCGGCGACCGGTTTTTACACCCCTTTGCCGGATTCGAATGTCAGCGACGCCGTTTCGGTTCGATATGCGGCGTTCAACTACGCCGACAATGTGGCCACCGCGATCCGCACCGATACTACTTATTCGCCCATCATATACTGTATTGGACTGAACTTCGATACGGTCGCTAATCCCAACGAAGAGCCGCTGGACGCCGATTGGCTCGCACGGGTGGCCAACGATCCGAATTACAAGAATTCAGTTACCGGGCTTCCTGTCTTCCAGGCCGGCCAGACTCCCGGCGCGTACTACAACGTAACTTACTCCGGTCTCGCCGCAGCGCTGGCGAACATCACTGGCCAGATCTTGCGTCTGGCGCAGTAGTCCCCGGACGCTCGAGGTGCGGCCCGGCCCTAGAGGTAACCTTCCCGGCCGCGGGTGGGGCAGGCGGTGCCGCCAGCCATTCTAGCTCCTCAACTTCTAACTCCTGACTCCCATGTCCCGAAGGGACATCAAGGGCCAAGCCCTTGCTATAATAGAGCAACGGCGCGGGCTCCGCGCGCCGGCCGATCTGCTCTGACTGCCTTCTGCTGCGAACTCGATGACTCACGTTCTCGAATCCGTTTTGCAGGGCCGCGTGTTGCGGGTGACCCTCAACCGGCCGGAGAAACGCAATGCCCTGAGCTCCGAACTGTGCCTGGATCTGACGCGGGTGCTCGACCAGGCCGGCGCCGATGCCTCGGTTGGGGCCATCCTGCTTTGTGCCAACGGACCGGCTTTTTGCGCGGGGATGGACCTGCACGAGATTGGGCCCTCCACCACCGAAGCCATCGATATTGCCCACGAGCAGTTGTTCACCATTGGCGCGCGGCTGGCGAAACCGGTGGTGGCGGCCGTGGGTGGCGCGGCGCTGGGCGGCGGCGCCGGCCTGGTGGCCAACTGTCACGTGGTGATTGCGTCGCAAGCCGCCACTTTCGGGCTCACCGAAATCCGGCTGGGCCTGTGGCCGTTTCTGGTGTACCGCGCGGTGTCGGCGGCGCTGGGCGAACGGCGGACTACGGAGCTGGCGCTCACCGGGCGGATCTTCGGGGCGGCCGAGGCCCGCGAACTGGGTTTGGTCCACGAAGTAGTCCAAGATGCAGCGCAAAATCTCGACCGGCGCGCCGCTGAGGTGGCGGCGCAGATTGCAGCTTTTAGCCCCACCTCCATCCGCAGCGGGTTGGGTTTCTTGCGCGAAGTGCGCGGCCTGGATTGGGAGCAGGCTGGCCTCGCGGCGCGCCGCGTGCGCCTCCAGGTATTCGCCAGTCCCGACTTTCAAGAGGGGATCCGGGCCTTCCGGGAAAAGCGGGCCCCGCGGTGGCCATCGTTGGGGTTCTGAGGATATGCCCCCCAAGATATTGTGGGGTTCAACAAATGGGTACTGTTGACTGTGGTGGATGTGCTTTACTTTTCGCCTCCGCGCGTTTAGTATAGTTACAACTCCCCCGAAGCAGAGGATAATGCTTTGCTAAAACTGAAACGGGTAGAACTGCAAGGATTTAAATCCTTTTGTGAACGCACCGAGCTTCGTTTCCACGGCGAAGGCATTGCCGGAATCGTGGGACCGAACGGCTGCGGCAAGTCCAACATCAGCGACGCCATCAGTTGGGTTCTCGGCGAACAATCGGCGAAGACCCTGCGCGGCACGCGCATGGAAGACGTCATCTTCGCCGGCACGCGCGACCGCAAGCCGCTGGGCATGGCGTCCGTAACGATGACCCTGATCGACCCGGAAATCTACCAGCCGCACGTGGCGCACAAACCACAGCCGGTGGAGGGCGGGCAGCCGCCCAAGAGCGGGGAAGTGACCATCACGCGGCGGCTCTTCCGCTCGGGCGAAAGCGAATACCTGATCGACGGACGGATCGCGCGGCTGCGCGACATCCAGGACCTCTTCATGGGGACGGGCCTGGGACCGGAGAGCTACGCCATCATCGAGCAGGGGCGCATCGGACAGATCCTGAGCTCGAAGCCGCAGGACCGGCGCGCGGTCATCGAAGAGGCCGCCGGCATCACCAGGTTCAAAACGCGCAAACGGCTGGCCGAAGCCAAGCTGGAAGGCGCCAAGCAGAACCTGGCGCGAGTCTACGACATTCTGGAGGAAGTGACGCGGCAGGTCAATTCGTTGAAGCGGCAAGCCTCCAAGGCGCGGCGCTACGGCGAGCTGAAGGCCGAGTTGGAAGGACGGCTGCGGGTGGTGCTGTCGGGCAAGTACCGCTGGCTGGAGCGCGATGCCGCTAAGACCGCGCTCGACCTCAACCTGGCGGCGTCCGAGTTGAAATCGCTCACCGGGCAAGTGGCCGGGCGCGAGCGCGAACATGAAGAGCGGCAAACCGCGTGCTACTCCACCGAGCAGCAGCTCACGGCCGCGCGGCAGCAACTGGCCGAGTTGAATCTCGAAGCCGAACGGACGCGCGGGCGCCTGCAATTGCAAGTGAAAGAGAGCGGCTCGATCGAGCAGCGCATCGCGCAGGCGGAGAAGGAATCGCAGGAGCTGGGCCTGCGGTTGGATACGCTCGGCCAGGAAATCGCCGCGCATCAGATGAGCGTGGACGCGCTCGAAGCGCAGATCGCGCAAGCGCGCGGCCACATGCAGGAAATCAACCTGCAGCGGGACAGCCTGCAGGCGCGCGTGCGGGAGCGCGAGCAGGCCATCGAAGCCGGGCGGCAGGCCATTCTGCGCCTGCTGGGCGAAGCCTCGACGCTCAAGAATCAACTGGCGCAGGTGGAAGAATACCTGGCGGGAATTGAGCGCGAGACGGCGCGCTCCGAGCGCGAGGAGCAAGTCTCAGCCGCTGAAATCGATCGCCTGGAAACCGCGCGCAAGCAGCTTTCGGAAACGGCGGCACAGCGGCAACTGGAACTGGAAGCCGTCACCGGCGAGCGCCGGCGCACCGAGGAGGATCTGGGTGAGCGGCGTAACGCCGCGGTGGAATTGCGGCGCTTGATCGATGGATTGAAGAATGAAGTGTCGCAGATCCGTGCCCGCAAGGAATCGCTCGAACAGGTGCTGGCGCACCGCACGTATACCACGGAATCAGTGAAGCGATTGTTCGCGGCGCTCGAAAAAGGCAAGGTCGCCGACCTGAAGCCGCTGGGCGTGCTGGCGGATTACGTGGAAGTGGACCCGCAGTTCGAAAAGCCGGCCGAAGAATTCCTGCATGAAGAGCTGGAATACGTGGTGGTGGAGAACTGGCAGCAGGCCGAGCGCGGCGTGGATTTCGTCCGCGCGGAGCTCGACGGGCGCGCCACGTTCCTGGTCCACCCCGAGCCGAACGGGCATGCTTACATGCATCTGCCCGAGCCGGCCATCGGGCCGGAGACGGGAATCGCCGCGCGGCTGAGCGAATCCCTGCGGCTCACCAACGGGTTCCGCGATCGCGCGGTGGACCTGCTGCCGCGGCTCTCGCTGTGCTTCCTGGCGGAGGATCGCGCATCGGCGCAGCGGCTCTCCACGGCCTATCCGCACCTGTATTTCCTGATGCCGGACGGCGTCTGTTACCACGGCCACACCGTCACGGGAGGGAAGAAATCGGGCGCCGGCCCGCTGGCCATGAAGCGCGAAGCCCGCGAGCTGGCGGTCACTCTGGCCGGACGGCAGAAGGCGCTGGACCTGCAGGTGGCGCTTCTCGACGGCGTCAGCCAGGAAATCATCGGCCTGGAAGCCGAACTGGAACGGCTGCGCGCCGTGCAGCAGGCGCGCGAGAAAGACCGCGTGGCGCTGGAGCACGACATGCGCAAGCTGGCGGAGGACCTGGCGCGGACCAACTCGCGGCTTTCCGTAGCGCGTCTGGAACTGGAACGGCTGCGGCGCGATGCCGAGAAATCGGCCGGGCAACGCGAGAAGAATCGCGCCGCCATCGAAGAAAAAGACGGTCTGCGCGCCGGACGCGAAGCGGTCCTCGATACCGAGCGGCAGGAGTTGGAGAAACTGGAAGGCCAGGCGGCCACTATCGGCGAAGAATACGCCGCCACGCGCGCCGAGCTGGCCGGCCTGGAGGAACGGCATCGCGGGGAACACTCCGCCATGGGCCGCCTGGAACAGCAGTTCCGCGAAACCTCCGCGCGCCGCAACGCGATCGCTCCCGAAATCGAGCGCCTCAGCGAGCAACGAGCCCGCCTGCTGGCCGACAACATCGAGCTCGATCAGAGAGCCACCGTGCTAGCCGGCGAAATTACCGGCCAGGAGGCCCGGGTCCTCGAAATGGCTGCCGAGGAAGCGGACATGCGCGAGGCCTTGCGCGCCGGCGAAGAGGAGCTCAAAGCGTTGCGCGCGCTGGTGCAGGAGAGCCTCGAGAAGCGCTCGCAGGTTGAAGTCGACCTGGTGCGCAAGCAGGCCGAACTGAAGTTCCTGGACGAAACCAGCCGCAAGGAGCTGAACTGCCCGGTGGTGGAGCTGGCTTCAGCCGACGACCCGGTGCCCGACGCCGAAGCCATCGCGGAGGCCGAGCTGGCCTGCAACGAGGTGCGCAACCGCATCGAAGCTCTCGGCCCGGTCAACGCCGCCGCCATGGAAGAGTTCCAGGAAGCGCAATCGCGCCAGGATTTCCTGAGCGCGCAGCGTCAGGACCTGATCGATTCCATCCGCGATACGGAGAAAGCCATTCAGGAAATCGACACGGTGTCGCGCCAGAAGTTCGCGGAGGCCTTTGAAGCCATCAACGCCAATTTCCGCCAAGCCTTCCAAACCCTGTTCGGCGGCGGCACCGGTGAGATGCGCCTCACCGACCAGGAGAATCTAGCCGATTCGGGCATCGACATTATCTGCTCGCCGCCCGGCAAGCGCCTGCAAAACGTCCTGCTGCTTTCCGGCGGCGAGAAGGCGCTGGCGGCCGTAGCGTTGCTCATGGCCATTTTCAAATACCAGCCAAGCCCGTTCTGCGTGATGGACGAAGTGGACGCGCCGCTGGACGAAGCCAACATCGGAAGGCTCACCAAGCTGTTGAAGGAAATGTCGGAGCAGACGCAGTTTGTGGTGATCACCCACTCCAAGCGCACCATGGAAGCCGCGGAGGCGCTCTACGGCGTGACCATGCAGGAACCGGGAGTTTCGCGCCTGGTATCGGTGAAGTTCCACGGAGAAGCGGCCGCGCCGGCGGCGTAGCAAGGCGTGGGACAGACGATCGGTGTGCGTCGTCTGTCAGGGGCAGTGCCTTGGTGACGTGTGACAGGGTCGAAAAAGCAGGGCGCCGACGGAGTGGGGCGGCCAATNNCCCAGCCCGCCCGGCGACATCCAGGCGTCCCCACTTTTTCATGAAATTCCGCGGGCTTAATGCCCTCTGCAACAGACCACGAAAAACGATGGTCTGTTCCACTGTCTCCGGTTTCAGCGGTGGCGTACGGCTGGAGTAACCGGCTCCGCCTCGGTGGCTGGCTCGGTTTCCCGCCAGTAGTCGGTCCTGGCTTCCACCGCCGGCCTGCGGGCGCTGATGAGCGTGTTGCCTACGAATATCAGCTTCTTCAATTCGCCCAGGCCCACCGAGAGAAACGTGCCGGTTCCCGCGAACGCGCGGCTGGCACGCACGATCGCGCCGGGGCAGCGGTCCAGCCGGATTACCGGGGCGTCCGCCAGCGGCTCGCGCGAGCTCACGCGGTCCAACAACAGATCTTTCGAATCGCGCACCAGGAAGGCCGGTCCGCCGGCGGCGTTCACCTCTACATCGTCCAGTTGCAGGGCCACCGTGTTGTAGGCCTTCAGGCCGCTCTTTCCATACGCGATCACGTTGCCGATGCGCAGCCCGGAGATCGGCATCTCCGGCAGTCCCTCGATGTCGATGGCCACGCGCGCGCCTCGGATGGTCATGTTGCCGATCGCGATATTGCGAAACACGGGCGCGCGGTTGGTAACCGGCGCCTCGCCGCCGCGCACCTCGCCTTCCATCAGGTAGTAGTTGGTGACGTTGATTCCCTGTCCCACGTCGTTCATGATCCAGTTGTCGAAACGCACGTCCTCCACTCCCCCGCCGCGATTCCTGCTGCTCTTGATTCGCACGCCCATCTGCGTCCCCTGGCAGGTGATGTTGCTGGCCACCACGCGGCGAATCCATCCGGACGTTTCGCTGCCCAGCGTGACCGCGCCGTGCGCGTGGCGCACGTGGCATGCGGTGATGGTGATGTCTTCGCTGGGCCGGTTGACCCGCAGACCATCGGCATCCTTCCCGGATTTGATCACGATGCCATCGTCTCCGGTATCGATGGAACAGCCCGAAATCCGCACGTTCCGGCTGGAATCCACGGCGATGCCATCGGTATGCACGCCCGGATAAGTTTCGATGGTCACGTCGCGAATCACCACGTTGTCCGAATACAGCAAGTGGATGGTCCACATTGGCGAGCCCACGAAATGCACGCCCTCGATGAGGATGTTGTGGCTGTCCATGGTGCGCACGAAAGAGGGCCGCAGTTCCGGCGCGGCCTTGCGATAGTCCTCTTCCGCGGCCGGCGTCTTCACTTCCAGCAATCGGAGCAGCCGCTCCCAGTTGGGCCCGTTGGCGCTCCCCGGATCGGCGCCGGAACCTTTCTCCCGCGGCATCATGCGCATCCATTCGGCGTTGTCGCTTGACAGCACGCCGCGCCCCGTGATGGTGACGTTCTCCAGGTTGCGCCCGCCGATCAGCGGAACCGGCGTCAGCGCTTCGATCCCTTGCTGCCTCCCCTGGGTGAAAGGCAGCTTCGTGGCCGGGAAGCGCAGCGTCGCCCCCGCGTCGATATAGAGGATGAGGTTGCTCACCAGTTCGATGGGCCCGGTGGTGTAGTTACCGGCGGGGACGAAAACCGTTCCGCCGCCCGCGGCCTTGGCCGCCTGAATGGCTGCGCGGATGGCCTCAGTGGCGCTCGCCGAGCCGTCCGGGCGCGCTCCGTAGTCGACGATATTGAAGAACGGACCGGCGCCCCAGGCGCACCCGGTCACGAGAATCAGCAGCGCCGGCGCCAGCCGCCGCCATGAGCATCGGAAAAGCACGACTTCAGCTTACAACCATGGGTGAAAATATTCTGGAAGGCCGCACGGTTTTGCGCGCAATACCGTCAGTACCACTTGTGGAGGAATTTGGCCGCCAGTCCGATCGCGAACTGCTGGAACGGTTTCGCGCGGGCGATCGGGACGCGTTCACGATGCTCTACCGAACCCACTATCCGGCCGTATTCCGGTTTGCGTTGTATATGACCGGGGACCGCGAACGCGCCGGGGATGTGACGCAGGATGCGTTTGTCTGGCTGATTCACCACCCGGACGAGTTCGATCCGGTGCGTGGCGGCCTGGCGGCGTTTCTGGGCGGCGTGGCGCGCAAACTCCTGCGGCGCCGCCTGCAGGAGGATCGGCGGTGGCTGCCGTTCGACCAGGACGCGGCGGCGCGTTTGGAACAGGCGGGCGGATCGAATGCCCCGCGCGAAATCGCGGAGGCCCAGGACGCGGCCGATCTGTGGAAGGCCATCGCGCGGCTGCCCGAGCGGTACCGCGAGGTCGTGGTACTGTGCGATCTGGAAGAAAAGAGCGGCCAGGAAGCCGCCGCGCTGCTCGGATGCGCGGTGGGGACGGTGTGGTCGCGCCTCAGTCGCGCGCACGAGCTGTTGTTTCGGAAGCTCGAAGGTAAGAAGGAAAGGTGTTCGATATGAACTCCGCAGAACTCGCGGAACGGCGCCGGGAACTGGCGCCGGCCATGCGCAGATTGGCGGCGCGGGTAGCTGAGGTCGAGCCGCCCGAAGATCTGGAAGCACGGCTGCTCGCCGAGTTTGACACGGTTCACCAGCAGCGCGCGCGCGTCTCGCGGCGCTGGATGGTGATGGTGGGCGGGGCGCTCGCGGCGTCGGTTCTGGCGGGCACGCTGTTGGTGCGCCAACCCCCCGCCGCCAGCCAGCAGAGCGCCGAAGCGGCGCAGTTCGTCTCGATTCCGTACACGCAGCCGTTGCGGCCCTACGAGCGTGTTTCCGTGGTGGAGACTTATGTTCCCGTCACGGCGCTGATCGCCGCGGGCTTCGCAGTGCAGACTTCCGATCCGGGCGCCAGTGTGCGCGCCGACGTGATGGTGGGCCAGGATGGACGGCCCAGGGCCATACGCCCGATCGCATTCAACATTTCAGATAGGAGACTAATTCCGTGAAGAAACATTTTCTAGCCGTACTGATTGTCCTCGTTGTTGCCGCAGGCGCGGCGTTCGCGCAGACGCCGCAGGATAACATTTCCGCCCAATACCGTCAGACCCAGGTGTTCCAACAGGCCGTGATCTTCAATGGATCCGGCTCGCAGCCGGTGGTCGCCGGGATGATCGGCTCCGACGGACGCATGGGCCTGCTCAACGTGCCCGGCAAACCGTTCAGCGCCACCGAAGTTCGCCGGTCGGCGCAATCGCTGGCTAACGGGGCCAAGATCGAGCATTCCGACAGCAACCTGCTCTACCGCGACGACCAGGGCCGCACGCGTGTCGAGCAGACTTTGGGAGGCAAGACCGTGGTGGTGATCATGGACCCAGTGGCGCGATCGGTCTACGTTCTGAACTCCGACACCAAGACCGCGCGCCGCACCTCGATCCCGCCCAACGCCCAGGAGGGCGGCGTTTCGGTCTCGAATGGCGGCATCAACATGCAGTGGAGATCCACCGCCGCCACGTCGCAGACCACAGCCGAGGCGCACGCCGCCGCCGGCTCGTTCGCCTCAATCGAATTCCACCCCCGCAACGGCATTCCCGTTGGACACCACACGTCCGAGGACCTGGGCTGGCAGATGGTGAATGGGGTGATGGCTCAGGGCTCGCGCGACACCCAGGTGATTCCGGCCCAATCCATCGGCAACGACCGCGAACTGCAAGTGGTGGACGAGCACTGGTTCTCCACCGATTTGCAGATGCTGGTCAAGAGTCTGAACTCCGACCCGCGATTCGGCGAGACTACCTACCAGCTCACCAACATCGTGCGGGGCGGGCAGGATCCCACGCTCTTCCAGGTGCCCGCGGATTACACCACCGCATCAGACATGAAGCTGGACTTCCAGCCGAGACCGGCAGTGGTAAAGTAGGAGCCACCCAATGATACGAACCATACTGAGCGCCAGCCTGGCACTTTTCACCTCTTCTATGGTCTTCGGCCAGTCCACGGCATCTCTGCCGTCATTCGAAGTGGCATCCGTAAAGGTGGCGGAGCAACCAAAGCCCGACGCCCAAGGCCGCCTGTTCATTATGCGTGGCTGCCGCGGCGGCCCTGGGACCACCGATCCCGGGACGCTCACCTGTAACAACACGCCCCTGAGACAGCTTCTGGTCACGGCCTATACCCTCAAGAACTATCAGGTGGAGGGACCGGCATGGCTCGACACTGATGGATACGACATCGTGGCCAAGGTGCTGGCCGGAACCACCAAGGAAGACTTCAACCTGATGCTGCAGTCGCTGTTGGCCGAACGGTTCAAAGTGACGGTCCACCGCGAAACCAAATCCATGCAGGTCTATGCCCTGTCCATCGGGAAGGGCGGGCCAAAAGTCAAAGAGGTGGACGCAGCCACTCTGGAAGCAGCGAAAGCCGCTGCTGCTGCCGCCCCCGCTCCTGGCCGAGGCGGACAACTGCCGCTGCCGCCCCCGCCGCCCCCACCACCGGGCTCGATCGGCATGACTTATAGCACCACCTTGTCCGGTGCCTCGGGCCGCGGCGGAGGGCCCCCGCAAGGCAAAGGCCTGACTCCTCGCACGATGATCAGGATGAGCAATGGTTCCATGCAACGTTCGCTCTCCGGCTATCTCACCATCACGCAGCTCGTAACCGCTCTTTCTAATGCACTCGACCGCCCTGTCTCGGATCTCACCGAACTCACCGCCACTTACGACATCGATCTATCTTGGGTGCCGGATGGTAACGACGGCCAAATGCCAATGATGAGAGTGGCGGGGGCGATGGCAGCAGGGATGGCGGGCGGCGGCGATGGCGGCAGGGCACCCGCCGACGCCGCAAGCGACCCCGGCGGCCTCAACCTTCCGCAAGCCTTGCAGGCAAGCCTGGGGCTCAAGCTGGAACAGCGCAAGGCGCCGGCTGAGGTCCTCATCGTCGACCACGCGGATAAGACGCCGACTGAGAATTAGGCATTTGACACAAAACCCGAACGGCTGACGTTTCCATAGAGCAACCCCGTGCCGAGCAAAAATTTGGCGGATTTCTCTGCAATATCGGGCAGGAACCGGCGTCTAAAAAGAGAAGCGGTTTCCTACCACGGATGCCTGGGGGCTGGGCCGCTGCAGCGAGACCGGGGAGATCCGTCCGATGCCGCGCACCATCGTCAGTGTAAGTCTCTTTCTTTTCAACATCAGCCTGGCATTCAGCCAGCCCGCTGCCGCCCCGCCGGCGTTCGAAGTAGCCTCAGTCAAGGTCAGCGCTGCGGGGACTATGGGACGCGGAGGGATGGGGCACGGGTTCGACAACATAACCCCGTCGCCCGCCGGCGTCAGCATGATCAATGTCCCTCTGAAGTCCGTGATTCAGTGGGCCTATCATGTGCAGTCAGTCCAGGTTTCGGGGCCCGGCTGGCTGGATGTGGATCGCTACGACGTGGTTGCCAAGGCTGCCGGCGCCGTACCAGAGGATCAACTGCGGCAGATGATGCAAAAACTGCTGGCCGACCGTTTCAAGCTGACATTCCACCGCGAATCCAAGGAAATGCGGGCGTTCGTCGTTTCGGTGGCCAAGACCGGCCTCAAGATGACGGAATCGGCCAGCGAGGGCGATATGGACATCCAGCCCTCCGGGAGAGTCGGCGCATCCTTCCAAAGAGCCACCATCCAAAAGCTGGCGGAACTGCTCTCGGGACCGCTCCAGGCGCCCGTCGTAGACGAGACTGGGCTGACCGGCCGCTATGACTTTAAGATCGACTTGGCCAACGTGCTGGACCCCACCACCCCCATGGGCATCAACGACGTCATTCCGATTTTCGTCCAGGTGGCCCAACAGCAACTCGGCATCAAAATAGACGAGAAGAAGGTGGCGGTGGAGATGCTGATGGTGGACCATGCTGAGAAGCTGCCGGTAGAAAACTGATGCCGGGGCACAGAATTTGGGAATTTCGGGCGAGCGAGCGGGCAATACCCTGTGGAAAACTGCCGTTGTAGCAAAAAACATTCGGGAAGGCCGAACACTTTGGGGGGCAATATCGTCATACACATAAGCGCCTACCGCACCCTGGGGTCGATCCCTGTTCTGGAGCGGTGGCGCGGTGTGGCGGAAAGCAAAGAAGGTGCCCACTGAGAATTAAGAGAAGGATCTCCCGTCCGGAGGAACCAACCACCGGGAGACCACAACAAAAGGAGCAGGAATTTCCAATGAAGTGGAAGAGGATGGTCAACTACTTCCGATACCCGCTACTCGCGGCGGTCGCCGTTTTCGTGCTGGCTGCCGCCGAACATCGCGGAGTGGTGAAGTTCGGCGCCGTGCCGGTCCCCGGCGCAACCGTAACCGCCACCCAGGGCGACAAGAAACTCGTCGCGGTCACCGGCCAGGACGGCGCCTATGCTTTTCCGGAACTGGCGGACGGAGTCTGGAATATCCAGGTGGAGATGCTCTGCTTTGCCCCGCTGAAACGCGAGATCGGAATTGCGCCGGGAGCCCCAGCGGCGGAGTGGGACTTGAAGATGCTGCCGATGGATCAGATCAAGCCGGAGACGCCGGCTCCATCGGCGCCGCCCACGGCAGCCGCGCCGGCCGCGGCCGCGCAGCCCGGCGCGACTCCAGCCGCTGCAACTGCGCCGGCTGCGGCAGCGCCAGCCGCAGCCGCCACAACCACCGCCCCGGCCAAGGGCGGGAAACCCGCGAAGAACGCGAAAGGCGCCGCGGCCACGCCGGCCGCTTCGCAGCCCGGCTTTCAGCGCGCGGCTGTGAATGCCACTAGCGACGCCCCGCCGCCCGATAACAGCACCAGCCTGGCTGGCGCCGCTACCGCCGCCGACGCCAGCCCCGGCACTTCCGACGCCTTGCTGGTCAACGGCAGCGTCAGCACCGGGATCGAACGGCGCGCCATCGGCAATTTTCGCGTCGGCCCGGGTTCGCTCTACAATGGCCAACTGGGCTTCGTTGTCGATAACTCAGCCCTGGATGCCCGCAGCTATTCCATCACCGGCCAGAACGCACCCAAGGCCATCAACCACTTATCACCGAGCATCAGCTTTGGCGGACCGATCATGATTCCGCACCTGTTCCGCTATAACGGCAATTTCTTCATCGGATATCAGGCCTCGCGCAACCGCACCTCCACCACGCAGCCCAGCCTGATGCCCACCGCCGCCGAACGCACTGGTGATTTCTCACAGATGTTAAACCCACTCGGGCTACCCATCACGGTCTACGATCCCACTACCGGCATACCATTTCCCAACAACCAGATCCCGGGCTACCGCATCAGCCCTCAGGCCCTGGCCCTGTTGGGCTATTATCCCCAACCGAATAACCTGGGCAATTCGCGCTACAACTACCAGATTCCGCTGGTGAGCCGCAGCGACACGGATGGCGGCCAGGTAATCGTAAACAAGAACGTCAACAACAAGAATTTTTTGAACTTCCGCTTCAGCATTCAGAACAGCCGCAGCATCAACCCAAACCTGTTCACATTCGTGGACCACAGTGAGTCCACCGGCTTGAATGGAAATGCCAGTTGGCGCCACACCTTCAACCGCCAGTGGTTTGGCACGTTCACCTTCAATTTCAGCCGGTCGGTTGCCCAGAGCACTCCCTACTTCGCCAATCTGGCGAATGTGTCGGGCAAGGCCGGAATCACCGGCAACGACCAAACACCGAATAACTGGGGACCGCCCAATCTCAACTTCAGCGGCAGCGGCATCGGGGGGCTCTCCGACGGGACGGAATCCGCGCAGCGGAATCAGACCGGCCGGCTCTCCGCCAGCATCTCCTGGCTGCACCGCCCGCACAACATCACCATGGGCGCCGATTTCAGCATGCTGCAAGTCAATCCCGTCTCGCAACAAAACCCGCGCGGCACTTTCCAATTCAACGGAACTGCCACCGGGCAGGTGCTCAACGGCGTGGCAGTCCCCGGCACCGGCTCCGATTTCGCGGACTTCCTGCTGGGAATTCCCGACACCAGCTCGATCGCCTTCGGGAACGCCGACAAGTATTTCCGCACCAACTCTTACGACGCCTTCTTCGCCGACGACTGGAGAATGAGTTCGACCTTCACCCTGAACGCCGGACTGCGATGGGAATACAATGCGCCCATCATCGAAGAGTACGGCCGGCTGGTGAACCTGGACCTTGGGCCGGGCTTTTCCAATCCTACCCCCGTGGTGGCCAGCAGCCCGATCGGGCCGGTTAGCGGGCTGCATTACCCCGACTCCATGGTTCATCCCGATAAGCACGCCATCCAGCCGCGCGTTTCGTTCGCCTGGCATCCGTTCTTCGGTACCTCCACCATCTTCCGGGGCGCTTACGGGGTCGCCTACGACACCTCGGTGTTCCAGAGCATCGTGAACCAGATGGCGCAACAATCGCCGCTTTCCAAGAGCTTGAGCGTGCAGAACAGCGCCGCCGATCCGCTCACGCTGGCCAGCGGCTTCAATGTTTCTCCCAACCGCACCACCAATACCTTCGCCATCGACCCCAACTTCCGCCCCGGTTATTCGCAGAACTGGCTGTTCTCAGTGCAGCAGAATGTGACGGCGTCCATGGTCCTCACGGCCAGTTACAACGGCATCAAGGGCACTCATGCGGTGCAGGAGTTTTACCCCAATACGTATCCCGCGGGTATCGTGAACCCCTGTCCGGCCTGCCTGTCCGGCTATGTATACATGACCTCGAATGGCAATTCCACGCGCCAGGCCGGCTCACTCAGTTTGCGGCGCCGCTTCCACGGTGGCTTTACCACCAGCTTCCTGTACACCTATTCGAAATCCATCGATGACGCTGCCCTCATCGGCGGACAAGGTAGCGGAGGCGGGGTCGTGGCGCAGGATTGGACGCATCTCGATGCGGAACGCGGCCTGTCGAGTTTCGATCAGCGCCACAACCTGGTGATCAATATGCAATACAGCACCGGTGTGGGAGTGCATGGCGGCACCCTGCTGAGCGGCTGGCGCGGCGCCATCGTCAAAGGCTGGACCATCCTCAGCCAGATCACTTTGGGCACCGGAAAGCCGGAGAATCCCATTTACCCTATGACTGTGCCTGGAACCGGTTTCGGGAACACCATCCGGCCGGAGTACAACGGCCTGCCGCTTTATCAAACAACCGACGGCTCCCACTTCAACGTGACTGCTTTCACCGCGCCCCCCACGGGCTTCTGGGGTAACGCCGGCAGAAATTCGCTCACCGGCCCCAACCAGTTCGCCATGACCGCTTCCATGGCGCGGTCTTTCGAGAAGTTCGATCTGCGCTTCGACAGCGTCAACCCGATCAACCACGTCAGCTACCCGAGTTGGAACAACGTTGTGAACGGCCAGTTCGGCCTGCCTAGCTCGGCTAACGCCATGCGCAGTATTACCGCCACTTTGCGATGGAGGTTCCCGTAAAATGCCGAAGATTTCTTTCGCCCTGCTGTTCCTGATGCTGGCTGCCTTTGCGCAACAGCCGCCGGCCAAGCCGCCCAGTGGCGCCCAACAGAACCCGGCGACGCCCGCCAGCGGTCCGGTGAAGTTTCAAGCCAGCGCTCAACTGGTGATCGAGACCGTTATGGTCAAGGACAAGAGCGGCAAAATCATCGAGGGCCTGACCGCCAAGGATTTCGTGGTCACCGAGGACAACGTGCCGCAGACCATATCCATCTGCGATTTCGAGAAGCTCACCGATGCGCCGCTGCCGCCCACCTCCGACACGCCCACCATTCCGGCGGCTCCCGAACCGGAAAAGCCTAAGGTCGACCCCGTGGTTGCCGCCCAGATCGCCCCGGAGGCGCCCGGCGACATTAAGTATCGCGATAAGCGGCTGCTGGCCCTTTATTACGACATGAGCGCCATGCCGGAGGCCGATCAACTCCGCGCTCTCGACGCCGGAACTAAATTCATCCGCACCCAAATGACCGCCGCGGACTTGATGGCCATCATCAAGTACGACGGCACTGCCGTCAAGGTGCTCCAGGATTTCACTGCCAACCGCGACGACCTGATGAAAACCATGGCCAAGCTCATCATCGGTGAGGGCCAGGGCCTGGACGAACTCCTCAGCGACGATAGCTCCTCGGATTACGGCTCGGCCTTCGGCGAAGACGATAGCGAATTCAATCTCTTCAACACCAATCGCCAGCTTGCCGCGCTGCAAAGCACCGTGCGCATGCTCGGCGCGCTCAACGAAAAGAAAGTGCTGCTCTACTTCGCAAGCGGCCTGAGTCTGAACAGTATCGATAACCAATCGCAATTCCAGGCCACTACCAATGCCGCCATTCGCGCCAACGTCACTTTCTTCGCCGTAGACGCCCGCGGCCTGATGGCGCTGTCGCCGCTGGGCGACGCCACCAGGGGATCGCCGGGCGGCGCCAGCATGTACAACGGCGGCTCCGCGATGGCCATGATGGGCAACTTCCAGAAGTCGCAGGACAACATGTACGCGCTGGCTACCGATACCGGCGGCAAGGCCCTGTTCGATAACAACGATCTCTCCCGCGGCATCGTCGAAGCCCAGGAATCCATTTCCAGTTACTACATCATCGGTTACTACACCACCAATGCCAACCTCGACGGCAAGTTTCGCCGCATCAAGATCTCGCTTAAGGAAGATACCACCGCTAAGTTGGATTACCGCGTAGGATACGTCGCCAACAAGACATTTAATAAGTTCACTACCGCGGACATGGAGCGCCAGTTGCAGGACGCCCTGATGATGGCCGACCCCATGACCGAAATCACCATCGCCATGGAGATCAATTATTTCCAATTGAATTCCGCCGAGTACTTTGTCCCCATCGTGGCCAAGATCCCGGGCAGCGAGCTGGCCCTGGCGCGCAAGGGCGGCGCGGAGCGCACGGTCATCGAATTCATCGGTGAAGTGAAAGACGAATACGGCACTACCGTCTCCAACATCCGCGACAAGGCCGACATCCGCATGACCGGTGAAACCGCCGCGCAACTGGCGCACCAGCCCATCCAATACGACTCGGCCTTCACTCTGCTCCCCGGCGCTTACACTATCAAATTCCTGGCGCGCGACGATGAAACCGGCCGCATCGGCACGTATATGCACAAGTTCGTCGTCCCCAACCTCAATAAGGAAACGACGAAGATTCCCATCAGCTCAGTGGTCTTGAGCGGCCAGCGCGCGGATCTGAAGGAGTCCATCTACACCGCGGGCAAGGACAAGGCGCCCGCGGTGAATCCGCTGATTCAGGACGGCAAGAAACTGGTCCCCAGCGTCAATCGGGTCTTCAGCAAGAGCCACGACCTGTACGTCTACCTGCAAGCCTATGAGCGCGGCGCAACCACTACGCAACCGCTGGTGGCCTTTGTGACCTTCTACCGTGGCCAGACCAAAGCCTTCGAAACGGCCCCCCTGGGCGTCTCCGAAGGCATGGATCCGAAGTCGAAAGCGCTGCCGCTCCGCTTCAGCCTGGCGCTCGGCAAACTGCCCGCGGGCAGGTACGATTGCCAGGTAACCGTGATCGATCCAACCGGCCAAAAGGCCGCCTTCTGGCAGGCCCCGGTGTTACTGGTGCAGTAACGCGAGGTGGGACAGACGATCGGGTTTTGTCGTCTGTCAGCCGGCGTGGCTTTGCGAAGCCTGACAGACCACGAAAAGCGATGGTCTGTCTCACTTGCCCCGGTAGCTATCGCGGGAAATCGGCGTCCAGAACGATGCGGTAGCGCGCCTTGCCGGCTTCCAAGTGAGCCAGCGCATCGTTCACTTTGCTCATCGGGAAGTGTTCCACCTGCGGGGAAATCTTGTGCCGGACGGCAAAATCGAACATGGTGGCAATGGTCACGGGCGCGCCCGTGGGCGATCCCGAAATGCTGCGCTGCCCAATCAGCAAGTCGAAGACCGTAACCGGAATCGGCTGCGGAACCACGCCCACTATGTGCATGCGTCCCTTGGGCGCGACCGTCCCGAGCAGCGCCGGCCAATCCAGCGGCACGTTGACCGTCACCAGCAACAGGTCGAGCGAGCCCGCGATGCCGCGAATCGCGTCGCTGTTCCGGCTCGACACCACGTGATGCGCGCCGAACTTCCGGGCTTCGTCGGATTTCGAATCGCTGGATGTAAGAGCGGTCACCTCGCAGCCCCAGGCCGCCGCGAACTGCAACGCCATGTGGCCCAGACCGCCGATGCCGACGATTCCCACGCGCCCGGTGGGCTTCACCCCGAAAGTCGGGAACGGAGCAAAGACCGTGATGCCGCCGCACAGTAGCGGCCCGGCGGCGCCGGCGTCCAATCCGTCGGGCAGCGGGATGGTCCACGCCCAGTGCGCCCGTACCCGTTCGGCGAACGCGCCATTGTGCCCCACTATCGTCGGCACCGCCTGTGTGCAGAGGTGCTGATCGCCCGCCAGGCATAACTGGCAATGCATGCAACTCACGGCGTTCCACCCAATACCCACGCGTTGCCCGAGTTTCAACCCGCGCGCCTGCTCACCCACTTCAATCACGCGTCCAATGGCCTCATGGCCCGCGACCAGTGGATACTTCGAGATTCCCCAGTCGTCATTCCACACCGATAGATCGGAGTGACAGATGCCGCAGTACTCCACCGCGACCTCAACCTCTTCCGGCCCCAGCGGACCGGGATCAAATTGGTAAGGCGCCAGGGTCTGTTTCGGCCCGTGCGCGGCCCACGCTCGTATGAGTGACATTGGTTGCTCCCGATGATGGTTGTTCACTACCAGGATAGCCTGAAGTCGCGGCCACGTCACTGAAATGTCAATTGCGCCATGTTGGTAGCCTGGCCGTTCACGGTGATGGCGACAACCTGCTGGCCGCGTCCCTTGAGCACGGCGGGCAACGAAACATTCACCTGGTCGAGACCCGGGTACGTGCCCTGCGCGCCGGCATACAGGACCTGCGAGTCGAGGTTGCCGATCTTTACGCTGACGGCGACGCCGGCTCCGCCGCGAATACCGGTTCCATAAAGGATCAGGTATGGGGTTGCGGCCAGGTTGATTGGCGTCAACGTGCAGGCGCCGGCAGCCGGGCATTGAAAGGTATTGGAGTAAGTGCCGCCATTGGTCACTTGCGCCGCGGCGGGGCCCTGGCCGGTGGAGTTAGCGGTATATAGGCCCGGAGCGATTGCGCCGACAACCGCGGTGCCCGTAAGAGTGCCGGCCGAGTTAGTAAGTGTCAGGGTCGCCACTCCCGATGCCACACCCTTGGGGATCACGCAGTTTACCTGGTTCGGCGAAACCAGGTAGAGCCCAACCGGGAACACACCGCCGTTGGCGTCTTTGAGTGTGACGGTGACACCGCCGAGCGAAACGGGCAACTGCTGCGACGCTGGCGGCGCCTGCAGGGTTTGTGTGGCAAGGTTGCTGCCGTAGATGCTGGCGACAGCTTCAGGGGCGATGGCATACGTGCCGTAGGCCGAATTGACCGTGATGAGCGTGCCCGCGGGATGAACCAGGGTCTGCAGCGGTTGCGGATAGGGCGACCCGCTGGGAGACAACAGGACCGGCGCGCGCGGCTGCGCGGTGAAATCGAAGGCGTCCGCCATGTCGTTGGCGGTGTTGTCGCGGCCGGTCATGGGCTGGACGCCGAAGCGTTCCTCGACCACGCGCAGCCAGGATTCAAAAGAATACGTCTTATGATCCACGTAGCCCTGGCGCGCATACGGGCTGATCACCAGCCCAGGCACTCGAATGCCCAAGCCGTATTGATCCACTTTGGCCGGATCGACGTGGTCGTAGAATCCGCCCCAATCGTCCCAGGCGATGAAGATCGCGGTGGAGTTCCACTGGGCGGAATTCATGACGGCGTTGACCAGCCCGGTGACGTAGTTCATGCCGGTCGCCACGCTGGCCGGAGGGTGCTCACTGAGGGTGTTGTTGGGAATCACCCAGCTTACCTGCGGCAGGGTGCCGTTCTGCGCGTCGGTGTAGAACTGGGTGGCGTTGGTCAGGCGTCCGAACTGCGTGGGGTCGTTCTTCACCACCGGAAAAGCGGGCAGGGGATTCCAGAAGCTGTAAGTGGTCTCGTCGGCATCCACGTTGGCGACGCCGCCATCGGCCGCGCCGGCGGTCGGCCCGCGGTTCACGTAATATCGCCAGTCGATCTTGCCGCTACCTAACAGCTCGGTGATTTCGGCAAACGCGTAGGAGTCGGGCTGCGGCTGCCCGGTGCCGATGTAACCTCCGCTCTGTGCCGCTAGCATGTATAAGTGCGCCGGAAGGCTGTAAGAAGTGATGGACTCGAAAAGGCGGTCCTGGAGCACATAGAGATGCGCATAGTTCCAGTAATTGGCCAGCTCACGGGAGTCGTGCCAGCCCATGACGTCGCCGGGATTGCCCGACGCTCCGGCGATGAACCCGTCCATGAGGCCGCCATCGATGCAGTTCAATGCGTTGGCCCAGTTGTGCGCGCCGCCCTGGTTGACCAGGGCGGTGTCGTGGTACGGCGCCACGCAAGGCCCGCCGTTGGGATTGGGAACGCACACACCTGGAGGCAGTCCTTCGCTTCCCGGATACGTTCCGAAATAATGATCGTAGCTGCGATTCTCCTGCATGATAAAGACAAAGTGCTGAATCTTTTCAAGGCCCGGCGGAGGGGCGGGCGGAGCGGCGTTTTGCGTGGGCGCCTGGCGCGGAACCACAATGACCGCCAGCGCCACCGGCAGCAGTGCGAGGCCGGCTCGGATACCGGTTTTCAGGTTCATTAATTGATCAAACCCGCGGCGGCGGCGGAGTTGCTCCGGGTGGACAAGTTTCCCACGGCTTGGCTGGATTGAAACGGTTGTTGGAGGCGCGGGTCGGGATCGAACCGACGAATAAAGGTTTTGCAGACCTTTGCCTTACCACTTGGCTACCGCGCCCTGCGGGATTCGCTACTTGCAAAGTACCGCGCTTTTGACCGCCAAGTCAAACTTGGCGGGCCTGCAGCTAGTGCCTTGACCAAGTGATTTGGCGCCAGTGGAACTCCGCTCCCTAACGGTCGCGGCTCGGATCCGTCGTTTCAGTGCGCGAGCGCCGCTTCCACCACGCCGCGGCATTCGCCCAATCCGATGCGCAGTGCGCCCGCCGTTTCACACCACCCGCGCAGCGTCACTTCGTCGCCATCTTCCAGGAAACGTCTCACTTCGCCCGTGGGCAACTCGATCGGCTCCGTTCCGCGCCATGTTGCTTCCAATAAGCATCCGCGGTTTTCCTTCAGCGGCCCCGATACGGTTCCGCTGCCGATCAGGTCGCCCGGCCGCAGCGGGCAGCCGTTCGAGGCATGGTGCGCCACCAGTTGCGCCAGCGTCCAGTACATGGCCGAGAAATTTGCGCGGCTCAGACGCATTGGCGCGGCCATGCGCGCCGACCGCAGCCACACTTCGAGGGTGATCGACCAGGCGTCTTCGCCGCCGGTCGCCAGATGCGGAAGCGGCTGCGGGTCCGATGGCGGGCGCGGTTCCGGCGCGCACCGGAACGGCTCCAGGGCTTCCATGGTCACCACCCACGGCGAAATCGAAGTGGCGAAACTCTTGGAGAGAAACGGCCCCAGCGGCTGGTATTCCCACGTTTGAATATCGCGCGCGGACCAGTCGTTCAACAGGCACACGCCGAATAGATGGTTGGCTGCCTGGTCCGCCGGAATCGGCTCACCCATCGCATTCCCCGGCCCCAGCAGCGCTCCCACTTCCAGTTCGTAATCCATGCGCCGGCTTTCGCCATATACTGGCGGGCCCGCCGGATTGTCTACCAACTGCCCGCGGGGCCGCCGCACCGGCGTCCCGCTCAACACAATCGATGACGCCCTGCCGTGATACCCCACCGGCAGCCACTTGTAATTCGGCATCAGCGGATTGTCGGGCCGGAACATGGTGCCGACGTTGGTCGCATGGTGGATGGACGCGTAAAAATCCGAGTAGTCGCCGATCTCGCACGGCGGCAGCATTTCGGCAGTGGCCATGGGCGTCAACAGCCTCTCGGCGCCGGCTTCGCGCGTCACCAGAAACCGGCTGATGCGCCGGCGCAGCTCCACGCGCTCCGCCTTCGGCTTCTCCATCACCGCCTTCATCGATTCCAAGCCGAACGCCGCTGTCGCATCCAGCACCTGGGTGCCGATCGCCACGCCCAGCCGCGGCCGGCCGTCCTTCGAATCGCGAAACATGCCGTAAGGCAGGTTCTGCACCGGGAAATCCGTCCCCGCTTCATTCGCGGATTCCACCCAGCTCCGGAGCGCCGGGTCGTGTGTTTGATCGGTCATGGCAGGAATCCCAATTCGCGCAAATCGGCCACCGGCTCCTCGAACGAACACGATCCGAAGCTATGCGCGAAATCGCGGCGGGCCTCGCGCACCTGCGTGGTGGAAAGGCGCTGATCGCGCCAGCCCATCTCGTCGTCCAGAAACTCGAAGGCGCCCGGGTCTTCCTCGTTCACCACGGCCAGCACCGTCTCGCGGTCCGCGCCGTGCCACGCGAAGGCCGCCGCGGTGAACACGTTCAGGAACCCGTGCATCACCGCGCGCGGGCTGTCCGCCGCGTAGGTTAACGCTTGCAGCGATCGAATCGGGTGGTGCAGTCCGGCCGTGGCTTTGAACGGCAGACGCCGCGCCGCCGCCTGGCACAGGAAATCGGCCACCGCTTCGGATTCCGGAATGGCCTCCGGCGTGAGCCCGCCCGTCCGCACTTTCGCGAACCCATCGGTCAGATTTTCCAAGGGCGCTTCGCAATACGTCGGCAGTGCCAATCGTCGCGCCAGTTTCGTCTCCAGCGTTTCCACCTGCCGCGGCAGTGTGCCAGGGTCGCGCTCCACCAGCAGCGAGACGCGCCAGTTCTCATCCATCCTTGCCTCCGCGAGCTTGGCCGCCGGCAGCACCACGCGATTCAGCATCCAGCGTTCCGGCGACGTCCGGTACGCCTCGTACTTTTCCGCTACCCGTTCCAGCGGCAGCGCCGCCGGCGGATACAACCCGGCGTAATCGATCAGGCTCGAGACCAGCGCTCTCAGCGATCCGGCAATGTGCGGCATAACGAAACGGCAGCCCCCATTTTCGCGCGATCCCGGCCCGACGTGGTATCTTTTCCTGCATGAGACTTTGCGCTCTGCTCTCTCTGGCTGCAATGGCCGCGGCCCAACCGGCTACGCCGCCGGCCCCGCTCGCCCGCCTGGAAAGCAACATCCAGCGCGTCGCCAAGTCGGTCAACGCCACCTGGGGCATCTACATCAAGTGCCTGGAAACCGGCGAAGAGATCTCGATCAACGCCGACCAGCAGATGGACACCATGAGCGTCATCAAGCTGCCCCTCATGGCCGAGGCCTTCCGCCAGATCGGAGAAGGCAGATTCGCCCTAACTGACCGCATCACTCTCACCGACGCCGCCAAACGGCCCGGCACCGGCGTCATCCGTTCCCTGGACGCCGGCGTGCAGCTCACCATCAAGGATCTGCTGACGCTCATGGTGATCGTCAGCGATAACACCGCGACCGACCTCATCTATGACAAGGTGGGCGGCCCCGGCCCCGTGAATGCCATCATGGAAACCTGGGGCCTGAAATCCATCCACGCCACCGGCACCGCCGACGATTGGTTCAAAGCGCTACGTGCCGCGCCCAATGCCGAGACGTTTCATCGCCAGGCCAAGACCCCCTTCGGCCTGAGCTCGCCGCGCGACATGGGCAGGCTGCTGGAGATGATGGAGAAGGGCGAAGCCGTCAGCCAGGCCGCCAGCCGCCAGATGTTGCAGATCATGCGCGGCCAGGTTTACAGCTCGCGTCTGCCGCGTTACGTGGAAGGCTACCGCAGCCTTCCGCATAAGACCGGCGACTTCATGCCCTACATCGGCAATGACGTCGGAGTACTGGAAAGCCCGTCGCGGCGCGTGGTGATGAGCGTCTTCACCGCCAACCATTTCGGCGGCGGCGCGGCATTGGAAGACGCCATCGGTAGGATCGCGGAGCTGGCCGGGAATTATTTTGCGGCGCGGCCGTGAGCCGCCTAAAGGCGGCTGCGGGCAGGATTGCCCGCCCCACGGCGTCGACACGAGTGTCGACGCGTGCGCCACATCAGAAGCCTATTGCAGCTTCCCTCTCGCATCCACTTTCCAAGTCTCTTCTACGTGGTCTCCGCGCACGCCGTAGGCCTGCTCGTGCAGATTCACGGCCACGCAAATGTGATTCGGAATCACGCGCACGCGGTCGCCTATGACGAACTCGCGCTCGGCGCGGGCCAGGTCGATGAAGCCGTGCTCCTCGTTCATCTTGTGAAAGCGCGCACCCGGAGCCTCCACCACGTGGCCGAACGTCACTTCCGGCGCATTCACCGGGCGGTCCGACGAGAAGGTCTTCGACCCGCCATCGATGATCATGTGCCCCGCGCGCGCGGTCGAAACCACCGTCGCCAGAATGGTGGCCGCGCAATCCTCCAGCGCGCACCCGCCGCTGAGCACGGTGTTGACATCGTTAAATATATAGGTCCCCGGCCGGATTTCGGTCAGCCCCTCGATCCGGTGCGAATCGTACAGCGTCGGCGTCGATCCGCCGCTAACGATCTTCACTTCGATCCCTGCCCGCCGGAAATCATCAAGGATCGAACGGGTCAGCTCCGAAAGTTGCGCCAAGGCGCGAAGGCCGCCTTCGTCCAGGTCCTTAATATGCCCCGGATAAAACGTGATCCCCTCGAACGCCAGGTGCGGCAAATTGCGGATGCCCTGCGCCAGTTCGATCAACGGGGCGCCCGGCTCGACTCCCACGCGTCCCAACCCCGCGTCGAACTCCGCGAGCACGCCGATCTCCACCTGCGCCGCCCGCGCCGCGCCGGAAAGCTGCCGCGCCGCAAATAAGCTGTCGAGCGCCACCGTGACCCGCGTCTGGCGCGCCACCGCCATCAGCCGTTCCAACTTGGCGCGGCCCACGATCGGATACGCGACGAGAAGGTCGGACGGCCCGGCGTCGACCATCACTTCCGCTTCCGACACCTTGGCCACCGTCAGCCCCGCTGCGCCCGATTCCAGTTGCCGCCGCCCGATGCGCACCGATTTGTGGGTCTTGGTGTGAGGCCGCAAGCGGAGCCCGTGCTGTTGGGCATATTCGGCCGCGCGCGCGAGGTTCCGTTCCATGCGGTCGAGGTCTACCACCAGCGCCGGCGTTTCGATTTCGGAGAACGTGCATGTAGTCAGGATAACGCTGGGGGTTCAGGGGTTGGCAGGCGGTGACAGGCCAGGAGGACTGTCCTACTGTTTGCCGCCGGGCAGCGTCAGGATGACCGTATTGCCTTCCTTGTCGAATACCATGGCCTGTGGCGTCGGCTTGGCCGCCGCCGGCGTGATCGCAACCGGCGACATCGAGATCACCGGAGCCGTCCGCACCGCCGGCTTCCCGGCCATCGCCAGTGTCGCAGCGGCCGTCTGCGTCTCGATCGCTTTCAGTACTTCGGCTTCCGGAATCATCATCGACAGTTTGATCGTGCCGTCTTCCGCATGCATGTCGAATTTCGCGCTGCCGGTGGTGGGCTGTTTCGCCTTGATCATGGCTTGCAGCATCCCCAGCGTGGTGCTCAACTGTTCCGCGTCTTTGGGGGAACACGCGTGGATCTCGGCTCCCAGTTCGAGCCCGTGGCTCACCGACACGCCGAATTGAAACCGGTCGATGGATTCCAGCGCGCTGGCTTGCGGCGCCGGCGCTACGAATCCCTCGGGCCGGTCACCAAGCCCCCAAATGTCGTAGCGGCCGCGAGCCGCCGCGACGCGTTCCGCCAGGGCTCGGTCAATCTGCGCCCGGTTGCCCAGGTGGTCGATGGTCGCGAGCACCGTCGGCCGGTCGCCCGCCAGCGCCGTCGACGCGTTCAGCAGCGCCACCACGCCATCGGTCGGTTTGTCGCCGCCGAGCACCGGCACGTCGTGGTATCGCTTGGCTCCCTCCGCTAGTCGTGCCACGTCGAACCGGCCGCTGGCCACGATCAATAAAGGCGGATTCTGGCCTTCGCCATTGGAGGCCACCAGCACTTCGTCGATATCCCGCAGCGGGTCGAAACCTGCCAGCGACGCTAGTTTGAGCCAGTCCGCGGCAGCGGCCTGAGACTGTATCTGCGACTTGGCTTGCGTCAAACCGGCCTGCGCCAGCGGCGATTTCGCCACCCTTCGCACGTTGATTCCCAACACGACCTTGGTTCCAGCCGGGAAAAAATCAGTCAGGGCTACGTCCGCGGCAGGAACCGCGCGGACAGCCAGCAGGAGGACCAAAAGGGGCTGCGCGAGCTTCATATCCTGTTATAGGGATCGGCGCGCCGGGAATTAAAGTACACAGTGGTTAGCAGCGGCGCCCTAACCTAAGGTATGACGGCAGGCGGGCACCGCCTGCCCCACCAAGGCACAACTGCCACGGCTTACAATAAGCCTTCGGAACATTATATGGAATTCCTATCCGCCAGCCTGTTGGAACTGATCATTCAGACTTCCACCAACCTTCCGCCCGATGTCCGCGCCGCCATGTCCATCGCCGCCGGCACCGAAACGCCCGGGACGCAGTCCTCGCAGGCGTTCGGCATCATCCTCTCGAACATCGATATGGCCAAGGAGGACGAAGGCGCCATCTGCCAGGACACCGGCATGCCCACGTTCCTGATCCATACGCCCGTGGGGGTCAACCAGATCCGCATTCGCAAGGCGATTGAGGAAGCCGTCGCGGAGGCCACGCGCCGCGGTAAACTGCGGCCCAACTCGGTCGATTCCATCACTGGCAAGAACAGCGGCAACAACCTCGGCGTCGAAACCCCCGTCTTGCATTTCGAACAGTGGGAAGAGGACGAGATCGAAATCAAGCTCATCCTCAAGGGCGGCGGCTGTGAGAACAAGAACATCCAGTATTCCGTGCCGTGCGAGCTCGACCACCTGGGCCGCGCCGACCGCAACCTGGAAGGGGTGCGCAAGTGCCTCCTGCACGCCGTCTGGCAGGCGCAAGGCCACGGTTGCGCGCCCGGCGCTCTGGGCGTCTGCATTGGCAGCGACCGTGCCCACGGCTACGAACTCGCCAAGGGCCAACTTTTCCGCACCCTCGATGACGTCAACCCCGATGCCGCACTGGCGAAACTCGAAACCGGCATCGTCGAGGAATCCAATAAGCTTGGCGTGGGCGCCATGGGATTCGGCGGCAAAGCCTCGCTGATCGGCTGCAAGATCACCGCGGCCAACCGCCTGCCCGCCAGCTTCTTTGTCTCGGTGGCGTACGAATGCTGGGCCTTCCGCCGCCTGGGCGTGCGGCTCGACGCCGCGACCGGCGCCATCACCCAATGGCTTTATCGCGACCCCAACCGCCCCGTGGAGCGCATGACCGCGGGCGAAGGCTTCCAGCTCACCGGCCGCGAAGTCATGCTGAACGCGCCGCTCACCGAAGCCCAGGTGCGCGCGCTCAAAGTGGGTGACGTGGTCCTGATCTCCGGCGAAATGTTTACCGGCCGCGACAACGTGCACGCCTACCTCATGAAGAACCCGCCGCCGGTCGACCTGCACGGCGCCGTGCTGTACCATTGCGGCCCGGTGATGTTGAAGGAAGGCGAGCGCTGGACCGTGAAAGCCGCCGGACCCACCACCAGCAGCCGCGAGGAACCCTACCAGGCTGACGTGATCCGGCGATACGGCGTGCGCGCGGTGATCGGCAAAGGCGGCATGGGCGCGAAGACCCTGGCCGCGATGAAAGAGTGTGGCGCCGTCTACCTGAACGCCATTGGCGGCGCCGCGCAGTATTACGCCCGCACCGTGGAGCAGGTGTTGGGTGTGTACTTGCTGGAATTCGGAATTCCCGAAGCGATGTGGCACTTGAAAGTCAGAGGTTTCGTCGCGATTGTGACGATGGATTCTCACGGCAACAGCCTGCATGCCGCAGTCGAGAAGGCGACTGGAGAGCAACTGGAAACGTTGCAGAAAGTGTAATCGGGTTGGTACACTGAAAATTCTTCCGGCCAGGTAGCTCAGTTGGTAGAGCGCAGCCCTGAAAAGGCTGGCGTCGGCGGTTCAAGTCCGTCCCTGGCCACCATCTTCAGTAACTTACAGACCTTCCAAAACGCAGTTTCATTCCATTTCATTCCAAAACTCTTGGCTCGTCGGATTTGCCTCCGTGGAATGAGGTAGTGCTTTGGACGCAGTTTTCTGGCAGGGTCGGTGCTTTCGGCCCTGCCATTTTCGATTCAGTCGCGGGAGCCTCCTCCACTCCCCCGTGACCACGACTCAGTCGCGCTCGACAGAGCCGCCGATCGTGGAGGGCTGACGGACGCTAACCCCGTGACGCGATCTGAACCGCATCTTCCTTAAGGCCCGGCGCACTAGCCGTGAGGGTGAGAGCGCCCGCCGTTCGTGAGGTTCGGACGACCACAAGCGCCTTCCCGTGGAACAGCCTTCGCTGATTGCCCTGGTACGGTTCTTCGCTGGTCATGTCCCCGCTCCCCACGGCGGCGACGGTCCCCGGTCCCTTGAGGGTGAAAGTGACCTGATACTCCGCGTTCGGGTGCGGCTGGCCGTTGGCATCCACTACTTCCACCGTCACGAAGGCCAAATCCTGGCCGTTGGCGCGCAACTGCGTCCGGTCCGCGGTCAAGCGGACCCGCACGGGATCGCCCACGGTGCGCAAGACGGTTTCCGCAAGCGGCTTGCCGCCTTGAATCGCGACTGCCTTCAAGACGCCTGGCGCATAGGGCACGCTGAAGTGGGCCTTGAAGCGCTCCTCGCGGGTGGTGTGTTTCTGGGCGATGGGCTTGCCGTCCAGGTACAGACGCACCGCTTCGGCCCTGGAGTAGACTTCCACCTCGAGCGGCTTGCCCTCCATCCCGGGCCAGGTCCAGCTCTGGTAGACCGGATAGACGCCCCAGCGCGTTACGTATAGTTCGCGGCCTTCGGGCGCGGGCTGTCGCACGCCGAGGTAGAGCTTCTCGCCGCGGTTCCAGACGATGTTGCGGTAGTGCGCGATGGCCTTGCGGTGGCCGCAGATATCGATATCGCCGCAGTCCGCGCCGTGACAGGGGTACGCGGCCCCGTAAGCCTCCCGGCTGGTGTCCTTCGGATCGCGATAGTACCACCGTCCGAGGCCCGATTCGCCCAGATAATCGATCGCGGTCCAGACGAAATCGCCCACGATATACGGGAAGTCGTTCACTAAGGCCCAGTAGTCGAACGTGGTCTGGGCGAACGATTCCGTGCAGGCCATGAGCCTCGACGGCGCGCGCTTGTGGTCGGCAGCGTGGTTTTCGAGGTTGTAGTTATAGCCGGCTAGATCGAGCGCGGAATAGAATCCGTCCGTGTTGGGCCAATTAGGGACGAAGTTCAGCGCGGAGGTGACGGGGCGCGTGCGGTCGAGCGAGCGCAGGTAGTCAGCAATCATATTCGCTTCCTGAGCGCCCAGCGGCTCCCCGCGCTCCGGGATCTCATTGCCGATGCTCCACATCGCCACGGACGGATGGTTGCGGTCGCGCAGAACCATGGCGTCGATATCGCGCTGCCACCAATCCTTGAACGCAACGCTGTAATCGAACTGGTTCTTGCCCCGCGACCAGCAGTCGAAGGCCTCATCCATCACCAGCATGCCCAGGCGGTCGCAGGCGTCGAGAAACGCCGGCGAGGGCGGGTTGTGCGCGGCCCGGATGGCGTTGAAGCCGGATTGCTTCAGGATCTGAACGCGCCGCTCCTCGGCGCGGTCGAACGCGGCGGCGCCGAGCGGCCCGTTGTCGTGGTGCACGCACCCGCCGGTCATCTTCACTGGCTTGCCGTTTAGCAGAAACCCCTTCTCGGCGGACCACCCGACAGAGCGGACGCCGAACGGGGTAGCGACTTCGTCGACTGCCTTGCCGTCCTCCATCACGCGCGTCACTGCGCGGTAGAGGTTCGGAGATTCGGGCGACCACAGCGCGGGCTTCTCAATGACGATTTCCTGATTCACCTCGACCGATTGCCGCGGGTCCAACGTGGCGTTGGTGTCCGACTGGCCGGCGGCGGCGCCGGAGGGGCCGTAGAACACCGTGCGCAACGCCACCTTCGAGGGCGCGCCGGAATCGTTGGCGACGCGGGTCTTCACCGAAACCCTGGCCCGCGCGGCGCTCACTTCCGGAGTGGTGACGAAAACTCCCCAAGGCGCCACGCGCACCGGGCCGGTGACGTTCAGCCACACATGGCGGTAGATGCCGGAGCCCGCGTACCAGCGCGAGTTGCGGTGCCTAGATTGATCCACGCGCACGGCCAGTACGTTGTTCGCGCCGGGCTTCAGGCGCCCGGTCAGATCGTGGAAGAAGCTGGTATAGCCGTAGGGGTGCGTGCCCAGTACCTCGCCGTTGATGTACACCGTCGCGTTCATGTAGACGCCTTCGAACTCGACGATGCCGCGCCTGCCGCTCCAAGCGTCCGGGACGGCGAAGCTCCGGCGGTACCAGCCCACACCGGCGGGAAAGAAGCCGCCGCTGCCGCCCGTGGGGTTCTGGGGATCGATCTTGCCTTCAATGCTCCAGTCGTGCGGCAGATCCAGGGTCCGCCAAGCTGCTGCGTCGAAGGCAGGGGCTTCGGCCCCGGCCGGATCGCCAAGAAGGAATCTCCAGTCGTGATCGAACAACAACCGCTCGCGCAGCGGTTGCTCCTTGCTCGCGGCCTCGGCGGGCCGCAAAACACCTGCAACGGGCAGGATCGCGCAAAATGCTCTTCGATTCATATTCGACACGCATCAATCTCAGTCGAAGCTTTTTACCTAACCGTCATTGTCGTTCGATTCGCGCTTTGCCACAAGTTCTTGAACTGCCGAACCCGAGCACATCGAGATCCTTCGTCGGCGATAAAGCTTGCTGTCCCGAGCAGGGAATTGGCGGCAACACGCAGTGTTTACCAGTTGAAGAAGGCAGGCGCAATGCCGCCGCGCGGCCAACGCAGTCCTCGTCACGCACAGGTCGGACAGTCGCCCCCAGCTACTTAACCTGAATTCCGAAGTTGAGCGCTTTGTATCAGTCGCGCCATGAGGCCAGCCTCACCCGTGAAAATGAAAATGACGCGCCGCCGCTGCCTTCGCACTTCGGTAAGATCAAGCTCATCGGCGGCGACCATGACTCGATGCCCCAGAAAGCATCTGCCGGATCGAATCCGAGCACAAAAACCTTCAAAAGCGTGCCCCTCGCGCGCCTCTTCGCGAAAAAAGGGGGGCTTCGTCGAAGCAAATGCGGACAGCGGCGGAATCTATGGCAAGGCCCAAGTGCCCAGCACGGTCCAGCCGGAATTGAGACCGCCGGCTGCCTGGGCATACCCATACACCGTTTTGGCCCCTCCGAAACCACTTGAAAAGCTCAGAGCCAGATTGACCGTCGCGTTATTCCCCGATAAGGCAATGCTGGAACTCCCTCCGTTGATCGTGCATTGGCTGTTCGCCAGGGTGCCGGCCGTTGGCAGGGTAATCGGTCCCTGCCAGGCGGTGGCGCCATCGTTGAGCAGCAACAGCGTCCCGTGCACCGGATCGATGCTGATGTAGCACCCCTGATACCCGGAGAGCCATGAGTTGACTACCACCTGAAGGATTCCGAGATCGGATGCTCCGTTCGCGTCGGAGTAGAGGAAGCTGAAGGTATTACTGCTGCCCGTGCCCGTGGAAGGCGTCACGGAAACAGCT
>PMTR01000189.1 GCA_003167255.1 Bryobacterales bacterium
ATAACCATTGGGTCAAGATCGGATCGAACACCTATTCCTGCATCGAGGGATCGCTGAACAGCGCGGGTGTCGCGAGCAACGTCGCCGCCCAGATCAATGCCTCCGATCCAAATTGCTCCTGCACCACGGGAGGCGCCTATGGCAACGAGATCTTCATTTCGCTGAGGTCCGGTGAGTACGGCCCTGTGGCGGTGTCTAGCTCCGACGGCTCTGGGGGCGCCACGCTGTCGAACTACCAGCACTGGGTGAAGATCGGCAGCGTCACGTATTCCTGCTATGAAGGATCGCTGAACAGCGCGCAGATAGCGGCCAACGTCGCGGCGCAGATCAACGCTTCCGACCTAAACTGCACGGCCACGGTGGGAGGTCAGTACAACAACGAGATCCTGATTACGCTGAAGGCCGGCGTCGCTGGCCCAATTGCGGTGTCGAGTTCGGATGGCTCCGCGGCTGCATCGCTGACGCAAGGTACGGATGCCGCCACCATCCTGAACAACATCGCCAACCAGATCAACGGAACGAACTGGGTGCTGAACGGCCCCGCCGTGCTCGCCGCCGCAGTGGTGTTGCCGAACCAGTTGGTCGTTACGGCCGCGCCGGGTGCCGACGGCAACATGGTTGCGCTCTACCAGACCGACAACAACAGCAGCAGCCGTCTGTACTTCACCGCGAGCAACTGGAACCTGTCCGGCGGCTCATCGGATAACGTCTCGTGGCACGTACACATCGATTTCACCGCTCTCGGCTGGAGCAGCGTGGATAAGGTGTGGTGGACCATCGCTCCGGCGCTCCCGAACAGCCAGGCGTACCCGTCCACTGAGTGGAAGATGGTGGTCACCAACTGGACCGTGACCAGCAATCCCGCCAACAAGCGTGCTTTCAAGGTGGCTGGGCCCGGTTCGGTCCGCATCGAGGAAGACAGCACCTGGGTCACCACGTCGGGATACTGGGAGCCAGCCCCCGACAACGACCCTGTCAACGGTGCGTTCGCCTTCTGGAGCCAGGGACGCGCGATCCGCGCGGCGGCTTCCGGTGCCAGCGTCACCGTCGAGACGCACTGCCAGTACACCCACGATATCTACGTCGGCACGCGCCTCGACACCACCTGCGGCATTGTGACCGCCACTCTGGACGGCGGCGCGCCGGTAACGCTCGACTGTTATTACCCCACCGCCTCAACTTCCCAGACTCGACGCCTGCTCTTCTCCGGCGTGGCAGCAGGGCAGCACAAGGTCGTAATCACGCTTTCGGGCAATAAGAACGCGTCGAGCCAGGGCTGGTATTTCTATTTCGATTTCCTCGAATGCGCGGTCGCGACCGACGTCCCCGATCCGGTGGTGACGACTACCGCCGTGGCGGTGGCCACCGACTTCGACACGGACAACACCTACAAGCTGTCGCCGCAGAGGTTGGTGTGGAACATTCAGAAGCTCGGGCTGCTCGGCGAGATCGACCACTACTGCGGCGTCTTCTGGTGGAAGCAGTCGGTGGCGTCCAGTCCCGCGTACCCCACATGCACGGTCACGTTCTCCGGCAATTGGAACGACCAGGATGTCGTCTGGCTACACATCGGCGCCTCGGCTGTTGGCAAGACGGTGTTCGGGGGACAGGACAGCAGCAATACCATCGCGCGGCATTTCGCCAATTTCATCAACGCGATCTTCGACGGCGTCTGGGCCTCGGTCTCCGGCAGCGTGCTGACGATCACTTCCCATTCGTTCGCGAGCGGCTGGCAGTATCACGTCTACACGGAACTGCCCGCGTCCAATACTGGCAGTGGCCACGCCGCCGTGACCGGCGACATGCAAGGTGGCACGTATGGCGTGAAGTGGGTGATCGATCCAACCCAGACGCCAGTGCTCAACCGGGCGTTCCGCGACTGGAACTCGGATTTCTTCAGCCTCCTCAAGGCGAACGGCATGAGCGCCGTCTGCTCCTTCTCGCAGGAACTGGTGCAGCCGCCGGACAATCCCACTGCCGGCGCGGTGTGGGTTCAGCGCTTCCCCGACGGCACGGCGGTGGAGACTGCCACGGGATTCGGCACGTTGAACAGTTCGCAGGTTGCTTTCACTTCCGGGCCGCAGAACTACATGGGACAGGCCTTCGCCGCGATGGCGGCACTGATGCTGGCGGCGGGCCTGACGCCCAAACTCCAGTTTGGTGAAATCCTCTGGTGGTTCCTGGCGAACGCGTCCGGGATGGCGTTTCACGACGCGGACACGCAGGCCGCCGCACAGTCGGCGCTCGGCCGCGCGCTGGCGACCTTCCACACGCCGAACGACGATCCCTCGGTCAACACCTACGCCGATGCGAACTTTCTCCGGACGCGCCTGTACAACTACGTGGCCGCCATCCAGAGCTATGTCCTGTCGCAATGCCCATCGGCCATCTTCGAACTGCTGTGGCCGATGGACGTGAACGACCCAGACAACTGCAAGCTGCTGCGGTATATCAACCTGCCGTCGCAGTGGGAGGCGCGCTCAGGCTCTGGCTTCGACACGTTCCTCATCGAGGGCTACCAGTACCCGGGCATCAACCACAACCTGGATCAGGCAACCCGATGCGCGCAGTACCCGTGGAAGGAACTCGCCTGGGACCAGGCCCACTGCCGTTACCTGATGGGCATCTACTACGGCACCTGGCCATGGCTGAGGGAGTTCGTGAATGCCAACCGTCTCGGGCTGCCGGCCATCAAGCTCTGGGCCTACGACCATCTGTGCTTGTACGGATGGCCAATACCCCTGCCCACGAGTGACGACCGATCGTTTATCTACTAATCCCAAACAAAAAGAGGTGACAAATGGAAGACCGCAATGCGCGGCTTCAGGAAGTCGCGCGCATAGCCGTCGCGCTGCAAGCCCAGACCGGGTGCCCGGCGCAGTTGATGATTGCGCAATGGGCAGTCGAGTCGCAGTGGGGCGCCAAGCCTGCGGGCCACGCCAACTACTTCGGGGTCAAGATGGCTGAGCGGCACAAACTCTGCTGCACGGTAACCACCCGCGAGGTAATTCACGGCGAGTCCAAGATGATGGACTTGAGTTTCGCCGACTATCCGTCCCTCGCCGATTCCTGCAAGGACTATGCGTGGCTGATCACGCAGGGCGCGCCGTACAAGGCCGCTTGGGCGAAGTATCAGGCCAGCCACGATCTGCATAGTCTGATTGCGGCGGTCGCCAGTACGTATGCCACCGATCCTCATTACGCCACGATGGTGTCCCTGATAGCCTGCCAGGAAAACGTGGCGCAGGCTATCGTTGGCGCGCGCCAGGAGGCCACCCATGTTGCTTAGGCTGAAGGCGGCGTTGTTTTGCGCCCTGTTGGCGGCCCTGACCGGGGTGACAGTACAGGCTATCCTCCTCCTCCACGCCGCAACGGGGGCTGCGCGTGCGTTGCCGGGGGCCGTTTCTGCCGAGCTCCAGACCACTCGGACGGCGGTGCTGGCGCAGGTGGCCGCCGCGCGTGGCGACCTGACCGGCCAGATCCAGTCCGCGCGCAAAGACCTGCTGGTCCGCACGGAGCGTCAGGTGGCGGATCTCCGGACTGACGTGATTGGCGAAGTGGCGCAGATCCGCACCACGGCCGACCGGCGCGTCGGTGACACGCTCGGACGCGTGGATACCGCCCTCGGCAAGATCGAGGAGGTGCGCGGCGACCTGAAGCCAAGCCTTGACCACGCCGCCAGCGTCGCGAAACAGGTGGATGACGCGGCGCCCTTGTTCCTCGACTGTGAGTTCAACCCGGACTGCTTCTTTAACCGGTACGTCGGCGCCTCGAAGGGCATCGAGCGCGCGGCCCTGAACTTCGGCCAAATGACGGCGGATGTCCGGACCGCATTGCCCACGGCCATTACCACGTGGCAGGGCATCGGCACGAACGTGGGCGGGATCACCGCTAACGTCAACCAGCTCACGAAACCACGCTGGTACGACCGGCTGCTCGGCTATGGCCTGAACGGGGTCGTCATCTACCGCAATCTGAACCCCGTAACCAACCTGACCGTGAAGGGCGCGCAGATCATCTCTTCGCGTCCGTAAAGGAGCCAATCGATAACCATGCGAACCGCTATTCTTCTCCTCTGCTCGTGCGTATTGGCGGCGCAGACCTCGACGATCACCGGGACGTTTACCGACGCTGCTGGTGACCGGCTCTCTGGCTCGTGTTCGATCCAGGCCGTGGGTCCGTTTAGCGCGGCCACGGGCTGGCGGGTGATCGGCGCGCAGATGACCGTGAAGTTCACCAACGGCCAGTTCTTCGCGACTGTAGCGCCCACGGATAGTGCCACGCCATCCGGCCAGTACTACAAAGTGACCTGCGCGGTTCCGGACCAAACCATGAATGGGCGGGCCATCGCGAAGTTCTCCTGGGGACCGCGATATTGGTTGGTCCCGACCAACGCGGCCGCGATGGATGTAGGAACGGTGGAGCTGACGGCGCCGCCGTCCAGCCCGTCTTGGACCGTTCTGTGGCAGCAGATGGCGCAGAACGGCGCGCAGGTTGGACAAGCACCGCTGTGGACCGGATCCGCTTGGCAGCCTGGGTTCATGAGTGCCACTCTCCCGTTCACTGTGCCACCACAAGACGGCCAGTACATGCGATGGAATGCCGCCCAATCCGCGTGGCAACCGGTGTCGTTCGTCGATCAGGAAGTCCTTGGCGGCTTGATTAACGGAAGCAATCCTGTCTTTTCGCTCTCCAATGCGCCATCGCCGCCTGGCGGGCTGGTGCTCTTTCGTAACGGGCTGGCTCAGATGGCCGGCCAAGACTACACACTGGCCGGTAACGCGATTACCTTCGTCACGGCAGCGATACCACAGTCTGGCGACACGCTACTGGCGTGGTATCGCTATTGAGACTGGCAGATGCCCAGAGGCCATACCACGATCATTACTCCCCAGCAGGACGAAATCATTCGCAAGTGTTGGGAGCACAATGCGTACGGGCACCATGCCGCCAAGCGTGCGGCCCAATTGTCCGGGCTTTCACTCGATGTTGTCCAGCGCCGCGCTACGCAGCTTGGTCTCACATTCACGCGCGAGCGCTATCGGTGGACTGAGCCTGAGTTGAAGGTGGTGGAGCAGAATGCGCACCTCTCACTGGATACGATCCAGAAAAAGTTACGGCGAGGCGTCTCGCCGCCGGGCGTGAAGCGGACTCGCGCGGCCATCGCCAGCCAGATCCACTGCCAGCGATTCCGGACCAACATGGATGGCCTGAATCACGGACCGCTAGCTGATGCGCTGGGCATCAGTCCTTACCGGCTACGCCACTTGCGGAATGGAAACTCCATCACAGCCCACCGGTTGGAATCACTGCGCCAAGCGTGCGGTTACGTGGAAGAGATCGAAGACGATAATCGGCGCTGGTTTTATCAGAACGACGACATTGTCCGCTTCTTGTTTGCATGCCGTGGGGAAGTGGATCTCAGGAAGGTGAACCAAACATGGTTGATGGCACTGCTGGAGCCGTACATCACGCTCTTCCAACTCACGCCGAAGGAAGTTCGGCTTGCGGAGAGGGAGCGTACGAAACTGGCGCAGCGCCGCCGGAGGAAGCGGTCGGGCAAGACGATTCGATCTACACCTACGTCCCGCCCAATTCGCCCGGGAATACTCGGAGAAGCGGTCGTAGCCGCGATTCGAGCCGGAAAACCGATACTCACGCGGGCACCGGGGCCAAACGAAAGTCACACCAATGGCGATCCCGGCTTTCTTCCAATAAACACAAATACTGGAACGACATAGAGGCAGAGTGGCGACGGCAGCGTGAGCTTGAAAGGCGGGAGCATCGCAGCGACGTCGCATTCCGGTTCCCCATCTTCTGGGCCTGCTGGCGATCACAGTGTCGCCTAGCCTATCACCGGCCATACCGCTAAGCACTGAGCCAAATACAGAACCGCGCCCGGCGGTCTCCGGGCAGAAACAGGAGAAAACTCGAATGATTACACTCCAGAAGGCTGAGCACGCGATTGCGAGCGTGGCTCATGACCTCGTGAAAGTCGCGCGGGCCGTCGTGCCCGTGCTCCAGAAAGTGCAAAGCCAGGAGGCGACCGTCGAAGCGCTGACTTCCCTGGTCGACCCCAATGCCGTCAACATCGAGCGCGCGGCCTTCGCCGTCCTCGGCAAGGTCTGCGTGGCGATCACCGATGCCGGCAACGCGGCTGCCGCGAACGGGATCAACGTGCAGCTCGATGCCCAGGAGATCGGGGATTTGAAGTCCATCGCCGCGTACCTCCAGCAACTGACCAAAAGTACGGTCATTGCCGCACCCGCCAAGGCGTAGTGCCGTGCAGAATCGGGTGGATTGGCTCGATACCGGGGGCGGCCACATCGTGGCCGCCTTCCTGGTCTTTCTGGTGGGCGTGGGGCTGCTCCTCGCCCGTGTAGACGTGGGAAAGGAAATCGTAGTCGGTGCTCTGGCGAGTCTTTGGACATCGCTACGGAATGCGAAGCGAGAGGGGCAATAAATGGAAAAGGAAATCGCGATTGATGAGCATCAATTTCGCCTCGGCGTGGTGGAGTCGCTCGCCAGGCTGGAGACCCTGGCACAATCCACGGACGACCACCTTGCGCGGTTGAACGGGACGGTCGCCCGGCACGAGGATCGCCTGCAGGCGTTGCAGCAGAGCTTGGGGCAACACCAGATGGACTGCCCGATTCGGGGTGAGGTTGAAAACCTGAAAGCCGCGGTGCTGACAGAGCAGGTCGAAACCCGGACGACTTCCGCGTGGTGGCACAGGCTGTCCCCGCTGATCTGGCTCGCGGTCGGTGGTCTTGTGGCTCTGTTCTTGCTTCACGCCGATCAACTGTTGCGGGTGTTTTCGAAGCCATAAGGGCCAAGCACTTCCAATTCTCCGTGGGTCTGGCCGGCCAGCAATTCCACGGACTCACCGACAGCACACTACGGGCACGGCCCTGCCTAAATTCCGTTGCGCATGATGCATTCGCTTTGGCGAATTTCTTATTTTGAATTACAGCTACAAAACTCTTTTTTTATAAGAAATATTTCTTATCGAGACAACTATTTGCGCGAAATTGGCCTAGTTCACTCTCTCGCAACCCCTTGACCGATTAGGTGCATCCGGTTATTTTTCAACTTGTAGCTGAAAAGTAACAGCGCTTCAGAAGGCGTTTCGCACCAAAGCAGGAAGCAACCGCAGTCCGAAGATTTATATGAGAATTCAGCGTTAGAAGCCAGAAGTGTCTTCAGAGGTTAGGACAGGACAAAAACTGCATGAGAAAGGCATACAGCAAAGCTGCGCCCAAACGGGCGAAGCGGACAAATCGCGACCATTGCGGCGTCCCGCAACTGGCGGCGAAGCTCTCCGGCAGATCGCTCTCGACGGTGTATGCGGTGATCTATGGGCGCGTGAAATCGGCCTGCGTTGAGCAGTGGATCAAGAAAGCCGAACGCATGTTAGAGCAAAGGGAGCAGGTGGCGTGAACACCCTGGTCCAGATCGCGTCCGGCCGCATCGTCGTGCGGCCATCCCTCGGTGACCTGCTGACGTGCTCCCGGTTGGGTGGTAAGTGGGAAAGCGGCACGCGAGCCTGGACGTTCCCCGCCACGGAGCATTACGCAAAGCTACTCCAGCGCAGGCTCAGGGCGATAGCCGCCTCTGACTCGGAGGCCTTCGACCAGCTCATCATGCCGCAGGTTGTGCAGATACAAAAGCCCGAGCGGTCCACCGAAACCCCAGTAGCGATGCCCGCACCTGTTGCCCCTCCAGAACCCGGAGTGATCGTTCCCGATGGCATGCTCACACAGCCCTGGCGGCATCAGAGGGCGGCATTCAAATTCTGCCTCGATAAGTTCGCCGCCGGCATGCGCGGGATTCTACTGGCGATGGGCATGGGCACGGGGAAAAGCCTCGTGGCTTGCATGCTGGTTCTCGGACTACTTGCCCGCCGGATCCTGATCGCCTGCCCGCTACGGGTGGTCCCCGTCTGGATTACGCAGTTTGAGCGGCACGTGGGCGCCCCAGTCGTAATCGTGGCACTCGATGAGGAAGCTGGATCGGTTGCACAGAAGCAGGAGATGGCTGCCGAGAAGATGCGCCTTGCGGAGGCGCGTGGCGTGCCGTTCATCGCCGTGATCAATTACGACTCGGCATGGCGCGATCCGTTCGCAGCGTGGGCCGAGAAGATCAAGTGGGATCTGGTGATCGCCGATGAGGTCCATCGCATCAAGGCTCCAGGTGGCAAGGCATCGCTCTTCTTCAAGCGGCTCCGGAAAGTCGCGGCTTACCGCATCGGGTTGAGCGGCACGCCCATGCCACATAGCCCCCTGGACACGTATGGGCCGTTCCGCTTTCTCGATATCACGATTTACGGACCGTCGTTCAGCGCCCACCGGCAGAAATTCGCCGTCATGGGCGGTTACCAGAAAAAGCAGATTACCGGCTTTCAAAACCTCGATGAGTTGGAGCGGTTGATGAGCCGCATCACGTTCCGGGTCGGGAAGGAAGTACTTGAACTGCCCCCCGAGACCACAGTCACTTACTACTGTGAATTGACCGGCGAAGCGGCGCGGATATACCGCGACCTGGACAAGGATTTCGTCGCCGGTGTGCGCGAGGGAACGATCACGGCGCAAAACGCAATGGTGAAAGTACTACGTCTGGAGCAAGTAACCGGCGGCTGCGTCCCGACCGACGACGGCGTGGAAGTGCGGATCGATTCCGCAAAGCTCCACCTGCTCGCCGACACCTTGGAGGATATCGGCAATGAGGAGCCAGTGGCCGTTTTCTGCTGGTTCCACGCGGACCTGGATGGCGTGCATGAGGCGTGCCAGAAACTGGGCCTCCGGAGCATGGAGCTTTCGGGGCGGCGCGACGAACTGAAGCGTTGGCAGGAAGGAGAGGCCCAGGTGCTCGCTGTGCAGATTCAGGCGGGCGGTGAGGGCGTGGACTTCACGCGCGCCCGGTACTCGATCTTTTTCTCGGTGGGTTACTCGCTCGGGAAATATGAGCAGGCGAAAGCCCGCGTACATCGGCCTGGTCAGACCAGGCCAGTCCAGCACATTCACCTGGTGGCGAGGAACACGGTGGATGTGAAGATCATGCGCGCCCTGGAACGGCGCGCGGAAATCGTCGAAGCGATCCTCGCGGAAATCAAAAACTAGCCAGCAGACAGTAACGGCAGAACGGAGAAACGGCCATGAACATGGAACCGCTCAGGGAATTTGTGTCCCTGGAGACGCGCAAGAGGGAATTAGACGCAGAGCTCAAGGCTACCAAGCAGAGACTCGATGAGCTGGAAGAGATCATCATCCCGATGTTCATCGAGGCGGGCGTGCCGGGGATGGACGTCAAGGCCGAGGGCGCAACCACTCGCTACCTGTCCATCTATCAGGATGTGTACGCCAGCCCGCTCAACGACCGCGGTGAAGTCGTTGACGCACTGAAGGAATCGGAGCTTGGCCAGTATGTCGCCGAGAACTACAACGCCAACTCGCTCACGGCTCTGGTGCGCGAGACATGGAAGGAATTGCGCGAAACCGCCAGCAGGGAGAAGCGGGTCGTTTCGGAGGGTGATCTCCGTGCCGCGCTCCCGGCGCCGCTCGGCGCCGCACTGAAGGTCTCCCTGGTTTTCAAACTCAGCAGTACCAAAAGCAGCAAAAACGCATAGGAGAAACCATGTCGCAGGAACTTACAAGGATTGCCCCGGCGCCACACGCTCTGACGGTGTCGGAAGAAGAAGCGCGGGCGGTGCAGGAGGCGTTTGCCGTCAACATCGCGTCCGGCAGTATCACTGAATTCGATCTGCCCCGCATTAAGCCGGTGAACGGCGAGGCCCTGTGGAAGATCCCGACCCTCGAAGGGCACGAGACCGCGCAGTCCATCGAGGGTGTGATCGCCTTTGCGCGGGACACGCGGGCATATTACCCCGGCAAGGAGATCAAGAACCAGCCGCCCGACTGCTCGTCGCTCGATGGCGTCACGGGCATCGCGAAAGCGGGCCTCAGTCTGGGCGGGGAGTGCGTGAAGTGCCCGATGGCCCAGTGGGATTCGAACCACGAGACCGGCGCCCAGGCCTGCAAGCAGGCAAAGCAGTTGTTCATGCTCCGCGGCACTTCGATGTTTCTCGAAGTGGTCAGCCTGCCGCCGACCAGCTTGAAATCGGTGCGCCAGTTCTTTCTGAAGCTCGTCACGCAGGGCATCCAGTACTACCAATGCATCGTCCGGATCGACCTAGTGGAAGCCAAAAACGCGCAGCAGCAGGTTTACGGCAAGGCCGCCATGAAGTTCGTGCGGAAGCTGTCGGCCGATGAAATCGCGCGGGCGTCGGAATTCCGGGCCCTGGCGGAATCGATCTCCGGGCGCGTTTCACCCGGCGCGGCCGCGGAATGAGGATCCGTGATCGCGTGGCGAAGTAGACGACGCGGGAGTCGGTTGGTTCGCTAACCGACTCCCCGCCAACCGGGAAGCCCCATGGACACCAACAATTCCAGCACACCGAAGCTTCCGGAGGCGAAGGAATGAGCACAGTCCTTAAGATCGACGATATTCGAACGGACGGCGGCACACAGCCGCGTACATCCATCGATTACCAAGCCGTCCAGGATTACGCCGATGCGATGGCCGATGGCGCAAAGTTTCCGCCGGTAATTGTGTTCTACGACGGAACGGACTACTGGCTGGCCGACGGCTTCCACCGTGTCCAAGCGGCGTTGGTAGCTGGCCGCGCCGAGATCGCTGGCGAGGTCCACCAGGGCACATTAGAGGATGCGCAGTGGCATAGCTTTGGCGCAAACAAGGCTAACGGAATCCGCCGCGATAACAGGGACAAGCAGAGGGCTGTCCGAGCGGCGCTCACCCATCCGAAGTCGCAGGGCCTGAGCGACAGTGCAATCGCCCGGCATGTCGGCGTCGATCATGTTACGGTCGCCAGGCACCGGGAGAAGCTCACGGCATCTTGTGAAATTCACAAGATAGAAACGCGCACTGCCTCGCGCGGCGGCACGACTTACCAGATCAATACCGCCAATATCGGCAGGGAGAAACAGCAGCCGACAGTCTTTACCTGCCCCACTTGCGGAGACGTGTTCTCCGCTGAAGTATGGCACTGCGCCACGTGTGGCCACCACTGGCCTACGCACCAAACCCAATGCGGCAATTGCCGGCGGGAGCATTCCGGCGTTCCTGTGCCACCGTCCGAGACCGCCCCGGACAACTCCGACCGTTTGGCTGCGGAGTGGGCCCTGCGCGTGTACCGTGCGTGTGCGGAAATCACCGCCTGTCAACTCACCGCGAAGAATCTCGCGGCGAGTATTCGACGCAGCGATAGCGGTGAGCGACTGAAAAAACAACTGGAGACTACGAATGAATTCATCGAAACCGTCCTCGCAGATCTCGCTTGATCTGCTGAATCAAGACAATCTCGATTCGCTGCTTGGGGCCACCACTCCCATCCGTATTCGGATGTTGATCGCACCAGCGATCGCAAGGCACTGGCTGGAGGCCACGAATAAGAAGAATCGGAAACCGACCGATGGGCACTGGCTGGAGATCGCCATCGATATGGAACAGGGGCGATGGAAGTACAACGGCGGCGCGATCCGGTTCGGCAGCGATGGCGTACTCCTGGACGGCCAGCACCGCTTGCTGGCGTGCGTTGAGGCCAATGTGCCGTTCGACACCGACGTGATCTTCGGACTCAATCCCGACTGCCTCGACACCATCGACACCGACGTGTTGCCCCGCACGGCTGCGCACGTGGCGCAGATGGAAGGCGTCGAGAACGCAACTGGCTCGTCGGCTCTGGCGTTCTTGCTTCTCGTGCATGAGAAGCACGGGATTCACCGCGTCCAGAACGTGGATTGTAAGCCCACCAAGACCGAGGTCATAGCTCGGGCCAAAGCCGACCCACGTATTGCGGCGATTGCCGGGCGTTCCACGGGCTGGTCACGGAGGCTTGTCCAGCCCCGCGTCGTGGGGTTCTGCTATTACCTGTTCAGCCAGCAGGACCTGGACCTCGCCGAGCGGTTCTTCGCCGAACTTGCGGACGGCGCGAATCTGTCAAAACGCAGTCCGGTTTACCAACTTCGCCACCGCTTGTGGCAGAACTCCACCGCCAAAGCAAAGCTCCCGTTAAAGGAGATCGTAGCCATCTTCTTCAAGGCGTGGATTGCATACCGCGAGGGCAGGCCGATTCAAGTCCTCGTGTGGCGGTCCGGCGGGAACAGTCCAGAACCGTTTCCCGAGATCTGAGGCGAGCCATGACCCTCCTGAAGTGGCTCTGTCTTCACACCTGGGGATTCCCGCGCCGTTGGCCCGTGTTTGAGGGCAAACGCAATGTGGACGTGCAAACCTGCGCGAAATGCGGCGTGCGCCGGGTGTCGGTTGTGCAATTCGGGCGTAGCGAACAATGAAATGGGCACACAACAACTTGTAATTGAACATCTCGGGCTCGCTGCCAACATCGCGGGCAATATGTCGAAGCGGCTGCCACGCCACCTCGATTCCCACGATATCCACCAGGATGCGCGGCTCGGCCTGATGTACGCCGCAGCGCGGTACGACGCCCGGAAGAACGTTCCGTTCGGCACCTATGCGCGTCGGCGCATTGGCGGCGCGGTCATGGATGGCCTGCGCCGGAACGATCACCTGTCCCGCTGCGCGCGGGCACGCGCAAGGGCCGAAGGCGCTGAGCCGCCCGCGGAACCGCTGCCCCTGATCTTTCCGGACCAGATTCCCGGCGTCCTGGAGGCGCCCGACCACTACGCGGCGGCCGCAGAATGCCGGCGCCTCCTGTGTGCCGCGATTGAGACCCTGCCGGCGCGATTACGCGTTGTGCTCGACGCTTACTACCACGGCGGCCAGACCATGCGCGCGATCGGGGAGCGCCTGGGCATCAGCGAGGGTCGCGTATCGCAGATCCACGCCCGCGCGCTGCGCCTGTTGCGCGGGTACTTCGCAGTGCGGGGTTTCACGTCCAGCATTCACTTCGCGATACAGGAAGGCGTGCCGGCGGTGCGGTTGTGAGGCGGCAGCCGGTGCTGGAGAAAGCCGTCGTGGGAAGGATCACAGCGGCGCTGAGGAGACTCCCCGGCGTTGTGGTCCGGAAGCGTCACGGCACCGTCATGGGTTTGGCCGGCGACCCGGATTTGTACGGGAGCATCAACGGCCGCCACTTCGAGATTGAAGTGAAGCGCCCCAACGATCCTTCCTCGCAGTTGACGAAGCTCCAGACGGAGCGGTTGCTGGAGTGGAAGATCGCCGGAGCCATTACCGGCGTTGCGCGGTCAACCGATGACGCACTGGCAATCCTGGGCTTGAAGCGGCCGCCGGCGCCGGTTTGGATCTGCGCCGGGTGCCAACAGTACAGGTGGCAAAGCGACGAGCCACCCGCCCGCTGCCCCAACTGTGGCCACATCCACTTCGACCGGGAGGCAGCGTGAAGCGCAAAACGGTTCACGTCTTCGGCGCGGGTGAGTTTGCCCTGGCCTTCAGCGTCTGCCGGTTTCTGAAGCACCACGGCGTCGACGCCGTCATCGTGACCAAGCACGCCGTCCAAGTCCATCCCGACCAGGACCAAAAGGCGGCCGCCGTGCTGCCTGCTTACAAATGGGGATGGGACCGCCCGCCTCGGACCGCAGCGCCGGAGGTGTCGGCGTGACTCCCCACGTGCTCACCGGCAATCTTCGGGCGGCGACGGCATGATTCGGACGCCGAAGCAGTTGGGCGAAGGATTCGCCAGGGATCTCCTCGAAATGGGCGTGATCGACGACAGTGGCTGGACGACCGCGGCTGACGTCATTGCCACCGCCATTGTGGAGGACCGGCTTCAATCGCGCCGCGACGCAAGGGATACCCCGGCCCGCGATGTTGCTCGCGCTTTGATGGAGGCGGGTATCATCGCGCGCATCCATCTGGGGGAGGCGGCAGACTTGGTCGCGGTCGGCATCGCCTCCGACCGCCATCTCAAGCCGCGCAGCGAGGAGGACACGCTTCCGTGAACGTGCTCCTTATTCAGATCGACGGCAAGCTTCCTAACCTCGCGCTCATGCGGATTGCGGCGCACCACCGCGAACGCGGAGACCGCGTCGAGCTCCGGCATGGGAACGACTTCGGCGGTCTCTTCGACGAGCCGTTCGAGCACGTCTACGCCAGCACGATCTTCGAGAGCAGCCGCCCGCTTGCGTACCGGGTCCTTGCCACGTACCCCGATGCGGTCGTCGGCGGCACCGGATGGGACCTCGTCCGGCGGCTCGAAGACATCGGAGTCACCACCGGCAATCTGGATTACTCCATCTATCCTGAGTACCGGCGGAGCATCGGGTTCGCAATGCGCGGCTGCCGCCTCCAGTGCCCATTTTGCGTTGTGCCCACGAAAGAAGGGCGCGCCCGCGCGGAGAGTACCATCGCGGAAATCTGGCGTGGCGATCCGTGGCCCCGCGAGGTGGTACTGCTCGATAACGATTTCTTTGGCAATCCGCAGTGGTGCGTCCGCCTCACGGAGATGCGCGATGGCCGGTTCAAGGTCTGCTTCACGCAGGGAATCAATGCCCGCATCCTGACATCGGAGCAGGCCGAGGGGATCGCATCCGTCGATTACCGCGACTCGGAGATGAGCAAACGGAGGCTCTACACGGCGTGGGACAACTCCCGCGATGAGGCGCGGTTCTTCGCCGGGCTCGAGCTGCTGTGCAAGAACGGAGTGCGCCCACGCCATCTGCTCGTGTACATGCTGATTGGCTTCGCGCCTGGCGAGACCCATGCGGACCGGGATTACCGCCGGCGCCAGCTCCGCGAGTTTGGCGCACTTCCGTACCCGATGCCTTTTCGCCGCACGCGCGAACTGGTCGGGTTCCAGAGGTGGGTGGTTGGCGCCTACGACAAGCGAGTGCCTTGGGAATATTGGCGGCGTGCGGAATACGAGCCCCGCCGCCTGCGCCTGTGGCAGGAAGAGATGACGGGAGTCTTGTGATGGACTTGGCGTACGGACGCGAAGCCTTACGCCGCCTACGCGAGCAGCAGGAGGCGGCGGTGCGGGAGCCGATGCAGCCGTCGCTACTGGAGCAGATTCCTCCGGACGCGCCGATGGACGATGCCACGATCACCGTCTGGAACGGCGAGCGGTTTGTGGCGTACGAGAAGTGGCTGGCGAGGGCGCCCGTCGCGGTCGAATGCACGCCGCCGGACAAAGCCGCGATTCCCGCCGACACCGGCTGCCTGACCGGAGATTGCTCCCTCCGTGTCTGGTTGGTCCGCGACGGCGACCGCTGGTCCATGTTTGCCGGATCGCGAGCCGCGCACGCTCGGCGGAAGGATTTCGTATCGCCGTATCTGGAGCATGCGATTCGGACGGCAGAGCAATGGTATGGCGTGCCCAGCGGCGGGTGGCGCACGGAAACGGGACGTGCTGGAACGGGAAAGGCAGACCAAGGTGAAGCGGCGGGAAACGATCTGCCATAACGACTCCGGGGATGACCGCAACAGGAGGTTACCAGCACGGTACTTCCTGACCTACACCGGCAAGCATGTCCACTCGCTCTCTCCCCACCCGGAGGAGATCGACATTGACGACGTGGCGCATTCGCTATCGCAGATGTGCCGGTTCCTGGGGCACACGGATGGCTTCTACAGCGTCGGTCAGCACTCGGTACTGGTGAGCGAACTGGTTCCGGCCCAGGACGCCTTGTGGGGGCTTATGCACGATGCCAGCGAAGCGTATCTCTGCGATCTGCCCGCACCCATAAAGCGCGACCCGGAAATGGGCATTTACCGGATCGCGGAAGACCGGCTCATGCTGGCGGTCTGCCAGAAATTCGGCCTGCAGCCGGAAATGCCCAAGTCGGTAATGCTGGCGGATAAGCTCCTGCTGGCCACAGAATTCCGCGACGTGACCACGGTGGACGATCTCGACTGGATCATTGCGGAGTGCGGCGTCGCGCCCTCGGAACACCTCCTCATCCACCCATGGCCGCCCTGCGTCGCGGAGGAACGGTTTTTGCGCCGTTTCTGGAATCTCACAAGATGACGCCGCACGATTTCCTCAACCTCCTTTGGCAGTACAAGCCGGAGGAACAATATGTTCTGCTGTGGACGCTGCAGGACAAGCGGTCGCATTGGTTCCAGGATGTAAGGAAAGCTGCGGACTTTGCCGGCAACTGCAACGGCCACGACGTGTACGTCGGTATGGGACTTTCAAGAACAGATCACGGTCCCGCCCGACGCTGCACGTCGGATGAGATCGCGGGCATCACCGGCTTCGGCGGCGACTTCGATCTCAGGTCGGCGGCGCACGGCACCAAGCCGCTTCCGGCGACGATTGAGGACGCGCTCTCGATCATTCCCGCCTCGATGACTCCGACCATCGTCGTCGCCACCGGCAATGGCGCGCACGCATGGTGGCTCTTCAAGGAACCGTACATCTTCGATTCGGAAGAGGATCGTAAGGACGTGGCGCGCCTCGTCGCGCGCTGGCATACGATGCTCAGGCTCAATGCGGCGGCGCGCGGCTGGGCATACGACCGGCTGTCGGACCTGGCGCGCATTCTGCGCATCCCCGGCACCCAGAACCACAAGGATCCGGCTCATCCGAAGGACGTGACGGTCCACAGCACCACGGATCGCCGGTACAACCTGTCCGATTTCGAGGAAGTCCTGGACGCGGCCAACATCCCCGATTTGGAGGCACAGGAAAAGGCGTCGCGCGAGTGGGCAGAGCGGTTCAAAGACACGCCTCTGGTGATCGACTTGAACGCTCGCATCCCGGAGGACTTGCTGCAGCGATGGATGGACGGCAGCGCGGTGGGTGAGCAGACCGCCATGAAGTTCCGGAACACGTGGCTGCGCCTGCGCCACGATCTCAAGGACCAGAGCAACTCCGGGTACGATATGGCGCTCGCCGACTTCGGTGTCGATGCCGGCCTGACGGAACAGCAGATCGTCAATCTGATCATCCATAACCGTGCGCATCACGGGCGGGCCCAGGCGAAGCGCCTGGAGTACTTCCAACGGACCATTGCAAAGGCGAACTACCGGATCGGCGGCATCGACTCACCGCTTCCGGCGCAGCCCGCGCCTGCGGCGGCGTCTACTGAGCGCGCAGCCACGCCTGGCAGTCCCGAAACGCCGCGCCAGACCGGCCCCGACGCGCCACAGGGCGCGTCCGTTGCGCCGGAGGAGGATCGGGCGGCTTCACCGGCGGCTCTCGACTCCGCCGCTAAAGTGCTGTTGACCGAGCGGATTTCCCTCGCGTTGGGAGTCCCGATCCAACGCCTCATAAAGATCGATGGCAAGGAGCCTCAGTACCGGATGGAATTGTGCGACGGGCGCAAGATCGAGTTCGCCCACGTAGGCAAGCTCATTGCTCAAGAGTCAGTCCGCATGGCGATCGCCGCAACGGTGGGCAAGATCATTCCGAAAATCAAGGCGAAACACTGGGAACAGATCTCCCAGGCGATGCTGGATGCCTGCTTCGTCGAAGAAGCCACGGAGGAGGTGGAGTGGGAAGGCGCGGCGCGCATGTATCTCCAGAGCTATTTGTCGGAGACGAACTTCATTCCGTCCATCGAAGGGCAGCGGGTCCAGGACCGGAGAAAGCCGATGCTGCTGAATGGACTGATCTCGATCTGCGCGTCGGACTTCCAGATCTACGTCAACAAAACGACTTTCCAGAACCTGTCCGTCAAGATGATCACGGGGATGCTGTCAGCACTGGGCGCCAGGACGGCGAAGGTCCGCGGGGCAGGCAAGGGGAAGAGTAAGGACCAGCGCCGGTGGGTGCTGCCCGAGTCAGAATTCGACCCGGATGAATACAAACAGCAAGGTCACGAGGGAGCCGCCGATGTCGTCCACTGAGCAACTGGCAGCGGGCAGCCTCGAGGAAATCGGCCGGCGCGACCACGAGGTCACCTCTGAGTACCGGATCTTCGGCCCACCGGGCACGGGCAAGACAACCAACCTGACCCGGCAGATCCGGCGCGCGGTGGAACGCTACGGCGCGGATTCAGTCCTCGTCACATCGTTCTCGCGCACTGCGGCCGCAGAACTGGCCGGACGCGATCTCCCGATTGGGAACGACCGCGTCGGCACGCTGCACTCGCATTGCTGGCATGCGCTGGGCGGCCCGGAAATCGCCGAGGCCAACGTGGACGAATGGAACAGCGACAACCCTTCGCTCCCAATCACGCCGGCCCGGAAGCAGCACAAGCTCGATGGAGAAGAGTCGGTGGACGAAGATTCCGAAGCGGAGAAGGACGGCGATACCGAACTACAAAGGTTGAGCCGGTTCCGCGGTCTGATGCTCCCACCGGAACTGTGGCCGAAGACGGTGGCCGAATTCGCGCAGCGGTGGACGGAGTATAAGCGGGAAAACGGGCTGCTCGACTTCACGGATCTGATTGAGATATCCCTCCGCGAAGTTGCCCTGGCGCCGCATAACCCCTCCGTGATTTTCGCGGATGAGGCGCAGGATTTGAACCGGATGCAGTTGTCGCTGGTCCGGAAGTGGGGCGAGCGCGGGAACTATTTCATTGTGGCGGGCGACGATGACCAGACCATCTACACTTTCACGGGAGCCACGCCCGATGCTTTTCTCGATCCCGACATTCCGGACGACCACAAGATCATCCTGAAGCAGAGCTACCGCGTGCCGCGCGCCGTGCATCGGTTTGCAGAGTCCCTCATCCACCAGGTCACTCGGCGGCAGGAAAAGGAATATCTGCCGCGCCCAGAGGACGGCGCGCTCGACCGCCTGTCGCGCGACGGATACAAGCGGCCCGAGTTCGCTATCCTCAGCAGCGCCGTCGAACACTTGGAGCATGGCAAAACGGTCATGTTCCTGACAGCCTGCGCTTACATGCTCAAGCCGCTAGTGGCGGTCCTGCGCAAACAAGGCATTCCATTCCACAATCCGTACCGCAAGAGCAATGGCTACTGGAACCCGCTGCGTACCGGAAAGCGCGGGTCAACGGTGAACCGGATCCTCGCGCTCCTGGCTGGCCACCCAGATTACGGCGACGGCCACCATCCATGGACCCATGGCGATCTGGCGATGTGGGCAGAGGTGCTGCAGTCGAAGGGTATTCTGCGGCACGGGGCTAAGAAGAAGCTCAGTCAATACGATATCGCCCAAACCGCAACGGTAGAGCGTCTCGACGAGATCTTCGAACCGGCTGCGCTCGAATCGCTGATGGCTGCGTGGGACGGCAGCTACCGCGACCTGCTGGAGTGGTGGCGCACGCGCCTGACGGCCGATGTTGGCGCTCGGGTCCAGTTTCCCGCCCAGGTCGCCGCCATTCGCGGCCCGGGTGGCCTGGCGCAGACGCCGCAGGTCATGGTCGGCACGATCCACTCCGTCAAGGGTGGCCAGGCCGATGTTGTTTATTTATTCCCCGACCTGAGCCAGGCGGGCGACGCCCAGTACGCGCGTGGCGGCGCGGCGCGCGATTCGGTGATCCGGCAGTTCTATGTGGGATCAACTCGGGCGCGGGAAAAGCTCTATATCTGCGGGCGCGAGTCGGCGCTTGCCGTGTCTCTCTGATTCGAACGATTGGTCATAGCTTATGTCCGATGAAAATGGTAACCGGCCATCTAACAGGATGTCGGTAGACGAGATCGCCCGCCGCCTCGATATCGGCCGGCTGGCGGTGTACGCGATGCTGGAGCAGGGCATTCTCCCCGGCATCCGGTTGGGCCGGCGATGGATCGTCACGCGGCACGCCTACGAAGAATGGGAGCGGACCTGCGGCATGCGGACCGGACCTGGACTTCAAAACGAACCCGAGGTAAGGGTTCACTGATGTCGGTCCACAAACGCAAACGCAAGGGTAAGATCACGTGGCTGTACAAGTTCGACGGGCCAGGATCGACCCGCGATAATCGGCGTATTGTCAGGGGATTTGGTTTCGCCACCAAGGGCGCGGCACAGGACGCCGAGGCAAAGCGGCGAATAGACGAAGAGCAAGAATTCGCGATGGCGAAGGCTGGCGTCGGCGTGGCGGCCGAGCCTCCGAAGACGCTCTCGACCCTGCTGGAGGAGTTTTTCCGGCAACACGCGGAAAAGAAGCTGGCGCCCAAGACGATCGAGCGATACCACGAGCAAGCGGCGTGCCTCCACCCCGATCTCCTGGCAATGCGGCTCACGGACATCACGCCGCTTCATCTGAGCAGAGAATGGAACCGGCTGCTGGAATCGGGCGGCCACCATCGCAAGACCAAAAAGCCGCGCCCGCTGGCGGCTAAGACCGTCCGCAGCATCGCGGGCGTTGTGTCGAGCGCCTTCAGACGTGCGGAACTTTGGGGCTTGGTCACCAGCAATCCGGTAAGGCGCAGCGAACCGCCGGTTGCAAAGAAGCACGAAGGACTAGCGTTGATGCCCGCGGAGCAAGCACGGCTGGTCGAGTCCGCGACGGGCCCCTGGTGCCTGCCGATGTTCCTGGATTTGTCGGCCGCGACCGGCGCGCGCCGCGGCGAGATCCTGGCGCTGCGCTGGTCCGACATCCGGGACGGTTGCGCATTTATTGATCGGTCGCTGACACAGACGAAAGAGGTCCTGCTCTTCAAAAGCACCAAATCCGGAAGGCCACGGCGAATCGAGCTTCCGGGTTCGGCCTTGACGGCACTGGACGCCCACCGGCAACGCCAGGACGAATTCCGCAGGAAGTTCGGTCCCGATTACCGCACAGACCTGAATTTGATATTCGCGAATCCCGATGGCACACTGCTGAAGCCCGATTCGATTTCCGCGTCGGTGTCGCTGCTCTGCCGGAAGCTGGGCTTGCCCAAAGGCGCCAGCCTCCACACGCTCCGCCACAGCCACGCGTCGGTCCTGCTGGCAGACGGCGTGGATCTGGCGACCGTGTCGGAGCGGCTGGGCCACTCGTCCGTCCGCGTGACTGCCGAAATCTACAGCCACGCGATGCGCGGGCGTGACCAGGAAGCCGCCCGGCGGTGGGACGAGTTGATGGGCCGCACTTCGCAGGAGCGCCCCAAGGTTCCGGTAAACTAATCCTCTATATGGGCGATCAACCGATCAGCGAAGAAGTGCGTCTGGCCCTGAACCTCTCGGCCGCGTTCACTGCGACGCGCGAGAACATCGGTTTGGATTACGCGCGGAAGAAGTATGGCCACGAACCGGTCAGCGACTATTGGGTCGCCGTGGCGCGCATGGTGATCGAGGACCTGATCATGCGTCCTGGACGGCTCCCACGCACTCCCCCCACAATTCAGTGATTCTGGCCAGCGGAATCCCCCTCCGCCACCCAATCAAGACAATTAAATCGTCTACAATTCCGCAGCGCCGCTATGGTGGACGCCCTTCTCCTGGCGTCGATGGAGTATTCTGAAGGGTCGAGAGCCGGTGTGGCAAATGGCGAGGGCAGACCTTCTTAAGAAGCTATTCACGGGGTACCAACGCCGCGACGATCAGGCGTTCAAGCAGGCCGCCGAGGAGCTAATCGTCGAAGAGCGTAAGAAGCAACACTCGATTCTCGCGAATGAACTGGAACGAATTTTGCGAAACGGTCACTCAGAACAGGGCACGCTGAAACGGCTAGTCCCAATGGAGCCGGGTCCGACGGATTCCGAACGCAGAATGGCACTGCTCGAGGTGCGCCAGCCCCAGCGATACATGGACGACCTCGTGCTGGAGCCTCCGGTTCGCTGTGCGGTAGACCGCGTACTGCGTGAGTTTCGGGAATGGGACGTCCTGGAAGCAAACGGCCTAGTCCCGATCCGCCGCGTCATCTTTTGTGGTCCATCGGGTTGCGGCAAGACCGCCATGGCTGAAGCAATGTCGGCCGAACTGGCAATTCCCATGTTGTACGTCCGCTTCGATGCCGTGGTGTCGTCTTTGCTGGGAGAGACCGCCGCGAACCTGCGCAAGGTTTTCGAATACGCGAGGCGCGGCCAGTGGGTGTTGTTTTTTGATGAATTCGATGCCATTGGCCGCTCGCGCGACGATACCACCGAGCACGGCGAGATTAAGCGTGTGCTCAACTCATTTCTGCAGATCGTGGACAATTTCGATGGCCGTTCCCTCGTTATCGCCGCGACCAATTTCGAACAGGTGCTGGACCCGGCCGTCTGGCGGCGCTTCGATGAGACCATTCGCTTCGAACGGCCTCAGGAATCCCAACTGAAGCTCCTGGCGAGGAAGCGTCTTAACCCGGTGAGTTCCACTGACGCCCAAATAGATCGAATCGCTGCAGCCTTCTCTGGTTCTTCATATGCGGATGCCGAGCGCGCATGCCTCGACATTCGAAAAGCGTGCGTGCTACGCAACAGCCGACAAGTTACTGACTCCGACGTGGAGGATGCTCTCGCGCGGCACGCATATCGCCAGTCCGTTCTGCGGAAAGCTTCGGCATCTGACGCGCCGACCGTAGATCGCGACTGACATCGATGGCACTCATTCCTGGCGACGGTGAATTCCCGCATATCGAGATAGAGCGACAGCCCGACGAACCGGAGCGTAGGAGGAGACGGCCCTTTTTCCCTCCAGTCCCGACGCCTCCGGATCGGGGTGAACACGCCGCGACCCTGACAAACCAGACGACCCAGGCGGTCCGGGAAACGGCACAGCGACGGGAATCTGTCGGGATCGATCCAAACCGCCTAGTGGTTTTGGAATTCAACACGGTCAACTACGACACTCGCGATGACTTCGTCGAAAGATTTCACGCCCAGGTCGTAGATGAGAGCGTTTCCGAGGAAGCCGACCAGACGCGTGTCCGGACGGTTGTGCAGTTCCCGAGTGAAGCCGCCATTCGAGGGTTTCAACGCGAGATTGCGGCCTATCGGGGTGAACCGGTGGCGCAACCGGTCCTCCCACCGAAGGGTCGAGAGAAGTTCTTTGATTCCCTCCAGCAGGTCAGGAGCGTCTCCCGCGAGGATCGGATGGGGAGGCGCATCAAGACGGAAGGCTTCCCCCAAGCTGACCCGTTCTACCTCGATGTGGACCTGTGGCGGCCCGAGGACGACGGTAGCGCTCGCGAAGTGCTTGCGGAGTTTCGGGCTACTTGCCAACGGGCCGGCTGCCGAGTCACGGACGAAGTGCGCACCGCCAGCCTATTGCTTGTGAAGGTGCAGGCGACCAGGGCATTCGCCGAACAACTGCTCGGGATCGACCTCGTCGCCCGCGTAGACCTGCCGCCGCATGTGGCAGCAGGATACACGCGCTTCTTTGAGGACTTTCCACCGCTCGATCAGGGTCAACAACCGGACGAAAGCGACCCAATGCTATGCGTCGTGGATAGTGGCGTCGTTTCCGGTCATCCATTTCTGAGGAATTGGGTAGTTGCGGAGCGCGACTTCGATACCGGCGAGAATACCGAGGTAGACCAGAACGGCCACGGTACCTCGGTCGCAGGGCTTGCCGTGTACGGCGACATCGCGAACTGTATCGAGACTGGGCAGTGGAACCCAAAGGTTCGAATTTGCTCGGCGAAGGTGCTTCGAAACGAAGAGAACCCGATAGATCCAAGCCGGCCGCGAGCCGTCTTCCCGGATCAGAACCGAATCGAACACACGATTGAAGATGCCATTCGCCACTTTCACGATGAGTGGGGCTGCCGGGTGTTCAACCTTTCTGTTGGTGACGACCTGGCGCCTTACGAAGACGGTCGTCAGTTCCCGTGGGCCGAGAAGCTGGACGAACTCGCGCGGGAACTGGACATCGTCATTGTCGTCGCCGCCGGCAATCGGTATCCCGAGATGCCTGAAGCCAATGGAGCCTTGGTGGATATTCAGCGGGCCGTCCGAGATCAGGTGCTGACTGCGGATCATCGGGTTTGCAACCCAGGTACGGCGGCGCTTGCGGTGACCGTTGGTTCAATCGCGCGTAACGACTCCATGGCCGTCCAACTCGTGGGTAGGATCCTGCGTATTCCGGATGCAGTTCCTGGCGCGCCACGGGGCGGCCCCAGTCCATTCACCCGCACCGGCCCTGGATGTAGTTATCGCCGGGACAACCAGAGCATCAAGCCCGAGTTCGCTGACTACGGGGGCAATTACGCGCTGCAGCGGATGGGAGCCGAGGGATTTCGTTGGAACGACTGGCACTTCCTGGTCGGAGAGCCGACAATCATCCGCGAACAAGATGGGCGGTTCATCGGCAGCAGGACCGGCACGTCATTCTCCTGCCCGCATGTGGCTCATGCGGCCGCCCTTGCGGAACGGAGTCTGGAAGGCCTGTTTGGTGCCCCGGCTTCCGCGAATGCGGTACGTGCATTGGTGGCAAGCACTGCCAGAACCCCGGCTTGCGGCGAGGAATGGCTTGTGGATGAAGATACCGCGCTCAGGTTCGTCGGATACGGCCAGCCGCGACTCGATCGCTTCGTCTGGTCGTCGGAACAATCCGTCCAACTGGTTACCGAGGCGGAACTTGAAGAAGACAAACTTCATTTCTATCGGATTCCGGTGCCGCCGTCGTTCTTGTCCACAAAGGGAGCCCGCGGAATTACGGTCGCGCTCGCTTACGACCCGCCGGTCCGATCCAGTCGGAAAGAGTATCTGGCGCGGACAATGTTTGTGGATGTGCTGCAAGGCCTGACCACGCAGGAAGTCGCGCTCTACAGGTCCAGGTTTCTGGGTGCAGGCCAGCCACCTTCACCGCCCAGCGGCGCCGCGCTCGGCTTCAGACCGCCCTGCACCGCTCCGCAGTGGTCGACACTTCAAGTCCGGCGGATTGAATGGGCTCGCGCGCCGCGTTTCAGGACTGATACCGATGGGAATCAGAATCTGCATGTGGTGGTTGGATGCCAAAGGCGATTCCCGACGGGGCTGGACACCAGACAACGTTATGGTCTCGTGATCAACTTCTGGCATGCTGGCGAGGGAGTGCGGATCTATCAGGAGTTAAGGGCGCTGATCCGGCAAGTGGTCAGAGTACGCGTGCAGCCCTGATCCGTCCAAACACTTCTCCTCAGCGTGCCACTTGTGGACGCATTGCCATTGGATTCAAATGGATATTCTGCAAGGTTAACTCTGCAGCGCTTTGTAAGGCGCTCGTGCGGGAGGGGTGAGAGGGTTGTGCGCGGCGCAACAGAGCGTTGGAATCGATTAGGACGCTCATTTAGCCGCGCGGTCGCCGTGAATGCTTTCGCGGCTGATTGCTTCATCCGTAAGCGGGGAAGTATTCGGGAATCGCTTTGCGGACTCGATCCAAGCAGCCGCCCGTTCCTGCGGACTCAAGGAATGAGGACGCACCGTGTTTTCAACCATCGCAAGGATATACTGTTCCAGGGACATTCCGCTGGCGCTCGCCAAAGCGAGAAGACCCGCGTGCATTTCTGGTTTGAGATCGAGCGTGATGGTCATGCGGACCCCACACCTTCAGCTTAACTGAACCGCGCGGCGACCGAGTCCGACCTCGACACCGCGAGCGCGATCTATAATCCGGATTTGCTTGGGCCCCTGAGAGGCTACCGAACAATCCTCGATCTTTTATCACGTTTCCAGAGCTTGTCCTCGGCGAGCGACGGCATGAGATAGTTCTCCAAAAAGCGGTCGTCGATCTGCCGAAGTTCCCGGTACCCGAGGCCCACCAAAACCCCGATCATCCGCGTGTCCCGCACCTTTGCGGCCTTTTCCGGGTCCACCTCTCGCGCTTGCTGGTACTCCTCGTCGATCTCGATCAGAACCTGCTTCTTCTCGTCAAACTCCGTCAATCGCAGCTTCTGTCCGCTGAGATCCTGGATTTGGCGAATCAAACTCAGGATGCGGACCCACTGGCAGACGTGCTCCTTGCCGAGCTTTAGCTCCTTGGGCGACCGGGACGCCGCCCAGCGCAAATCGAGCGCGATCTGCTCGTGCGTCCGGTTGTAACGAGTGTTGAGTTCCTCCACGAAGAGGAGTTGCTGCAGATGATCGAACGCAACGTCGAGGCGGGACGCAAGACCTTGATCTGGTCGAATTTCGTCCGCAACCTCGAAACATTGGAACGTATGTTACAGCGATATCGGCCGGCGCTGATCCATGGCGGCATTCCCTCTGAGATCAGCGACGCATCCGCTCCCCGCACTCGTGAGGCCGAACTGGCCCGCTTCCGAACGGACGACGCCTGCCAGGTCCTGCTAGCCAATCCCGCAGCAACCAGCGAGGGCGTCAGCCTGCATGACGTGTGCCACGATGCGATCTATCTGGAGCGGACGTTCAACGCGGGTCAGTATTTGCAGAGCATCGACCGCATTCACCGCTTGGGGATGTCGCCTGATCAGGACACCCAGATCACCTTCCTGGTCATGACCAATACTATCGACGAGGTCGTGGACGGCAGGGTCCGGGAAAAAGCAGAGCGCCTCGGAGACATGCTGAACGATCCGGACATCGTGACGATGGCACTCCCGGACGATGAAGACTACGGTCCCGCCATCGACTCGGAGGCGGACATCGCCGCGCTGTTCGCTCACCTGAGAGGCGGAGAGGGTGATGCACCCGCCCGATGAACCCCTCGCGGGTCTGCCGACCATTCATCTGCTCCGAGCGGCACTTGTCGCCGCGTCGGTGTGCGATGCCGCCGGCGTAGAAACCGCCGTCGTCCACCAATCGTATCTGAGGCTGCCCACTGGCGGGATATATCACAGCGAGGACCTGGTGAAAGGTGAACGCCTGTTACTCCAGTGCGGGCTGCTCACCTCACAGGGAACCGTCCTGTACCCTTCCGAACAACTCCGCGCCTTGCGCGGGTTGCCACCGGATGAAGCGTCGCAGGTCCTGCTGGTTCTCGCAGCGCAGCAATCGCCACCGCTGTGGCTGCACTGTGCCGTTCGCAACGATGCCGTCTGGTCGGAACTCATCTCCGACGGAGACGAGCAAGTACTCTGCGACGTGATTCCCGATCCCGACCAGCGGGAAGCGTTTTTGCTGGCACTGGCAAACCGTTTCCTGAGCGATACCGCGAGGCAGTTGGGCGAACTGGGCGAATGCGCTGTAGTCGACCGCAGCCGGCAGGAGTTGACACAGGTCGGGCGAGGCGATCTTGCGACGTTGGTGCAACGCGTCAGCCTGATTTCCGATCAACTGGGGTACGACGTCGTCGCGCCGACGCTCCACGGCAGGCCGCGCCGCATGGAAGTGAAGACTACGGGCAGAGCCTCGCAAACCCACTTCGAGGTATACCTCAGCCGCAACGAAGCGGCGGTCGCCTTGCGCGATCCTTCTTGGGCACTGGTGCTGTGCCAGGCGTGCGATTCTTCCCGCGCGGAGGTTATCGGCTGGTGCCGCGCGGAGGCATTTTCAACCATGCTACCCTCTGACCAGCATCCGAATGGACGATGGATACAAGTTAGGCTCCAGCTCGATTCCGGAACTTTGAATGAAGGCCTTCCGCCGTATGAATAAGCTGGCATCGAAGTCCCCGCGGACTGAGATTGCGCGCAACAGCGAGGAACCCGAAGTGAAACGGCCGAACAGTGTCCTGGAGCGCTTCGACGCAGGTGCCATCAGCCTCCGCGCGGCGAAAGAAGTGCGCAACCGCGAGGTCCACCTGCCACCGGTTTCGGTGTACCGGTGGTGGGCGCGGCGCACGGAGGCCGTATTTGGCGGAATTCTGGACGCGTTTTTCGTGGATCGGCCAGGACCGGGTCTGGTAGTGGACCCTTTTTGCGGGGGTGGGGTGATCCCGCTGGCCGCGGCCATTCGGGGACATCACCTGTACGCGCAGGACCTGAATCCCTGGGCCATGCAGGGTCTCTCGGGAATGCTGCGGCTGCCGAGTCCGGACGAAATCCAGCAGCTCACGAAACAGCTTGAGGAGGCCGCGGAACCGCTGCTTCGATCCGCCTATGCCACCACCTTCTCCGACGGTGAACAGGCGACGATCTCGCACACGTTCCGGGTCGCAAGCGCCAAGTGCTCCGACTGCGGAGCCCGCAGCCGCCTGTTTCCCCATGCCATGGTCTCGCTCCTGACGCGGAAAGAGCGGGGCCGACCGGAGGCGATTCTCAGCTGTCCCCGGGGCCACTTGTTCTACGGGAAAACGGGGGCGATGACCCGCTGCCGGGAATGCGGTCTCCAGACCGATCCGGACGCGGAATACACCACCGAACGAACCGTGGTGTGCCCGCAGTGTCGGCATGCCGAGAAGCTGCAGAGGCGAGCCACAAATGGCGACTGGCAGTGGGAAGTCGTCTTAGTCGAACGAACGGCGCGCGGGCGGCGCGAATTGGCGCTGGCGACCCCTGAGGAGGTCCGGCAGGCGGAAAGTCCGCGGTGGAAACCGAAGCTTACCCTCGGCCGCATACCGGACGGCCAGGAAACCAAGGTGCTCCTGCGGCACGGCTTTCAGTACTGGCAGGATCTCTACCCGGCCCGCCAGCGGGCCGTTATGGAGGGCCTTCTAGCGATGTCCGAAACGGTGGCACCAGATGAGCGAGCCCAAAACGCACTGCGCATGGCGATCTACGGTTCGGCAGAGATGGCAGGCTTACTCTCGCGCTGGGACCGCTGGTATCTCAAGAGCTACGAGGCGATGGCAGGCCACCGTTTCAATTTCACGACGCTTCCGGCTGAACCGAACGTTTGGGGGGCGGTGAGGAGCGGGCGGGGCACCGTCACTCGGCGCCTGGCGCTGTTCGCCAAAGCCTCCGCGTGGCTTCAGGAAAGAGCTGCGGGCTCACTCACGGTCTTGGGACCGGTTCCCGCGACAACACCCCGAAAGGCAATTCCGAAAGGCGTTGACGCGTACTTGGTGGAAGGCAGCTCGGAAAAGATGAGCTTGCCCTCCGGGTCAGCCGATCTGGTGTTGACCGATCCGCCATATCACGACGACGTCCAGTACGACGAGCTGTCCCTGCCGCTTCGCGCCTGGTCCCGGCTCTCGACTGAGAAGCTCATCAACGAAGCCGTGGTCAATTCCACGAACGGCTTTTCCACTGGGTCCCACGGCTACCGGGATCTCCTGTCCCGGATCTTCCGGGAGTGCCAGCGCATACTCAAGCCAACTGGCCGCCTGATCCTCAGTTACGCCAACCGCCAGCCGGAGGCGTGGATCGACCTCTTCGCTGCACTCGAAGTCGCGGGTTTCTGGGGCGTGAATTACGCGATCGTGCACAGCGAAAATGAAACCGATCACGCCAAACGCGGCATCCGCGCCTGTGCGCTCGACCTGATGATGGAGCTGTCGCCGCACCCAACGCCGGCACCCCGCCTTCGATCGAAAGTAACTGCCAGCGGGCCGGAAGCGGATTACCTGAGGACCGTGGGCGACATGTGTCTCGAAATCGGACGCCTCCAGAGCGGCTGGCATGTTTCTTTTGCGCAGGCCCTCAAGGCGACGCCGTTCCTGTGCGGTCCAATGCGCAGCGCCGGCGCAAAGCCTGCGGCGACATAAAACCCCGGCGGGGCTTCAGCGCAGATCCGGCAAGGACTCCATAAAGGTCACGCCCTCGGGTTTCCAGATGCGATCCAACCCCTTCCGGGAGTCCACTTCCCACACGCGGCGTTTGAAGTCTGCGGCGATGTCGCGGCGCAGCAAAACCGTCCGTATCCTTGAGGTGGACAGAAGCGCGGTGCGTCGGTCCTCCCAGAATTGAGCGGCCACGTACTTCAGCATGCAGAATATCCTCGCGAAGATCGCGTCTTTTGAGAGCTCACCACCCTTGGCGGCAGCCAGCGCGATGTCCCGCATCTCCCCGGTTGCGAGAAACGGCTCGATCTCGGGCCGGTGAAGGATCGCTGAGCACAGCGACGCTTCCAGCGGTCCGTACCGTCGCGCCAGGATGTGCGATGCGACCTCCAGCAAAAGCTCCTTCATGTTCGCCATCAGGCGCCAGGTCTGGTAAGTCAGATTGTCGCCCAGGAATTGTTCCTGCACCGACGGCGGGCTGGTCACGCTCCCGCCGGCCTTTTGAAGCTTGCCGGCCCGCACGCCTTCGTCCAAGGCTTCTTCCCGGTACCGCTGCGCCGAGGGAACGAAGTTGCGAACGAACTGCCAGAGCGCGTACGCCAGCATGAACTGGGAGGCCTCGCCCTGGACGGTTTTCAAGGTGTGGCGGCGTCCGGCATCGAAATCGGTGTTGCGCGCGAAGAGATTCCAGTGGTGTTCCGTCGGGCTCATGCCAAACGCGAGTTGGTACACCTCTGGGTCGGAGAAATAGTGGGTCACCCGATCACCGGCGAGGTCGGCAAAACCGATGAGCGCCAACCAGGCCTTCGCCGCCTCCTGGTTGTCGACCACGCGGCCTTTGCGCTTGTGCGCGTCAGGCCGGAAGTCCACGGCGCTGAAGCCCACGACCTGCTTGAAGAACCGCCCTCCCTCATCTGTCAGCGATTCCCACTCGCTCTCTTTCACCTGCAGGAACCACCGAGGCGTCATGGAGGCGAAGCCTGAACGCAGCACCCGCTGCTCCCGGCCGTTGGCCTTGAGATTGCGAGGGTGCATCGGGTTTTGGTTGTTGGTGGCCTGGACCACCTTTGCCACGAAGTCTGCATCGCTGGTGTTGATGACCTTTACCTGCACTAGGCACTCGTGCTCCAGTTGTTCTCGGGTGACGTCGTTTCCAGTCACCGCGTTGTATATCGACTTCACCGTCTGGAGCCCATTGACGATCTGGGGCCCGGTGAGGTGGATGCAATTCTGCTTGTCGCGCACACTGTACGTCTTGGAGACGACGATCAGGCCGTTGTTGTAGTGGTGAAAGTGACGGCGGGTCTTCTGGTGCTGGAGCGAGCGCAAGATGTCGCCGTTGATCGAGGAGTTGCGCACCTCGTAGCGCAGGTTCAGATCGAACAGACGCCAGCCGTATTTCTTGAATCCGTCCAGGAGATCGGCGGCGTTGGTGAGGAAGTAGCAGTAGTCGTGCGCGCGAAGGATTCCGATGTCGGCGGAGTAGCGCAGGTCCAATTGAATCTCACCGGACTGATGGGCGGTGCCGACGAGGAATTCGTCCGCGAGGTCGGCGATCTGTTGCAGGAGAATACGGACCCCGGTCCGCTCGTAATCGAGCTTGAGCTGGGCAAAGGCGGCTTTGGCTCGATCGTTGAGAGCCCCGTAGACGATCAGGAAGAACACCAGTTCGAAATCGTCCTGGTTCCGATCGGCACTGATGCGGGCGCGCAAATCCTGCAGGCGGTCATTCGCCGTCTTGTCGGAATTCTCCAGCAGGTATTGCAGCGCCGTTCGGCACTCCTGAAGGGCGGAGGGACCGAAGGCCCGGACTTCTCCGGGGTGGGCTTCGAGCCAGTCCCGTTCGGGAGCCCGGCACTGGACGACGTGATAGGTGCGGTCCCGACAGGAATAGAAGGCAAGGCCCAAATCATCCTTGCCGTAGGCGCTGATGGTGCTCGCGGAAGTGCCGAGCGAGTACTTCCCCATGCAATACACCTGGAACCCCTCGCGGAAGTCCCCTACTTCGGGATTCTCGCGGACGAGTTCGTCGATCTGGCGTTCAAGGAGGTCGATGCCTTTCGTGTCTTCGATGGTTCCAGGCTGCATGGCGCTATTGTACTTGCCATACATCAATAGCAGGGAACGAGAGCGGCATTGGCGTGATCTGGCCGCGCCGCCCGTGGGGCGTCGATTGGAACCACGCTAACGGGAAACGAGCCCGCCATCGAAGACCGCGATTCCGCTCTGCTCAATCCGGCGGCGCGCCACCAGAAGGCATTCGCCGAGCGGTCCGCGTCCGCCTTATGCTACCTGCCGGTCGACGCGGCGGAGATCGCCGGTCCCCAAGACCATGATAACGGTGACGCTACGACGACGCCCACTCGCGGCCGAAGCCTCTGGCCAAGGCTGGCGGCCACACGTCCAGGCCGCGGCACACCGGCGCAACGTGCGCGCCCCCTGCGCGAACGGTGGCGCGGTCTTCGCCAACTTGCCCGTCCTGCTAGCGCCGCGCCGGCGCGCGAACGAGGCCGAAACTTCGGTGCATTTTGGGGTCTGTTTTTGCTGGAGCGCTGCGCGTGGTCGCCCGTGGTCTCCCACGGCCCCTAACTCTATGAAAACTTGGTAGCGCTAACGGGAATCGAACCCGTATTTAAGCCTTGAGAGGGCTCTGTCCTAACCGTTAGACGATAGCGCCACGGGTGCTTCCATTCTACCAAACCCACCGGTCGCCTCGCGCCGCGCCATAATGAGAGTGCAATGCGCCGATGGCTACCCCTCAGCCTCCTCTGCCTCCTGCCGTCTCTCGCGATGGCGGACCGTTGGGTGCGCTATACTTCCGGGCCCTTCGAGGTCCTCACCGACGCCGGCGAGCGCGCGGGACAGGAAACCATGGTCCGCTTCGAAGAGTTCCGCCATTCGCTCGGCGTCATCGTCGGCGAAGAGGATCTCGCTACACCGCAACCCGTTCGCATCCTCGTTTTTAAGAACGCCCAGGGCTGGACCTCGCCCGCGCCGCTCACCAAGTGCCGCGACCGCTATGCCATCGTGCTCTCCGAAAAAGGCCCGACGCCGCCCGCGGTCTACGGCGAACTCGCCCGCTTGCTGCTCGACTCGAACACCAATCGCATGCCGGCCGCGTTCGAGCACGGGCTGATCGAGTTCTTCTCCACCTTCCAGATCAGCGGAATTCATATCACGGTGGGCGCGCCGCCGCCCCAGCCCGATCTCGATTTCGCGCGCATCCATCTGCTGGTGGCCGCTCCGGAATACTTCGGCAAGCTTCGCGTGCTGCTCTACAACCTGCGCAAGGGCGTGGATGACGATCCGGCTTATCACAACGCATTCGGCAAGAGCGCCGCCGAAGTGGAGGCCCAGGCCAGGCGGCACTTCGCCGCGCGCCAGTTTCCCACCACTACGATTTCCAGCCGTCCTATGGCGCCCGACGACTTCCACGAGAAGCCCATCTCCGATGCCGATGTGCGTCTGGCGCGCGCCGATCTTCTGGCCGGCCCGCAATCGGCCGTCGAGTATCAAAGCCTGCTCCGCGATCACCTCAAGATTCCCGAATCGGAAGAAGGCCTCGGCCTGCTGGCTCTGCGCGATCGTCACGATTCCGAGGCCCGCGCGCATTTCTCGGCCGCCATGGAAGCCGGCGCCAAGAGCCCGCGATGCTTCATCGAATACGCGCGCTTGGAGCCCGATAATGAAAAGGCCCGGCAGGCTCTGCTGCGCGCCGCCGGCATCAACCCCAAGCTCGACGAACCGTTCGCCATGCTGGCGGCGCGCGACACCGATCCGCGCCAGCGACTGGCGGATTGGAAAAACGCCGCCGAGCGCAATCCCCGCAATGCCTCCTATTGGCAGGCGCTGGCGGAATGCTACCTGGCGGACCGCAATTTCACCGAAGCCGCCAAAGCCTGGCGCGAGGCCGAGCAGGCCGCCGCCGATCCGGCCAAGCGCGAGCAGATGCGGCAAGCGCGCCTCGCTGTGGAAGGCCAGCGCCTGGATTACGAAGCCGCCGAAAAACAGCGCCGCGCCGACGAGGAAGCCCGCGAGATCGCCCAACTCCAGGCCAACGCACGCGCCGAACTCCACGCCGCCGAAGCCAAGATCAACGGTAACGCCAAGCCCGATCCCAAGGCCGTCCCCTGGTGGGACGGCGCCCTACCTTCCGGTAAAATCACCGGCACGCTCAAACAGGTGGATTGCCTCGGCAAACAGGCCCGCCTGGTGGTAGAAGGCGCGGACCACAAAACCGTCAAACTGCTGGTCGACCCCGCGCAGGTCTTCGTGGCCGGCGGCGGCCAGTTGAACCTGGGATGCGGCGTGCAGAAACCGCGCCGTGTCGCCATCGAGTATTTCCCCAAGCCCAACGCCAAGCTGGCTACCGCGGGCGACGTGGCCACCATCGAGTTCCAGTGATCGACGCCAACCGTGCGGCGCGCTTCCGTTGGCTCCTGCTGGCGGTCTTCGTGCTTTCCTCCGCTATCAACTATCTCGACCGCCAGGCGCTCGCCACGCTGGCCCCGCTGGTGCGCGCGGAGTTTCATCTCTCGCGCGCGGAGTACGGCTGGATCCTCGGCGTCTTCTCCATCACCTACGCCCTCAGCGCACCTCTGGCGGGAATGCTCACCGATCGCATCGGCCTCAACCGCGCCGCCAGCCTGGCCATCGGCGTCTGGTCATGCGCGGGAATCGCCACCGGGTTCACGCGCGGATTGGGCAGCCTGCTCGGGTGCCGCGCCGTCCTTGGCGCAGCAGAGGCCGGCGGAATCCCCGCGGCCGGCAAGGCTATCCATCTTTATCTGCGCCCGCCGGAACGCGCGCTCGGCAACGCCGTCAACCAGGCCGGCGTCAGCCTTGGCGCCATCCTCGCCCCGCCCCTGGCCACCTGGATTGCGCTGCGGAGCGGATGGCGCCACGCGTTCATCTTCACCGGAATCCTCGGCCTCGTGTGGATTCCCGTGTGGAACTGGGCGGCTCGCCGCGTGCCCGCCGCCGCACCCGCTCCGGCACAAACCGGCGCCGCCGGGATTCTGCGCGACCGCCGCTTGTGGGCCTTCGTCGCGGCCAACGCGCTCAGCATGGTGGGCTATTCGCTCTGGACCAACTGGACCACGCAATATTTAGTGGATGCGCACTCGCTCACCGTCCGGCAAGCCGCGTGGTACGCCTGGATTCCGCCATTCGTCGCCATGGGCGGCGGCTTCGCCGGCGGATGGCTCTCATTGCGCATCATGCGCGGCGGAACGCCCGCCGCTGCCGCGCGGTTCCGCGTCTGTTTCGCCGCGGCGTTGGTTTCACTTGTCACCGCCGCGATCCCCGCGGCGCCTACCCCAGCCTGGGCCATCGCCGGAATTTCGATCAGCTTCTTCGCCGTTTCGGCGTTCAGCGTGAACACCTATACGCTGCCGCTCGATACCTTCGGCGCCGAACGCGCTGCATTTGCCGTCTCCATGCTGGTGGCTTCCTACGGCGCCGCGCAGTTAGTGATCTCGCCGGCCTTCGGCGCNNTGGCCGCCTGCGCGGTCCTCTGGGGTATGAGGTCCGTCGAGTGAAGCAGCGGCTGAAGCGCTGGATCTTCGGTCTTCTCGGCAAAGACCCGGAAGCCGTGGTGGTCACTTTCTGTTCCGGCCCGCCCGCCTTGTGCCGGCGCATGGCCGAGGAAGTGCGCGCGCTCGAACCGGCCCGCCGCCATTTCATCGCCACCGACGAGAATTGGCGCGAGCTGCGCAAAACACTCCGCCGCTACCGCATCGGCCTCGCCCCGGTATTCCTATCCCGTGAGTCCAGCGCTCTCCGCCGCGCGGCGTACCGACTGGCGCCCCGCAAAATTCTGGCTTACAATTCGCAGCTCGATCGTCATCACCTGCGTTTCGATCTGCCTTCGTTGCTCTTCTGGCGCGGCGTTCCGCTCGACCGCATCTATCTCCGCCCGCGGTGGTGGCCCTGGCCCAAACGCGAGCGCTCCGTGGTGCCGCGTGGCTCTCGCGTCGTCGAAGGCCGCGCGTGTTCGCCCGGTCGCCGCCGCGTGGCCGTGCTCTCGCCGTATTACCCGTATCCGCTCTCGCACGGCGGCGCCGTCCGCATTTACAACCTGCTGCGCGAGACCGCCCGTGAGTTCGACGTCACGCTGCTGGCCTTCACCGATGGCGATGCCACCCCAGACACCGCCCCGCTGCTCGAATTCTGCGCCCGCGTGGTGTTGGTGAAGAAGCCCCGCTACCGCGAGCCGCGCTGGTCCACGCTGCTGCCGCCGGAGGTGCACGAATTCCGCTCGCCCGCCATGCACCGGGCCATCGCCGAGGAACGCCGCGTCTTCGGCTTCGAGCAATTGCAAGTGGAGTACACACAACTGGCCGAATACCCCGGCGACGTGCTGGTGGAGCACGACGTCACTTTCGACCTCTTCACCCAGATCGCGCGCCGCGAACGCACTCTCGCCGCCGCATGGGACGCATTCCGCTGGCGCCGCTTCGAAACCCGCGCCGTCCGCCGCTTCCCGCGCGTGGCCGTCATGTCGCCCAAAGACGCCGGGCTTCTGAGCCCGGGCGTCGAGGCCACGGTTATCGAAAACGGCGTCGATCTCGCGCGATTCCAACCCGAACCCGAGAGCCCCGGGCAGCGTCTGCTCTTCATCGGATCGTTCCGGCACTTCCCCAACGTAGCCGCCTGGCGCTTCTTCGCCGAACGCGTCTGGCCCCTGCTGCGCGAGAAGTTTCCGCTCCTCACCGTCACGGTGGTCTGCGGCCCCGATCACCTCACGTATTGGCGCGCCTTCGCCGATTCCCCCGAGCCCGAGCCAGACCCGCGCATCCGCATGCTGGGCTTCGTTTCCGACGTGCGTCCGCTCTACGTCGAGGCGAACCTTGCGCTCGTGCCGACCGTCGTTTCCGCCGGCACGAACGTCAAGGTCCTGGAAGCCATGGCCATGCAGCGCGCTGTGGTCTCGACCGTTTCGGGCTGCGCCGGTCTTGGCTTGCTGCACGGCCACAGCGCCTGGATTGCCGATACGCCCGAAGCCTTCGCCGCCGGCATCGCGACTCTCATCGCCGATCCCGGCCGCCGCCGCCAGATCGCCCAGGCCGCGTACTACCATGCCGTGCGCCATTTCGACTGGCAGGCCATCGGCGAAAAACAGCGGGCGCTATTTCGCGCTCAATAAATTCGCGAACAGCCGGAACGCTCCCGGCACGCCCGCCGGCAACTGCCGGAACCACGCATAGGACGTGAAAATGTAGACGCCCTTGCCGTACCGCGTCCACAGTTCTCCACCTTCCATTCCTTCTTCGTCCGGGTCGTGCGAAGAAAGCACGGTCTGGTATTGCTTGTCCCACTGCGTCGCAAAGTAGAGGCCGCGCTCCTGCACCCAACCCTCAAAATCTTTCTGCGAAATGTGATTGGGATACTGCAGCAGCGGGCTGTCCTGGTGCGGAAAAATGACCGGGGCTTCCTCCACCGTCACGCGCCAGCGGGTGCCACCCGGCACTGTGAACGGATACGGCCCCATATTCAGCGACGCGTCGCCGGTCTGATACTGCACCACGTACGTGCCGCCGTTTTTGACGTAGTTCAGCAGCCGCGCCTGGTTGGCTTTCAGGTCGGCCCGCACGTTGTACGCCCGCACTCCCGCCACAATCGCATCGAAGCGCGCCAGGTCGCCCTGCTCCAGGTCCGATGGCCCGAGCAGCGTGACCTCCAGCCCGAGTTGCCGCAGCGCGTCCGGCATCTCATCGCCGGCTCCCATGATGTAACCGATCTTGTGGGCCTTCACGTCGATATTGGCCCGCACCAGCTTCACGTCCGACGGCGGAAACAACGTCTGCGGCGGAATGTGCGGATACGAGATCACCTGCATGCCGCTCGCGATGTCGCGCCCATTTACGGCCGCCACCGCCTTCATGGTAGCCGTGGTTTCTCCGGCGGGCGGCGTCACTTCAAAAGTCACTTCCTCCACTTCACCCGCCGACACTTTGAAAGCTTGCGACGCGGGTTCGGCCTTCCAACCCGCCGGCAAGTCCAGCCGCAATTCGCCCGACGCGTTGGCCACGTTGGCCTGGAGCGCCACCTGCACCTTGCGGGCAGCCGCCGCCGGGAAGACCGCCACTGGATCGGGCAGGTCCACCGCCACCGCCGGAACCACCACCAGCCGACGCACACGTTCGCCTTCCGACCGCTCCGCGTAGCGATGTTGCACGGCGCGCACCACTTCGATGGGTGCGCCGTCCACTGTAAGCCGCAGCCGCATCTGGAGCACCGGTGGCGTATCGGCCAGCCCCACCAGCCGCTGGTCGTCCACCTGGTACACATCGCCCGCGGGCGGCTTCACCAGCCAATACGGCTGCGAGTACGCCTGGCCCGGCGGCACCGTACGGTCAAACTGCACGTGCGCGCTCTGGTTATGGCCCAGCTTGGCCGGCTTGATCTCCAGCGGCTCGTTCCAAATTCCCTCCACCCGTCCGCCATCCAGCGTCACTTCGGCGGTGGAGCGGTTCAGCACCGTGGTGGTTACGCTGAGCTGCCCGCCGGGGCTGACCTGCGCCTGCTGCGCCTGCGCCTCCACAAACAATCCCGCGCACAGCGCGATGGTCTCATCCAGTTCCGCCAGCTTGATTTTGGCCAGCGGATCGGCGATCGCCGCGATCAGCGGGCGCGCCTTCGCCAGCGCCGGAATGGCTTTCTCCGGATGCGCCGGCTCGAAGTTGCGAATCGCCGCTTCGAGAATCGGCCCCACCGCCGCGCCGCCCGGCAACCGGCTCCAGGTGGTGTCGATGCCGTCGAACAAATCCTTCGACGACGGTTCTCCGGCCACCAGCCCGAACGAAGTCGTGCCCGGATTCACCTGCCGCATGGCGCCGGTTCCCTGGCTGTGGTGCATGCTGCGGCTCATGTTGGCCAGTTCCTGGTACGAATATCCCAGGATCGGATTGAACCCGCCCGTATCGGCTTCGCCGGCATTCGGCAACGCCGCGGCCTGCTGGCCTCCGCGTCCGCCGCGGCCGCTCGCCGGTGGCGTGGATGCAGTCGCGGGTGGCGTTGATGCAGTCGCCGGCGGTGCCGTGCCCGGCGCCCCAGGAGTTGTGGGAGGCACGCCACGTCCGCCGCCCCCGAATGAGGCGCGCACCAGCCGCCTGGCGCGCCACGGCTCCACGTATTTCAACTGCTCCGGAAACTGGTTGGCGTCGGCCGCCGCCGCGAATGCTTCTTTTCCCAAGATCGCCGATACCTGGTGCTGGCCGTGGCCGTCGCTGGGCGTGCCGCTGAACACCAGAATGATCACGTCCGGCCGGTATCGCCGGATCACCCACACCACATCCGACAGGATGCGGTCGTGGCCCCACTTCTCCATGGTCTCCGACGCCGTCTTGCTAAAACCGAAGTCGATGGCGCGAGTGAAAAACTGTTCCGCCCCATCGATCTTGCGAGCCGCCAGCAGTTCCTGCGTGCGGATGATCCCCATCTGCGGCCCTTGCTCGGAGCCGATGAGATTCTGCCCGCCCTCGCCGCGCGTCACGGAAAGATAGGCCGTCCGCATGTGCCGCCCGCGCGCGAAGTAAGCCAGCACCGCCGTGTGTTCGTCGTCGGGGTGCGCCGCGATCATGAGCACCGTCCCCACCTCATTCAGCCGGTCCAGCGACTGCTCGATTTCAATAGATCCGGGGAAAGGAACGTTCTGCTGCGCCTCTACGGGCGCCAGCGCAAACAGGAAAATGACAATGGAAAGCAGCCTGGCAAGCATGTGTAAACCATTCTACACGGTGGGACAGACCAGGTCTGTCCATGCCTCGGATGCTGGACAGACGACAAAAACCGATCGTCTGTCCCACTTACGCCAGGTTCAGGACCTGCTTCACCGTGCCGCTGTGCCCCTGGATTTTTTCCTGAAGCATCATCAGCGCGTAGATCAGTTGTTCAGGTCTGGGCGGGCATCCCGGCACAAACACGTCGATCGGAATCACCTGGTTCACCGGGATCAGCGCGTAGTTGTTGAACACGCCAGTCGAGGTGGCGCATGCCCCCATCGAAATCGCCCACTTCGGCTCCGGCATCTGCTGGTAAAGGTGCCGGATCACCGGCGCCATTTTGTTCGACACCCGCCCCGCAATGATCATCAGGTCCGATTGCCGCGGCGATCCGCGAAACACCTCGGCCCCGAACCGCGCGATGTCGAATCGCGACGCGCTCATCGACATCATTTCGATGGCGCAGCAGGCCAGCCCGAAAGTCATCGGCCAGATGGAATTCTTGCGCGCCCAGTTCACCGCCTGGTCGAGCTTCGTCAGCACGATGCCTTCGGCGGCGGCCGCCGCGGCGTTGTCCACGGAATAGTTGTCGATGCGCGCAAACAGTTCCGGCGGGCCGCTGGCCATCGGTTTTTCCATACTTACATTCTACAATGCTATGCTGATAGCTAATTTCCCCAAGGGATCTCCTATGCGCCAACAACGCTACACGACTCCCCACGGGATTGTGGTCTCTCGCACCGTCTCCCGGGCCAGCTTTCGCAAAGGCCTCAAACATCTCACGCGCGAGCTCGATCATCACCGTGGCATCTATCTTTCCTCGGGATATGAATTCCCCGGAAGATATTCGCGCTGGGATATCGCCTCCCTCTGCCCGCCGCTCGAGATCGTCTCATTCGACCGCCGCGTCGAGTTCCACCCGCTCAACCAGCGCGGCCGCGTCATCACGCAACTGCTCTCGCCGGTCCTCGCCAGTCACCCCCACTGGGAACAATTCGGCTTCGAAGGTGAGACTATGGCCGGCCGCCTGAAGCCGCTGCCGGCGCTCTTCCCCGAAGAGGAACGCAGCCGCCAGCCTTCGGTCTTCTCCATTCTGCGCGCGCTCATCCAGGAATTCAGCGGCCTCGGGGATTCGCGCCTCGGCTTGATCGGAGCCTTCGGTTACGACTTTCTTTTCCAGTTCGAGCCCATTCAGAAGCGCCTGCCGCGCCACGGCCACAAGGATCTGCACCTCTATCTCTGCGACGACATCTACTTCATGGACCGCAAGAAGGAGCAGATCGAGCGCTGCCAGTACGATTTCTCGCAAGACGCCCTCTCGACCAGCGGGCTTCCGCACGACGCCGCCGAGATCGCGCCCGCGCCCGCGCTTCCTCCCGGCCCCATCGTCTCCGACCACACGCCCGAAGAGTACATGGCCAACGTCGAAACCGTCCGCGAAGGCATGCGCTGCGGCGACTATTACGAGGTGGTCCTCCGCCAGACTTTCCGCACGCCCTACTCCGGCAAAGCCTCCGACCTTTTTGAGCGCGTCCAGATCGCCAGCCCCAGCCCATACGAATTCCTGCTGCAGTTCGGCGATGAGCAATTAGTCGGCGCGTCTCCCGAAATGTTCGTCCGCGTCAAGGATCGGGATGTCGAGACCTGCCCCATCGCCGGCACCGCCCAGCGCACCGGCGATCCCTTGCGCGACGCCGACAGCATTCGCGAGCTGCTCAAATCCGCCAAGGAAGAGTCCGAGCTGACCATGTGCACTGACGTCGACCGCAACGATAAGTCGCGGATCTGCGACGCGGGCAGCGTGCAGGTGATCGGCCGCCGCCTCGTCGAATCCTACGCCGGCGTCTTCCACACCGTCGACCACGTACAGGGCCGCATCCGCGAAGGCTTCGACGGCCTCGACGCTTTTCTCACCCACATGTGGGCCGTCACCTTGATCGGCGCACCCAAGAAGGCCGCCGCGACTGCCATCGAAGCTCTGGAAAAAAGCGCGCGCGGCTGGTACGGCGGCTCGATCGGCATGATCTCGCTCAACGGCGACATCAACACCGGCATTCTCATCCGCACTACCTATTTGAAAGACGGCATGGCCTCCTATCCTGTCGGCGCAACTTTGCTCTACGATTCCATCCCTGAGATGGAAGAGCGCGAAACGCGCATGAAGGCCACCGGCTTTTTCCGCACGCTTGCCGTCGCCGCTCCGCCCAAGTCCGACGCTCAAGTCCCGCGCGAACCCATCGGCGCCGGCGTCAAACTTCTGCTCGTCGATCACGACGATTGCTTCATCCACACGCTGGCCAACTACGCGCGTCAGACCGGCGCCGAAGTGGTGACTTACCGCGCCGGTTTCCCGCCGGAGCTGATCGCGCAAGTCGCGCCCAGCCTGATTCTGATTTCACCCGGCCCCGGCCGCCCGCGCGATTTCGGCGTCCCCGACCTGGTCCTCACTGCCGTGCGTTACGGCGTCCCGGTATTCGGCGTCTGTCTCGGCCTGCAAGGCATTGTGGAAGCCTTTGGCGGCGAGCTGGGCGTTCTCGACTATCCGATGCACGGCAAGCCCTCCACCGTCCGCCACCGCGGCATCGGCGTCTTCGAAGGTTTACCGGAAGAGTTTCAAGTGGGCCGCTACCACTCTCTATTCGCGCGCCGCGAGACCTTCCCCGCGTGCCTGGAAATCACCGCCGAAACCGCCGACGGCGTCATCATGGGCGTGCGCCATCGCGACTTGCTCATCGAAGCCGTGCAATTCCACCCCGAGTCGATCCTGACTGCCGAGGACGACCATGGCCTGAAGCTGATGGAAAACGCGGTGAAGCTAGGCAAGCCGCGGCTCACGCTGAGCTAGCCAGTGGGACAGGCCTCCTGGCCTGTCCACTAGGCGAGAAAACCCGTGACGAGAAAACCCGTAGAGAGAAAACCCGTGATGAGAAAACCCGTGACGATGA
>PMTR01000081.1 GCA_003167255.1 Bryobacterales bacterium
CGGCACTCCTGAGTCGCACACCCGATGGATCCGCCATGCTTGTGCTTTCAGAAGTATAAACTACCTCTTGGAGATTCTTGGGCGGACGCGCCAGCTTTTGACGCCGGTTTGCGCCTTTATGGATGAGAGGGCCACCGGCCCCCGCGTAATAATAGAGGAATTCGCGTATCCCTTCGTATGACGCCGGAGCGTTGGAAACAAATCGAGGAGTTGTACCAAGCCGCTATAGGCTGCGGGCCCGCGGAACGGGCCGTGCTGTTTGCGCAGGCCGGCTCCGAAGTCCGCGACCAGGTCATGGAGATGCTCGCACGGCAGGCAGAAGAGAATATCCTGGACCGGCCGGCTTGGGAGAACGAGACTGCTGCCAGAACGACACACACGCCTTTCGGCCCCGGCACCCAACTCGGTCACTACCGATTGGAAGCCTCGATCGGCGCTGGGGGCATGGGCGAGGTTTATCGCGCGACAGACACGCGGCTCGATCGCAAGGTGGCCGTCAAAGCAGTTCGAGCTAAGGTTTGGTCCGAAAGCATGGAAACCCGGCTGCTCGCGGAAGCCCGCGCCGCTTCTGCGCTGAACCACCCGAACATCGTCACAATTTACGACGTGGGTGCGTCGCAGGGTGTGCCATACATCGTGATGGAATGGGTCGAAGGTCAGACTCTCCGGCAGAAACTCAATCCCGGCCCGCTGGGGATAGCGGAGGTTGTGGCGATCGCGTGTCAGATCGCGGATGCCTTGACGGCGGCACATGAGCAGGGAATCCTGCATCGCGATCTCAAGCCCGAAAATATCATGATCACTCCGGATGACCGTGTAAAGGTGCTGGATTTCGGCATTGCCAAGCGCCTATACACCCAAGTCCCGGACGCAACCCAGACGCTGGAGGCCTTGACCCTTCCCGGCGCGGTGATCGGCACGCCCGGCTATATGTCGCCCGAACAAGCCCGCGGAGAGAAGCTCGATTTCCGCTCCGACCAGTTTTCCTTTGGCGCGCTGGTCTACGAGATGGCGGCGGGGCGCCGGGCGTTCCCGGGTAAGAGCGCGGCCGACGTGCAGGCCGCGATTCTTTTTCAGCAACCCGAACCTCTCAGGCGTTTGAATCCGCAGGTGCCCGCCCCCCTGCAGTGGACCATTGAACGGTGCCTGGCCAAAACCCGTGAGGAACGCTTCGCCTCAACCGGGGAACTTCAAAAGAACCTCGTTGCACTGGGCACGCGGGGCTACGAGCGTGGGCTAACCCTGGCGCCGGTCTACAGTCTGCCCGCGCCGCGGACCACACTCATCGGACGCGAGGATGAGCTGGTCCGCCTGCGGGAGTTGCTCGAAGACCCCCATCTGCGCGTGCTGACACTTACCGGAGCAGGCGGCATTGGCAAGACCCGGTTGGCGATCGAACTTGGCCGGCAGCTTCAGGGCGCCTTCTCAGGAGGCGTTTGTTTCGTCCAATTGACAAAGGTGAACCAGGCGGCCCTGGTGCCATCCGAGGTGGCCCGCGCGCTCGGCGTTCTGCCAATGCCCGAGCAAACCGCGGAGGCGGCCGTGGCGGAGCACTTGCGGAGACTGGCCGGACCGCTGCTGCTGCTCCTCGACAATTTCGAACACGTGCAGGACGCCGCTGGATTCGTGGCGGGCTTGCAGTCGGACGCATTGAAGATTGTGGTCACCAGCCGGGCCGCTCTGCACATTTACGGCGAACGCGAATTCGCGGTGCCGTCGCTGCTTTCAAGCGAGATTCTCCCCGGAGCGGCCGGGGTTCAATCGCCTGCCGTGAGATTGTTTATGGAACGGGCTCCCGGCCTGCGTGGCGGCGCAGCACTCGACGCGGACCAAATGCGTCTGGTGGCCCAAATCTGCGGACGGCTGGATGGCCTTCCCTTAGCGATCGAGCTGGCCGCGGCGCGCACCAAGCTGCTGCCGCTGAAAGCCCTCCTGGAACGGTTGGAGGATCCTTTGCGCGTGCTGGTTGGCGGGGCCCGTGACTTGCCCCATCGCCAGCAGACCATGCGGGCGACGCTCGATTGGAGCTACAACCTGCTCGACGCCGAGCATCGGAAGCTGTTCCGGCGCATGGCGACGTTTGTGGGCGGAGCCACCATCGATGCCATCGAAGCCGTTTGTGACACGCGCCAGGATCTGCATGCCGACCTGTGGGACGCCATTGAAGTTCTAGTCGACAACAGCCTGGTCCGCCGAGCGGGAGCTGAGGACGCCGAGCCGCGCTTCGCCCTGCTCGAAACCATGCGGGAATACGGCCGGGAACGCCTGGCAGAGGCCGGGGACGAAGCCTATTCTCGCAAAGCTCACGCAGCCTATTTTCTGGTGCTGGCGGAGGAAGAGGGACCGCGGCTCCGCCGGGACCGTGACGGGAATCACCGGTTTGATTTGGAACTGGGAAACTTTCGCGCGGCGATGGATTGGCTCGCAACCGCCGGTGACGCGGAGTGGGGATTGCGCCTGTTGATCGCGCTGGGTCCGTACCTGTCTTCCCTGCGCCTGATGCGGGAAGGGCTGGACCGCATTTCACGGATGCTGGCGCTTCCGTCGGCCGCCAATTTTCCAGGACTGAGCAACTGGGGTAACTACTGGAAAGCCGACTTCCTCTGCGATCTCGACCCCGCACCGGCGCTGGATTTATATCGAGCGACGTTTGCCAGTTTTGAGGACGCGCGAGATCCTCTGGGCATGCTGTTTTGCGCCACCCGTACCGGTTTCAATTTGCGGCGCACGCCGGCTGAACTTCCGGAAGCGCAGCATTGGTGCGAGCGAGCCGTGGAATTCGCGCGTGTGGCCGGAGATGCCTCCATTCTCGCCGGGACTCTGAGCAACCTGGCGGATGTCGTCAAAGACCTGGGCCACTATGAGTACGCGCGTGCCCTGTACCTGGAGACCATGCACCTTTTTGAGGATGCGGGAGATCAAGAGAATGCCGCGTGGTCTCTGAGCCACCAGGCCGACCTCTGCCGGCAGCAGGGCGACGATGGCCAGGCTCGTGTGCATTACCAGCAGGCCCTCGCCAGGTTTCGCGCGTTGGGGACTCCATACGGTATCGCCTCCTGCCTTCACGATCTGGCGGGTCTCGCGGCGGCGGCCGGCGATCTGGTTGAGGCCCAACGCCTGTACCGGGAGTGCATCGTGTTGTATGGGCCCGAAAGCAAGGCGGACCTTCCACGCGTTCTGGAGGCTTTCGCCTGTTTGGCGCTGCAATTCCAAGACCCGGAGCGAGCTCTGACGCTGGCGGGAGCGGCTGCCGCTATGAGGGAGAGATATGCGTTGCGTTCTTCCGGTTCCAGCCATCACGCGGAGATCGAGCAAAAAATCGACGCGGCCCGCAACCAGGCAGGTCCATCGGCGGCCGCGAGTTGGATGAAGGGTTGGAACATGAGTCCGGAAGAAGCCATCGAGTTGGCTTTGGAGAATTGAGGGGACCCGGTCCTACTGAACTTCGTCGGCGCTAGCCGGTTCCATCAGCCGCCGGACGGCTGAAATCCGGTTAGCTGGTACTCCTGCGCGGCGCGCATGTTCCTGGATGATTTCCGCGTTCGGCGCCCAGTAAATGCAATAAACTTTATTGTCTGTCACGTAGCTGTGGAGCCACTGAATTTTGGGGCCGAGATCGCGGAGCACCGCCAGGGAGTGCTGCGCCGCGGCTTGAGCTTGCTCCTGAGTCATCTGTCCTGCCCCAGGGATTTCCCGCTCAATGACGAACTTCGGCATAGGACGATAATATCACGGGCGCTGAGATGCCATCCATCTCGGCCTCAGGTGGCCTCAGGTATTCCATGGGCATAGAGCCGACGAATCCGAATAACCGTCGTAATACTGGAACGATTATTATCGGGGACGCCAGCAGGACAGCCAGGGTTTCCGTGTCTCAGCACAAGGGTGCAGTCCACTCTGGCTGGCCCCCGGTTTCATCGCTCCCAGCTTTCCGCCTTTCTTCAGTCCTGGCGATGACCGGCGGCGTTGGGACCCCTTCAACGCCCCGGGCGGCGGGTAAAGGGATTGCACGCTGTGCGCAGGGGCAGCGCCGAAAAACAGGTTGTTGGTTGGCGCTATTGACCGTGAGAAATCAGCGTGAGGCCCGGCACTCCGAGATAATCGTTACGGTTGTGGGTGATCAGCGGCGCGCCGGTGAGCAGAGCCGTGGCCGCAATCCAGGCATCCGCGCAATCAATCCGCCGGCCGCATGCCTGAGCCGCGACGGTCACCTCTGCCCACTTCGTACATAGATCCCGATCGTATGGCAGCACGACAAAACGCTCCACGTACTCGCGCAGCCGCTGGCGGCGGGTCTCGCCCCAGTGAGCTTCGAACACCCAGCGATCCAATTCCGCCATGGTCATAAACGAGATCATCGGCGTCCGGTCTGTGAGGTCCGGAAGGTACTGGAAGGCGGTCGGATGGCTCTTGAACAGATAGGAAACTACGTCTGTATCGACGACGACGGTAGTGCTCATGCGGCGCGGTCGGATCTGTTATGCCCGCGCCATTCGTGGAGGGCGGCCAGGAATTCCTCGATAGGCTCGTCCTCCGGCCAGAAGTCCCCCAATAAGACTCTGGGGTCGTGGATGGGGCCCTTCCCCTGTTGGGCTATCAACTCGTCCACCGTGGGGCTGGCGTAGAAGTTGTACCGAGGATCATTGGATCTGTCCATCTTGGGCCTCCGCACTTTGAGTATAGCGACTTAATCATATGAGCGAAAACCCATGACAGGCTACGTTGCAGTCCCGGTTTTGCGGCGGCGCGTGCCTATTGGATCTTCGCCACTCCCGGCTGCGGGTTCGGAAAGCGCGTCATCACGGCGGGATCGTGCCCGGGGATGATCAGCCTCGGATCGGCGGCCAGTTGTTTCATGCGGTCCTGCGCCCGCAGGTTCGATTCGGCGTCGAGCGTCTGTGCGATGGCCGCATGCTTGTCCAGGTTCTCGTAGAGGTACATGTTGTCGCTGGCCAGCACCACCGTGCCCTGGGCCGTGTTGATGCCCAGGTACTGCGACGCGTACGTGTGCTTTCCTCCCAAGTAGCAGGTGACACCGGGAAGGATTTCCTGCGCATCGCCGTTCACCAGGGTGACGCGGCCCTGGGTGTTCAGCTTGACGGCCGCCAGGATGTCGTCGGGATCGATGCCGCCGTGGGTGTTGCGCGATTGCCAGGCGGCGCCGGCGTAATATTCCAACTCGTCCTTCTGAAGCCAAATGCGGACCTTGGGAAAAAGATCCATGCCGTCGGCGTGGTCCCAGTGCATGTGGGTGATGACCAAATCGGTGATGTCTTCGGGCTTCAGCCCCAGGCGCGCGATGGCCTCGGATGGTTTGACGAAATCCTTGGGGTGCCATTGCTTTATGAACTGGTCGCGGTAGAATCCGGAATCCACCAGGATGTTGTGGCCGTTGCCGCGCACCAGCCACACCATCATGGCGATGTCCATCTTGCGGCTGCGGTCCGCGCCGGCCACCAGGCTGGAGACCGGAAAATCGGCGATGGTGGCATAGCGGATGGCGTAGACTTCATACTGCGGCTTGGGTTGCGCCGCGAGCGGGGTGGCCAGCGCGGCGGCCAAAACCAGGTGCGAGAACCGCATGAACGGCCTCCTTTGCTCCATAAATAGTATCAATCCCGGGGGCCTCGCCTTGCGGAAGGCCCTGTAGAATGGTACCTTGACCCCGTGAAGCTTGCATACATCCGCTGGAGAGACGCCGTCTCAGAGGAAGCCTCCGCCGCTGGGTCCAACCCTGCCCATGCGGCCTTGGTGGAACTGCACGAAGTCGGTTTTCTGCTGGGCGAAAGCGGCGAGGCCGTGGTGATCGGGATGGAATTCAACCAGGACACGGATGTCCAGCCCGGGCGCTGGCGTCTTCACATTCCGCGCGTCAGCATACAGGAAATGCGCGTGGTGGATCTGGAGAAGGCCTTTCCCGTCAAACGCCGCAAGAAATAAATGGCCTATAATCAATTGGTTGCGGCTTCGTGCGGGGGGTTGGGCATGCGTCGCGTCGCTGTCTACCTCGCCGGCACACTGTGTCTTTACTCACAGACCGCCGCCGCTCCGCCCAAGACCTGGATCGATCCCGACACCGGACACCGCGTGGTCCGGCTGACCGACGAGCCCGGCACCGCCAGTCTGTACTTCAACCAGAATGGCTATACCGCCGACGGCCGCAAGCTGATTTACACCACTCCCCAGGGAATCTCGACGTTGGATTTAGCCACGCATGCCACAAAAGCCGTCGTCACGGGCCGGGTCCGGGTAATCGTGGCCGGGCGCAAGACGCAGAACGTCTACTACACCAAAGAAGGCGCCGTCTGGTCGACCGATGTCGATAGCGGGGCCACGCGCGAAATTGCCAAGCTGCCGGCGCGTAACTCGGCCGGGGTGTCAACCGTGAACGCCGATGAGACCCTGCTGGCGGGCACGTATATCGAGAACGACGGCGCCGACTACAACGCCAACCGGTCGCAGGAACCGCAAAGCGTGGGCCTGATCCAGCCCGCCAACAAAGGGCAGATGATGGAGGAGCGTCTGGCCGCGCAACTGCCCATGGCGATGTTCACCATCAGCACCAAAACGGGCGAAGTGAAGGTGATCCACCGCGCCACCGACTGGCTGAACCATCTGCTTTTTTCGCCCACCGATCCCGGCCTGTTGATGTTTTGCCATGAAGGGCCGTGGCACAAGGTAGACCGCATCTGGACCATCCGCATGGACACAGCGCAAATCACCAAAATCCATACGCGCACCATGGCGATGGAAATCTTCGGCCACGAATTCTGGAGCGATGACGGCAAGACCATCTGGTACGATCTGCAGACGCCGCGCGGCGAGGATTTCTGGCTGGCCGGGTATAACGTGGAGACGGCCGCGCGAACCTGGTATCACCTGCAGCGCAATGAGTGGTCGATCCATTTCAATGTGACGCGCGACGGCAAACTCTTTTGCGGCGATGGCGGCGATCCCGGCCAGGTGGCCAAGGCGCCGGATGGCGAGTGGATCTACCTGTTCCACCCGGAGTTGTTCCCCAACCGCGGCGCGGTCAGCAAGGATCTCGTGAACCCGGGAGTGCTGCACGCCGAGCGCCTGGTGAACATGTCGAAGCACCAGTACAAGCTGGAACCCAACGTCAGCTTCACGCCGGACCAGAAGTGGGTGGTTTTCCGGTCGAACATGTTTGGTGCGACGTATGTGTTTGGGGTGGAAGTGGCGAAAGCGAAGTAGGACAGGCCTCCTGGCCTGTCGAGCGCCGCCTGAAAGGCGGCGGCAGCCAGGATTGGCTGCCCCACAGGCCAGACGCGGAGAAGAAAACAAGAGAAGCAACGAGAGATCATTGTACTCTGGAAGATGGAATTCATGGATCCATTGCTCGCCTGGCGCGCCGAATTCCCCATCCTGGCTCACACCACCTACATGATCAGCCACTCCTTGGGCGCCATGCCGGCGCGCACTTCGAAGCGCGTGCAGGAGTTCGCCGATACCTGGGCCACTCGCGGAATTCGCGCCTGGGAAGAGGGCTGGTGGGAGATGCCCGTCACCGTAGGCAACCTGGTGGGCAAGATCATCGGCGCGGGCGAAGGCGAAGTCGTGATGCAGCAGAACGTCTCCATTTGCCAGTCCGTCGTGACGTCTTGCTTCGACTGGTCGCAGCGCCGCAACAAGCTGGTTACCGACGGCCTCAACTTCCCTTCGAACGATTACGTCTATCACGGCCTCGCGCGCCAGGGCGCGCGCGTGATTTCGGTGCCTTCACCCGATGGCTTCGCGCTGCCGGTGGAACTGGTGCTGGATGCCATCGACGAAGAGACGCAACTGGTTTCTGTTTCGCACGTGGCCTTTCGCAGCTCCTATATTCAGGACCTGGCGGCCATCGTGGAACGCGCGCATCGAGTCGGTGCGATGGTGATCGCGGATTTGTATCAAAGCGCCGGCACGGTGCCGGTGGATGTCCGCGCGCTGAATCTGGATTTCGCCACGGGCGGATCGGTGAAGTGGTTGTGCGGCGGTCCCGGCGCCGGGTATCTGTATGTGCGCCGCGATCTGTGGCCCACGCTGCAGCCGGCCGCCACCGGCTGGATGGCCCACGAAGAGCCTTTCGCGTTCGCCGGAGGGCCGATTCGATACGCCGATAGCGCCTTCCGGTTTCTCAACGGCACTCCCAACGTTCCGGCGCTCTATTCAGCGCGCTCCGGCTATGAGATCATCAACGAAATCGGCGTGCCGGCAATCCGCGAAAAATCCATGCGCCAGACCGCGCGATTAATCGCCCTGGCCGACGAAGCCGGCATCCCCGTGAATACCTGCCGCGATCCCCAGATGCGCGGCGGCGTGGTGACCTTCGACGTCGCGAACGGCAACGAAGTCACGCGCCAGTTGGGGAAGCGCCAGATCCTGGTGGATTATCGTCCTGGCGCCGGCGTCCGCGTGGCGCCGCATTTCTACACCTGCGATGAGGAACTGGAGCGGACGGTGGAAGAGATGCGGGAGATCGCGCGGCAAATACGGAGTGCCGATTAGCTGCCTGCGACCAGTGTGTGGTTCGTTACAATGACGGTGGGTTCGTCCTTTTTCCGTTTGTAGTTGGATTGGCTCCGAACGGGTCTTTGAGATGTAGGACACTACGCGTCCTGCGCATCACGAAGATCAAGGATCATTGAGATATGTGCCAGCGGTTGCTGTGGATCGGCTCTTTAGTGCTTCTCGCTTCCTCCCATGCCACCGGGCAAAGCGGCCCCACGTTGGTGGGATCGGGCTATGGGTCTCCGCCATACGTCAGTGTCGCGCCGGGACAAGTCCTGACCCTTTGGGTTGCCGGGTTGAAGGCGATTTCGCCATCGACTTCAAACGCCACCATGTTTCCGCTGCCTACGTCGCTCGCGGGAATCTCCGTCACGCTCAACCAGACTCAGCGGGCGTTTTCGCAGACCCTTCCCTTGACTCTCATTTCTGTAGTGCAGACCAATCTTTGTGGTGATCCGTTAAACACTGCCCAGGCTTGCCTCTTGACCGCTATCACAGGCCAGATTCCGTTTGAGCTGGTATCTGATCCATTTCCATCCCCTCCGCCCAGCGCGCTGGTGATCTCACAGGATGGCGTGAACAGCCAGAGCTTTCCCGTCGGTACGGTTGAAGACAATGTTCACGTGCTAACGGGCTGCGGTGGATATCCGGGAACCTGCGTCACCCACGCGGACGGAAGCTTGGTTTCATCCGCGCTCCCGGCGCAACCGGGCGAAATGGTAGTGATTTACACTGTTGGCTTGGGTCACACCGTGCCGGCTGTCGCGAGCGGGCAACCAACCCCCGTGCCGGCGCCCACTGTGGGCGGGGTACTCGTGAATTTTGATTTTCGCTGCAATGCCGGCCCAAGCCGGCCGGCCGGTGGGAATGCGCGACAGGGCATAGGAGTTAGTCCTGCATTCGCCGGCCTCACGCCGGGACAAGCCGGTCTTTATCAGATTAACGTTCAGTTGCCGAACGTATTTCCGGCGGTTCAGGCTTGTCCGGAGAGCGGCGCGTATTACCCGGCCTTTTCGAATCTGACGATCAATATCGCGAGCCCATACTTCTCGTACGATGGCGCAGCGATCTGGGTGCAGCCGGGGCAGTGATTCACCCACTTACGAGATAGCATCTATCGGAGCTTCCGAGAAAGTCACATAGGGGAAGACTTCCGGGATGTGCGAATCGTAATGGCCGTGCCGGTTCCACGTCCACCCCACGCACGGGTCCAGCACTTCGCGGTTCCTTCCGATCTTCTCGAAGCGCGAACAGTCGATGCGCCAGACGTCGCCGTCTTTGGGCGGTAGCGACCGGCCGTCGGCGATGTCCGCCAACCCGCGCCACGGAAGGGCCAACTCCACGGTCCAGCCGCGATCGCGGTGGGCGCGCTGGTTGACTTTGCCATCCACGTGCACGGCGGTGCGCAGGCCCGGATAATCCCAATCGAGAAAGCCCCACCGTTCGCCGCGTGGATGCACGTGGCCGCCCACGCCATCGAGCACCAGCGTGCGCTGGGTCGCCGGGTCGAACTCCGGCCGCCCGTAGAACGGCGATCCGGGCTTCAGGACATCTTTCCAGATCCAGAAGACTTCGTACACGGTGTTGAGCGCGTTGATCTCGAATTCGTAATACGTGTCCTGGCCCGCGATGAAGACCTCCACGTCGTTCTCTTCCCAGATTTTGGAGTCGCGCCGGGTGAGCGTGCCCCAGACATCGGTCTCTTCCAGCCAGAAGCCGACGTAGAGGTTCTGGTCGTCCCAGAGCAGGGCCACGCGTGTGTCGAACCACGCGGGCTCGCCAGTCACCATATCGACGAAGCGCGTGGATTTCGGCGCCATTTGCCACGAAGGTGCGTCCAGCTTGCCACCCACGGCGATGGGTCCGGCCGCGCGGTAGCAGGTGTAGCGCGCCGGCTTCTGCCGGTGGCGCGCCAGCGGATCGTACACTACGCCACCTTCGCCCATTCCTGCTCGAAGCGCTCTCTGGTAACGAAAGATTTTTGTGTGCCGGCCGCCAGCGTGGAAAGCGCCGCGTAGAGGTTGGCGCGCGCGATGGCCTCGCCTTCCTCGCAACCGCTCGCCAGGAAGCAGGCGAAGCTGCCGATGAAAGCGTCGCCGGCGCCAGTGGTATCGATGGGATGCACGCGATACGGCGCCACATGGCGTGACCCGTCGCTGCCCGCCAGCAGCGCGCCGTTCTCGCCCAGAGTGACAATCACCCTCCGCAGGCCGCGCCGCAGCAGGCCCTCGGCACAGGCGCGCGCTTCCTCCACGTTGCGCACGGGCATGCCGCCGAGCGCTTCGGCTTCGGTTTCATTGGGGATCACGTAATCGGCGTTGGCGAGTTCGCCGAGCGAGACCGGCTGACCCGGCGCCGGGTTCAGAATGGTGCGAATGCCGTGAGCGCGGGCGAAGCGCAGCGTGTAATAGACCGTCTCCAAGGGGATTTCCAATTGCATCACGATGCAATCGGCCTCGCGCAAAACCGCGCCGGCCGCATCCACATCGGCGGGGAGCAGCCGATCATTGGCGCCCTTCACCACCAGGATGCGGTTTTGGCCGGAGCTGTCGACAAAGATGGGCGCTACGCCGCTCGACACGCCGGGCGTCACCAATACGCGGCTGGCATCGATGCCGCGGGCTTGGTAGTCGCGGATGGTAGCGGGTCCGAACAGGTCGTCGCCCACGCGCGCGATCATGGAAACCCGCGCGCCGCACAGCCGCGCCGCTACCGCCTGGTTGGCGCCTTTGCCGCCGAAACCCAGGTTGAACTCGCGCCCGAAGATAGTCTCACCGGGCCGCGGCATCTGGTCGGTGAATGTGGTCAAATCGATATTCGCGCTGCCTACCACCGCGATATGAGGTTCAGTTTTCATGGCGTAACATATTGTATCGGCTTATGAGCTCGGATCCCACTCAACGATTCTCCTCGCGCGTCGAAGACTACATTCGCTACCGGCCCTCGTATCCGGCGGAAGTGATTGCCTTCCTGGAGCGCGAGTGCGGCCTCACTTCACAATCCCGCGTTGCCGATATCGGCTCCGGCACGGGATTGCTGTCGGAGCTGTTCTTGCGGTTCGGGTGCGAGGTTGACGGCGTCGAGCCGAACGCGGAGATGCGGGCGGCGGGGGAGCGGCTGCTCGCGGGCTGGCCGCGCTTCCATAGCGTAACTGGCCGCGCCGAAGCTACCACGCTGCCCGACGGCAGCGCCGATCTTGTTTCGGCGGGACAGGCCTTTCATTGGTTCGATTCCGACGCCGCGCGCACCGAGTTCCGACGCATTCTCAAACCCGGCGGGTGGGTGGCGCTGGTGTGGAATGAGCGCCTGCGCTCGCCCGGTTTCAACGCGGGTTATGACGATCTGGTGACCCGCTACGGGCCGGAACACCTGCATGCCGAGACCAGCGAGCTGGACCATTTCTTCGGTGGGCAGGGCTGGCGGCTGGCGCAATTCCCGAACCAGCAGCGTGTCGACCGGGAAGGGCTGCGCGGCCGCTTTTTGTCTTCTTCCTATGCGCCACTCCCTGGCGCGGCGAACTACCAGCCGTTGATGCAAGAGCTGGACGGGCTGTTTGATGAGTTTCAAAAAGACGGCAGGGTGACTTTGTCGTACACCACCGAAGTTTATGCCGGCAGGTTCCAGTAGGCAGACAAGGCTGGTTCTCCCAAGGGCAAAGCGGGGACAGCTATCCAATTCCAAAGGCGGGAATTGGTAGCAGTCCCCGTTTTGCGGTGACGCGTGCTCCCGGCATTATCTGGATCCAGCCTATTTATTGCCCGCTCCGCTTTTGGTAGTGGTGACGGGAGCATTCGGGCCGTTGTAATTTGGGAACGCCGGGCGATGCGGCACCGGCGCGGGATGTTCCTTCATCTGCTGCATGGCGACGGCCACCGCGCGCTCCAGTTGCGGGTCGTGGCCGTCGTGCATGGCTTTCGGATCAAGCTCCACTTCCACGTCCGGCGCTACGCCCTTGTTCTCCACGTCCCACTGGCCTTCGGGATTGAAGAAGCCGAAGCTGGGCGCGGTGACGGTGCCGCCATCCATCAGCGGCGGGTACGAGCCCACTCCCACGAGGCCGCCCCAGGTGCGTTTGCCGACCAGCGTGCCCACCTTGTTGTAGTGGAACATCCACGGCATGCAATCGCCACCCGAGCCGGCGAATTCATTGATGATCATCACCTTCGGTCCGAAGATGGCGGCCGCCGGCGTGCGATAAATGGCGCCGTAACGCGGGCTCCAGAAGCCTTCGAGCGGACGGCTGAGCACGTCGATCACGTAATCGGCCACCTGCCCGCCGCTGTTGAAACGCTCGTCGATAATGGCGCCCTCTTTGTCGGACTGTGCGAAGTAGTAGCGCGTGAAACTGGTGAGACCGCCCTGGCCGGTATCGGGCATATAAGCGTAGGCCAGTTTCCCGCCGCTCAATTCATCCACCTTCCGGCGGTTGCCTTCGATCCAGGCTTGCGTGCGCAACTGCGTTTCGGTGGCTGCCGGAACCACCGTGATGTCGCGCGCACCTGCGCCCGATGGATCGGCGCCGATGCGCAGCGTGACGCGCTTGCCGGCCGTGTTTTCGAGGAGCCGCGAGACATCGTCCTTGGCGGTGAGATCTTCGCCATTGACCGCCAGCAGATAATCTCCGGTGTTGACGTTCAGGCCGGGAACGGCCAGCGGCGCCTGCAGATTCGGGTTCCAACTCTCGCCCGTATAGATGCGTTTGAAGCGGTATCGCCCATTCGAGATTTCGTAATCCGCGCCCAGCAGGCCGCCCGAGACGGCCCGCGCCGCCGGGATATTGCCGCCGCCGCCGCGCAGGTGTCCCACGGTCATATCGCTGATCATGTCGTGGATGATGTAGTTGAGGTCGGTGCGCGAGCCGAGCGAATCCAGATACTTTTCGTACTCCTTTTCGGCATCCGCCACGTTCACGCCGTGCAGATTCGGATCGTAAAAGTAGCTGCGCTCGATGCGCCACACTTCGTGATACATCTGTTTCCACTCGGCGATGGGGTCGACGTGCACCTCCACGTCGGTGAGCCGGAGCGCGCCCTCACCGGCCTTCACCGGCGCTGCCGCGGAGACGATCACGAACTGCGGCGCCGCCGCGGCCGCCGCTCCACCGGCGCCTCCGCGTCCGCCGCCGCCACCGCCCATGCGCAGCAGCATCTTGTCGCCGTTCGCCGAGAGGTCGAAGGAGCCGACGCCATCGGCCAGTTTCTCCAGCTTGCGGGCTTTGAGGTCGTATCGCGAGAGCGTGCTTCCGCCACCAATCGCCCCGCCACCGCCCCCAGCCCCGCGCCCCGCGCCTTCCACGATGTACAGGGATCCCGCGCGGCCGGCGGTCAGCGAAGCATAGGAACGCGCCGGCACGGGCAGCGCGACGATGCGCTGCTGGATCTTGTCGAAATCGATGTGCACCGGCTTGGGTGGAGTATTGGCCGCGGCTGCGCCGCCGCCGCCGCGGCCACCGCGTCCACCACCGGCCGCTGCGCCTTCCGCGGGCGCCGCGCCGGGTTCCACGGCCTTCTCCTCGTCGCTCTCCGCTGCCAGCGGCGACGCCACATTGTTCGCCAGCACCGTCAGGTAGACGTTGCTGGTCACCTCGTGTTCGTCGCTGGTCATATCGAGCCCGCTCTGCGTGGGGCCGAAATTGGTGCTGGCCGTGAAATACAGGTACTGGCCGTCGCGGTCGAACGCGGGATGGCGTGCGTCGCTCAGGCCGTCGGTCACCTGCTGGCTCTTACCGCTGTCCATCGAATAGATGGCAATGGCGTGCTGCCGGTTGGGCAGCGACTTGGAATAAGCGATCCACTTGGAATCGCCCGACCAGGCGAAATCGACGCCGCCTTCGCTGATGTAGTCGGTGGCCACGTTGGTCAGCTTGTCTGAGGCCACATCCACGTCCCACAAGTGGAGTTGGTTGTCGTCAAAGGCCATGTGCTTGCTGTCCGGCGACCACTTGGGATTCGAATAGTAGGCTGAATGGCCGGCCAGCGCGATCTTGCGCGTCTCGCCTTCGCCGGTCTGCGATTTGAGGTGCAGCGCGTATTCGCCCGATTCATCCGAGAAGTAAGCCACCGTCTTACCGTCTGGCGACCAGGATGGCGAACGCTCCATGACGCCCGGCGAGCGAGTGAGATTGCGAATGTCGCCCTTATCCGCGGGCGCCGTGAGGATTTCGCCGTGCGCCTCAAATACCGCGCGCACGCCGGTGGCGGAGATCCTGGCTTCGCGAATCTCGCGCGCCACGTTTTGGAAATGCGGCCGCACTTCGGTGAGGTCGGCCGCCATCTCGATGGGCACCTGGTGCTCCTTTTGCGCGGCGATGTCGTAGATATGAATCTGCCCGAACTGTTCGTAGATGATGGCGCCCGGCCCGGCGGTGGCGTATTCGATGTCCTTCCACGGGTTTTTGATGAGCTGATCCACCTTCTTGCTGCGCGGATCGTATTGGAACAGCGTTACCGGCCCGTTGCGGTCGGAGAGGAAATAGACTTTGTCGCCGATCCACATCGGGTCGAAATCGTTCGAATCCGTGCGCGGGATTTTTTCCGTTTTCAAATCCGCGAAATCCACCACCCAGATGTAGCTGGCGCGCCCCCCGCGGTATCGCTTCCACGAAACGAAGTTGTTACCGTCGGCGGCGAACTGCCCGCCGTCCAGCGGTTGGTACGCTATGCGTTTCATATCCGGCGAATAGGATCCTCTGAAGGCCATGGGAAGCGGCAGCGCTTCGGGCAGGCCGCCTTCCGGGGAAACCGTGAAGAGTTGCGTATAGCGCGAGTAGCTTTCGCGATTCGAGCGGAAGAGGATTCGCTTGCCGTCCGGCGCCCAGCCCACCACCGAGTCCGGGTCGGGATGGAACGTAACGCGTTTGGGAATACCGCCCGTGGCCGGCACGGTGAAGACATCGGTGTTGCCATCGTACTCGCCCGAGAAAGCGATGGTCTCTCCATCCGGAGAGAAGGCCGCGGAGCTCTCCTGGCCGGCGCCGGCGGTGAGCCGCGTGGCCATGCCGCCCTGGCGGCTGACCGTCCACAAATCGCCCGCGTAAGAAAAGACGATCTCTGTCTTGTTCATGGCCGGCTTCTGCAGCAGATGGACGGTGCCCGACGCGCCCAACACGGTGGCGGCGAAGAAAAGCGCAAATGGAATCCGATACTTCATTTCGAACCTCCGGTTGTCCAGTGTATCACCGGGGGTGGTGAGTTGTAGTGTTCGAATTCTGTGCGGATATTGACTATGGTGTTATCCGAGAGTCCGAAGAAAGTCAATTTCTCGGCCTTCAGCCAATGTATTACCATTCCTCGTTTTCTTCGCAGGCCGCGACGATTTTTCCGCGGCCCAAGTCCGAAGGACGCAAGAGCATAGCCCAGTGCGCCAGCACTGTGAACCGCTGCTTTGTGGGGCAGCCAATCCTGGCTGCCGCCGGCTTTCAGTCGGCGCGCCTGGCCGCGTGCGAGGATTCGCGCCTTCCACGAAGATCGCTCCCTAACGGTCGCGGCTCTGATCGGAGCCGCGCGCGTAAGTAAGCAAGCGGTCTAGCGATACGGGAGCAGCCGCTACCGCTGATACCTGTACACCCTTCCGCCCTTCATCACGAACACCACGCGGCGCACGGCAGTGATGTCTTCGAGCGGATTACCATCGGTGGCTACCAAATCAGCCTGGAACCCCGGCGCCAGCGTTCCAATCTCCATGCCCAAACCCAGTGATTCGGCGGAAACCGAAGTGGCGCTCATTAAAGCGTCCATCGGATTGTCGTGGGCGTCACGCACACGATAAATGAATTCCTCGGCATTTCGGCCGTGCGAGCCGGCTACGGCATCCGTGCCGAAGACTACCTTGACTTTGAGCGCGCGCGCCCGGCGCAGCACGTCTTCGGTGGGCGCGATGCCCTTGTCCAGCGTGTCAAGCACCGCCTGGTCGAACGTGAAGCTCTGGCGGTTGTCGAGATAATTGTGCAGCACCAGCAGATTCGGGTCGAAAAACGTACCGCGCTGCGCCATCAGGCTGAGGGTTTCGTCCGTGAGAAAAGTGCCGTGCTCGATGGAGGTGCATCCGGCCAGCACAGCGGTCCGGGCGCCGGCATCGCCGATGGCATGCACCACCGAGCGCAGCCCCACGGCTTTGGCTTCGCCGCACACGGCCTGAATCTGCTCGTCGGTCATGCTCTGGTTGCCGCCCGCGCCCAATCCCGACGTGGCGAAAAGTTTGATCACATCGGCGCCATCCTGCCTGGTTCTCCGCACCAGCGCGCGCAGGGCTTCCGGGTCGCCGTTGGTCCCTTGAATCTGGCGCAGCGAAGTGAGAATCCGCGGGCCCGGCAATAAGCCCTGAGCCACGATGTCGCGGACGTTGGCGTCGATGGCCGAGCCCACGCTTTGCACGGTAGTGAATCCGCCTTCGAGCGTGATCCAGGCGTCCGCCGCAGTCGCGAGCGCCATGTCTTCGGCCTTGCCGCCGCCGCTCACCGACTTGTTGTTGGCGTCGAGATGCCAGTTCAGATGGATGTGCGTGTCGATCCAGCCCGGCATCACCGTGAGGCCCCGCAGGTCGTAATCCGGTTTGGCTTTTCCCGCCGCCACGGTGCGGATCTTGGAGCCTTCGATGACGATTTGCCGGTCCTTCAGCACGCCGCCCTTGCCATCGAGGATCGTGCTGGTCTGGATGACGATGGGATGAGCCGGCGCCTGAGCGAAGCAGACGGCTGCCGTCAGGCCGCTGCCCCAGATCAGCAACCCCAGAAGAACGTTACGCTTCATACAACCCCCTGGCGCGAGATTCACCATTATAGGCGTTATACAATGGCAGACGCGGAGAACAAATGGAACATTACACGTGGGACGACATGGAGAAGGAAGTGCTGAGCCCCACCATCGCGCGCAAAATTATTTCCGGCGAAAAGGCCATGGTGGCGCAAGTCTTCATTGCCAAGGGCGGGGTGGTGCCGGAACACCATCACGAAAGCGAGCAGATCACTTACATTCTGGAAGGCGCCCTGAAGTTCCAGATTGACGGCCAGGAAATTGTGGTCTCCGCCGGCCAGGTCCTGCGCATTCCTTCGCACATGCCGCACGCCGCGGTGGCGCTCGAGGATACCCTGGACCTCGACATTTTCAGCCCCATCCGCCAGGACTGGCTCAGCAAAGACGACGCCTACTTGAGGAGATGACGCCATGGATCTGGGGCTCAAGGATCGGGTAGCGCTGGTGGCCGCATCGAGCGAAGGGTTAGGCAAAGCGGTCGCTTTAGGACTGGCGCGTGAAGGCGCCAAGCTGGCTCTCTGCGCGCGGACTCAATCGACGCTCGAAGCGACGGCCGCCGAAATCCGCGCCGAAACCGGCGTCAGCGTGTTCGCCCGCGCCGTGGACGTCACCGTGTACGATCAGGTTCGCCGCTTCGTCGCCGAGACGGTTGCCGAGTTCGGACGTCTGGATATCTGTGTGGCTAACGCCGGCGGCCCGCCTTCGAAGTCCTTTGCCGAGACCAGCGTGGAAGACTGGCACGCCGCCGCCCAGTTGAACCTGATGAGCACCGTATACCTGGCCAAGGAAGCGCTGCCCGTGATGCAGCAGCAGCGCTGGGGCCGCTTTATCGCGATCACTTCCATCAGCGTGAAGCAGCCGGTGGACGGGCTGATTCTTTCCAATTCCATTCGCGCCGCCGTCAGCGGCCTGGTGAAAACGCTGGCCAACGAGTATGGTCCGTCGAACGTTCTGGTGAACAATGTCTGCCCCGGCTTCACCGCCACGGCGCGGCTGATGGAGCTTGCCGGCACCCTGGCCGCCAAACAAGGCGTCACGCCCGCGGAGATTGAAAGCCGGTGGGCGCGCGGGGCTCCGCTCGGACGCGTCGGGCAACCGGAAGAATTTGCCAACCTGGTCGTCTTTCTGGCATCGGAGCGCGCCAGCTATATCACGGGCGCATCGATCGCCGTGGATGGCGGCTCCGTGAAGGGTCTCTACTGATATGCGCGTGCGCGAATTGGCCGACTGGCTTGGCTCGACCTTTGAAGGCGACGGTGAAAAGGAACTTTCCGGCGTCGCACCGCTCGAAACCGCCGGTGCTGCGGACCTGGCATTTGTGGGCACCCGCAAGGCCGCCACGCAGGCCGCGGCCTCCGCGGCCGGCTGCCTGCTGGTGCCCGAGGAATGGCCCAGCCCCAGCTACCGTACGGTCATTCGCGTGTCCGAGCCGCGCACCGCTCTGGCCCGCGCGCTCAACCGCTTCTACCCCACCACCGAGTTGAAGCCCGGAATCCATCCCACCGCGGTGGTGGGTGAAGATGTCGAAATCGGCGCGATGGTCTATATCGGGCCGCACGCGGTGGTGGGAAACGGCACGCGCATCGGCGTGGCCACCTCGATCGGCGCCTCGACCGTGGTGGGCAAGCGTGTCAACCTGGGCGAAGGCTGCGTGCTGCACCCGCACGTCACCATCTATGACAACGTGGACATCGGCCGGCGCACCATTCTGCATTCCGGGGTGGTGATCGGCGCCGATGGTTTCGGCTACGTGATGGAGCAGGACCGCTGGCAAAAGTTCCCGCAGGTGGGCCGCGTGGAGATCGGCGACTATGTCGAGATCGGCGCCAATTCCTGCGTCGACCGCGCCGCGTTGGGAGTCACTTCCATCGGTGAGGGAACCAAGCTCGACAACATGGTGCATGTGGGCCACAACTGCCGCATCGGCCGCCACGTGGTGGTGGCGGCGCAGACCGGTTTTTCGGGCGGCGTGGTGGTGGAAGACTACGCCGTCATCGGCGGGCAGGTGGGGATCGGCGACAAGGCCCGCATTGAAGCCCGCGCCGTGCTGGGCTCGGGCTGCGGCGTCCTCACTTCCAAAGTGGTGCGGCGCGGCGAAACCGTATGGGGCACGCCGGCGCGGCCCCTCAAGCAGCATCTTGAACAACTAGCCAACCTGGCGCGGCTGCCCAACTTGCGGCGCGAGGTGGCGGAGCTAAAGCGACGCCTCGCGGAACTCGAGAGGAAGGCCTGATGCTGGTGGTGGTGGGCGGCCACTCGCGCAAGATCGGGAAAACTGCGGTGACCGCCGGGCTGATTCGCAAACTGCGCGGCCACCACTGGACGGCCGTCAAGATCACGCAGTCGGGCCACCATGCCTGTGCTGGCGAGCGAGCCGCCTGCGGTTGCGAGCCGGTGCCCGGCGAGCCGTTCGCGCTGAGCGAAGAGTACGAACCCGGCCCGACCGATTCCGGCCGGTTCCTGGCCGCTGGAGCCGAACGTTCCTTCTGGCTGCGCACTTCGGCGGGGGAGTTGGCGCGCGCGGCCGGCGTCCTCAAGAAGCTCCTCAAGCAGTCCGAGAACGTGATTGTGGAATCCACCAGCGTGGTGGACCTGGTTGAGCCGGATACTTTCCTGATGGTGCTGGATTTTTCCTGCGACGATTTCAAACCCTCCAGCATGCGTTTTCTGGATCGTGCCGACGCCTTCGTGTTACTCGATCGCGGCATCAACGCGCCCTTGTGGGCTGAGGTCGCCCGCGGCACCTGGGATACGAAACCGCAGTTCCTGGTGAAGCCGCCGCGCTATGTGACAGCGCCGATGACGGAATTTGTGCGCTCCCGTCTGCCGGGCGCGCCGCGATAAGGGCCCTCTTACGCCATCACCGCGGCCATGGTCACCTGGTTGCGTCCCAAATCCTTGGCGCGATAAAGAGCCATATCGGCTTCGCGGACCAGGACGTCGGCCTCCTCCGCAGCCGGCACGGTGCGATATGACAGTCCGATACTGCACGTCACCGGAAAAGCCCGGTTGCCGGCCATGAAAGGCTCGGCGGCGACGGCTTCGCGGATTCTCTCCGCCTGGGTGAAGGCGTCGGCGCCCTGGCATCCCGGCAGCACAAAGAGAAACTCCTCGCCGCCATAGCGGCCCAGAGCGTCGTAGCGGCGGATGGCGGATTTCATGCGGCGCGCGGCTTCGCGAAGCGCGGCGTCGCCGCCCTGGTGGCCATGCGTGTCATTGATGCTCTTGAAGCGGTCCAGATCCGCCATCAGAACAGCGATGGGCTGTTGCTCGCGGGAGCTGCGCGCCAGTTCTTTGTGCAGGGTTTCGAGGATGGCTCCGTGGTTCAGCAAGCCCGTCAGGCAATCGTGAGTGGCTTGCTCGCGCAGCGCTTCCTGAGCCGCCAGGAGTTGCTGCTGCAGATCGAGCACGCGACGCCCGGCGCGCAGCCGGACGCGCAGTTCGTGGGCCTCAAATGGCTTGGTGAGGTAGTCGTCCGCTCCCGCTTCCATGCCTTCCACCAGGTCCTGCGACTCGGTACGCGCCGTCAGCAGGATCAGGTAAACGTACGATTCCCGGGGTACCGCGCGCACGCGGCGGCAGACTTCCACGCCGTCCATCCCCGGCATCATCCAGTCGAGCACGGCGAGGCGCGGACCATCGTCGGCTTCGAGTGCCTGCCAGGCTTCATTGCCGTCGCGAGCGATGACTGCCTCATACCCCCACTTGGTGAGCATGGCCCGCAGCATCGATTGAAAAACAGGGTTGTCCTCGGCCGCCAGCACCTTCATGGGCGCTTGCGCTTCCAACACTCTTTGTGCGGCAATTGCTAACTGGCAATCCGGAGCCACATGTTCTCTCGGTGGTCTTATCGGTAAGAAGATAGCTTTTGAGAGAGAACAAAAGTACTAAGGGCGGAAGCGTATAATCAGGGCATGCGGCTAGCGAGGGGCACACTGTTCTTGGCAGCCGCGTGTGCAGTGGCTGCCAGCCTTCCGCAATTCGCCCTGATCGATACCGCCGGCCGTACCCACACGCCGGCCGATTTCGCCGGCAAGCGCGCCATCGTACTTTTCTTCGTCAGCACCGACTGTCCTCTCAGCAATCACTACGTCCCCGAATTAAATCGCATCGCGCAGGCCTATGCGCCGCGCGGTGTGGCCTTCTATGCCGTGCAGGGCGATGCCACCGTGCCCGATGCCGATGTCCGGCGCCACGTAGCCGATTTCGGCTATTCCTTCCCGTATCTCTTCGATCCCGAGGAGTCGCTGGCCGCTTTCACCGGCGCTGTCAGCACACCCGAGACCGCGGTTCTCTCGCCGCGCGGCGACCTGCTCTACCTCGGACGCATCGACAACCGCCTGGAAGATTACGGCAAGCAGCGAGTCAAGATCACGGAATCCGATCTGCGGGATTCGCTCGACGCCATCCTCGCCGGAAAGCCCGTGCCGCGCGTGCGCACCAAGGCCCTGGGTTGCGCCATTACGCGAAAGAACTGAAAAGGAAACCGCGCCTTTTCGTGGTAGCTTATTCCAGAGAGGACTTGCTATGAATGATCTCGTACACGAACTGAATCAGGAGGCCGCGACGACTCGCCGGGTGCTCGAGCGCGTGCCGGAGGACCAACTCACCTGGAAGCCACACGCGAAATCGATGTCGCTCGGCCAACTGGCGCTGCACACGGCGCAGACGCCCGGGATGGTGGCGGGAATGCTCGCCGGTGACAGCCTCGCGGTGCTGCCCGACGCCTTCAAGGTGGCGCAACCGGCCAGCCGGCAGGAAATTCTGGATGCTCACACGGGCAGCGTGGCGGGCGCCGCGACATTTCTCGAGGGACTGACTCCCGAGAAGTCCGCCGCCATCTGGCATCTCTCCGTAGGCGGCAAAGAGGTGATGGCAGCGCCGCGCGGCGGTGTGGTCCGCGCCATCCTGCTGAACCACTGGTATCATCACCGCGGCCAGCTTTCGGTCTATCTCCGTTTGCTCAACGTGCCGGTGCCTTCGATCTACGGCCCCAGCGCCGATGAGAATCCGTTCATGTAGTAGGCGGTTTTAGAAGTTCGTTCACGTATTGCCAGACCGCTTGCTTACTTTACGCGCGCGGCTCCGATTGGAGCCGCGACGTGAGGGAGCGGTCTTCACGGAACACGAGAGTGTATTGATGAAACGGTGTGCTTAGCGCCAGCGAAACAGTTTCAGCGCCAGGCCGAAACAGACCACCAGCCACGCGCCCATGACGGCGATTTGCGGGGCCACCTGCGCCAAGCCCGCGCCTTGCAGCATGCTGGCGCGCAGGGCGTCGATCACCGCCGTCAGAGGCAGCGCTTTGATGAGAGGCTGCACTGCGTCCGGAAAGCGTTGCGCCGAAAAAAACACGCCGGAGCAGATCCACATCGGCATCATCACGGCGTTCATCAGCCCGGAAGCCGCTTCGATGGTCTGTACGCGCGAGGCGGTCAACAATCCCAGCGAGCAGAAGAGCATCGACCCCAGCACGCAAAGCACCGCCAGGCCGGTAAAGGGACCGCGCACCGGCACGTGGAACACCAGCGCGCCGAAACCGAGCACCACGCCCACTTCCACCACCAGCAGACACAGGCGCGAGAGAATGAACGAGAGCAGGTAGTAATGCCGCGGCATGGGCGTCGCCACCATGCGCTTGATCAACTTCTTGCGGCGCGCGTCCACGATTGTAAATCCGATGCCCCACATGGCGCTGCCCATCAGGTTCATGCCCACCAGGCCCGGGATGAGGAAGTCGATATAGCGCGAACCGGGCTGGTCGAGCAGACGGTCCGTGGAGGCCACCGGGTCGGCGCGGCCGGCCGCGCGCTCCACGGCGCCGTCGGCCAGCATGCGCGCGGTGCGGCCTTCGGGATTGGTGGGGTCGTAAGCGTAAATCACCGCGCCGTTCGTGCCCGGCCCGGCCACCAGTGCCACTTTGCCCACGCGCAGGGCTTCTTCCGCTTCGGCTTGGGGCAACTGATCCACGCGGAGCAGTTTTTCGCCCGCGAGCGAGCGCGCCAGTTCCGGCGTGGTGGCCGCAATGTTGAGCACCTCGGGCGGCCGGTTGCGGAACGCGATCCCCAGGCCCGCCGCCAGCAGGATGGGAAAAACGAAGACCCAGAACAGCGCTTCCGGCTCGCGGATGAATTCGCGGAAGCGCACCAGGGTCAACTGCGCCAAAACGCGTTCGGTAAAAGGCATCCTGGCCGGCTTACTCATCGCGCAGATGCCGTCCCGTCAGCGTGACGAAGACGTCCTCCAGGGTGGCGGAGTGCGTGCGGAGCTCGGTGAGCGGAATTCCCTGGCGCGCCATTTCGCTGAGCAGCGCGGGAACCGCGCGATGCAGTTCGGTGACCTGCATCCGCACCGTGCCGTTTTCCGCGTGGACGTCGCGGATGCCTTCGATTTCCGCCAGCCCGGTGGCGTCCGGAACGCGGGCCGACGAAAACTCCACCAGGTGTTCCGCCCCGATCGACGCGATCAGCTCGCGCGGCGTGCCGAGCGCGATCACTTTCCCGTGATCCATGATGGCCACGCGGTCGCACAAACGCTCGGCTTCGTCCATATAGTGGGTGGTCAGCAGAATGGTGCGGCCGGCCAGTTTGAAGCGCTCGATCAATTCCCACAATTGCCGCCGCGCCTGCGGGTCGAGGCCCGTGGTGGGCTCGTCCAGGAACAGAAAATCGGGTTCGCCCACCAGCGCGCAGGCCAGCGCCAGCCGTTGCTTCTGGCCGCCGGAAAGGCCTCCCACGCGCGAATCGGCCTTTTCCTGGAGCTGCACCAGCCCGATCACTTCCGCCACCTCCGGCCCTTGCTGGAAGAAGCTGCGGAACAGCCGCAGCGTTTCGGAAACCGTAAGCTTTTCGGAAAGCTGCGTCTCCTGCAACTGGATTCCGAGGCGCTGGCGCAATTGCGGCGCGTCGCGCTCCCAGTGCATGCCCAGCAATTCCACCTCGCCCGAATCGGCCGCGGTGAGGCCTTCGCAGATTTCCATGGTAGTGGTCTTGCCCGCGCCGTTGGGGCCGAGCAGCCCGAAACACTCCGCGGCGCGCACTTCCATGTCCAGCCCGTCGACGGCCACGACGTCTTTGTAGGTTTTACGAAGCTGGCGCACGCGAAGCGGCGATTTCCCTCCGGGATCGGGCATAAGCTCAGTATCGCTCAACCGGGGCGTGGCACCTTCGGGCTGGGCTTATGCCGGCCGGGCCATCTGCCGGTAGTCGCGCTCCGATTCGCCCGGTAGCAGAACCCACAGCGTGTAGACCCCCAGCGCCGAGCCTAGCACGAGGTGGAAGAGCGTGAACACTGCCAGGACAATCGCGAGAATGCGTGCCCACGGCTGCCGATCCAGCAATCCCCAGCCGGCGATCACTCCGAGCAGGCCGCGCGCCAGCAGTAACCAACCGACGGCTCGAAGGAGCCCGCCCACAAGGAATGGAATGTGCGGCGACCATCCCCACCCCCCAAGAAACCGCGAATCAAAAAACCGCGGAAAGATCGACGCCAGGAACCAACTTCCCATCAGTTGAATCGCCGAGTACGCCAGCCAGAAAATGCCCAGCAGCCGCACATGCCCGGTAACCCTGCTCTGCGCCGGCGCCGGCGCCGGGGGCGCACCTTTCATCGGCTTGCCGCACGAGGGGCAGTAAGCTTGGGTATCGTTCAATGACGTGCCACACTTATCGCAGAACATATTCGGCCTCCTCGAAGCCTTCAGCCATTAACATACGCCATCCTGCGCCGTTTGTTCCACCACCCAGTTGAAATATTAACGGGAATTTGCTGTGCCGAGGTCAATTCCTTCCCATCGCAGGGGCCGTCTTTCGGTCACAATGGAGCAATGAAGAGTTTGCCGATTCCCGAGGGTCTCCATTCCGTCAACTGCTATCTCACAGTGGAAGGGGCCGCGCAGGTGATTGAATTTCTGCAACGCGCCTTCGGCGCAACCGATGTGGAGCGCCACCTTCTTCCGAACGGCCGGATCGTGCATGCGTCGGTGCGCATCGGCGATTCGATCATCATGCTCGGCGATGCCCCCGAGGCGTCGAAGGCCCGCCCGACCAACTTAACGGTATATCTCGACGACGTCGATGCGGCGTACCAACGGGCGCTGGATGCCGGGGCAAAGTCCCTCCGCGAACCGATGGACGCGTTCTATGGCGATCGCGTGGCCGGCGTGGAAGATAGCGCGGGCAACAATTGGTGGATCACCGCCCATATCGAGGATGTCTCTCCCGAGGAACTGAAGCGCCGCATGGCCGCCCAGGATCAATAGTAAGTTGTCGCAGACCATCCATCCCGGTCGAATCCACGTGTGGCTGGCGGGTCGCCTGCCCTCGCGCGATGCTCTGCGGGCTATCCTCGGGCGCTATACCGCGGGCGATCTCGAATTCGCTCATGGTCCGCACGGCAAGCCGTACCTGCGGGACGCTCCCCAACTCCAGTTCAATCTCTCGCACTCGGGCGGGGTTTCGCTGGTCGCGGTAGCGCTCGATGTCGAGGTTGGGGTGGATATTGAACGCTTGCGCCCGATGCCCGATTGCCAGGCTGTGGCCGAGCGATTCCTCGCGCCGGAAGACGCCGCCGCTCTCGCAGAGACTCCCGCGGTGGAGCGGGAGCGGGAGTTCTTTATACGATGGACGCGCAGCGAGGCCATGTGGAAAGCGCGGGGCCTTGGCCTCTATGGCGCGGGCACGGCGCTCGATGGCGATTGGACGGTTGTGCCGATCGACGCCGGGGAGGAGTTTGCCGCCGCTGTGGCGGCCGAGCGGAGCGGTATGGCCGTCGAGATGCGGCAGGTGTAGCCGCAAGAACTAGGTGGGACAGGCCATCGCCTTTCGTGGCCTGTCATGCCTTGCTGAAGCACGGGCGGTTGACAGACGACAAAACCCGATGTCCCACCTTATTCTGCCGGCGTTGTGGGCCAGACGCGTTCGGCCATGGCGTGTTTCAGGTTGTCGATGCCCTGGCCGGTGACGCTCGATATCTCGAAGAATGCCAGGCCGCGGCTCCTGGCCAGGTCGCGCAAACGGGCGACCCGCTCGGGGTCCTGGGCGGCGTCCATCTTGGTCGCGACCACGATCATGGGTTTGGCGGCCAGCTCGTCGCTGAAGCTCGCGAGCTCTTCCATCACGGTTTCGAAATCGTGTACCGGGTCGCGGCCGGTGGCATCGGAGACGTCCACCAGGTGCGCCAGCAGGCGCGTGCGCTCGATGTGACGGAGGAATTGAATTCCCAGGCCGTGGCCGAGGTGCGCGCCTTCGATCAGGCCCGGGATATCGGCCACCACGAAGCTGCGGAAATCCGCGAACTGGGCGACGCCGAGATTGGGCTCGAGCGTGGTAAACGGGTAGGCGGCGATTTTGGGCCGCGCGGCGGAAATGCGGGAAATCAGCGTCGATTTTCCGGCGTTCGGAAAACCGACCAGACCGACGTCGGCCAGCAGCTTCAATTCCATGCGCAGCCGCTTCTCGTCGCCCGGCGTGCCCGGTGTGTGCTCGGTGGGCGCCTGGTGGGTGGAGGTGGCGAAGCGGGCGTTGCCCTTGCCACCGCGGCCGCCGCGCGCGACGGTGAAGCTCTGGCCGGGCTCGGTGAAATCGCACAGGCGCTCGCCGGTCGATTCGTCGTAGACCACCGTGCCGACGGGCACATCGAGTTGGATGGAATGGCCCTCGGCGCCGGTGCGGTTGCTGCCCTCGCCGTGGCGTCCGCGCTCGGCTTTGTGCTCCGGGTTGAAGCGGTACTTCAGGAGGGTATTTTCGTGCGGGTCGGCCGCCAGCACGACGTCGCCGCCGCGTCCGCCATCGCCGCCGCTGGGGCCACCGTGCGGTACGTACTTCTCGCGCCGGAAAGCCATGCAGCCATTACCGCCGTCGCCGGCCTTCACGAGAATTCTGACTTCGTCGATAAACATAGAAAAGCCGCCGGCATGCGCTGCAACCGGCGGCCGATTTCCTTTGCGGAGTGGGTGCTCCCGTTGGCTGACCTCCGCTCCTCACGGTCGCGGCTCGCTGCGGAGGCTGGGGCTACGCCACTTCGAGGATGCTGACGAACTTGCCCATCCGCCCGCGGTCCTTGAATTCCACTTTGCCCGTCACCTTGGCGAAGAGCGTGTCGTCCTTGCCCCAGCCGACGTTGTTGCCCGGCTTGAGCTTGGTGCCGCGCTGGCGCACGATGATGGAACCGCCGGGGACCACCTGACCGCCGAAAACCTTAACACCAAGGCGCTGCGCGTTGGAGTCGCGGCCGTTCTTGGAACTGCCTAATCCTTTTTTGTGTGCCATTATCCAACCTCCACCACGAAGTCGCCGATCTTCACATCGGTGAAGGACTGGCGATGCCCGATGGTCTTCTTGTACTGCTTCTTGCGCTTGAACTTGAAGACTATGATCTTGTCGCCGCGGCCGCCGGTGACGATGGTTCCCTTGACCGTGCCACCGGTGACGAGCTGGCCTTCATCGGTAAAGGCGGCTTTGACCGGCAACTCGACCTCGGAGCCAATTTCGCCTTCAATCTTTTCCACTCGGATGACGTCGCCGGGAGCTACCCGGTATTGTTTTCCGCCGGTTTCTAGAATCGCGTGCATGCAAACCTCTGTTTTGGGAGCCGGAACACACGGAGCGTGTCGGAACCACTGGAGTAAATACCGAGTGTACTACAGATTGACGCCCTGTTTCAAACCGGCGGCTCTTCGATCGCGCACCCGCGGCTTGCGCTTGCCCAGGCCTATTGCAATCCGAATCAAGACTGGCGTATTCTGACTGTGCTCCAATGGATTTCCCGCTGCCAATTCCGACCGCAATGTTTAAGGGCGTTCAACTGCAAGATTATCTGCAGGCCACGAGCTCGGAATACTTAAACTATCTTATGGGCCTGACGGCGCTCAGCCTGATCAGCATGTCGCTACTGCAAGCCGCCAAGAACCTGTTATATGTCCGCTATTTCTTCCAGCGCCGCTTCCTGACGCACTGGTTGCAGCGGCAAGCCGCCACTGCGCACCAGCGCCTGGGACTGACATCCGACAGCGACGCGCACCTGAGACTCCCTTCCACCAGCAAGATCTGGAAGCCATCACCGGAGCGTATCGTTGGGCTGCTTGGACCCGGGACCGGGCTGTCCGACGAAGAGGCCGCTCGCGCGATGGAGAAACCCGTGAAGGCCAAGAAATCCGTGAAGGCCAAGAAAGATGACATTTACCAGATCAACAGGCTTGCCAGACGGGCGGAACAGGATATCGTTCTTCTGGCCGCCGACGGCAACGCCGTGGCCCTCTGCGACGCCGACGGCGATGAATTCTGCAAGCATCTCGGCGCCGTGGCGCAGTTGGTCGTGGACTTCCCTAGCGAGTATCGTGTTCTGCTGGGTACGATCGCATGCAACATGGAAAAGGAGGATTACCACCTTCTGATCGGGGACAGCGCCGGCGCACCGGGCCGGACCGCCGCGCAGGCGCAAGCCCATTCGCGCAAGCCCGCTCAACCGGACGAGGATTCGAGCAGCGCCCGCCAAAAGTGGTTGGACGCCAAGAACCGGGTTCGGATGCAGGCGGTCCAGTCGATCAGTGCCTTCCAGCTTCGCAATAGCTGGACGTGGGGTGCGTTGATGGGTGTCGCTTCCTTCTTGATCAGCTTTGTCCTGGCTCTGCTGGCCCTCAAGCAGGGGGCCAACCAGAGCTTCGCGGACTTCTTGTTCGCTCCAGCCACCCTGGGCACGGCACTGCTGGCGGCGTTCCTGGCGCCGGTGGCCCGCGACCTCGTGGCAGCCATCGAGAAGCTGCGGTCCTGACTCATGGGGAGATCGTCAATTGGTAGTCCTGGAACGCGGCGAGGATGTACGGAAATAAGATGCAGTAGCCCATCCCGTAGCCCGTCCCGTTCGGTTCATCCACCGCGAAGTGAATCCCCAGCACCTTGCGGGACTGAGTGTGAACCACCGCGGATCCGGAATCGCCCACATCAACCCCCGCATGGTAGCCCAGGATCGGGGCAAAGAAGAACTCGTTCTTGCCGGTTGAGTCGAATCCGAACTTCTTGTTGTCGGATTCGATATAGACATCGTCGATTTCACCCAGGATCGGCCCGGCCGACACGCGGCTGGAATGGATCTCGACCTTCATATCCTGGCCGGGCGTAGCGAGAAAAGCGGAAATGTCTTCGACATAACCGGGCGCCGGCCCCAAGTTCAGCTTTTCATTGCTGACAACAGTGCCGAAGCCCGGATCGATCAGAGCGGCGTCCGTTGTGTTATAGCCGGGGCCAAAAGGAGACCACGTAACCACAGGGCCAAGTGGACGGCCTTCGGAGGTGATCGGTTCGGCGGTGGTGGCCTTGGCGGGCCGCGGCGCCACCACGTGCCCGCAAGTCATCGCGTACTCCTTGCCGGAACCCAACACCCGCAGGCCAAGCATTCCGGTTTCAAACTCGGAATTGACGATGGCTGAACCGGCCAGGACCCTTCTGGAGATAATCGCAGTTGCCACGGGATCCTCTACCTAAATACTTGGTTTAACAAGTTTGCTCGCGTATCAAAAGCCGCTTACCTACGAGCGCGGCTCCGATCCGGGCCGCGACCGTGAGGGAGCGGTTTTTGCGGGATACGAGAGTATATCGATGAAACGGTGTACTAAGTCCCTTTCTTACTGCCGGAAGATTTCTTATTCGCCAATTGCTTGATGGCCGAAACCACCGGCAAATTGATGCCAAAGGTCAAGGCATGATGGTAGTGCTGTTGGCCCGTCTGCGTGGTGTGATCGGCGTAGGCCTCGCCAATGAAAAACTGCAATTGCGGTATTCCCGCCGATAGCCCATACATAAAGTTCTCGCCCGGTCGGCCGGTGAACCCGATCCCGAAGATGGGGTGTGGGATGTATTGCACGTGCTTCAAATCAACCTTGGGGAAGAACAGATCGATCACCCCGTAGACCGACTGCTTATTGATGGTCTTAGGAGTAAACGTGTTGTTGACCTGCGAATAGTCGACGAGAGACAGTTTATTGATCGGCACGGCGACGCTGGCGTCCCACCAGTACTTGCCTTCGTTGTCGTATACGGCCGACTGTCCGACCAGAACCCACTTCTGCGGCGAATCCGGCGTATCGGCAGTTTGGGATTCGACCCCGAATGCGGTCACGTCGCTGGGCACCGGAACTTGCGTCATCACGCCAAACCCCATATAGGCGACCTTCGTTTCCACTGGACTTGCACTGAGGACCCCGATCGCTACCTGGACCAACCCGAGGAGGTCCGAGACGTTTTGGGCCATTTTGCTTTTCGCAATCGCCCGGTAACTCACGTCGCCAAACGTGTCGATGGGGTCGCCGGCACTGTTGATGTTCGCATTCACGTGGATAAAAATGACGGACATCGACTTCGCCCCGAAGATCCGCTTGTCTTCTGAGAGCGTCACGCCGGTGATCTTGTCCCGATGCGCCAGAATCCAGCGGCCCGCCGGTTGGCCTTTTGATTTGTCTCCCGTGGGCGCCAAGTCCGGTCGATCGACGTTGGTTCCCTTCTTGGAGACCGTCGACTTCCCGGAGGCAGTCGCCTTCTTGGCCAGAGTTGTGTTGGCGGTCCCGTTCTGGGCGTTTTGCATTGCCTGCTCAGCCTGTGCCTGAACTGCCTTCACTCCGTTTGCCACCCCTTGCCGATCGACCAGGTGAATGATGGCGTATGAGTTTCCGTCCGGGAAGATCGACTCGCCGTTGTAGGCGTACTTCAACACCTGTTTCAGGCCCGCCGCGAGTTGTGTGTCGCCGTTTGTTCCCGTTTTGAGCGGCTGGCTGGAGTACTTGGCGAACACGTCCGCCAGGCGCGTGGAAGGGCTGCTGCCCGCGGATTTGGGAAGGGGGGCAGGGGTCCGAGGGCCCTCGACGCCGAGTTCCTGCTCGAGCGGGCACCCCGAGCTGTATGTTGCGGCATTCGTGCCCGGCGGAATGGGTGTTTGGAACGCGGCGCACTTGAATACCGCCACCTCTCTTGCGTCCGGGGAGGTTAGCAGCGTATCGCTGTCGCTCGTAGTGCTGGCATTGCTCTTACTGCTGCTCGTGCTCTTACTGCCGCTACTCCCTTTTTTCTTAGTGACTGCTGGCCCCCCGGCTGCTTTGCCCTGAGGCGACGGTGTCGCGCTCTGATCCTGCCCGGGCGCCAGCAACTGGAACAACAAAATGCCGACTACCAAACCAATAAATGGAAGCTGTGCCCCAATTCCCTTCGCCTGAAGGCTGTGCATGGCAACAAATTCTAAACTAAACCAAGCGACTTAGCAATAGAAATTTGATTCTTTTATTTTCCAGTGCCGCTTGTGCGATTCTATCTCCCGCTTCTCCTTATCTCGCGGGAGTGGAATCCTCTATTAAGAATCAGAGGCGCGGATCGCGGTCTTCCGCGGTGGCCCGCACTAGTTCCACCAGTTCGCTGGCGATGTCTTCGGGCAATTCGTCGTGCGTCAGGCTCTCACAGGTTGCGGTGAGGCCGACCAGGCGGCCGACGCGGCGCCAATCCTCGGGCAGCACGCCGCCGGCCCGACGGTACCCGGTGGAAAAATGCGGCTCTGCCAGCGGACGCGATGCCAGCTCGTAGCGCAGGAAGTTCTCGATGTCGGCGAGCGGCGAACTGGCAATCGCAAACTCCCAATCGAGCACCGCAACCACCATCCATCGGCCCGCGACCTGGCGCGCGACCAGGTTGCGGCGGCTGAAATCGCCGTGGACCAGGCGGGGATCGGCGTCGAGCGAGGAGAGGCGCGGAGCCCACTGCCAGATCAGATTGTGAATTCGATGGCGCAACTCCGTCGGCACGTGCCGCTCGAGATTTGGAGCGGCAAGGCACAAATCGACGAAGCGGGGCATAGGGTCGGCGCCTTCGAGGAGCGGCGCAGTCACGGCGGGTCCAGGCCCCAGCCAGCCGGCTTTGGGAAAGCCGAAGCGCCCGATGGCCGCCAGGGTTTCGCCGGTCGAAAGAGCGGCTTGAGCGAAGGCTTCAAGGTCGCCACGCCGCTTCAGATCGAGCGGGCTGACGCCTTCCACGAATTGAAGCAGGGCGAAAGGCGGCAACTCCTCAAGACCCAGCGGTGAGGCGTGGATTACTTCGGGCACTGGAACCGTTTGGCGCACCAGGTGCATCAGGTCCACTTCTTTTTGGCACAGCGACGGATCGTGCTGGTAGATGCGGAGGACCAGCGGCTCGGCTAGCGAATCGAGAGACAGGCGGCAATTGGCATTGCGGAGGCCATTCGAGAGCGGCCGGCATTCGAGCACGCGGTGGCGGGGAAATGCCGCGCGGGTCATGCGCTCCACGACGGCGAGGGGCCAATCGAGTTGGGGCTCGGCCCGCATCCAGCCGGCCTCTGCGGGAGCGCCTGGGAGCATAAGATCCATCATCGCACCGGCAAGTAAGGAGAGGCGTTTGCGCTCACTTTCGCGCGGGTGGATAGATCAGCGGTATAGCTTCGCGCCGGCCACGCCGGTAAACGCGGAAATCGCCGAGATCGGTGGTGATAATGGGCAGGCGGGGGTGCAACTCGCTGAGCCGGATGAGGCATAGGTCCGCCAGATCGGGTTTGCGGTCCGCGTACTTTTGGGCCAACTCGGCGAGGCGCGGCAGGTTTGCGGCGACATCGAACTCCGGCTTGACCAAGCCTTCCTGGACAAAGGTAAGAACCAAGGCACTGCTGCCCAAGTGAAAGGCGGCTTCCGCCAGCACGGCGTCGCACGTAACCAGGGGTTCAGTGACTTGCTGCGCGATTTCAACCGCCCAGTGGTGATGGTAGTCGTTGCGGTTGCCGAAGCCAACCAGGAAACCGGTATCGGCTATTGCCTTCACGGCCGGGAGAAACCCTTGCGACTGGAGAGGTCCCCGGGGCCGTCGACCGCGCCAGCCAGGCGGAGGAATGGGCGCTTCTGAGACTTACGGGCCTTTTCCAACTGCTCGCGAACGATGCGGCCTTGCGGGACGCCGGTCTTTTGCGCCGTGTCGCTCAGCCATGCGGCGAGGTCTTCGGGCAGCCGAACTGAGAGTGTATTACTCATCTGCCAGAATTGTACCACGGCAGATGGGCAACGAAAAATCCGCCGGGTGGAAGCTCCGGCGGCTTGTCGGAATGGGGGAGAAAAGACCTAGCCTAGGAAGGCGCTGCTGGCGAGAGTCGTTCCGAGCCGAAAGTTGAGTTCCAGTTAGCGATTTTAAGCGATGCGGTAATAAATTTCCAAAAATTGTCTTAACTCCGCATCGTTTGGGATTGACATTGTAAATGGCGCATCGTACTATGATTTCAGGGAGCATGTAAACGAAATGGCTACATCGCAAACACCTCCGGTCAATGATGCGGCGAAGACTGCACCATACGTACCGTTTAAGAGTTTCCTAACAGCCCTTGACAAGCTGAAGCTGGGGCACCCTCCTAACATTGATGGCAGTTTCTGGCATGGATTTTCCGGCGGCCTTCAGCGCCAAATGATTGCTGCCATGAGGTTTTTTCGTGTATTGGGGGAAAACGGCGAAGTTTCTGAAGAACTGGATGCAATGGCCAAGGCAGACGACCGAAAGGCCCTAATTGGCGCAATGTTGCGGGCTTGCTATCCTTTGGTTTTTGACATCGGTTTGGAGCACGCAACTCCGAATCAGTTTAACGACGCTCTTCGACAGTACAATGTCGCCGGAACGACGCTTGAGAAGGCCCGAAGCTTCTTCCTGCAGGCTTCAAAATTCTCTGAGATCGTACTGTCTCCAGGGATTCAGCACTTCTCAAAGCCGGGAGCGCCTTCTGGCCGTAAGCGTAAGGTATCAGGGGGTCGCCTGCCTGATGAGTCTGAAGAGATCGACGAGATGAATGATGAGGTTCCCGCGGCGCCGCAGCACGGCAGTTCACGCACGATCTCTCTGCGAGGAGGTGGAAAGGCCACTTTGGCATTTGATGTTGACGTGTGGTCCATGACCCCAGAGGATCAAGAGTTTGTGTTCGACATGATTAAACGCATGACACTTTACGAACAGGCGACAGCAGGAAAGCCCCCAGGGGCGTAGGAGCCCGTGCCGCGCGGAGAATAAAATGACTATGAGGGCTACCGCCCATCATGCTTGCGGTCACCGGCATGATGGGCTAAAACCGGAAGGCCCACGCTGCTAATCTTCTCAGGGACGATCAGCGTGGGCCGTGGTGACCAATTCCACTAGGAGGGTGAAATTGACCAAAATCAAACCGCTGCCCTTAGGCCAGCCCCGCCGCTATGCGGCTCGGATCTGGCATTGGAGGGCCAAGAAGTACCTTTACGCATCTGACTACGGGCTGAAGGGTTTCCCCGTCGGACGCTAAACCATCAACAGTCACACCAACCGGGAGGCCCGTTCACGCGGGCTTCCCACTTCAGCCGCTAAACTTTCCCCCATCATCATATATTGATGCGTCCCGATTTGCCAGAGTTTCATGCAGACGTCTGCACACTATTTCGTTTGGACGCCGGGAGCAATGCAGGCGTCTGTATGAGTCTACACAAACCTTCAAACCGTTGAACACTGTGCCTGTCACGCAACAATGGTGTGGCTTATTCGATACGGAGTAGCTAAGTATATCTTTACCCAACAAAGCTGCGACGGCCCCAGGATCCGCTGATGGAGGGCGCATTGCGCCACCAGCGGCAAACCCGAAAGTTGAAGCCATCGGCGAGACTGTCGACATCAGCTCACTTCACGACGTGGGTATCAAACTCGGAGATGCCGAACTGGCCTACCAGCGAAGGACCATCATCGAGAGAATCATGGACCCATTCACGTGGACGCTGCAGGCCTCGCTGCTATGCGGTTTCGGCATACTCGTTCTGGTTGGACTCCGACCGAGCGCATCACAGCCGATTGTGACGCTGTTGGACAAGATGTTTCCGGCGATCGTCGATCTTCACACGAGAATTCTGTCCCCGCTGTTGGCCCTGGCCCTCGGGTGGTATTTTGGGTCATCCCGCTCCTCACGATAGCAGGGACCTGGCCAACGTGCCGGCTTGTTCAGTTGGCTCTGGTAGTCGTCAGGGACGCCGGGACCGGGACGGGTTCAGGTAGTCGGAGTGTGAGACACGAAAAAGCCGCCGAGCGCGAACCGAGCGGCGGTCACGTTGGATTGGAAGCGAAACTTAATCGCCGAAGGAGCCGACTTCTTCGCGCTCTTCGACGGGCTTCGGCGCGGGTGCGATCGACCCGATCTGCACCAGGTCCGGACCGGGCTGCTGTTTGAGCACGTGCTCGCGGTAGAGCTTCATCATGCGCTCGTTTTCCTGGGACTCTTTGAGCTTGGCGTCGCGGGCGCGGGTCTTCTCTTCACCGGCATTCTTGGCGATGCCCAGGCGGTCGAGATCGTGCTGGATTTCGTTGGTGACGATGGCTTCGCGGAGGACCAGGGAGTGCTCGCTGCTCTCCAACTGGACGGATTTGCCGCCGGCAAAGATTTCGTGACGGCCGTTCTCCTCATACCATTTTGTGAGGGTGGCGGTCATGTGCATCTTCTCGATGATGTTGCGCCAGCCGACGCCGGTATTGTAGGCGCAGAAGGAGATTTCGCCCTCCTGCGTGGCGTAGGGGATGATGCACTGTTCGGTGCGGCGGAAATCGTAATTGAAGAGATCCTGGAACCACATGCCGGCGATGAAGAGGAAGTTCCAGCGGTCGCGGCGGCGCTTCTCGATGTCGTCCATGGTGCGGCTCTTGCCAACCGTACCGTAGTTCTTGCCGGTGGCGCCGAAGGTCTTGTCGAGCTTCTTCATCAAATCGCTTAACTTAAAGTGCGTAGGCGATTGGAAAGGATCATAGTTACGAGTCGCCGCCAGGGCCATGCCGATGATCGAAAGCCACTTGCCGCGGGCGGCGTCGTTGACGCGGGCGACGTCCTTGGCGAGCTGATCGGCGTTCCAGAAAGAAGTGACGGGGCGGGCTTCCTTGGTTTCCTTGTCCACCATCACGGCCATGCCGACGCCGCAATTGGGGTGGCAACCGCAGCTCAACTGGCCCCACTCATGTTGCGGGCCGTGGACCAGGTCGCTCCAGTCCGAGAAGGTCGACATGAAGGAGATGGGGAACCAGTCGCGCGCCGGTTCGCCGAGGCCGGTCTGGTTCTTCACGTCGTGCGCCAGGTGGGAGAGGGTGTAGCGCTGGGCGGCGCGGCGCTCATCGGTGACGGCTTCATCGCGGCCGGTGAAGGAAACGGGCTGATAGGAAAGGAACGGAATCTTCTTGGGGTTATCGAGGGCGAACTGGATGATGCGGCCCACCTGCTCGTTGTTGATGCCGTTGATGATGGTGATGACGGGGATGATGTCGACGCCGTTCGAGTACAGATTCTCGATGGCGCGCAGCTTGACGTCGAACAGGTTGCCGACCTTGCGGTGCGAGTTGGCGGCGTTGCCGATGCCGTCGAACTGCAGGTAGGCATAGCGCAGGCCGGCTTCGGCGGCCTTCTTGCAGAATTCGGGGTCCTTGGCGAACTCGATGCCGTTGGTGGCGGCTTGCACCGAGGTGTAGCCGACTTCACGCGCGTAGCGGACGGCGTCGAGGAAGTACGGGGAAATAGTGGGCTCACCGCCCGAGAACTGCACCGACATCTGGCGCTTGGGCTTGATGGTGATGGCATTATCGAGCAGGGTCTTGATATCTTCCCAGGTCAGTTCGTGGACGAAGCCAACCTGNNCATGTTGCAGCGGTTGGTGAGGTCGACCGTAAGGACTGAACCGCGGCCGTGGGTGATGGTGCTGGAGCCGTGTTTATGCAGCTTGGAATCGTTGTGGGCGCGGATATCGCGGCCCGGGAAGACATCTTCAAGGTGCTTGAAGAAGGCGGTGTCGATGGCCATGACATCTTCGAAGTGGCCGTGGATGGGGCAATCCTTGACCATCAGGATTTTGCCGTCGCGCTCGATGACCTGCGCTTTGATTTCGCCGGGCTTGTCGGTGTAGAGGACTTCGAGGGGCGTCTTGCCGTCCAGGATCTGCTGGCGGATTTCGGGGATGCAGCGCGGGCAAAGAGAATCCGTACTGCGCGGCCAGCCCAGCGGAGGTTTGGTTTTCTCCCAGGACTTGAGCAGGGGCTTATCGGACCAGTTCGGAATGAAGCCGGGGTTTCGGCCGATGGAATTGAACTTGTCGAAGACTACCCAAGCGGCGCCGGCGGCGTATGTCAGAGCTTTCTCTGCGTACTTAATAGGCTTGTGCATCTGGTTGAACCCTCCCTGAACTACCCGGAAATCGAAATAAAACGTGCGCACATAAGGCGAACGAAAGAAGATGCGCTTCCCCAAAGTATAGGGAAAGACGATGCCGGGCGGTACGGATTGCCATTAAAACGTTGGAATTATTGGTTGTACGGCATCGAGCGGGGTTGAACGGGGCAATTGCGGGGTCGAGTGGATAACGTCTGTAGGCAATTGAAAGCGAACGGTTTATGTGAGGGAACGGCAGTGGTGGGTTATGATGAGGAAATGCCGAGTAATCTTCCACCGGTCGCGGGCGGCGCGGCCCAGGCCATTATGGACCTGGAACGGGACCACCTGTTGCAGAATTATGCGCGGTATCCGCTGGCGTTGGCGCGCGGCAAGGGCAGCTACGTCTATGACCTGGAGGGGCGCCGGTATCTGGATTTCATCACTGGGATCGGGGTGAATGCGCTGGGGCATGCGCATCCGCGGATCGTGAAGGTGATTCGCGAGCAGGCGGGGCTTCTGCTGCACACGTCGAACCTGTACTATCACGCGTACCAGGGGCCGCTGGCCAAACGGCTGGCGGCGATGAGTGGCCTCGAGAGGGTGTTCTTCGCCAACTCGGGGACGGAATCGGTGGAGGGCGCGCTCAAGATGGCGCACTCCCACGGGCGCGCGATCGCGCCGGAGAAGTTCGAGATCATTTCTCTCGAAAATTCGTTCCACGGGCGGTCGCTGGGAGCGCTTTCGGTGACCGGGCAGGCGAAGTACCGGCAGGATTTCGAGCCGCTGGTGCCGGGAGTCAGGTTCGTCGCAATCAACGAGGTGGCGGCGCTGGAGGCTGCCTTCAGCGAGCGGACGGCGGGGATCATCCTGGAGATGATTCAGGGAGAAGGCGGGATCAATGCGCTGACGCAGGAGTACGCAGCCAAGGCGCGGGAATTGGCGGACCGCTACAACGCGCTGCTGATTGCCGATGAAACGCAGTGCGGGGTGGGGCGGCCAGGAACTTATTTCGCGTATCAGCGCGCGACGCCGGTGGTGCTGCCAGACGTGGTGGTGGCGGCCAAGCCGGTGGCGTGCGGAATTCCGCTGGGCTTCATTCTGGCGAATGCCAAGGCGGCCGCGGCCATCAAGCCGGGCATGCACGGGTCGACATTTGGCGGCGGACCGCTGGCGTGCCGCGTGGGGCTGGAGTTTCTGGATATCCTGGAGGGCCTGCTGCCGCACATACAGGAAGTGGGAGGATACTTCCATGTGAAGCTGAACGATCTGGCACGCAAGCACGGCTTCGTAAAAGAAGTGCGGGGCTTCGGCTTGATGCTGGGAGTGGAGCTGGCCGTGCCGGGCAAGCAGATAGTGCTGGACGCCATGGCGGAAGGCCTGCTGATCAACTGCACGCACGACAAGGTGCTGCGGTTCCTGCCTGCGTACAACGTATCGGAGAAGGAGATCGATCAGGCGGTGAAGGTGTTGGGCAAGGTGTTTGGGAAGGTGAAAGCGGAGGCCAACCTGTCTTAGCCTGCGCCTCCGGCAGACTGCACCTTGGTGGGGCAGACCCCCTGGTCTGCGCGGGCCCCCTGGACCCGCTTCCGGGTGCCGTTGGGAAGCCAGAGTGTGCCATGGCGGCAAGCAGGCCGACGAGGGCGTCGGCCGCGGACCACGGGGTCTGCCCCACAAAAGTCCTGCGCCGCAGTGGTCTTCAGAAAACCCAGCGCGCGAAAAGCTTCGTCAGATCCTTGTGAGCCGCTGTGTCCATGGCCCGCTCGAAATCGTTGCTCACGACAGCCGTATTCCAGTGGTCTTTGGTATAGAGGCGGATGCCTGCCCAAAAAACCTCATCAGTGAGCTGGCGGCGTAGCTCGGCCAGGAACCATGCGCCCTTGTGATAGGGAATAGCGCCGCCCACCTGGTCGGAGGTTTGCCATTCGGTGTAGGAGAGCGGGCGATCCTTGCCTTGAGCCACCTGAGCTTCGTAGAGAGTGCGGGAACGCTCGATCTCCTGGGCGTAGCGGGTCTTGCCGTAGCGGTGTTCGAGGAAGGCGTCGGCCATAAACGTCGCCAGGCCTTCGTTCAACCAGAAATCCGACCAGTCCTTGCACTGGATGCCGACGGCATACCATTGATGCGCGAACTCGTGCGCGAGCAGCCAGAGATCCTCGGGATGGGTGGCGAGGGTTTCGCCGTAGGATTCCGGCAGCAGCGTGAGACCGACGGCTTCCTGTTCCACTTTGCCGTGAGTGAAAACCTGCGTGTAGACAGCGCCGGGGTAGGCGTGGCCGGTGCGCTCCGCGAAGAAGTGGAGCACCTCGGCGGTCGGAGCGGAGACGTTGGCCTTGCCGAGCGTGCGCAGGGTGACGCCATCGATCTGGGTGGTGGATTCGGCGAAATCGCCAAGCGCGAAGGCGAACAGGAAGGGCGGCGTGGGAGATTCGACAAGCCACGCCGTGCCATCGAAACGGCCACTGGCGGCCACTGTGGCGTGCGGCGGCGGATCGATGAGGAGGCGGAGCGTGGCGCGGTCGTCGGGACGGTCGTTCGAGGGAAGCCAATCGTGTGTGAAGAAGGAAGTGTAGACTTGGTCGGTGTAGAAGACCAGGCCTTTGGCGGCGCGGGCGATGTAGCGGATGGTGAGGGTGCGGACCTCCTGTTTGTGGGCAGGTGTGGCGAGATCGATGATGAGGCGGCCGCCGTTGTGCTCAAAGTAGGGCGCACGCTGGTTTTCGAGAACGCGCAAGATTTCGAGGGAGCCGGTATCGAGTTCGATGGCGTCGAGGCGGTCGATCTGGCTGCGGAGCCGGATGGTGACTTCACCGGCGATGCGCTGGGCGGCCAGATCGGGCGTGACGTGGACGTCGTAGTGCTCCACGGTGTAGGGGCGGGGAAGCGGCGCGCCTGTGAGCGTAGCCGGGAGAGCGGTGGCGAAAGCGGCGAATGCGAGCCAAGCCTTCGCAACCGAGCCGCGACCGTCAGGGAGCGCTGGCCAACACAATTTCATTTCTTGCCCACTTCCAAGTGGAGGCGGAAGGTGCCGATCCAGACGGGGCCGCGGTCGCGGTTGTAGGCGGGATTATTGGCGTGGTCGAGTCCGATGGTGGCGAAGAGGGCCGGGATGACGCGCGCGGAGTAGTAGGTTTCCCAAACGGTTTCGGGGCCGTAGCGGAGCGCGCCGTCACCGATTAAGAAGTCATAGCCGCCGAGCGCGAGGTATTGGGCGTGCACGGCGGAGAGCCCGCTGATGGTGAGTTCGGTGGCCAGGGTATCTTCGGGGCGATGCCAGCGCGAGCCTTTAAGGGAAGCGCCGAAAGTAGCGAGGCGGTCGATGGCGGTGAAGGCGAAGGCTTCGGTCTTGCCGTCGCTCCAGCCGAGGCGGCCGAAGATGCCGAAGTCTTTGGCGAGCTCCTGATCGGCGCTGACACCGAAGCCATATTTGAGAGTGCCGGGCTTGCGGGTGGCGGTGATGTCGGGGCGCGTGCCGGCCTGCTGGGCAAGGCGTATGGCGTCGGCGTAAGTGCCGCCATCGAAGTGATTGAAGTAAGAGAGCAGGCGGATGGCGCCTTGGTGTTCGCGGAACGCGCCGCGGAACTCGCCTTCGAACATGTCGGCGCGGTCGCGAAAGAGTTGGCGGTCGAAGCGCAGGCCGTTGGCCACGCGCGGCATGGCGGCGCTCGCGTAGCGGGCGGACCAGTTGCGCGCGTGAAACTCGTGGACCCAGCCCCAGGTGTAGCCGCGCGTATCGGCGGGATAATCCCATGCGCCGTTGTACATTACGCCCCAGCCCATGAACTGCGTGCGGGGGTCGTGGGAGTAGTGGTTGTTGTCGAAGAAATCGGTGACCGTGAAGCGGCCGACAGTGATGGAGTAGCGCGTCATGGGGCGGCTGCCGGCGAGCGAGTTCTCATCGCTGTCGGTGGTTTCGCGTTTGCTGCCGAAACCGAAATCCTGCGTGACGTAGAGCCGCGCGATGTAAGGTTTGGGAGTGGCCGTAGCGACGCGTGGCATCTCGCCGTTGGAGAAATTGGCTAGGCCATTGGTGGCGCTGAAGCCGCGTCCGCCGGCGACTTCGGGGTCGAAATAGAACTGGGTATTGGACGCGAGGCGCAGGCCGAAGAAAAGCGTGGACGTGAGGGAGGCTTCGGCTTCGGGGTGGCCTTGCAGACTGAACTGGCCGGAATAGGGGGACGGAAAACTGCCGTGATACTGGCCGATGGAGGTGGCCTGGAAGAAGAGGTTCCAGCGCTCGGGGGCAGGGGCGTCCTGCGCGGCCACAGGGAGGGTCAAGGCGAGAAGCAGGGGGGTGAATCTGTTGAGGCGCAAACAACCATCATCGCAGAAGAGGCCGTGGATGGCACATTTCAGGAGGGTTACGGAGATCGCAAATGGCCGGACCCTTTTTAATAGTCGTTGCATCTAATAATCGTGATAAGGAGAATTCTGGAGGCGGATATGGAAAAGCCGAAGATCCTGGTGTTTGCGGGAAGGACGCGGAACGATTCGCTGCACAGGAAATTGGCTCTCGCGGCGGCGGCGGAGTTGAGGCGCGCCGGAGCGGATGTGACAGTGGCGGATTTGCGGGACTACCCGATGCCGCTCTACGACGGCGATCTGGAAGCAGCGCAGGGAATGCCGGCGGGCGCCAAAGCCTTCAAGGATCTGGTGCGCGGGCAGGATGGGCTGGTGATTGCGTCGCCGGAGTACAACGGCTCTTTTTCGGCGCTGCTCAAGAATGCCATCGATTGGATTTCGCGTCCGGAGACAGGGGAACGACGGCTGGCAGCCTTCCACGGGAAGGCGGCGGCATTGCTGAGCGCGTCGCCCGGGCCGGGCGGCGGGCAGCGGGGGTTGCGCCATTTGCGCGAACTGCTGGAGATGATCGGCGTGAGAGTGGTGGCGTCGCAAGTGACGATGGCGCTCGCTATGGACGCCTTCGATGCGAATGGGCGGCTGGCGCGGCACGAAGATAGGACGGCGGTTGAGCGCGCGATCGGGGAATTGGTCGAGGCCGTGCGCGAGCAGCCGGGCTTAGCGGCGGCATAGGGTTCGCGGGCCAGGCGCAGAGAATCGCGGGCATCGTCCGGAGCCAGGTCGGGAGCCAGGCGTCAGTCTACTTATTGAGAAGGCCGTCATTGAATTTGACGCTTGCGTGCGCTCCGTTGCAAAACGGTTTGTTATCGGACGTCCCACAACGGCAGAGTGTTACGCGGTTCCGTTTCTCGTAGCGTTTGCCGTCGTGCGACTCAATGGCGATCCCCCCGCGCACCCAGAGCGGGCCACTGCATCCCAGCGCCGGATCTTCCACCACGCCAATCGAGGGAGGCAGAGGTTCTTCGATCTCCCTATGCGTTTTCTTATCGTGAAGGACCAGGCGGCCCGCCGGGCAATGGTTCGCCTCGCGGATCGCCAGTTCACGAACCTCGGGATCATCGGTCTTTTCAATGAGCGACCAGATCTTTCCGCCCGGATCGCAGAACCGGGCAAACGCACATAGTTCTTCAGCATCGCTCAGGACCAAGGTGGGCCCTTCAGTGGTTTCGGCCTGCCGGGCGTAAGGCACGCGGCTCGCGGTCTCGCGGCCATCGAACCCGAACCTGGTATGAGAACCGTCACAGAAAGGGCTGGCCTTGGAATGGCCGCAACGGCAAAGCGCACAACCGGATTTCCCTTCAAACGTCTTGCCTTCCTTCCATTCCCACGACATTCCATCGTTGTCGGGAGTGATTACCTGGATCGCGACAGGTATATCTCCAAATACCAGGTATGGACCATCCTTGCTTACGACAAGTTTTCTCTCTTGCGCAGATTCCGCCATGTGAAACCTCATTTGCATCATACACGCATCCCTCGCGTTGCGGTATGAATAGAAGCTATGAAGCTTCTTTGGTGCCCGGTTCTTGCCGCGGCCACTCTTTCGGCGCAGAGTTTCACCGGCGCCCAAGCCGTGGATCAGGCCATCCAGGAAGCCATCCAACAGAATCGGCTGCCGGGCGCGGTGTTGATTGTGGGTCACGACGGCAAGGTGGTTTACCGCAAGGCGTACGGGCAGCGGGCGCTCGTGCCGCAGGCGGAAGCCATGACCGCCGATACCATCTTCGACCTGGCGTCGCTGACCAAAGTGATTGCCACGACGTCGTCCCTGATGAAATTGTTCGAGCAGGGACGGTTCCGGCTGAACGACAAAGTGACCGACTACATCCCGGAGTTTCAAGGCGGCAAGAGCGACATCACCCTGCGGAATCTTTTCACCCACTTTTCCGGATTACCGCAGGACGTACCGCTGAAGCCCGAATGGGCGGGCAACGAAACGGGATTGCGGCTGGCATACACCGGCAAGCCCACCGGGCCGCCGGGTGTGCGGCACGTGTACAGCGATATCAATTTCATCCTGCTGGGCGAACTGGTGCATCGTTTGAGCGGGCAGACGCTGGCGGAATACTCGCGGCAAAATATCTTTCTGCCGATCGGGATGAAGGAAACCATGTTCCAGCCGCCGGCCGCGTGGCTTCCGCGGATCGCACCCACCGAAAGGCCGGATAAGAACAGCGATCCGCTGCGCGGCGTGGTGCATGACCCGACGGCGCGCAACATGGGCGGGATCGCGGGGCACGCGGGCCTGTTCTCCACGGGCGACGATCTGGCGCGATTCGCGCAAATGATGCTGAACGGCGGCGAACTGGATGGCATCCGGCTCTTCAATCCGCTGACCGTGGAGAAATTCACGGAGCCGCAGACGCCGCCGGATCAACCGATTCTGCGCGGGCTGGGCTGGGACATCGATTCGCCTTATTCCACGAATCGCGGTGAGCTGTTTCCGATCGGCTCGTTTGGGCACACCGGCTTTACTGGGACATCGGTCTGGATTGATCCGTCGACCAGGAGCTATGTGATTCTGCTGGCGAACAGCGTGCATCCGGATGCGCGGCCGTCGCTGGGGCCGTTGCGGGCGAAGGTGGCGACCATCGCGGCGGCCTCGGTGGGGATCGCGGTGCGGGGCGTAACGCTGACGGGATACAACGAGACGCTGGGCGGGGCGGGCGCGCGGCGGGAAGTGGGACGCAATGGCGCCACCAAGACCGGACTCGACGTCCTGGTGGAGCAGAAGTTTGTGCCGCTGGCCGGAAAGCGCGTGGGCCTGATTACCAACCAGACGGGCCTGGACCGCACGGGCCGGCGCAATGTGAACCTCATGCGCCAGGCGGGGATCGCCGTGGCGGCGTTGTTTTCACCTGAGCACGGGATCTTGGGCAGGGAAGACCGCCCGGGAATCCAGGACACGAATGACCCAGCTACCGATATCCCGGTTTTCAGCCTGTACGGGAACACGCTGCGGCCGACGCCGGAGATGCTCAAGGGGATCGACGCGCTGGTTTTCGACATCCAGGATGTCGGCGTGCGCTTTTATACCTACGAGACCACCATGGCCTACGCGATGGAAGCGGCGGCCAAGGCGGGGATTCCGTATTACGTGCTGGACCGGCCGAATCCGATTGCGGGAACGCGCGTGGAAGGGCCGCTGCTGGACGTGGGGGCCACTTCGTTCGTCGGCTACTGGGCCGGCATGCCGGTGCGGCACGGCCTGACCATGGGCGAACTGGCGAAGCTGTTCAACGCGGAGAACAAAATCGGCGCGGCGCTCACGGTGGTTGCCATGGAGGACTGGCATCGCGGCGACTGGCTGGATGCGACGGGCGTGCCGTGGGTGAACCCGTCGCCCAACATGCGCAGCCTGAACGCGGCGATGCTGTATCCGGGTTTGTGCCTGATGGAGTTTGCCAGGAATTATTCGGTGGGGCGCGGAACCGATGCGCCATTCGAACAGATTGGAGCCGATTTCATCGGCGGGCGGGAACTGGCGACTTATCTCAACCAGCGGCAGATTCCGGGCGTGCGGCTATATGCCACCAGTTTCACGCCGGCGGAATCGAACTTCAAAGGCACGCGGATTGAAGGCGTGCGGTTCGAAATCACGAATCGTGAGCTTTTGGATGCGACGCGGCTGGGCCTCGAACTCGCGGCAGCGATTCAGAAGCTATACCCGGGCAAGATCGACTGGACGCCGGCGAAGCGGCTGATCGGCAGCGCGGACGTGGTGAAGCGGATTGAGGAGGGCGAGGATCCGCGCGCGATTCAGCAGAGCTTTCAGGACGCTGTGACGGAGTTTGTGAAACTGCGGGAGCAGTATTTGATTTACCGGTAGGAGGCTGCCCAAAAAGCCCGAAAAAGGGCATTGAGCCGCCGATGAACGCTGATGAACACCGATAAACCAATTCTTTTGAATCTGCGTTCATCTGTGTTCATCGGCGGCCAGCCTTATTTTGGCTTATTACCCGCCTTCAGAATCGATCTTGCCGTTGCCGGCTTCGTCTTCGATTTTGGTTCCTTTGTTATCGATGCGTTGGCCAACCGTGCCGCGAACATCGACTTGTTCTTCGGTGGATTTGTAATCGGAAGATTTCCCGGGATCGTGCTTGACTACCGTTTCGGCCGGCTTTGCTGGCGCCATCGCTGCCTCCACTGTGCTGCTTGAGTATGGCGACCGGGTGGAAGCGAAGTCAATAGCGGAAGCCCAACTCTTCTTTGAAAGCTTCGAGCGAGTTGTACACGATCGGACAGTAACAGGCGCGGTCGACGAATTGCCACATGCGGCTGGCGATGGAGCCGGCGCCGCGCACCATGTGCGGGAAGCGCTGGCAGGTATCGGGGCGCGCGTCATACACGGTGCAGTCGTTGCCGTCGAGGAAGATGCAACCTGCTTCCTTCGTGCGGCGCAAAATGCGGCCTTCGTCTTCGCTTTCGGTTGTGTAATCGGTCACAAAGCGGGCTGGAGACACGCGCAGGTAGCGGGCCAGACGTTCGACGTCGCGATCGGCGATGGTGACGGTCGAGACCCGGCAGCAGTTGGCGCATTGGGTGCAATCGACCTGATCTTCGATGCTTTGGGCGATGCGGCGAAGGATGCGGTCGGAGTGGTCGTGCGCCTTCATGAAACGGCGAAACTTGAGGTTCTCGTCGCGCTTCTTCTCACCGAGGAGGCGGATCTGTACCAGGTCGGTGAGCATGATCCCAGTGTAGACGAGCGTGCGAGCGGATAGAATCGAACGCAAGAGGTACCGGCATATGGTCGAACGGCGGAGTTTTCTGAAGACGGCAGTGGGCATGCTGGCGGCGGGAAGGGTGCGGGCCAATGCGGAGCAGCGGACGGTGCTCAACGAAGAGGCTACCATTGCCGATCTGGCTCAGATCCCGGCGCGAGAAGCCACCGAGTATTATTTGGGGCGCATCCGCGAGGTGGACCGCGCGCTGCGGTCGGTGATCGAGCTCAATCCGGAAGCGCTGGCGCTGGCGGAGCAACTGGACCACACGCAGCGGCGCGGGCCCATGCACGGAGTGCCGGTGCTCATCAAAGACAACATCGACACGGCGGATCGCATGCAGACCACGGCCGGTTCGCTCGGGCTGGTGGGAGCGGCGCGGCCGCGGGATGCGGGGGTGGTGGAGCGGTTGCGCGCCGCGGGCGCGGTGATTCTGGGGAAGACCAATTTGAGCGAGTGGGCGAATTTCCGGTCGCCGCATTCGGTGAGCGGATGGAGCGGGCGCGGCGGGCAGACGCGGAATCCTTATGCGCTCGACCGGAACCCGTGCGGGTCGAGTTCGGGCTCGGGCGCGGCCGTGACGGCGAATCTCTGCATGGTGGCGGTGGGCACGGAGACGGATGGGTCCGTGGTATGCCCGTCGTCAATGAACGGGATCGTGGGGATCAAGCCGACTGTGGGACTGGTGAGCGGCCGCGGCATCGTCCCCATCGCGCACAGCCAGGACACCGCCGGCCCCATGGCGCGCACCGTGCGGGATGCGGCGATTCTGCTGGGTGCCATGGCGGAGGGCCCGCGCGCGGAGCCGGACTACACCAAATTCCTCGATGCCAACGGACTGCGCGGCGCGCGGCTGGGCGTGGCGCGCAAATTCTTCGATATCTCACCGGATGTGACGCGGCTGATGGAGAATTGCCTGGCGGAAATGAAACGGCTGGGGGCGGAGATTGTGGATCCGGCGGACCTGCCCTCGCACGGCAAGTACGAAGCGACCGAAAATATCGTGCTGCAGTACGAGTTCAAGAACGATCTCAATGCGTATTTGCAGGCGCGGGGCACGGGCCTGACGCTGGAGAAACTGATCGCGTTCAACCAGGAACACCGCGGTGAGGAGATGCCGTGGTTCGAACAGGAAGTCTTTGAGGAATCGCAGAAGCGCGGGCCGCTGACGGAGCTGGCGTACCGCAAAGCCCTGGCTACGAACCATCGGCTGGCGCGCTCCGAAGGGATCGACGAAGTGATCCGCGTGCACAGCGTGGATGCGATTGTGGCGCCCACGGCGGGGCCGGCGTGGCTCATCGACCCGGTAACCGGAGATCACGACACGGGAGGCTGCTCGTCGCCCGCGGCGCTGGCGGGGTATCCGCACATCACGGTGCCGGCCGGGTTCGTGCATGGGCTGCCGGTGGGGATTTCGTTCTTCGGCGCGGCCTGGCATGAGCCGGTACTGATCCGCCTGGCGTACGCCTTCGAGCAGGCCAGCCAGGCCAGGAAGCCCCCGCGCCTGTTGCAGACGGTAGAAGGGTGAGTTGCCGAAAAGATCTAGCCGCCGATGAACACCGATCAACGCCGATTAAAAAGAATGTAGTCATCCGCGTTTATCTGCGTTCATCGGCGGCCCAAACAAGTTCTGCTACACGCGCTTGGCTACCACCAGCGTGATGTCGTCGGCCTGTGGGGCGCCGGCGGCGAATTCGGAGAGGTCGTGGGTGACGGCGTCGACGATGGCGGCCGCGGGGGCCTCGCGGTAGCGCTTGAGCACTTCGATGAAACGGCCTTCGCCGTATTCATCGTAGGCGGCGTTGTTGGCTTCGGTGACGCCATCGCTATAGAGCACCAGCATGTCGCCCGCGTCGAGATGCACGCGCTGCTCGCCATAGGGCGCGGTGGGGAGGATGCCGAGAACCGGGCCGCCGCCTTCGAGCATCTGGGCCTCGCCGGAGGCGCGCACCAGGATGGGCGGGTTGTGGCCGGCGTTGGCGAAGGTCAGTTCACCGCTGGCCGTATCGAGCACGCAGAAAAAGAAAGTGATGAAGCGGTTGCTCGGGCACTGGGCGCAGGTGGCTTTGTTGAGGCGCGTCATGAAGGTGGCCAGATTGCCGGGCTCTTCCGCCAGCACCTGCACGCGGGCATGCAGCGCCATCATCATCAGCGACGCCGGCAAGCCTTTGCCGGAGACGTCGCCGAGCGCCATGGCGACGCGGCCATTGGGGAAAGGGAAGAAATCGTAGTAGTCGCCGCCCACGGTGCGGCAAGCCGCGTTGAAGCCCGCCAGATCCGTGCCTGCCACTTCGGGAGCCTGGGCGGGGAGCATGCCGCGCTGGATCTCAGCGGCCTGCGAGAGGTCGCGCTGCATGATGCGTTCGGTCTGCTCGATTTCGGCGAGGCGGGCGTTCTCGACGCGGATGGCGGCGATGTGGCCCATGACGGAGAGCAGGTTGAGGTCGTCCTTGGTGAATTCGCGGAGCACGAATGGGGAATCCACGTAGATCAAACCGATGATGCGCTCCTTGGTTTGGAGCGGCACGGCCATCATGGTGTGGACCTTCTGCTCCACGATGCTCATGCGGCCCTTGAACGCGTCATCGAGCTGCGCGTCGCGAACCAGGATGGAGGTCTTGTCGTTGAGGACGCGGTCGCGCACACCGGTCGAGATGCGGAAGCCCTCGCCCTTGTATGCCTTGGGGACCAGCGAATCGCCTTCCAGGATGAGGACGACGCCGCGCTGCGCGTTGACGGCCTGAATGGCGAGGTCAAGGATGACGGGGAAAAGTTCGGAAAGCGGGCGATTTTCGGAGAGTTCCTGGCCGGCGCGGATAAGCGCCTGCATGGGAGCGGAACCGCGCGGGCCGGCGCCGCGATCCATCTGCATGGTCTGGTTCGCCGAAAGCGCGCCTTCCAGGCTGGTGACGACAGTCGAAGTGGAGGGCGACTTGTTTTCCTCGCCTTCGAAAACCACGACGCCGGAAGCCGCGTTTTCGGCGTCCGGGCAGTAGACGATGACCAGATGGCCGGCGGTAACGCGGTCGCCGGGATTGAGAATGAGTTTGGCCTTGAGCGGGATGTTATTGACGAAGGTGCCGTTCTTGCTGCCGAGGTCCTGCACGGTCCAATCTTCGCCCTGGATCTCGAAGGCGAAATGCTGGCGGGAGAGCCCGGCGTCCTCCGGGAACGACAATTCGGCCGCGCTGGAGCGGCCAAAGGAAATACGCTCACCGGTGAGCGGCACGGTTTTCATTTGGCCGTCGGGACACTGAATCAGGAGTTCGCGGTGCATGAGCTGTCCTTTGGGACTGCGTCGAATCCTAACATTATAAGCCTGCCGTCCGGTAGAGTGCAGCCTTTACGCCGTGGGAGAGAGGTCCCTTCTCCACACACTGCGCAACGCGCCGAGCGTGATGGGCAGGGCGCCGGCGAAGAGGAAGACCATATCCCCCACCATGCGCAGCCATTCCAGTTTGTGGTAGGCGCCGCTCATCAGGAATGTCAGGCGGCGCGCGTGCCAATACCCGTTGGCAATGGAATCCCAGAGCTGGATTACTCCTCCGGGGAACAGATCCAGGACGATCATGAGCGCGAGGCCCACATTAGCACCCCAGAAGCCCACCCGGACGAACTTCTCCGTCCCCTTCCATGTGGCGTCGGATTGCATGGCCCTCAAGCAGAAGATGAGAACTGCCAAGGCCAACATCCCAAAGACGCCAAACAGTGCGGCGTGTCCGTGATTGGGGGTGAGCGTCGTGCCCACCTCGAAGTAAGACACGATCGGCAGGTTGATCAGGAAACCGAAGATCCCTGCGCCGACGAAGTTCCAGACACCCACGGCCATGAGGAAGTAGATGGACCACTTCTGGCCCCAGGCCAGATCGTGGCCGCACGCGGAGCACTGCGCCTTCCTCAGCTTGATGAAATCCCAGGCGTCCAGAGTCAGAAGCGTCAGAGGTACAACTTCCAGAGCGGAGAAGCACGAGGCCAGGCCCATGTTGAGCGTTCCCTGGCCTGTGAAGTACCAATGGTGGCCTGTGCCGATGATCCCGCCGCTGAGATACAGGATGGCATCCAGATAGATCAGACGCGTGGCGCTCTTGGTGCTGACCACGCCCATCTGGTGGAACATGATGGCCACCAGCACCGTCGCGAAGAGTTCGAAGAATCCCTCCACCCAAAGATGGATGATCCAGAAACGCCAGTTGTCGATGACGGCGAAGTTTGTGTGAGGGCCATACAAAAGCGCGGGCAGATAGAAGACAGGGATAGCCACGGCCGTGTACAGAAAGAGCGAGGACAGTTCGCGCTTTTCAGGGTTCTTGAAGGCGGGCTTGAGCGCCCGAAACATCAGAAACAGCCAGAAGAGGAGGCCACCTGCCAGCAGGTATTGCCAGACCCGCCCGAGGTCCAGGTACTCGGAACCCTGGTGACCGAACCAGAACCAGAGCTGCCCCAGCTTGTCGTTGATGCCGAGGGACTCGCCTGCCAGGCTGCCGGCGACCACCACCACCAGCGCCCCGAGCAGTGCGTAGACGCCGGTCTTCTGGTGTCTGGGCTCCTCGCCACCGACCCACGACGCCAGGAAAAGGCCGCCGCCCACCCAGGCCGTCGCGATCCAGAAGATGGCGAGTTGCAGGTGCCAGGTGCGCGCCAGGGTGTAGGGCAGCCAGCGGGCGATGTCGTGCCCGTAAAAGCCTCCTGTCTCCACCCGATAGTGGGCGAGCACGCCTCCCAGGAATGACTGCGCCAGGAACAGGAGGGCCACGATGCCGAAGAACCATCCCGTAGCCCACTGGCTGGGCGTGAGCTTCAAAGCAGGGGGAGCGGAGTGCATCACATGGGAGCCGGCGCCCTCGCCCTTCCAGCCCAAGTAGTCGAACTTGCCGACGACGAAGAGGATCAAACCCAACCCTGAGAGGAGGGTGATGAGACTCAAGGCGCTCCAAACATAGGCCTCGGTGGAAGGACGGTTTCCCGCGATGGGCTCGTAGGGCCAGTTGTTGGTGTATGAGTAATCCTTCCCAGGGCGATTCGCCGTTGTGGCCCAGGCCGCCCAAGCGAAGTAGGCGGTCAGAGCTTTCAGCTCGGCGGGGTTCCGAATATAGTTGGCCGGCAGCCCGGGAGCGGCGTCCTTCCTGGTGAAGTAGTCGCTCCATTCGGGAAGCTGTGTGTGGTAGGCAGCCACCTCGCCTGACGAGAGCCGGAGAGTTCGCGAGGCTGGTTCGTACCGGTTTCGCTTAAGCAACGTCACGGTCCGCGCAGATACGACGCTCCGCTCGTCCGCCGAGAGCTGCGCGAAGAGTTTGCCGTACTTCCCGGTCGCGATCGTGTCCAGGGTCACCTCGCCGAGCCTATGCAGGTACTCCGCGCTGTAATCGGGACCCAGGTAAGCCCCATGACCCCACAGACTCCCGTGCTCCATGAGACCGTACTTGAGGAAGACCTCCTGGCCCCTTTGGATGTCGGCTCCGGTAAACACCACAGTTCCCGTTCCGTCTACGGCCTGCTCGGGGATCGGTGGAGCGTTGGTGTAGGTCAGGACCGTAACCAAGGATAGAACCGAGAAGCCAGCGATCATTACGAGGATGGCCGAGTGTCTCCACCACGGAGAAAGACTGGTAGCGCCGGCAGACGCGTCGATCATGATATGCCCCTTCAATTTCTGATGCTATGCCTGAACTGCCGGGATTCATGTGACCGCAGTCACGGATTCTTGATCATAGTTAGGAGCATCACCACATCGGTCTTGGCTTTGACGCCATGCTCCAGGTACGGAGGCATGTAGACGAAGGTTCCCTCGACGGCTTCCTTCTCGTCCGTCCCCAGTTTCAAAGCAGCCTCCCCCTTCAGGAAGGTCAGGATGGCGGGGAACGGCGCCGTGTGAGCTGAGAGTTCCTGCCCCGGCGCAAATCCGAACAGAATCACTTTGGTTTTCCCGTCGTCATAGAGGGTCTGACTCAAGATTCCGTTTTGCGGAACATGTGCCTGCTCACGAAGCTCCCGTACGTAAACGTAATTGTCTGCCATTTGAGTTCTCTCCATTAGCTTGGATCGCCTGAAAAGTGCCGGATCAGGCTCCAGATAGTATTATCGGAGGATGCGAATCTCGATGCTCGCTTTGCTGGCGATTTCCAGCGCGCCCCTTTTTAGTCAAACCGCGGTCAAGCTGCGTGTGGACGCCACGGATGCGCCCAGGCGCCTGTTCCACGTGCAGATGACTATGACGGCGAAGGCCGGTCCCTTGACCCTGCTCTATCCCGAATGGATACCCGGCGAGCATGGACCGACCGGGCCCATCGTCAACCTGGTGGGGCTGAAGATTGAGGGCGGCGGGAAACCGATTGCGTGGAAGCGCGACTCGGTCAACATGTACGCGTTTCACCTGGATGTGCCGGCGGGAGTGACGTCGCTCGAAGTGGCGTTCGATTTCATCTCGCCGCCGGAAGCGGAGGGCTTTTCGTCGGGAAGCTCGGCCACCAGCGAGCTGGCGGTGCTGAGCTGGAACCAGTTGCTGCTGTATCCGCAAGGGACGCAAGCGGACGATCTGCAATTTCAGGCCACGCTCAAGGTGCCCAACTCCTGGCGCTACGGGACGGCGTTGCCGATCGCGCGGGAATCCGGCAACGAGATTGAATTCCAGCCGGCGTCGCTGACCACCATGGTGGATTCGCCGGTCTCGACGGGGGCGCACTACCGCACCATCAACTTGGGCACGGATGGCGGCGCTGCGCATTATCTGCACCTGGCGGCGGATAGCGACCGGGCGCTTGAAGTGAGCCCGGAGATCGTCGGCCAATACGAGAACCTGGTGAAGGAAACGGGCGCGCTGTTCGGATCGCGGCACTACCGCGGGTACCATTTTCTCTACACGCTGAGCGACCACGTGGCGCATTTCGGGCTGGAGCACCACGAATCCAGCGACGACCGGTTCGCGGAGCGGACGCTGATCGATCCGGATCTGCAACGCATTTCCGCGGATTTGCTGTCGCACGAATTCGTCCATTCCTGGAACGGGAAGTACCGGCGGCCGAGCGGCCTGATTTCGGGCGGCCATGACGGCGGTTACGACACGCCCATGCAGGGCGATTTGTTGTGGGTCTACGAAGGCCTGACGGAATACCTGGGCGAGATTCTGGCGCCGCGGAGCGGGCTGCGGAGCGCCGAAGATTTTCGCGAGAGCCTGGCGGCCAGTGCCGCCGCTCTGGATACGACGTCGGGGCGGAAGTGGCGGCCGCTCGAAGATACCGCCGTAGCGGCACAGATTCTCTATGAGGCTGGGAGCGATTACGCCGACTACCGGCGCGGCGTGGATTATTATCCGGAAGGCACGCTGATCTGGCTGGACGCCGACACGCTGATCCGGCAGCTCACCAAGGGCGCAAAATCGTTGGATGACTTTTGCCACGCGTTTCACGGGGGCCCAAGTGGAGCGCCCGCGCTGAAGCCCTACGATTTCGCGGACGTGGTGGCCGCCATGAATGCGGTGGCGCCTTACGACTGGGCCGGATTCTTTAACCAGCGGCTGCATTCCACCGACGCGCATGCGCCGCTCGATGGCATCCGGCATTCGGGCTGGAAGCTGGTGTATGACGCAGTACGTTCGGATTACTGGAAGGCCGGGGAAGACGAGCGCAAACTGGCCGACCTCAGCTATTCGCTGGGCCTCAAGGTGAAGGAAGACGGCACGATTGAAGACGTTGTGTTCGACGGGCCGGCCAGGAAGGCGGGGATTGCGCCGGCCACCAGGCTGGTGGCGGTGAACAACCGGCAATACAACGAGACGGTGCTCCGCGAGGCGGTGCAGAAGGCCGCGTCGGATGCGAAGCCGGTTGAACTGCTGATCAAGACCGGCGAATACTACGAAACTCATCGCATCGATTATCACGGCGGGGAGCGATACCCGCACCTGGTGCGGGATGCGGCGGCGGCCGACGTACTGAGCCAGATCATTGCGCCGAAAGCCAAGCGGTGACGGAGTGGGGCGGGCAATTCTGCCCGCAGCCGGCTTCCAGCCGGCGCGCCCTCTGGTCGCGCTCCATAGTTTGGTTGCGGCTCCGCTGAGTGGGGCGGCCAATTCTGCCCGCAGCCGGCTTTAGCCGGCTTCCGGTGCTGCCCGGCCCGCCCGGAGACATCCAGGCTCCCCCCACTTTTTCATGAAATTTCGCGGGCCGCAGGCCCAGGCCAGGAGGCCTAGCCTACCGCGCGGCGCGTTTCGGCGGCTCGAGCGAATCGGCCAGCGCGATGGCGGCCCAGGAACTGGCGGCGGCGGAAATAAATTGATCGGAGCCGTGCGGGAAGCCGGCGTCGAAGTAGGGCTGGAAGCCGAAGGCGCGCGAACGCACGAACCAGGTGCCGTCTTCAAGTTGCGTGCGGAGCAGGTAGCGTATGCCTTTCTGATAGCTAACGGCGGCGACGGACAGGCCGCCGGCGGTTTGCAGGGCATGCAAGGCGTGGCCTGTGGCGTAAGCGTCCGGGTCCATGCCGGGCAGTTGGGCCCAGCCGCCGTCCTCACGTTGGAGGGCGAGCAGACGATCGCGGACGGACGGGATTTCCGGCGCCATGCCGGCCCAGTGCATTCCAAGCAGCAGGAACGCCAGGGCCTGGGTATCCTTGGGTTGCGCTTTGCGGAAGAAATCCCGGGCGCGCTCCAGGCGCGACTTCAGTTCGTCGCGACGGCCCAGGGGCAGGTAAACGCCGAGGCCGCGAACCGCCAGCGCAGTGTACTTAATGACGCTGTTGCCCAGAGGCGGCCGGATGTCGTCGATGTTCCAGGAGCCATCGGCGCGCTGCGAGTGGGCCAGGCAAAGCGCCGCGGCATCGGTGTTGCGGTTGGGCTGGAAACCCTCGTCGGCCAGGCTGAAGAGGCCGTAGGAAACGTTGGCTACGAAGCCCGGCACCACGTGGCAGTTGCCTTGCATGAGGCTTTCGCGAAAAGGCGTCCACATCGCCATAGTGGCCTTGTCGGGGTGGGTGGCGAGCTCGGCATCGACGGGGATACCCTGCGCCCGGGCGTGGGCCACAGCCATGGCGGGTAGCGACTGGGCGTGGCAGGAGATGCAGCCGAAGCGGCCGAAGAACGCCTTGCTGATGGGCTGAAGGCGCGGAAACAGCGTTTCCAGGGCGGCGCGGGCGTTGCGCGGCTCAGCCACCGGCGCGGGCGGCGGCGGGAGCGGGGTGGATTTGGCGCCGGCGCTCCGTAAGTATTTCGAGACTTCGGTCTCTCCTTGAGTGAGAGCCCAATCGAGCACGGTACGGCCCTTCTGGTCGCGCGCGTTGACGTCGGCGCCTTTTTGAACCAGCATGCGGATCAGTTCCAGGTCGGGCGTGTCGGCGGCGGCGGCCATCATGAGGGGCGTAAAGCCGCGATCGCTTTTCACGTTGGGATTGGCGCCGTGGTCGAGCAGAATCTGGATGGGTGGGGTAGCGCCCGCAAAAGCCAGAAGACCCATTGCGGGCACGTGAGCCGATTCCATTTTGATCAGTTCGTTGGGGCTTGCGCCCAGGCGGAAAACGGTGGCGATGAGGTCCTTGTCGCCGGAACCGAGCGCCGTAAGCACGGGCTCGTCACCCAGTTGCTCCAGCCGCGTGCATTCCAGGCCGGCGGTGCGGGCGGCTTGCTCCAGGGCGGCGTCTCCCTGTCCGTACGCGATCCGCAGGAATCCGACGCCGTCTTTATCGACGGCTTTGGGATCGGCGCCGTGGGATAGCAGCAGGCGCACGGTCTCGATATTGCCGGGGCGGCGAGCGGCCAGCAGCAGGGCGCTCTGGCCGTCGTCGGTGCGGATGTTGACGCCGGCGTTCTTGGAGAGCAACAGCTTGACCTTTTCCGGTTCCGGGCTGGCCCACATGAGGGCGGTGGCATGGACTTGGTTCACACCGTCCACGTCGGCGCCCTTGGTGATGAGCAGCCGCATGCATTCGGGCGAGGAGAATGCTGCCGCGTACATGAGGGCGGACGCACCGGTCTCGTCGTGGGAATTCGGATCGGCATTGTCGCGCAGCAGTTCGTGGACGGCGGAGACGTCGCCCTTCCGAATCGCCGCGAGCAGTTTAGGACCCAGGCCGTCCGTCTGTGCAGCCAACCCCGCAGTAAACAGAATCCAGAGGAATAGCACTCCGTTGCGCATCCCTTAGCCTCCAATGTGTCCAAGAGTATAGCAAGGACAGTCACCCAACCTGGTAGTATCCTTAGTACACTATTAACTTCAGAGGACTAGCGCGATGACGTGGCGCCGTGGGGCGGGCAATTTTGCCCGCAGCCGCCTTCAGGCGGCTTCTTCGGGCTGAAAGAGATCCCTCACACCCGGCAAGCGCCGGCTGAAAGCCGGCGGCAGCCAGGATTGGCCGCCCCACAATTTGTGCAGATGTTCAGTATTGGCAAAACTAACTGGCATTGCGCACGAGTGCGTGCGCCACCACCGAATGTCTGTGAGAAGAGCGGGCTAGGCACAGCCGGATTTATTGGCCCGCGAAACGGGCGTGCAGCTTCTGCCAGGTCACTTCCAGATCCTCGGGGACGACTCGGGTTTCGCCCACCACGGTCATGAAGTTGGTGTCGCCGGTCCAGCGCGGCAATACGTGCAGGTGGACGTGGCCGGCAATACCGGCCCCGGCGCTCTTGCCCAGGTTCATGCCGAGATTCAACCCGTCGGGCCGGTAGACGGCGCGCAGATGCGTCTCGCACTGGCGGGCCAGCCGGATCATTTCCACCAGAGCTTCGTCAGGCAGGTCTTCGAGCGATGGGACATGGAGGTAGGGGACCACCATTACGTGGCCGCTGGTATAGGGGAAACGGTTGAGAATGACCAGATTGTGCGCGCCGCGGTGAACCACCAGCCACGCTTGGTCATTGTCCGCCTTGGCGGCGCGGCAGAAGACGCATTCGCCGGAATCCCCGGTCGTGGTCACGTACTGATACCGCCAGGGGGTCCAAAGATAATCCATGCGGTACCGGGAGGAACGACTACGGGGTGGGAGTCTCGCCGGGGGCCGGCGCTACCGGAGCGGCGGCGGGGGTGGCCGAGCTGTTGACCACGTCTTTCAATTCCTTGCTGGGCTTGAAATACGGGATCTTCTTGGCGGGCACTTCCACGCGCGCGCCGGTCTTCGGGTTGCGGCCGACACGCGGCTGGCGCTGGCGGGTGCGGAAACTGCCGAATCCGCGGATCTCGATCTTGTCACCGCTGCGCAAAGAGCGAACGATGCTGTCGAAAATGGCCTCCACGATGACCTCCGATTCCTTCCGGGTCATCTCCACTACTCGGGAGACTTCTTCAATCAGATCGGCCTTAGTCATCGCATTCTCCTGGGGGAGTCAATCCCGTACGAAATCGCAGTATCTCTTGATTAGAACAAATTTGCAAGCTATTCGAGGATACGATCTTTGAGGCTCATCACTTCCTCGATGGTGGTGGTGGCGGCGGCAGCCTGGCGCTGGTAGTCTTCCAGGCGGTTTTTCTCCTCGTCGTCCGTCACGGCGCGGAGGCTGAGGCCGATTTTTTTCTCCGCCTCGCTCATCTTGACAATCTTAAAATCGAACTCCTGGTTGAGAGAAACCGGCGGCTCTTCGTGCCCGCGCCGGCCCGCATAACCCGGTATCTCCGAGAAGTGGCAAAGGCCCTCCACGCCTTCGGCCAGTTCTACAAAAGGGCCGAAACTGGCAAGGCGGCAAATGCGGCCATGGACCGTATCGCCCACCTGATGGTTCTGGAAAAAGGTCTCCCAGGCGTCCGGCTGAAGCTGCTTGATGCCGAGGGAAAGCCGATGCGACGAGGAATCGATATTCAGGATGACGGCCTGCACCACTTGCCCCTTTTTCAGGACCTCGGAGGGATGCTTGACGCGCTTGGTCCACGAAAGATCGGAAACGTGCACCAGTCCGTCGATGCCTTCTTCGATTTCGATGAAGGCGCCGAAATCAGTCATATTGCGGACGCGGCCTTCCACCACCGAACCCACGCTGTAGCGCGTGTCGATGGTGCTCCAGGGGTTGGGCTCCAACTGTTTGAGGCCCAGCGAAATGCGGCGGTCGCGGGAATGCACTTCGAGGACCACGGCTTCCACCTGGTCGCCGGGCTTGACCACCTTGGAGGGATGCTTCATACGGCGCGACCAGGTCATCTCGCTGATGTGAATGAGGCCTTCGACCCCCGCCTCGAGTTCCACGAAGGCGCCGTAATCGGTCACGTTGACCACCCGCCCGATGACGCGCCCGTTCAGTGGATAGCGCTGCGCTACGGTCTCCCAGGGGTCGGGTTCGAGCTGCTTCATACCGAGCGAGACGCGTTCCTTGGCGCGGTCGAACTTGAGGATCTTGACGGTCACCTGATCGCTCACGTGCAGCAGTTCGGACGGATGGGTGACGCGTCCATAGGAGATGTCGGTGACGTGCAGCAAACCGTCGATGCCTCCGAGGTCGATGAAGGCGCCGTACTCGGTCAGATTCTTCACCACGCCGGTGACCACGGAGCCCTCGACCAGATGTTCGAGGGTCGCGCTCTTGCGGACGTTGATCTCTTCCTCCACGGCGGTCTTGCGGGAGACCACCACATTGCCGCGGCGGCGGTTGAGTTTGATGATCTTGACGGGGATGTCCTGCCCAACTAGCGAATCCAGGTTGTGGACCGGACGCGGATCGGCTTGGGATCCGGGCATGAAGGCTTTGATGCCGACATCCACGGCCAGCCCGCCCTTGACGCGGCCCAGCACCCGGCCGGAAACCACCAACTGTTCCTGGTAAGCCTTTTCGAGATTCTCCCAAATACGCAGGCGCGCGGCGCGAGTGTGCGAAAGGAGAACGTATCCTTCTTGCTGTTCGCCGCCGTGATCGATCATGACGTCCACGGGGTCGCCGCGCTGCACCGTAACGTTGCCATCGGGATTGCGGAACTGCTCGATGGGAACGATGCCTTCGGACTTGTATCCGAAGTCGATGATCACGTCCTTGGCGGTGACACTGAGTACCGTGCCCTGCAGGACTTCGTCGGCGGCGGGTGGCGCGAAATGGCTGTAATCGTCGAGAAGATTCTCGTAGCTGTCGGGTCCAGTGTCCTCGATTTGCCCGTTGTTAAGGTCTACGGCCATTACGCCTCCGCCGATTACCGATTCGCCGATGGTTGCGTAGCGGGAATTCCTGAAGCGGGCTGCCAGCACCGACTGGTACCCGCGCCTCGCTTACACCGAGCATTCGATTCCACACCATGCGCCGATCACCAGCAACGCCTGAGAGATCAGTATGTTAGCAAATATACGCCGAGTCGCGGGAGGTTGTCAACGGTCCTCCCATGGCCCGCGCGCAGCTTTCTCTTGGCGTGCCGCCAAATCGCGGCTGGCGCTATTCGGCGGATTGTACCTGCTGATGCAGCACCTGGAGCGCTAAGCTGGAGCCGGGGATCACTGAATCGCTGCGATCCGCCGCATCACGGATTTGACCTTGCGGCCATACGCGGCGTCGGGGTTGTACGTAGCCAAAATCTTGTCCAGGCTCTTGTCCCGGTATAGGCCGGAGTGGGCCAGGCGATAGCCGACAGTATAGATGCCTGCGGCGGGGGTGGAGAACTGCGCGCGGCCGGAATCCCAGCCGAAAATATTGTTATTCCGCCCGGCTTTCCCACCGGTGGATTCCACGTACGAGATGCTGGGGAGCAGGCGCCAGTCCAGTGTATAGGTATCGGCAACATCGAGGAACTCGTCGGCATACCGGCTGGCCGGGCAACTGCCCTTATCGAAAAACTGATGAAGCGCAGCATAACGGGGATCGAGGCGGTAATCCGGGGCCGGGGCACGGTGGATCTTCTGCGGCGATAAAACCACCGGCAGCGATGCCATACCGAACATCACCAAACCTCCGGACAATAGTCTTCTCATGTCTTAAGGTCCTTTAAATTCAATGGCTTGTGCTGCCTGAAGAGGCCCGCTAAAGCGAGCGCAAAGCAGCTTGGAAAAGCGGCGGAAGCAAGAGCTCCCGAAGAATAAGGAAATGAGTCGGACTAAGGAACTGACATAAGGACTGATTATACCACTATGAGGAGTAGGGGTTCAGGCTGGAGGCCGACCCCATGTGGGGCCAGGCTTTCAGCCTGCCGCCGGCTTTTAGCCGGCGTTCCTCGCGCTTGTGGCGAGACGCCGGGGCAGAAGACCGGCGGCAGGCAGGCTATTAGCGCGGTTCCAAGGCGACCGCGCGGGGGAACAGAATGTTGTTCTCCAGGTGGATATGCTGGTGGAGGTCGCGCTCCATTCGCTCGAGCTCGAAATAGAACGCCCGGAACGTGTTGCAGGCGTCTTCCGGCGGCGTGTAGCCGGCGGTAAGCTGGCGCATGCTGCCCAGCGCCTGGCCGGCGGAATCGTGCTCCGCCACCATCACGCGGATGGGATTGCGGACCGATCCGCAATGGAATTCGCGGGCTCCCGGGCCGCTGCCTTCTTCCAGGGACCGGATCAGCGGGAACAGAATCAGCTCTTCCTTCATGAGGTGGCCTTCCAGCTCCTCCTTCATCGCCCGGAAGGTTTGGGCCAGGGGTAGCAGCATGGTGCCGTGGCGCGCGGAATGTTTGGCCAGGATCTTCTCCAGCATGCCATCCAGGCGGGGAAGCTGCGTCTTCATGTAGACGTGGTGAGTGCTGGCGATATGGTCGATCAGCAGGTTCAGCGGGGTGGATTGCCAGTCCGGCTGAGGTGCCGCGGTCGAAGCCGGGTGAGCCTGGCCTTCGATTTCCTCCAGCACGGCGGCTGGATCGAGACCGCGCGTGCGGCAAACCTGGTCGAAAGCCTGCCCGCCGCCGCAACAATAATCGATGCCGAACCGTTCGAAAACTTGTGCGCATCCAGGCATCCGGGCGGCCAGTTCGCCAACCGTGATTTCCGTAGAAAGTATGCTCATGTCTTGAGTTTGGCGCCAGCGGGAAACCATGTCGGTGACTGGAGTCACGGGGCCACCGCGCGAAGGTTCTGCTGGTATACGTCGACTGACGTTCCGGTACTGCTATATCATGAGATTATGCCGGTTTTGTGCATGTACGGGTGGCGCAAAACATTCGGGTGGCTTAGAGTGAAAGAGAATCAGGTGGTGTGAGGAAACCCATGCGCTCCAAACGTACAAACGTGATCGTTCTGATGGCCTTGATGGCGTTGGTGTCGTGCAGTCGCGACCCCAACTCCGCCAAGAAACACTATCTCGAGAGCGGCGACAGATACTATACAAAAGGCCGGTACAAAGAAGCGGCCATTCAATATTCGAACGCCATAAAAATGGATCCGCGATTCGGACCAGCGCACTACAAGCTTGCGTTGGCCGACCTGAAGAAAACGCCGCGCCCCGACCTGGGCGGGGCGCTGAAGTCTCTGCGGCGCGCGGTGGAGTTGCTCAAGGGTAACAACGCGTACCAGGCAGAGTACCTGGATTCGATGGTCCAGCTCTCCGAAATTTACCTGGTCTTCTTGAAAGACAAGCAGTCGCTGGAAGAAGTGGACAGCTACTGCGGCATCCTCTTGAAACGGGATCCGAAATCGTTCGACGGCCACCGGCTGCGCGGCGACTGGAATTTTGTGCGCGCCACCCAGGCGTTCCGCGTTGCCAATAAGGCTGAAGGCATGAGGCTGGTGGGCGAGGCGTTCAATGAATACGCCCAGGCCGATGCTGTGAAGCCGGGTGACCAGGCCGTCACTATGCAACTGGCGAAAGCGCTGGCGACGGAGGGCAAGTACCCGGAAGCCGAGCAGGAGTTCAAGAAGGCTATCACGCTGGATAAGACCAAGCCCGACCCCTATAGCGAGCTGTACAAGCTGTACATGATTGAGGGGAAGCCGGCCGATGGCGAACAGGTGCTTAAACTGGCAGCCCAGAACAATCCGAAGCAGTTCAACTACCTGGAAATGTTGGCTTACCACTATGGCCAGCAGAACCGCCGCGAAGATATGGTCAACGTTCTGCAGCAGATCAAGTCGCACGCCAACGAGTGGGACCAGGCTTATCTGAAAGTGGGAGATTTCTATATGCTCTTGGGCGACGGCGATTCGGCGCTGAAGGAATACCGCGACGGAATGTCGAAAGATCCCAAGCAGAAGACCAAGTACCAGAAGCGTATCATCGAAGTGCTGATGCGGCAGGGCAAGCGGTCCGAAGCCGCCGAGATCAACAGCCAGATTCTCAAAGCCAATCCGGAAGACAACGACGCGCGCGGTCTGGCGGCGACCCTGCTGCTCGACCGGGGCGACGTTTCGAAGGCGGCGGCGGAGCTGGAGAACCTTGTAACCCGCGCGCCCGACAATCCGGTGGCGCACTACAACCTGGGCCGGGCCTACGTGGCGCGCGGCGAATGGGCGCAGGCCAAGCAGCAGTTTCAGAAGGCCATCGAGATTAGGCCGGATTACATTCTGGCCCGCATCACGCTGGCGCAACTGGAACTCAGCCAGCACGACTACGAAGCGGCGCTGAAAACCGCCCAGGATATCCTCGAGAAGCTCGATCGCAACAACCTGAACGCGCGGCTGCTCGAATCCGGGGCGCTGACCGGCCTGAAGAAGTACGGAGATTCCAAAACGCTGCTGAACGCCATGTTGAAAGCCAGCCCCAGTTCTCCCGAGATTCACTTTCAACTCGGTGCAGTGGCTTTGGCGGAGAACCGCTACAAGGATGCCGAGGATTCCTTCAAGCGGGCCTACGAGCTGAATCCAGCCAATTCCCGCCCCCTCATGGGCATGGTGGCAAACGACATGGCCCAGCACAAGCCGGATGCCGCGCTCCAACTGCTGCAGGCCGAATCCAAGAAAGCCCCCAACCGGCTGGATCTGCTCGTCGGCCTGGCCAATACCTCGGCGGAAGCGGGCCGGTATGACGAGTCCATCGGCTACTATCAGCGGGTTCTCGACGGCCTGGACAAGAACTCCAGATCGCGCGGTGAAATCTACATGTTCATGGGCGAGACGTATCGCCGTAAAGGAGACAACAACAACGCCATCGCCGCGCTACAAAATGCCCGCGCGGCTGTTCCCGACAGCGAGAATGTATTGCTCCTCCTGGCGCTGACGTTGGATAACGCCGGCCACCTCGCCGAAGCTCGGAAGGTCTACGAAGCCATCATCCGGATGAACCCGAACAATGGCCAGGCGCTGAACAACCTGGCCTACCTGATGGTGGAAACCGGATTGGATACCGACGTGGCCCTTTCCTATGTCCAGAGGGCCAAACAACTGCTGCCCGATATGCCGGAAGTTACCGACACGCTTGGCTGGATTTACCTCAAGAAGGCGCAATACGATTACGCCGTGGGCGCATTTCAGGACCTCGTTGCCAAAGCGCCGGGGCACTCCACCTTCCACTACCATCTGGGCATGGCGTACAAAATGAAGGGCGACAAAGGGAAGGCCATTTCGGAGCTGCACGAAGCCCTCAAATACAACCCAACCGCACAGGAACACCAGAAGATCAACGACCTGTTGAGCCAGTTGGGCGGTAATTAGGGCGCCCGCTCACAGGATGCGGGTGGGGCGGTAACCGGGGCGGTATTTCAGACGCAGCTTCTTTCCCGGGTCGCTGATGATCTCCACCAACAGCTTGCGGAACCCCTCGTTGGGGTTCGCCGCCGGGTAGTACGTCACGGTATAGGCGTTGCTCATTTCCTCGCGGACGTCGTCCAGGGCTTCCACCTGTTTCTGCCAGGTGCGCGCCCAGAAGGCCTTGCCTCCGGTCTGCGCCGCCATGCGGCGGAATACGGCACTGGAGATGGGGTCTTTATTCACTTCGCTGGTGGAGATGACGTAGATGGGAATGCCTTCGTCCTCGGCCACGGCGCGCACGTCGTCGGGGGCCACCATGCTGGCGTTATCGGGGCCGTTCGAGAAGACGATCACCACTTTGCGTCCAGGCACCTTGGCGGCATCGCGCAAGGTCAGCAGCAGGGCGTTATACAGCGCGGTATCGTCGCCCGCCACGGAGTTGCGCAGGCCGTCGATGGCATCGCCCTTCTCCCGCGTCAGGCTGGCGGCGCGCGAAAGGTTGCGGCTGAAAGTGTAGACCGCTACGGAATCGGCGCCGTCCAGGCCGCGCACAAATTCGGCGATGGCGTCTTCGGCGTAGACGAAGCCCTTGTACATGAAGTTGCTGGTATCGAAGAGCACGAAGACGTTGGTGCCCACGAAAGCATCGGGGTGCTCCAGGCCGGGCAGTTCGTCCTTGCGCGCTTCAAGCAGGGGACGGGTGGAACCATCCTCCGCCACTGCCAGGGGTGTGCCGGCGCCCTCCGCAAAGGTCGAGATGCGCTGCAGAATTCCGTCCTCATAGATGCGGAAATCGCCTGGCTTGAGGCCTTTGATGTAATGGTTCTTGCTGTCGGTCACCTGAAAGCTCAGCACCACCATGTCTACCTTGACCTTGAAGATGGGCCGCTGGCTCTGGGCATGGAGGAGCACGCCTCCAGCCGTCGTTCCGAGGAATCCACGTCGCGAGATGGTCATCGTTGCCTACCGGTTTGGTAATTCCTGAAGTCCAGTTTTCGGTTCGCCGTTCGCGCCCGCGCGGGCGTGTGCGCGGACCTCTTCACCGACATGCCGCAGCGATTTCAGCACGGCCGGCCAATCCTCCAGATGGGAGGCGAAAATCTCCTCCACCAGTTTTTGAGTCCATTCGGGAATCCGCACATTGAGTTGCGATGGCGGCAGGCTGAGCTCGTCGGCCAGGGCCGCCCAATAAAGCGTATTGGATTCCCAGCTCTCCGCCATAATGCGGCTGGAGTATCCCATTAGGGTGGGAAACGTGCGAAGGTTCAGCAACTCCGGCTGATAGGAATTCGCCAGCGTCGGCTTGGGTGTGCCAAAAGCCCGCGAAATGGCGGCGTAATTGACTTCTTGCGGCGAGGCTTCCGCCAGTCGCCGGAGTTCGGCCAGCAGGCAGGAAGGATCGCCGGCGCGGCGCGATGCCAGGTCGCGCGCCACGTCGAACAGTTCCGAGGGAGTCACTTGATTGACCGCCTCCGCGCCGTTGCCTTGCGCCAGAAGCTCCGTGACCGCGCTGCTGCGTACCGGCGCGGCGACTTTCGCGAGCGCTTCGGCCACCTGATTGCGAATCCCCTCATCCAGCGCCGCTTCGCCGAACAACTCGCGTCCATAGCGCAGGTGCAGGCCCACCCAGTGCAACTGGGAAGGCGTCACGGTCCACCACCGGGGAGTCTTGGCGCTGAGAATCATCTGGGGAACCAGGTCGCCCCAGATGAGCGCCTGCGTGTGGGTCGGGATGAGAAAGTTCTGTTCCGCTTCCGCCAGCGCATAGGGCAGCGCGGAGAGCGACCCCACCAGGCGGCCGCCGCCGTTCGACGGCCATCCCGTTCCGAACATTTCCGTGGTGCGCCAGGTAGTCGGCGTAGCCGGCATTCCCAGGAAATCGTGGCTACGCACGAAAAGCGGGTTGGTGTAGAGGATCTGTGCCCCCGGCGGCGCGTAGTAAGCGTAGTTGAAGGCCAGCAACGTATCGCGCAGCAGCGGGGCGAGCTGCGCGCGGATCTCTTTCAGCTTCTCGCCGTCGGCGCCGGCGCGTTCCACCGCCGCCCGCAGGTTGAGCTTGCGCTCCGCGTCGATGTGGCGATCGGTCCAATAGCCGTAGCCCATGGCGTTCTGTTCGTTGGCAGTCAACGGGGCCCGCGGCAGGGGAATCTCGTTGATGCGGCTGGCGAGCTTGGCCACCAGGGTGGTATTCAACTTGGCGCCTTTGGAAACGCTCTCCAGATTGTCGGCGAGATCGAAAAGCGTTTCCAGCGGAATCACGCGCTGCGATTCCAGAATGCGCCTCATGTCCTGCGCCATTTCTTCACGCGCATCGGCGCTCGCGGTCTCCGGTCCGGTGAGCAGCCCAACCACGCGTTCCTGCGGCGCGGCGGCCGCCGATCCGGGGGCGGCGCCCAGCAGTTTCTGCACGGCCGCGCGTCCCGCATCGAACAGATCGCGATTGCTGTGCAACTGGGCGAACGGGCTCACCATGGCCGCGAACGTCTCATCGGCCTGCGCTTCCGCAATGGTCTGCTGCCGGACCAGAATCTGCCACAATCCGGTCACCGACTGGAACGTCCCGGCGACATCCGCCTTGAAGGCCTGGTCGCGCATGTGGCCGATGTTCTCCGCCGTATCGAGGAACTGGATGATGGAGTGGTCGCTCAAGCTGCGGGATTCGGCGAACAGCGTGTACTGGCTGCCGTAGTCGTGATAGGCGCGGGCCAGTTTATCTACGGTGGCGGGGTCGAGCGGCTTGGCGCGGCCGCGATCCAGGTCGGTGATCGCCATGAAGATTTTCAGCGGCTCGTTCTCGACGCTCTTGCGGCACAGCGCGAACAGCGCTTCCAGCACGTCGTCGGGCTCTTTCCAGGTGGTAGCCAGGCGCGTCAGCTTGCCGTCGTACTTCCCCTGCGGGTGGTTGACGAAGAGCGTCTTCCAGACCTCCAGGTTCCCTGGGATATGCGGCTTGCCGTCCGCATTCATCTGCAGACGCGTGGTGAACAGCATCATGTCGGTGTTGGAGCGGAAGACCGGCCGAGCCGGCCCGGGGCTGGTGATGCGGCCGCGCACCGCGGTGTAGAAGCGCTTCATGCGAACCGGGTCAGTGAGGTATTCCTCGACCGGCCCGTGAATCCGCGCTAAGGCGTCGTACAGGCTGGCCAGCCAGCCGTCGTCTTTAGCCAACAGCTTGTCGAAGAAATCGGTGCCCTTGTCCGGGGAGGCGCCCGTCAACTCGGCCCACGCCGCGGCCGACCGCGCGCCGCCCGGCACCATCGCCTTGCCGTTGCGGATTTCAAACATTCCACCGAAAAAATCGAGCACATGAGAAAATGCTTTGAGTCGCGTGTAGGGAACCGCGGTGCGAAGCTCGCCGGCGGTGGCGCGGTCCAGCTTGGCGAGGCCCAAATACAAGCGGCACTGCGCCGGATCTGCGATGAGCGATTCCAGGAAGTCGCCGGGTTCCTTGTCCTTGGCGCCCCCGAACCAGTATTCCGTTCCGAACAGTACCGGGACCATGGTGGGGTGGAAATCGTACAAGAAGGGGCGGTTGGTCCGCAAGGCCTGCTCGAGCCGGTTGAGCGGAAACCCGGAATCCGTGGTCAGGAAGGCCCGTGCCGCGTTGACGGTTTCAAGCACCACTTCGGCCCCGCAACCGCCGCGCATGCGGAATCCGAGGATGCGCAACAGCTCCGCCACCGTGGGTGAATCGCAGTTCTCGATCTTGATTGCCTCGGCGTCGCCGGCCAGCTTTTCGAGTTCGCGCGCCTGTGAGATGTAGCGGTGCACCAGCTTCAGGTATTCGGTTTGTTCCAGGGCTTCGTTGCTGTGGGACGCCTGGTAGCCGTTGGTCACCACGTTGCGGGCGAGCGCCGGCAGAATGTCATCGGGGCCGGCGTCGGGTGAAATGGCGGCCATCCGGGCGAAAGAGCGCAACGGTCCCGGAATCGGCGCGGTGGCTCCAGCCGGTGCGCTGGTGGACGCCGGTGGGGGGACGCTCGCCAGCGCGAGGCTCTTGCCGGTTGCCGTGCGGTAGGCTTCGGCGTCGCGCGCGGCGGCTTCGCGGTCGCCCGCCAGAAGATCGAGCGCCGTCAGGCGCTGGGCGATGATTCCGGCGCGGGCTTTGTTCCCCCCGCTCGCCAGCGCGGCCAGCAGCCGGGAATAGGCTTCGCGGCTGCCGGGGTCGCCATACTGGTCGAGGAATTCAGCGTACGCGTTCAGCGCGGGGATGCTGTTGGGCTGTGCCTCGACGGCCTGGGCCAAGGCGGCGCGGGCGCCCGCTACCTCGCCGGCTGCCTCCATTTCGCGAGCCTGATTCTGAGCACCGTTCAGAGCTGGTGACGCCAGTGCCAGCCCGAATACCGCCACAGCCGTAAAACGCTTCATGCCGGCCCTCCGTTACTGTTGAATCACTCTACCACGAGCCGCCGTGGTTTGGTGATTCTAAACCAATCAAAACACGCGCCGCAAGTATACGCGTGTTAAAAGGTGAAAACTGGGCTGGGAAAAGTCCCGTCGGCCAGCCGGTTCATCCCAGCGGAACAGCCGTTCATCGGAAAGCACGCCCTTTCGTCGCTCGACCGGCCGCGCCGCCGCTCCACCAACTACCATGGTTGGTATGAAAGGTGCGCGCGGCTTGGGCCTTGTGATCGTGGTCAACACCGCGGGAGCGGTCATCCCTACCGTCCTGCTCCAGCTTTTCACCCCGGGCGCCACCTCCCACGACATGTGGGTTCACTTCCGCTTCAGCCTGGTTTATTCGTATTGCATCGGAACGCTGGCGTTCTATGTGATGGAACGCGTGGCTGTGCGGCTGCATTGCGTGGCAAGGGTCTGGTCGTTTGCTGCGCTGTTCGGCACCCTGGTCGCGGTGGCGGTGGTTGGCTCACTGGCCGCCAACCTCTTCTTCCTCGCAGCGGGATGGGCCACCAAATCGGAATTCGCACCGGAGTTCATCGGCGGAGCGCGCATCGCCATCTTTCTCACCATCCTGATCGGCGCCGCAGTCACGGTGTTTGAGACCCTGTCTCATCGCCTCAGGGAAGTCACTGAGGAACTGCAGACACGGCAACTGGCCGAAGAGCGCGCGCGTCAACTGGCCACCGAGGCGCGGCTTTCCTCGCTCGAATCCCGCATCCACCCGCACTTCCTCTTTAATACGCTCAACTCCATCAGCGCCCTGATCCGCGAAGATCCGCGCGCGGCCGAACGCACGGTGGAGCGCCTCGCGTCGCTGCTGCGCTACTCGCTCGACGCCAACGCGCGCGGCCTGGTTCCGCTGCGGCAGGAGACCCACATCGTCCAGGATTATCTGGAGATCGAAAAGACCCGCTTTGGCGATCGCCTGCGCTACAGCGTCGAGACGCCCGACGCGCTGGCCGACTTCGATGTGCCGCCGCTCGCCGTCCAGACGCTGGTCGAGAACAGCATCAAGCACGCCATCGCCGTCAGCCGGCAGGGCGGGGAAGTGCGTTTCGCCGCGCGCCTGGATGGCGGCCACCTGGTTTTGGAAGTGAGCGATGACGGCCCTGGCTTCGATGCGGCCCCGCTTCGCCGCGGGCACGGCCTCGAGAATCTGCAGGAGCGCCTGACCGCGCTGTTCGACGGCGATGGCCGCCTCGAGATCGCGCGCCGCGATGGGCGCACCGTGGCATCGGTGATCCTGCCGGCGAGGAAGCTGGTGGCATGATCCGCGCCTTCGTGGTGGATGACGAACCGCTGGCCGTCAAGCGCCTCAGCCGCATGTTGCGCGAGACCGGCCGCGTGGAGGTGGTAGGCGGATCGAGCGACCCCGTTGACGCCTTGGCCGCGCTTTCGTCGGCATCCGTGGACGTGCTCTTTCTCGATATCCAGATGCCCGGCATGACCGGCTTCGAAATGCTCGCCATGATGGACCCGCAACCCATGGTGGTCTTTACCACGGCCTACGATCAATACGCGCTCCAGGCCTTCGAAGTGAACTCCATCGATTACCTGCTCAAGCCCATTGAGGAGCGTCACCTGGCGCGGGCGCTGGACAAGATCGAGCGCCTGCGGGCATCGCCCGGCCCGCCGCCAGACTGGAAGGCGCTCATGGCTCAACTGGCCGTGGGCGGTTACCCGGAACGCATCGCGTCGCGTCTGGGAGATCGCATCCAGATCCTGGAACTTTCCCACGTGACGTACTTTTTCGCGCACGACAAACTCACCTACGCAGCCACCGAAGCCAAGAACTACGTGGTGGACTACACGGTATCGGATCTCGAACAGAAGCTCAACCCGCGTTCCTTCTGCCGCATTCACCGCTCCACGCTGGTCAACCTGGCGTGGGTAAAAGAAATGGATGCCTGGTTCGGCGGCCGCATACTGGTGCGCTTGAAAGACGCGAAGTCGACGGAGCTGCAAGTCGCCCGCGAGCGCGTATCCGAGTTGAAGAAGCGCCTCGGCGCCTAGTGTGGGGCATGCTTTAGCCTGCCCAGTCCAAATCCACAATCGTCGTTCTTCATGGCGCCCGCCCACATTTTCCTCCGCGTCTCCGCGTCTGCGGTGAATACGCAGTTTTGTACTTAGTCAAACCCACCCCATTTCGGTTACCATATGGAAGTCAATCCTGGGGGCGTAACACCTTTTTCTTGTGAAGAGATTTCCTTTCCTGGACTGGATGCGCGGGCTCGCCGTAGTCATCATGATCCAGTGCCACGTCTTCAATTCGCTGACGCGCATGGATGTGCGCGACGGCGGTCCCTACGTTCTCTCGCAGTTCATCGGCGGCATGGCCGCGCCACTGTTCCTCTTCATGGCCGGCATGACCATGGCCTTCCAGATGGACAGCCTGGAGCGCCGCGAAACCGTGGCCGCGCGCCGTTGGCTGATCTCACTGCGCCACGCCGGGTACATCCTGGGCATCGCCTTTCTCTTCCGCTTCACCAACTGGGCCGCCAGCTTTCCGAACGCCCAAACTTCGGAACTCACCAAGGTCGATATCCTCAACTGCATGGGACTCTCCATGATCGTGTTTTCGGTGGCGTCCCTCTTCGGCCACAATGGCCGCCTGCGATTCGCCGTGGCAGCCGCGGCAGGCATTGCGGGCCTTGCTCCGCTGGTGGCCAACCTCGACTGGGGCTCTACTCCCAGCCTGGTCCGCGAATACCTGGCGGCCAGCAGCACCGGCGGGCGCGGGCGCTTCGCCTTTTTCCCGTGCGCCGCCTACCTGGGCTTCGGCATTGCCGCCGGCGCCATCGTGCGCCGCGCCGCCGCGGAGCGCATGGAGCGCCTGATGCAGTGGTCTGTGCTCATCGGTTTCACCGTAGTGTTTGTCGCCCAGTATTTCTCGAATATTCCCTACTCTATTTACACGAAATCGAACTTCTGGACCGATAACCCCACACTCATTTTCATTCGCACCGGGATTTCGCTGCTCCTGCTGGCGGGCTCCTACCTGTGGACCGAATTCGGCGCGGGTACGGGCTGGAGCTGGATGCAGTGCCTGGGCAAGAACTCCCTCATGGTTTACTGGGTCCACGTGATGCTGGTCTATGGGACCTGGGTGAATCCCATCAAGCGCAGTCTGTCCGTTCCCCTGGCCGCGCTGGCCACCGTAGTTGTAATCCTGATGATGATCGCGCTCTCCGTTTTGTGGCTGCGGTGGAAGGCGCGGCGCGCACTCAGCCTGGCCGCCGGGAATTCCCAATCGCGGAAAGGCTGGACAATACCATGGCAGCCGCGGCGAAAACTGGGCTGAGTACGCCGGTTACCGCCAGCTACCGCCGCCATCGCGGTCCCGTTTAGTTCAATACCGCCTGTATTACCAGTCCGGCCGCTTTTCGCGCCGCCGCGCGCTCGGCCAGCTCGCTGATCGTGGCCTTTTGCAGAACCGCCACCAGCGATGCCTGCGCTTCCGCCCATACATCGTGGCCAGGGCACCACGCCTGCCGCGTACAGGAGTGTTCCGAAATGAGGCAGACGTTCAGCCGGATGCGGCCTTCGATCGCTTCCACTACCTCCAGCAGCGTCGCCGCCTGGTGTTCGCCCGGCAGCTCGAATCCGCCCGTGTTTCCCCGGTGCGACACCACCAGCCCGCTCCGCGTCAAGCTCTGCAACACCTTGGACAGGAATTGCTCCGGACATTGCACCGCTTCCGCCAACTCCGACCGGCTGGCCCGTGTCCCCGGCGGCAGCCCTGCCATATGGATCATCACCCGTACCGCATAATCGGCGGCTCGTGTCAGTTGCATATTCGGATTATAGGACTCTGATACCACGAAAAGGGGACAACCCCCTTTTTCCTCCCAAAGTCTGATAATCGAAAGGAGGACACCATGACACGCCGCTTCGCCTTCCTGCTGCTGATCGTCGCGGCCAGCCTGTCCACCGCCCAGTCCGTTTCTTCCCGGTTCGATTCCCTCTTCTCACCTATCGCCGATCCAAAGTCGCCCGGCATGGCCGTCCTGATCCGTAGCCAGGGCCGCACGCTCTTCCAGCGCGGCTATGGAATTCGCGACCTCCGCACCTCCGCCAAAATCGACGAGCAAACCGATTTCCGCCTGGCGTCCTTCACCAAGCAGTTCACCGCCATGGCCACCATGCTGTTGATCCATGACGGCAAGCTGCAGTACGACAGCAAACTCACCGGCATCTTCCCGGATTTCCCCGCCTATGGCCGCGCCATCACCGTTCGTCACCTGCTGACCCACACCGGGGGCCTGCCGGACTACGAAGACCTGATGGACGCCGCCGAAAAAGCCCACGGCCCAACCTGGAGCCCTACCCACCAGATTCAGGACCGGGAAGTAATGGACCTGCTCAAGCAACAGACCGCCGGCAAATTCGCGCCCGGCACAGCCTGGTCCTACAGTAATTCCGGTTACGTCGTGCTCGGCCTGATTATCGCCAAAATATCCGGCGAGCCCCTCGGCCAATTCCTCGCCGCCCGCATCTTCACCCCGCTTCACATGACCGGCACGCTAGCCTATGTCAACGGCGAAAACACCGTCCCCAACCGTGCCTACGGACACACCAGGCGTCCCGCCGGTTTCGTCGAGACCGACCAAAGCTCCACCTCCGCGACTCTGGGCGATGGCGGTATCTATTCCAATCTGGAGGACCTGGCGAAATGGGATGAGTCGCTGCAGAACCACGCACTGCTGACCTCCGAAGAGATGCGTCCCGCTCTAACGCCCGTCAAACTCGCCAATGGCGCCCAGCCGGTATGGCCCGTCGCTCCAGGCGGTGACAACCTATCCCCCGGCAACCCAGTCTCCTACGGATTCGGCTGGTTCCTCGATCCCTACAAATCCCGCGCGCGCATGTGGCACTTCGGCAGCACGACAGGTTTTAGCACGGTGATTGACCGTTTCACATCGGACCGCCTCACCATCATCATTCTCTGCAACCGCACCGACGTCGACCCCGCCACCCTCGCGCTGCAAGTGGCGGATGTCGTCTCAGTGGGGCGGGCAATTTTGCCCGCAGCCGGCTTCAGCCGGCTCCTGAAGCCGCGGCGCCACTTCTTCGCCGGTGTGATATCCGTCACCGGAACGCTCGCGACGAATTCATCACGCTGGCAGCCATGCGCGTTCTCCGCTTCCTCCGCGCTCCACCACCGGAAGGCGCAAGTGCTGCTTCCTCCTCACTCCCTGTCTTGGCTCTTCTTCGTTGACTTTCTCCGCGCCTCGCTGCGGTGAATTCCTAATTCCTGACTTCTAACTCCTCAACTCCTAACTCCCTCAACTCCTAACTCCTCCTCCTACCATCCCACCGCCTTCCCCTGGTTCTGCTCGTCCAGCCACTTCTCGAGCGGCGCGAAGTAATCCCGGATCGCCGACGCGTCCATCTGGCGTGCGCCCGCAATCTTTTCCAGCGCGTCCTGCCACGGCTGGCTCAAACCCATCTGCAACATGCCGTTCAGTTTTGTACCCGCTTCTTTGTTGCCGTAAATCGAGCAGCGGTTGAGCGGCGACGCGCACCCCGCCGTCTGCGCCAGCGCGCGATGAAACTGGAATTGCAGTATGTCCGCCAGGAAGTAACGCATGTATGGAACATTCGCCGCCTCGCTCCGGCAAAGACCTCATCCTCACCGACGCCGGCCGCACCGTCCTCGACTACGCTCGCCGCTTTCAAAGCCTCCACCAGGAGCTCGATAACGCGCTCGCCGAACTGCGCGACAACTCCGCCGGCCGCCTCGTCATCGGCGCCAACGAATCTACCATCCTCTATTTGCTCCGCCACATCGAGCGGTAT
>PMTR01000027.1 GCA_003167255.1 Bryobacterales bacterium
GTGTTTGGCGGGACTGGCGGCGGCGGGCCGATCCCTGGCGGCGCGGCGGGCGGTTGGGGCACTCCTCCGTTCCTGCCGCAAGGCGGGGGTGGCGGCGGCGTCCCGATGGGTGGTGGCGGCGGTGCTGCTGCGGCGGGTGGTGGCGGCGGCGTCACGTCGAAGGCTGGCGTCGGCATCCTCGCCAACCTCAAGCAGAGCATCTCCGGCTGGAAGGACATGCTCACCAACCTCGGCAACATCGGCTACAAACCCGAACGGTGGAAGATTGACGAGATTGGCGGCGATCCGTACAAAGTCGCGGACGCGAAGGGCATCGGCGGGATGAAGGGCGGCGCGATGCTGGCGGCTGGCGCGATGCTCGCGATGGACGGACTCCGGCGCGGCGGCAAGCTCGGGGTCGCGGAGACGACCGGAGGCGGCGCGCTCATCGGCGCGAAGTTCGGCGGTCCCTTGGGCGCGGCCATCGGAGCGATTGCCGGGTTCGCGGCGGGGATGGTGCGGCTGTTCATCAAAGGCGCGGTCGAGAAGGCCCGCCAGAAGATCAAGGATCTGTACGGAGTCGATATCCCCGACAAGGGCGTCCTCCAGCAGATCGTGGACACCGCGAAGCAATCGTACGGCGGCAACCTCGACATGGCCATCCGGACGCAGCAGATCCGCGATCTGATCCAGTTGTACGCCATGAGCACGGGGCAGGCGACCAAGGGGATGCCCGCCACGGTCCACCCGCTCGATCTGGTCCAGAAGGGCGGGTCGCTCTACCAGTCTCCGGGTTACTCGAACGGGACCGCGCTCCCTGGCATGGGCGGTCTGCCGACGCTCGACAGCATTGGCGGCGGCGTGGCTTCCGGCGCGGGGCCGGTGGTCATTCAACTCGACGGACCCGCCACCACGAGCCTCCTGCGTGGCGAGGCGGTGAACGCCATCGCAAGCAATCCGCGCGTCGTCGCGGGCGCGTCCCTGAGTGCGGCGAAGTCCAACGCTGGCCGACGCGAGTTGACCAGCCTCCAACTCAGCCCCGGCCTGGTGACTTCGTAATGCCCGGTTCCATTGCAAACGCCGCGCCGACCACGGTGCTACCCAACAGCCTGTCCCGCGCGTTCACCCACACGCGCGAGTACCCGGTCATCGACAACGAGTACCGGAACGGCGAGTCCCAACGGTCGGCGCAGGCGGCGACCAGCCGCAAGAAGTGGAACCTCACCAAGCGCCTGACGCCCGCGCAGTTGGCGGCGCTTCGGACGTTCTACGATGCCCGCAACGGCGCCCACGAACCGTTCTACTTTTACGACCCGTACGAGACGAACCCGAAGTTCTCGTACGACCCGACCGGCGTGGCGGTGACCGGCAGGTACGTCGTCCGGTTCAACACCGACTGGAGCCAGTCCGCGACGCCTGGCAGGTCGGACGTGCAGATCGAACTGATCGAACTCGCTTAGGAGAAACCCATGCCAGGAAAGTCGCGGTCCCACACCGATGCTGTGCTCAACGTCCTGCGCGGCACGGATCTGACGGGAGTCGCGCCGTACGTCGGTCTGTTCTCCGCAGCGCCCGCCGACGACAACTCTGCGGGCACCGAACTGGCTGGCGACGGTTACGCGCGCCAAGCCATCACGTTCGGTGCGCCCGCGACCGACGCAGGCAACGTCCGGAAGGTCGCCAACGCGAACCTCATCCAGTTCGGCCCCGCGCTCGTGGACTGGTCGCAGGCTGTGGCGTTCGGCGTGTTCGCGTCCCTCGCGGGCGCGCTCCTGTATTGGGACACCCTGCCGACTCCCAAGACTGTGCAGCAGGACGATTATGGCCAGTTTGGCGTCGGCACGCTCCTGGTGAAGGAGGACTGAGGCGATGGCCGACAACATCAACATCAAGGATTCGTCCAATGCCGTGATTCCGGTCGCGACCGAAGATATCGGTGGCGGGGTGGAAGTACAACGCGTAAAGCTGATGCTTGGCGCTCACGGGCAGGACGGAGGCGATGTCGCGGGCCCGAATCCGCTTCCCGTAGAGGTTCAAAACACCACGGACACGGACAGCCCCGTGTGGGGGAACCAGGGGCCGCTCACGCAGGACGCGCGGGAGCAATCCAATTACGATTCGGTAAATCCGCTTCTCACGAGAGATACGCACCTCGGTCGTGTTTTGGGCCAGGACCTCCTCGTGAATCCTTCCACCAAGAGGTTGCAGGTCGAGAGTGCGCCGGTCGCGGATAACAACGTGTTCGGGTTCCTGCCGGCGCTGAACACGGATTTGACCGTCGTCCTCAACGGGGCGACCACACTGCTCCTTCAACTCACCGGCACCTGGGCCGGTACGGTATCGTTCGAGGCCACCCCGGACTCCCAGAACTGGTACGCCGTGTATGGCCAGCGTCCCGATGTGGTGACGACGATGGTTGTGAACACAACGGTGGTCGGCGTCTGGGTTTTCTCCGTTGGCGGGTTCCGGGCATTCCGCGCCAGATTCAGTGCGTACACTTCAGGCGTCGTGAAGGCGATGGCCGCGACTTCCGTCAACGGCAGATTTGCAACCACGGTGACCGTGAACGGAACGGTTGGCGTCACGGGCTTCACTGTTCGAACCACTGGCTCTGAGCTGCTGACGTCGGATTCCGGAGTTGTCCAGTTACAGAACGCCCTCGTGGAGCCGACGCCGTGGAACCCCAGGTGGGCTTTTTACGTGTACGGCGATGCGGTCACATGGAACGGACAGGTGTACCAGTGCATCGTTCCGACAACTGGAGTTAGTCCACCTCCTTATCCGAACAACGCCACCTATTGGCAGGTTGATCAGCGCCAGAACAAGTCCCTGGTGACCAGCAGTTACGTGTCTCCTCCTGCTGCTGCCAGACTCCGCGTCGAAATCGACCTGGATGCGTACCAGTACAGGCTGGCGGAATCGTTGTTGGCGGCAAAGCAGCAGCAGGAGGTATCGGATCTGCTGTTTCAGGAGCGCCACTTGCTCCTGATGCAGGGGATGTCGGGCTTGTACGGGGCCAATTTCGCTATGGGCGCGAGCGGTATGTCCGCTTACGCCATCGAAGAATTCAGATAAGGAGAGAGGAACATGCTCGCAGAGATTCGCGCAGGTCAAACGCAGTTGTCAGACGGAACCATCGCTCCGGCCCGCGCCACCCGTATGGGCGGCATCGTCGTGGGAGACGGGCAGGGGCGCTACTACGAACAGGCCGCGAGGGGAAACATCTTTTCGCTCATCCTGACGGCCTGGTCCACCACCATCGCCGCCGGCAACATCGTGGGCGCGGCCGCCGCAGCCTCCACGCAGTTCGCCCTGTGGAACCCCAGTGGCTCCGGCAAGAACCTGTCGCTGCTGAAGTTCCAGGTGTGGGCGATCTCGGGCACGCCCCCGGTCCCTCCGGTGATCCATAGCTTCTGCACGGCGCCGACGATTGCGACTTCGGTGGTGACACCGATCGCCTGCAACAACGTGGGAATGGCGGCGGCTTCGGTGGCTCGCGCACTGACCTCCGCGGCCGGAGCCGCTCTTACCGGCAACAGCATCCTGCAATACTTGCGGGCGGCGGATCTTGGAATCGGCGCCGGTGCGATGGTTCCGGCGAACCTGTTCGAACCGAAGTTGACCGAATACATCGACGGCGACATCGTGCTGCCTCCTGGCACGTGCTGGGTTCCGACCTGGATGGGGGCTGGCACGACGTTCCTGGGTGGGTATTCGATCACTTGGGAAGAGATCCCGCAGTAGCTTCGCGGGCATGACCCATGTCGCTGCTTCTGCTGCTCCGGACTCAGGCACGCACGATCCACGCGCTTACGGGCGTGGCGTCCGGCCAGGGCGTCGGTGCTGCTCGTCTCGCGGTCCTCCGGCGCATGGCCAGTGCCGCCAGTGGCCAAGGAACCACCACCGGGCGACTGGCGCGCGTCGTCCCGGTGTCTGGCCTGGCTGCCGGCGGCGGGACCATCTCCGGTACGCTCCGGGTGGCCCGTGCCCTGCGCGGGATCGCGATGGCGTCCGGTACGGTCGCCGCGCGCCTGGCAGTCGTCCGGAGGCTGGCCGGAATTGCCGCAGGATCGGCCACCTTTGGCGCACAGTTGGCCCGTGTGCGCCCGTTGGCTGGAGAGGCGTCCGGTTCGTCCACTGTCCTCGGGCGCGCGTCCTGCGTGCGCTCGTTGGCGGGCGTGGCCGCAGGCTGGTCGCGCGTCTTCGGCTTCATGCTGTTGACGGGAGGGACGCCAGCCGGCCGCACGTTGCGGGTCCGAAGGGATGCGCGGATGTTCCGGCCCACCCGCGAAGACCGGCGCCACACGGTACGGCGAGAGGCGCGCGTCCTCGTGCCAGCCGCAGAGGACCGGACCATCCACCCGCAAATTGAAGACCGGAGCATCGACGCATGACGTTCACGAAAGACCCGGATGCGGTACTCGACTATTCGGTTGATTGGTTCCTGTGGCTGGCGGGCGACCAGATTTCCTCGAGCGAGTGGATCTTGGAGCAGGGCGCGACCATCGAGAAGATGACCGACACGTTCACCACCAGTAGAACGGTGGTCTGGTTAGGCGGTGGCGACAAAGGCGTCACCTACCTCGTGACCAACCGAATTGTGACCGTTGGCGGCAGGACGGACGACCGGACTATCTCCGTCAAAGTGGAGGATCGCTAATGCTGTTTCTCAAAAGTGACGTCCGGATCACCGGGATGCGCCCGGAGATCCTCCTCGCGGCGGTTGCCGCGATGCGGGTGTACGAGACGGCGGGGCACGACTTCATGATCACGGCCTGCGTGGACGGCAAGCACATGACTGGCTCGCTCCACTATGCGGGCGCGGCCATCGATGTCCGGACGCGCGACATCGCGCCCGCCGACGTGCAGAAGCTCATCGCGCAGATCAAGACGTGCCTGGGCGGCGACTTCGACGTGCTGCTCGAAGTCGACCACGTCCACATCGAGTTCCAACCCAAGCAGGCTCTCGGGGTTTAGTGAGCGGTACCGGATCGTTCTGGGGAGTGCGATCCGGTCTTCGCCCCCTGGATCAGTCTGTCAAGCAACGATTTGAGGCGCTCGCCGTCCTCAGCCCGCATGATGAAGCAGTCCCAGTGGCCGTACTTGCACTTGTAGCCGAACACATACTTGAGTGCGATCCACACGCGCTTGAACACGTTCTGGTATTGGTTCAAGAACACGCTCGTGTACAACTCGTTGTCGTCCGGATCGTACCCGAATTTCAGCGTGTGCTCATCGCTGTGGCAGGCGCACTCGAAGAATTCCGTCGTCATCTGTAACCACAATTCTAAGCCTCTGAGTTGATCAATGTCTGACACCATCGGCAACGTCACCGTTCCGGAGATCGCTGCCTCCGGCACGTTCCCCATCGTGCCCGAGTACCCGTACGGGCGCGCGAGCAAACTGGACGTGGCGATCCACCAGTTCGGGTCGGGCAACGCGAAGATCGAGCAACGCTTCCTCCTGGGGACGGGCGCGCGGCGGTTCACCGTGCGGCGCTCGTGGATGAACGACACCCAGCGCATCGCGCTCCGGAACTTTTGGGAATCGAAGTATGGGCCGTACGGCGCGTTCACCTACAACGCGCCCAACGACGACGGCAACGGGACGACCGCAATCACCTGCCGGTTTGAGAACGAGCCTTTGTCCTGGGCGATGGTCGCGGACTGGATCTGCTCTATCGGCGTGACGCTGGTCGAGATCCCCGCCGCGACTCCGGCCTACACGCTCAACTCGACCGTTACCCGCTTCCCATCGGATGGCCTCAAGACCGCTCTGCTCTTGCAGGTCCAGCAGGTCGTACCGCTCATCAAGATCCAGCCTCTCGAAGGTGGGTATCCCGCGATCTATCTCTCCGACCGGCGTTGCACGGTGGGCGGGCAACTCTACCAGGCGCGGCTGATCGACTTCGACGGCATCTCGCAGGGCATGGGCAACGAGTCCGACGACGCCTCGTTCACGTTCGGAAACGCCGACCGGGTGATGCGCGACCTCGCCAACGACGTGGACATGTACCGGGCGACGATCGCCTTCTCCCTGTTCCACGTGGGCACGGGCGTCAAGGTCGATCTCTGGAAGGGCGATATCGTCAACTGGTCCTGCGATGCTGGCCCGGAGTTCAAGGTCACCGGGTCCGATGGCCTGTACGAGTTGAACCTGCCATACCCGACGCGCAAAATCTCGCGCACCTGCTGGAAGGCGTTCAACTCGCAGGCGTGCCCCTACGCCGACCACGGCGCGATGGATCTGGTTCATTTCCCCGACGCCGCCGCCAACTCCTGCGACAAGAATTACGACACGCCGAACGGGTGCCTCGCGCACGGGATGAAGCGTTATTACGGCGGCATTATCGCCGTGCCGCAGGGCGTCCGGATCAAGGACAACTCGACCGGCGTGTGGGGCTTTGGCCGGTCCATGCTCACCAGCGTGTCGCTGGTAGCGGATTCGATTTACGACCAAGTTCTCGCGGAGGTGTACACGGACACCGAGATGCCGGTCAACTGCAAGGTGGCGGCTGGCCGCGACGAGAGCGACTTCTACGAGGCGTTGGGCATAGTGGGCGAAGGCCCGCTCGTGGCGTACACGCCGACTCATTACGAGGACAAGGACGGCGACGGCAACGCAGAGACGCTGGTGGGCCACACGCTCGACGGGCAGGCGCACCACGGCTTTCCCAAGAACGATCTCGGCCTCCGGACGGTCCTGGGCACCGATCCGGCCGGCGCGGGCGACTTCTTCTCGCTCGACCAGTCGGGCAACCTGACGGGCGGCGACTTCCGGAAGGTGTACTCCGGCAACTCGACGCTCCTGGACAACTTCGCGGCGGGCACGGCGTTCATCGTGATCCGCAGGTCGGACGCGAAGGGCCTCCAACTCTCCAGCCCCGGCGACCACGCGATGATCGCGACCGTCGCGCAGGGTTTGAGCGGGTGGGTGTGGACCAGTCCCGGCGTGCGCGTGTACGGGCCGTGCATGGTGAACCCGGTGTGGATCGCGGTCAACATGGTCTTCCGTGCGCGCGGCCTCCGGCTTGGCGCGGACGCGACGACCGCACAGTTGAACGCCGCCGAAGCATTGTTCGACGTTCAGGCAGCGATCGACGCCGCCGCGATTTGCAACGACTCCGTTACCAAGATGGTCGGCGTCGGCACGGAGGCGCAGTTCGCGTTCCGCGGCACGCTCCAGGAGGAGAAGCCTCTGCGGGACTGGCTCCAGGAAGTGCTGATGAACTGCCTTGGCTATTACACGTTCTCGTTCGGGAAGCTTCGGATCGGTATCCGCGAGAACAGCAGCGTGGTCGAAGCGTTCACGGAGGGCAACATCCTGTTCCGCACCCTACAACTGGCTCCGGCCAAGCCGTCCTTCAACCACCTGACGGCCAACTTCGCGGACCAGGACTTCGCCTTCGTGAACAACAGCGTGGCGGTATACGACATCGACCATGCCTCCTACATCGGCGGCGGCGCGGGTCCGATGTACCTGAAGTCGAGCGTCAACCTCTCCGGGACGTCCACCAAGAGTCAAGCCGCGCGAATCGTCAGCACCCGGCTGCGCGAGGAGTTGGGCGGGACCAGCGCAGCTGAGTGGAAAGCCGCCCGCCAGATCGGGTTCAAGACCACGGTGCTCGCGCTCAACACCGAGCCGGGGATGGTCTGCTCGGTGACCCATCCGGACATGCCCGGTGGCGCCGGGGAGTTCCGCGCCGCCTCCTGGAAGCTCAACAAGGACTTCTCCATCGACGTGCAAGGCCGCACGACCACGGACTCGATGTACGACCTCGTGATGGGACCGAAACCCGCCGACGTGGAACCGACGCCCGTGCCGGAGGAGATCCTGTACGACACCGGGGTGCCCGGAATGGTCCTTGGCACGACGAAGCTCTCCGACTATGGGACGTTCGTGCTGGACGAGATGGAGGTGGAACCGGACGACGCCGGGAACATGAACATCGTCTCCGCGCACGAGATCGCCATGATGCTCTATTACGTGGACGAGCTGACGGTCGATCTGTGGGCCAGCATCGACGCCGCAATCGACAAGGACACCGATCCGGTTACGGTGGCTTGCACGGTGAACCCGGCCACGGCGCGCGTGTTCCGGGTGGGCGACTTCGTGATGTTCAACGACGAGGCGAAGAGTCCGGACGTTGGGTATCGCCGGTCGTACGAGTGCGCGCAGATCATCGGGCCCGGTGGCGAGGGCGACGTGGTGCCGACCGGCAGCTTCCAGTTGGCGAGGCGTTGGGCCGACGACACGCGCCCGGACTTCGCGTGCTTCGAAACGCTCCGGACGCCGCACGAGAAGGGCATCCGGTTCTTCAAGCTCGACAGCAAGACGTTCACGTTCAGCGTCAAGAAGGGCTTCTTCCGGACGCCCGGCCTTCCGGCGCGGATCGAGGCGAAGCTCCCCACAGCCTGCGTCGTCGTGGCAGTCGTCGGCGTGGCCAACAACTTCGGGTACGGCACGTTCAGGACGTTCCCGCTGGGCCACCACAGCGAGCCTTTCATGCCTGGCGACCGGACGTGCAACGGCGGCGCGTACACGTTCCAGATCCCCGGCGCGCTCGCGGTCGCGGACACGGTGGTCATTCCGATGCGGGTGCAGGATAGCGCGTCGATCCGGTGCATCTATGCGTACGTCCAGGTGCCGACCACGGACGGCCAGAGCGCGTATCGCGTGAAGGTGTCGCGCGACGACGGCGCGACGTGGGAACTGCTGGAGTACATGGGAATCGCGCAGAAGCTCCCCGATGGCTACAAGAACACCTATGACTGGCTTGTGGACGGCGGGTACGGCAAGCCCGCCACGCGCCGCCTGCCGTACAACGACTTCGGCATTTTCATCATCCAGGACGTGGCACTGGGCGTGGGCCCGCAGACCGTCAACACGGCTTCGTACGGCGCTAACCGGCTGGGCTTCGACATGGGCGAGTTCGTCCACATCAACCTCGGCCAAGCAGACGAGGAGTATGTCCAGGTGCTCGCCGCCGACCAGAACGCGCAGACGTTCGACGCGATCTTCACGAAGAGCCACAGCATCGGCGCCACCGTGCGTCCGACCATCTGGCCGACTCCGATCCTCAACGAGGGCGACAGCCTCGCGTTCGATATCCTCGCGGTCGCGACTCCGGACCCCGGCAGCGATCTCACCGTGGTGATCCAAACCTAAATGGCTGGCGAACCGCTTACCATCTTCGATCCGCGCCGCAACTTCCAGTTGCAGGGCTTCACCGGTCGCGGCGCGACGACCACGATCCACGATGCATCCGCGACTGGTGTGTCCGTCTCCGGCATCTTCCAAGCCGCAGAGGACTTCGCTGTGCTCGGGTTTTACAACGCGTACGATTACTTCAACCACCTGCGCCAGAAACACCTGCCGCGGACGGACCTCTCCGGCCTGGTGCTGGAGTTCGATATCGAGTACGACCACGCGCTCGACGGCGCGATGCGCCTCGACGCCGCCAAGTACCCGTCCGTCTCGTGGGACTCGATGACCTTCGTCTGCGGCAAGGGCGGCGATGGCGAGCTCCGCGAGGTGAAGCTCCTCTCATACGCCACGGTGGTGTCCGGAGGCGAGACGCCCGCCAGTGTGAGCGTCGAGGCGTCGGGCACTCAGCCGGAGTTGGGCGCCGACCACATCGCGGTTACGTTCCGCGACACGGTTTACGATTGCATCCCGTGGGGCAAGCTCTACCAACTGCCCAAGTCGCTCTCCTCGCCCAACGGCACCATAGACCTGTGGCCCTCCGATCTCGACCCGGCGACCGGCGAGTTGGAGTTGAAGGTCGGGGACACGGTGTACTTCACGTACGACCCGCTCTATCCTGCTGACCCGCCGTACCAGTTGGAAGAGATCTGCCACGTCAGTGCCATCGATCCTGTCTACAAGAACCGGGTGACGTTCGACAACACGCTGCCACACGGCGGGGAGACGATCTGCCGGTCGTACACGCCGGGACCGTTCAACATCGTCGCGGCATCGAACGACACGTTGACGTTCATCATCGACCGTACCAGCATTTACATCGGCCTCACGGCGGGCGCGGCGCAGACCGTGGATCAGGTCGCCGCCGATATCAACACTGCGGTCGGCGCGGCGGGCCTGGACGCCACTGCTGACACCGTGGACGGGTGCGTGCGGATCACTTCCACGAAGCCCATTGGCTCCGGCGAGCTCGTAGCGTACGGCGGCACCGGCCTGGTCACCATCGGGTTCCCGCCCGGAACGTACGCGGGTGCCGGTCCTCAGTGGCACGTCCACGGACTCGCCACCGCAGCCACGGCGATCCAGAACCTCGCGGACACGATCAACGGTAATCCGAAGAACTGCTCGGTCACCGGACCCGACCAGTCCAGCGTCATTCAGGCGACTGCCTCCGGCAAGACGCTCACCATCGCGTTCAAGACCAGCCCGCCGCCCGCGACGGCGATGGGCAAGTTGGGCAACGGCGAGATCCTCACCGTTCGGTCCTGGCACGGAACGGTCCCGGTAGACGCGAGGGACGCCTCGTACGATGCGTCGAAGGACGTGCAAGGCGTGACGTTCGGCGCGAACCGCAGCATCCGGTTCTCTGGCGGCGATAACGACACCAAGTACCACATCAGCCTCCCGCTGGGCGCGTTGACCGACAAGAGCAGCGAGGCGGTCCCCACCGTGGACTGCCGGAAGATGTACATGGTGTTCGCGCCACGATTCGAGATCGTGGAGGAGGCGCTGGAGGACGGCTGCTTCCTGACCGCAGGCGTGGGACCGGGCGACACGACCTGGAGCGTAGGTAGCGGCGCGGCGTTGACGGGCGGGCGGTACTTCATCGGAGACGACACGACCGAGGAGCGCGTCCTGCTCGTGGCGGGCGGCGCGTCCAGCATCCACGTTCAGCGTGGGCACGAGTCCTCGACGCCTGCCTCTTGGCCTGCGGCCACCCGGATGAAGAAGCTCCCGCCGATCTCCGGCTTCCAGTCCGACGTGGAGTGGGGCGCGACCATCTCGAACATCGCTGTTACGGGCGATGCAAGCCTCAAGGTGGGCGGGGATTCAGCGCGGATCGAGGAGTCCGACAAGCGGTGCCAGTACACCGGCTATTGGGAGGAGTACAAGTACGGCGCGGCGGGCTGGCCCTCGCAGTGGTGGAGCAAGGGGCACGCGCGGCGCACCGGCCCGAACGATCTCGCGGACGTGCGCGCGGTCACGATCCAGTACTCTGCCACGGAGGAGCACGAGCTCTACCTCGGCACGTTCCTGTACACGGACTGCGGCAAGGTCGGAGTCACCGTGGACGGCGTGGCGCCCGCCGAATCGCCCCTCGATCTGTACCTCAACGAGTACGGCGGCACCACGGCGAGCGTGAAGATCGCATCCGCAGTCCCGGCAGGGAACCACATCGTCGTCCTGACCGCCCTGTTCGAATGCAACGCCGACAGCACCGGGTACTACTTTTACTTCGATTACCTGTGGCCGCTCGTGCCGCAGGACGTTCCGGACCCGCAGAAGGAGTATCCGGACGTGTCGCTGGCCATCGACTTCGACACCGACCACGGGTACAAGAAGCCCCCGGCCTGGCACCTGTGGCATCTCCAGAAGCTCGGGTTCAACGGCCACGCCGACGTGTACATGGGCGTCTTCTGGAACAACAAGCGGAGGCGCGTGGGCGCGAGCTATCCCTACGCGACCATCGAGTACGCGTTGGGCGATGGCGTAGGAGCGCCGCAGGCTGGCGAGGTCGTCTCGATCAGGGTGTCCGGATCGGCTATGAACCACACCGTCCTGTCGGGCGAGTCCTTGCAGGATATCGCCAGCGGGATGCGCGTGCTGATCAACCAATTCTCCGGCGTGTGGGCCGACGATAACTACGGGACCAGCACAACCCTCCGCATCCAGTCCAAGGCTCCGTCCTGGTCGTTCCCCGGCCTGGCGGTGCCGGATGGCAAGGCGAGGCTCCAGAGCGCGGCGGAACCGTTCGCGATCACGGCGGGGGCCAACGACGCGCTCCAGTTCACCATTGGCGGCGAAGGGGGCGCCGTGGTGGCTGTGACGCTGACTGCTGGCGCGGCGCAGACCGCTACGCAGGTAGCGGCAGATATTCAGGCGGCGTTCGATGCGGCTGGCGCTCCGGGCGGCGCGCAGGCCAGTGACGGCGTGGTGCTCGTGTGGTCCACCAGGCAGATCGACACCAACGACGTGCCCAATAGCGCGTGGATAACGCTCAGCATGTACGGGACTGCGTACGCCGCCTCGATCCTGGCCACGGTAACGGACCACCTGGGCGACGTTGGCGCGGAGGGCGATTGGGAACTGATCGACTCCGTGTCGCCGGTCATGACGGAGGGCGCACGGAAGTGGATTCGCGACCTCGCCAGCCAGTTCGCGGCGGCGGGTATCCTGGCGTCGTTCGCGTTCTCGATGGAGGTCTATAACCCTCCCGCCGCGATGCGCGCCAAGTACCTGTCGCTCGCGGGCGGCGTGGTCGCTCCCGGCCAGGACGTGTTCCTCAACGTGCCCTCGCACCAGATGCACTTCGGCACGCGCGTGCGGAACTACCTCAAGCAGATGTACAAGGAGTGCGCCGACGAGATCGCGGCGGCTGGCCTTCCAGTCGTGCTCCAGTTTGGTGAGACGCAGTGGTGGTATTTCGACAACCGCCTGGCCGACGCGCAGGGCGGGATGCCGTTCTATGACCAGGAGACAATCGATGCGTTCGCGGCGGCGAAGGGTCACCAGATTTGGCCGTTCACTTCCAACACGGATGATCCGGCTGGCGATCCGGCGCATCCGAACGTGAGCGCGGATTTCCTTCGCGACCGGATCTGGTCGTATTGCCAGGACGTGATCTCGTACGTCCGCGCGTCCCATCCGGCCGCGCTGTTCGAGTGCCTGTGGCCTCTCGACGCGAACCAGGGGAAGCCTGGCGTCGGCACCTACCGGAGGCTGCTGATGCACGTCAACCTGCCGCGCGAGTGGCAGAACTCCTCCTATGGCATCAAGTACTTCCGGTGCGAGGGTTTCGACTATGACATCTGGCAGAAGAACGCGACGTTGATGGGCCAGACCATTCGCTTCGCGGCACAGACGCTGGGGCGGCCGGCGGGCGAATGCATGTACCTCGCGGGACTGTACGGCCCTCCCGACCCGCCGATGGCGCAGGCGTACGGCGTCTGGTTGCAGTCTCCGTTCTACTCTATGTCCTTCTGGGCGTTCGATCAGTTCTGTCTCAACAGCAGGCCGATCCCTCTGGAGGTGTGGGTGCAGTCCGTGTCGGCGGCGTACCACAAGCCGCGCGCCGCCCGTGCCGCGGAGGTCGCTCGCGTGGTGGAAATCGTCGCGCCCGCTAGCGGCGCACTCAACCGGTTCAAGTTGAACGAGAGGAAGCTCAATGGCTAACTATCCCGGCGCAATCGACAGCGCCGCCAGCCTCTACTCGCCGGTCGATGCGTCCTCCGCGAAGCCCCTGGAGACGACGACCACGAGCGCGGTCCTGGCTGGCGACTCCACGATCAACGTGGCGTCCACCACCGGAGGCTTTGCCGCCACGTGCGGCATCCTCTCGCTTGACGACGAACTGATCGTGTACACCGGCAAGACGGGGGCGCAGTTCACCGGGTGCCAGCGTGGAGCGTTCGGCACCGCTGCCGCAGGCCACGGCAGCGGCGTGGCAGTGAAGGCGAACATGGTCGCAGGCTTCATTACCGCGCTCCAGTCGGCGGTACTGGCCATCGAGAACGAGATCGGCACGACAGCGGCGCGCAACTATGTCCGGAAGGACGGAGCGGTCACAGTCACCGGCCTCAAGACTTTCCAGGACGGCGCGGAGTTCGGCGCGGGCACGAAGTCGAGCACCGGCCTGGTGCGCCTGCCCAACGCTGGCGCGGTCAAGTGGAGGAAGCAGGACAACTCCGGCGACCTCGGCATCGCCTTGAACGCGAGCAACCACCTCGCGATGGACGCCATCATCGACTTCGCGGCTGGCCAGACGTTCGGCGCGAGCACCGTTCCGGACGCGACCACGATCGCCAAGGGCATCGTCCAAATTGACGCGGTAGGCGGGATTAGTGTCGCGGCGGGCGTCATCTCGCTCTCTGTATCCGGAGTCGGGCCTGGCACCTACACCAAGGTGACAGTGGACTCCTGGGGCCGCGCAACGGCTGGCACGACGCTCTCTGCTGGCGACCTGCCCAGCCACACGCACACAGCCTCCGATATCGTTTCCGGCGCGCTCCCGTTCAAGATCCAGAAGGCGGGATCGGCCATCGGAACGCGCCGCGGGCTGAATCTGATCGAGGGTGCCAACATCACCCTGACGGTCGCGGACGATTCCGCCAACGACCGCGTGAACGTCACGGTGGCAGCGGCAAGCGGCGCCACCCACAACCTCCTGTCAGCGACGCATCCGGACACGGCGGCCGCCACGCCGGTCCTGGGCGATGTGATCGCGGCGAACGGGACGCCAGCCTGGGCTCGCCTGGCGGGGAACATCACCGCGACCCGGAAGTTCCTGCGGCAGACCGGCACCGGCGCGGTGTCCGCACTTCCGACCTGGGACACTCTTCTGGCCGGCGACATCCCGTCGCACACCCACGCCGAGTCGGACGTCACCAGTCTGGCAACCGATCTGACGAATCGCCCGGTCAAAGGCGGCGCGTGGGCCGTTTCGAAGACGGCGGTCATCAACTCCTCCGGCCAACTGGACGGCGCGGCTGGCACTGTCACGGACTGCGTGCTCGTGAACGGAACCAGCGTGGCCAAAGCGAATGCGGCCCACACCCACGCCGCCACGGATATCGTCAGTGGCACCCTCGATAACGCGCGCACTTCGGGAACGGCCAGCGCGACGGCGAGCACACTGGTTTTGCGCGACGGCTCCGGCGGTGCTTCCTTCGCTTACGTGGCGGCGAACAATCAGTGGGCGTACCTCGACTCCCACTTCCAGTCACTCGAATCCGGCGCCTATCAGACGGTGGGCGGACCCTTCGAGAACATGGCGAAGTACTCCGAGGATTTCACAGTCGCCACCTGGGACAAGAACGGCGGCTCCTGCTCAGTCACGGCGAATGCCATCGCCGCGCCGGATGGCAACACGACCGCGGACACCATCACGGCAGTGACCGCGACGCCGATCATCCAGCAACAGGTGGCTGGCCTCGTCTCCGGGGGCCAGTACACGTTCTACGTCTGGGGCAAGATCGCGTCTGGAACGAAGCAGGTGTCCATCGCCATCGTGGACAACGCATACGCCGGCTACCTCGCGGGCCCCGCGAGCATCACGCTCACGACGTCTTGGCAGCGATTCAAGATCACCGGTACACTGGCGGGCGGGCAGACCGGCCTTTGGATCGTCGTGCGCCAGTTCGCCGGCAACGGCGACAACTGGACCGCCGGTGCCATCTACCTGTGGGGCGGGTGCCTGCAACAGGGCAACGATCCGAAGAACGGGTACGCCCGCACCTGGGCGTCGCAGGCGGGATTCACCGCGGCCGGAATCGCGTGCGGCGCGACAGTGATCGCCGCCAAGGACACCGCGGAGTCGCCGCTTCGGATCTATGGTCCCGGATCGAATCTCGCGGATCACCGTCTGATCGAGGTCACCGGCACCGGCGAACTCATCATCGCGGGCGGTACCGGCAACGGTTACCGCCTGGCGGAATTGATGGGCGCCACAAATCCCTCCGGCTGGTCCGGCGTGCTGAAGGTGAAGAACCCCGCCGGAGCCACGGCGGGCTACATCCTGTTGTATTCCAACCCTTAATCCCTGAAAGGACTAACCGAATGAAACTGACACTGGACCACACGCAGCGTCTGAACCTGCACGCCCTCCTGGGTGCTCAGAGGGCTGACGTGGGCGCTATTCGCGCGATCTGGGGGGTGCAGGACAAGATCGCACTTGACGCGCAAGAAGAGAAAACACTGGCGGTCACACGCGAAATTACGAATGGGATGGAGCGGGTCGTTTGGAATCCGGCGCTCTCGATTCCAGCCCGCGAGTTCGAATTGACCGACGCGGAGGTAACCCGTCTCAAAGCGACACTCGCAACCTGGGATTCGTATGCTGCTGGAGGGGACCGCCGCTGGCTCGAACCTCTCCTCGACGCCCTGTTCTCGGCGGCCACTGCATAGCGGTAGACGCGCGGGGGAGTTCGAATTCACGGATATCCAGGTCGCCAGGATTAAGGCCGTAGGCGCCGTTCGCGCAGTTGGCACTTCGGACAACCCGAGTTGCCTACTGCTACAATCTTCTGCGGCTCTTGCGTGCAGTGTTCGATTGTGATGAACTAGGGTCGAGATTTCGGATGCCGAAATCTTAAGGAGAATCCGCGCCAAATGCTCGGCGAAACGACGGCTACCACCGTGGTCAGGTTGCCCTCTGCCCAATGCCGGCGGCTATTCGCCGGCCGAAGGAATCCACCCGCCCGCGGGCGGGTGGTCCTCTTTGTCCTAGCTGTGCTTCTTCTGTTTCTCGCCGCTTGTTCTAGGCAGGGCAATTCTCCGGCACAAGGCCAGGTCAGTTACGGTGCGAATCGGGAACTTCGGACAACAGCTTGGGAATCGGAACTTCCGGCTGACGTCGTACTTGCGATAGATCAATCTGGCAGCATGAGTTCGGGTTCGGCTCCGACAGACCCCAGCGGCTTGCGAGTGGAAGGCAGTAGATCGTTTCTGGAGTTCATTGCGAATCGTAGTAATCCAGACTCGGCAAACCGTTTTGGATTGGTCAACTTCGGCACAGATGCGCCCGTCGCATCTGCGGTGCCCTTGACGCGAATTTCTTCGGTTGACGATCCAGCGGTTTCGCAACTACGAAATAGACTCAAGGCCTTGAGGATGGGCGACACAAATTTCACCGCCGCTCTAAAGAGGGCAATGGATCTGCTCCGTGCGGGTGGTTCGCTTCAGGAAAACCGCAACAGGGCGATCGTTATCTTCACCGACGGCGATCCGGATGATCCACGGAAGTTGCGGATGGAGAAATATTTCGACGAGATTCGCGACTATTATCAGACGGAACTCCGTCCGGCGCATGTTGCGCTGTTCGTGGTCGGGATCGACAGTGTGGGAAAACGCTGGACACCAACTGCTGCGCACTGGCGAAGCATTGCAGGCGACGATCACGTTTTTACGACGCCTGATATGGACTCGCTTAAAGCGCACTTTAACCGAATTGTTCAGAGGGTGTGGCACCTGCCCGAAGTGGAATCAGTGCGGGTTGCATCTGGGAAGAACAGTGACTTCACCGTTGAACCATATCTCGAGGCAGTGGAGTTTCACGTCTTCCCTGGCAAGGACGGCCTGTCGCTCAGAATCAATCGCGCGGATGGAAGCATCGTGCATCCAGGCACCGATCCTGACGCTCCGCCTGTCAAGAAGTTGAGCACGTTTGATCGGATCGTCGTGAAGGATCCGAAGCCAGGCTTGTGGGGCTATCAAGTCGTCGGAGGCTCCGGCTCAGTCGAAGTGCTTCGCAACCCCATCCCTCTTCGACTGCAACTTATCAGTCCTTCGCGAATTCACCCTCAGGGGAAGCCTATGCACCTTGTGGCCGAATTTCGACGCCTTGATGGAAGCCCCGTACCATCAGACCGCGACTATCCCTTGGCACTTTCTGCCGAAGTACGGGACCCTTCTGGACGTGTCACGCCGGTAAAGTTCGGGCTCGACCGCGGCCAGAAAGGGATTTATCAGGCCGAACCAGATGTTAAGGAAACGGGCGCCCTCGGCGAGTATCGCGCGGTGCTGAAGGTAAGCGGCGGGGACAAATACCGCAGTAAGCAGGACGTGAGTATCGAAGTCCGCGCATTCCCATATCTTGCGATTCAAGAGCCGCAAACCTGGGCTGTATACTCTCTCGCGGATCGAATTCCGATCCGGGCGCAATTGATGCAGGCCGGCAAACCAATAGTATCGGCGACTGTGTTCTCGAACCATGCCGATCAACTCGTGATCGCCCAAACTACGCGGACTCCAGACGGACAACGCGGACCGGCTGTGTGGCTCCAAGCGTCGTCCGACGATCCGTCGCGATTCGAAGGCTCGGCGCCAGTGCCAAAAGCCGTCGAAGGTCGATATGAGGTTGTACTCAAGGTGGCGCCGGAGGAAGAACAGAAGGCTGCTATTGCGGACCAAACCGTCCTTTCCGTCACGATGCGGCAACCAGTGTGGCGCAAGTACCTCCCATGGGCTATCACAGCCGTCATCGTCTTCCTGGCGCTAGGCGCTTGGGATCGACGGCGGCGCGTCAAGGCGTTGCGGTTTTCGTTCTATTACTGGACGGAAGAGATGTCCGCACCGGACGTAGTGGTGTTCCGCAGCAAGGCCGAGATGACAGAACTCGGGCGAGCCCCCGTACGGGTCATCCGCATTGGCAAGACGCGCCACGTGCATATCGAGGGTTTGAGTGGGACGACATTCCTCGCTCCCGATGGCCGCGACCGGGCACCCTTCGATGCATTTGAGAATGGAACGGTAGTCGTTAGGCCCAACGCGGGCCGCCCATTTGCCATGAACTATGGCTTGGGTCAGTCAATTTCGAAGCCGGCTGTTTTTGACAGTGATGATGGTTTGAATAACGCCAATCCAGCGAACGAGACCGGGTGGGAAGCAGAGCCGGGTGCGGGTTCACCAGTAACGCCGCCATCGAAACAGGGTAAGGGTCCTGCGGGCGGCGGCGATGATTTCAAGTGGGATGTCTAACGGGGGATACTTTCATATGCCAGCCGACAACAATCAAGATGGAAACCAGGCCACTGGCCTTCAAAGGGCACTGGTCATCGGTTTGGGCGGCAGTGGTGCCGAAGTTATCATGCGAGTGCGCCGCCACCTCGCCGATCATTTCGGATCGCTGAAGAACATCCCCGTAATTCGGTTCTTGTATATTGACACGAATCCAGAATGGTTTCAGAGAAACGCGTCCGAAATCGAGAAGGATATCCAACTCGACACGAGCGAAATGGTCGATGCGCAGATCCCCGATGCCACGAACTTGTACCGTGGTATTCAGAACCGCGAGTATGACAATTACGAGTGGTTCTCGATTGACCGTCTTCAGAGCCATACCAATGTGCTCAACGGAGCAGGCACAATTCGCCAACTCGGGCGATTATGTTTCTGGAAGCACTACACGTCCATCCGGGACAAGGCGTCGGCGTTACTATCGGAGCTGAACAAGGGTGCCCATAATCAGTTCATGCAGGAACAACACGGCATCAGCATGCTCCCGGGCATTAACATCCATATAGCGGCAGGGTTGGCCGGTGGCACGGGATCGGGCATGTTTCTCGACGCCGCCTACCTGGCTCGCCACCTCGCCGGACTACTCACAATTCAGGGCGGATGCCAGACCGTCGGTTATCTGTTCATGCCGGATTCCTTCGTTGGTCTTCCGGCAACGAATCCACTTCCAAACGGCTATGCGGCGTTGCGCGAGTTGAACTACTACTCTTACTCATATGCGCCCACAAATACCCTGGCGTCTCTATTTGGACAGCCGCGGTGGTCGGCGATGTACACCGATAAGCCTTCGGATCATGTTGAGTCCACTGCGCCGCCGTTCGACTGTTGTTATCTCTTGTCGCGATCGAACAAAAACGTCCAACTCGAAAAAGAAGATGTCTTCGCGATGGTCGCGCGCTCGCTGTTCCAGGAGTTCACTTACGATTTCTCGCGCCTGAAGCGATCGATGCGGTCCAACATCGTTCAAAACATACATGCAAACGACGGCGAGGACTCTCCGGCACGTTTCATGAGCTTCGGGCAGTCAGCAATTCTTTTTCCGCGAAACGAGGTGGAACGCCTCCTTCAATCCCGGCTCGCGCTTCTTGCAGCCAGGCTGTGGGCTGAGAGTGTTGGCGAACTCGCGAACAGCATCGGCGGCAAGCCAGACGCTACTGCGGATGAGAAGCAGCAGGCCGAAAATGCTGTGTCGTCGTTAAATTCCAAGGCTGAGGACGGCAACTTTATCATCGCTGTTCGCGCCTACCTCAACCGGCAATTCGTGTCTGCGCACGGGCTCAAGTCGACCGATGTGCTTGCTGCCGTGCTGAAAGAGAACAACGAGAGGCTAACGGATGTCCCATACGAACTTGCTGAATCAGTAAAGCAGCGCTGGACTAAGGAAGAATGGGACTACGAGAGGTACGTCGGCGAAGTTACCGCCACCTGGGAGCGTTGGAAATCGGATTTCCTTGACGAAGGCCCGGATCCAATGAAGTGGGGCCCACAGATCCGAAAACTCGACACAAACCGGGCCCGCGTTTTGGCCCGTTACCGCGACGTGCTCTACTCTCAAATGATGATGTTGTTCGACGATGCCCAGAAGTATGGCCCCGCCTTCGCGCTCTGCGCTACCCGCCAACTTCGCGGTGCGCTGTCACAGATCAAGACCAAGCTTCTGAGCGAAGCGAATGATGCCGTGCAAATTGCCACCCAACTTGGCGATGTGTATATTTCTAATAAGGCCGCCGGTTCCAGCGGGGGAAGCCTTACCGATAGCATCATCAACCCGCGAATCACGGAGGAGTTGGGCAAACTACAGAAAACAACCAAGGCCTTCCTGCTGCACAAACGCGATCGCGTTAACGAAGCCGCCTATTCTTATCTGCGGTTTTGTTGCCATTGGTGTCGCGCCCGAGTCGAGGAGCGCGCCCGCCGGCTGGGCGCCGAGATCATGGACGCGCTGGATAGCACCCTCCAAGATATCGACCGCCGGATCTGTGAGCAGGCGCGAAAACTCGCCAAACTACAGCTCAAGTTGATGCGATTAAACCGCGAGCTGAACGAAAAAGCGGCGAAGACGCAGACGATCGGCAAACTCCTGTACAACAAGGATCTCCTCGATACGCTCGAAGCCAAGCTAAAACTCAAGCAAGGCGACCGGTACGACCCCGCCCATATCGCGGACACCGCTCTGCGTGCACTTGGGAAAACGCTACGCGATATCAGTGAGGAAGAGATCCCGAAGCTTATGGATAAGCTTATGGAGGAGGCGAAGGCAGCCATAGGGAGCCTGGATGAGTCTGGCGCGTCGGGCACTGATTTTGCGGCGTACGACCTGTTGGCTGCGCTCTATCCCTCTGATCGCGAGATAACGGACGTTCTGATCCGAGCTATTTCCGACGGTGCGCCGTTCGTGCAGTTTTCGCCGAACGCGACGGGCACGACGTGGGACGAAGGGAACGATCTGAAGACGACCTCGGGCGTCGCCCTCCACGGCGTGAGGGCCAAGCCGGACGACGACCCCGATCCCGAACGGGCGCGCGTTCACCAGTCCATTCTCCGCGCATGGCCGAACGCCCAGCCCGGTTTCTACGATACTGCCGATAGTAGTCAAATCTCGTTCTTTCAAGAGTGCGGCGGTTATCCCTTGCGCGCCATAGCAGGCATGGAGAAGATGCGTGAGTCGTACATGCAACAACTTTCCGATGACAACGCCGCGCCGCTGCACATCTTTAAGAACGAATGGGCGGTGCTGCTGCCGGACCTTTTCCCACCCAAGCAGAGACTAGACCGTGCGCTGATCGCGAAGACAGCAGGCATATGTCTCGGCATTATTTCGACTAAGATGGTCGATCATGGCGGACACGCAGTCCAGATGTTCGTATTCGAGGAGATCAATACGACCACCGGGAAGCCGAAGATCACCCGCCTTCATGAGGAGGATCGTGGCATCTTCACGAAGTTTTTGAACGAGCCCGAACTCATTGATCGAGTCGCGAAGGCTATTGCCGCGAAAATTAAGGGGGCCGATGCTGCGACGCGCCGAATCTACGCCAAGCAGCTCGTCGCACATCTTGACGACCTTGAGGCGTCGATCGCGAAGTCGCTTGACACTTCGATCGATCCACAAACCTCTCCAGCCTACGTCGATGAGGAGCGTCGGATTACTCGGTTTATGGAAGAACACGGGTTATCAATCGCCGATCCCGTTTCAATCTGAAGGTTCTTGGGCGGATTTGGTAAGGGGCCCACGTCAATTGCATGAGAGCGTCACGATTCAATATCGTCGTCCAAGCCCCGAGCAGAGGTGACGTGATTGTCTTCAACTCCTTGCGGGGGGCGCTCACGTGTTGGACGACGGAAGAGTACCGTGGGGCAGTCGCGAAGTTTCTTGCGGGTTCTTGCCCGTCTGCTTCCGACGACATAGAACAGCAGCTCTTGGATAGCCTGCACGAAAGCGGATACGTAATTGCCGACGATTTAGATGAACTGGAGGTCGTGAGGCAGCGAAAGCATCTCGGTATGACGGACGAGAACAGATTGGATGTCATTGTGATGCCCAATATGTTCTGCAATTTTCGATGTCCCTATTGTTATGAAGAGCATCGGCCGGGAGCGCTGATGACAGATGAAATAGAAAGCCGAGTAATCCAGTTTCTAGACCGGGCAGTGCCAGGGTTTAAGGTACTCTTGTTGAGCTGGTTTGGCGGAGAACCGCTGCTAAACTACCCCCGCATTCTTACCATCACCGAAGCAGCCAAGCGTGCCTGCGAACGGAATGGTGTCGCATTGATCACACACCTCACGACAAACGGCTACTTACTGACGCAAGACGTGGCGCAAGACCTTGTCAACTGCGGGATACATAATTACCAAATCACTGTCGATGGGCCCCCTGCGATACATGACCGTACGCGAGTGCTAAGATCTGGTGCGGGAACGTTTGCAACGATCTTCCAGAACATCCACGACTTGGTCAGAGCAGACTCCCGCGTGCGGGTGTCCCTTCGAGTCAATTTCAATCACACCAACCTCGACTCAATTCCGGAACTCCTCGCCCTGATTGCGCCGGATGTCAGGCCGGCCTTGCGTGTCGTTTTCGAGCCGATTTTTGGGCAGACTTGCTGGAGCGCTACTGCGAATTTGACCACAAATGCGATTTCGTCTCGCACCGCGGCGTTCTATGAGATTGCACGGACTTTGGGGTATGACATCGTCCTTGGGGGTTTGCCGGTGGGGCAGTTGATTTACTGCTATGCGGAGCGCAAGAACCAGTACATCATTAATTACAACGCGGATATCTTCAAGTGCAGCGTGGGAAGCTTTGCGACAGAAGATCGATTCGGATTTCTGACCGATGATGGTAGCGTTGTTCAGGACGAAATACGTTTGAACCAGTGGTTTGGTATGGAGAGCATTGCGGAACAGTGCCAAGCGTGCGCCGTTCTTCCCCTGTGCATGGGGGGCTGTAGGAAGGCGAGGAGTGAATCGGGCGCGACTGGAACATTTTGTAAACTCGTCCCTACGAATGCATCTTACACGTTGAAGAGTATTGCGTTCGGCACGTTTGAGAGCGAACTGGCCAGTTTGTGCGGGCCGCCTGAGATAGGAGAAAAGGACCACACCTTATGCGAGTGATCTTGAAGCCGAAGAAAGAATCAGAGATACGTGCGACTGTTGATCGCAAGACGAGCAGCGAAGAAATCGTTAAGGAGATGACCACTAAGGCGCAGTGTTGCGTCGATCATCTTTGTGGCTGTAAATGATAGCCTGAGTGCCCTAGATCCAGATCTGCTTCGCGCGGAACCGAGGTCGCGAGTCGGGTCAAAGGGGTGGTGTTGTCCATCCCGCCTTCTGCTCAGACATTTGGTTCTGCGCCGGCACGCCGACCATGAAGGGGCCCCGCTCCTGCAGAAGCGGTGTGCCACGTCCCCGATTGTTCTTGTCATTTCGCTGCCGCTTTCATGGGCGGCACGCCCTCGCACCCGTCAACCGACCCGTGATCCGTCCCCGCATGTTGTCGCATGTTCGCATGTTCAGTGCCCAACTGCTTCCGTCTGGTATACTTGAGTGGTTTCGGAGTGGGAGATCCGCGCTGAGACGCCACTTCCAGGGCTCCTGGGCGCCATATCAGCCGAGCCAACCTAGAGCACCGCGAACAGGCGGAGAAGCAGTGAGCAGCGACCAAACCAAGTTTCCGAACCGCCAACGGCTACGCTGGCGGGCCACTATCGCTCTCGGACTTTTTCACGCCGGAGCAGTTGCTGCCATATTCGCCTTTAGCTGGCGGAATTTCGCCATCGCCGTGTTCCTTCATTGGGTTGCGACTGGAGTGGGGATCAGCATGGGCTACCATCGGCTGCATACGCACCGTTCCTACAGGGTGCCGCGGGCGCTTGAGTATTTCTTTGCGGTTTGCGGCACATTTGCACTTGAAGGGGGGCCGATTTTTTGGGCAGCCACCCACCGCCTCCATCATCAGCGATCCGATCAGCCCGGCGATCCGCACTCGCCCCGCGATGGTGCTTGGTGGTCCCACATGGGCTGGATCATTCTCGGTGACCACAGCGACAACAGAATGATCTCCAAGTACGCTCCCGACTTAGCGAAGATCCGTTTCTACGTGTGGCTGAACCAATTTCACTGGCTTCCGATTACCGTTCTCGCTGTGCTGCTGCTTTTGTTAGGCGGAGTTTCGCTGGTGCTGTGGGCCATCGCATTTCGCGTCGTGCTGGGCCACCATGCCACGTGGCTGGTTAATTCCGCCACTCACATGTGGGGCACGCGCCGGTTCGCTACCCGCGATGACTCCCGCAACACCTGGTGGGTTGCGCTCATCACTTTTGGCGAGGGCTGGCACAACAACCACCATGCACACCCGACTTCGGCGCGTCACGGATTGGCGTGGTATGAGTTTGACCAGTCCTGGATTCAGATCAGAATACTGAAGTTACTGGGCCTGGCGAAATCGATCCATACCGTGACCGTCGACAGCGCGCTCGCCGAACAGGAGGTATAGTACTCATTGGAGTGTCTTAGTGGTCTCCATCTCCCGATGGTCGATGGCGCGGTTTTCGCGGCTTCAGGTGCCGTGTTACCTGTGGCGCCTCCGTGCGTTCTGCCCTCCATCCACACCGAAAGGTACTCGGACCAGCCGTTGTCGCCTCCTTCACGGTCCGCTCTGCATTCATCTTACGTTCTGTCGAACACCATGCGGCGGCGAGCTCCAGCCAACTTCGCGAGTTACGCAGAGTCCCGATAGGAGGGCCTTACGATGAGGCAACGGCCGGTACTCCATGTTTTTCTCATCAAGCCCTCCAAATACGACGATGATGGCTTTGTCATTCGGCACTGGCGAGGTGTTTTACCCAGCAACACTCTGGCTTGCCTGAACGGTCTCACCGAAGACGTTCGGCGCCGGGGCCTTCTTGGTGAAGTGGAACTCAGAGTACATCTGATAGATGAGGCGGTGGACAAACTCCCGCTCGGCAGGATTGCCAGCCTAAACCGAACATCTGGAAGCCGGGTCGTGGTGTGCTTGGTGGGGGTCCAGACAAATCAGTTCTGCCGAGCAGCAGATATCGCATTGCGCCTTCGACAAGAACACATCACCGTTATTATTGGTGGTTTCCACGTAAGCGGTATGTTGGCGTTGTTTCAGACCATACCGCCAGAGGTCCAGCAACTGGTAGACGCGGGCGTCAGTGTCGTGGCTGGGGAAGTCGAGCACCGCTGGGCGGAGATACTCCGCGACGCTTATGAAGGGAACCTGAAATCGATATATCGGTTCATGAACGAACTTCCCGATCTCTCAGACGTACCAGTTCCCCTCATGACCACGGATTACCTACGTAAGTTCGTCTCCTCTAACTTTGGCACAATCGATTGCGGTCGAGGCTGTCCGTTCAGCTGTTCCTTCTGCACTATCATTAACGTCCAGGGGCGCAAGGGCCGGCACCGATCTCCCGAGTCAATTGCGGCCGCCATTCGTCACAACTACCTGAAGCATGGTATCAGCTTCTACTTCTTTACAGACGATGATTTTGCCCGTAATTCGGCATGGGAGCAGATATTCGAAGAACTGATCAGCATGCGAGAGCGAGATGGAATGCGGATCAGGTTCATGATGCAAGTGGACGCCCCTTCGTCTAAGATTCCTGGCTTTGTCGAGAAAGCGGCTCGCGCAGGTTGTAGAACCGTCTTCATTGGCATCGAAAGCCTAAACCCCAGGAACCTCAAAGAGACCGGTAAGGCTCAGAACCGGATAGAGGAATACAGGAGCCTCATCGACGTCTGGCACAGCGCGGGAGTTAGCACACACGCAAGTTATATCATTGGGTTTCCGCACGACACCGAGGAAAGCGTGAGGGATGACTTGACGAGGTTAATGGCTGAGGTTCGGCCCCAGCGGGCGTCGTTCTTTATGTTGATGCCCCTCCCCGGATCGCAGGACCACAAGAGCATGGTGGAAGCCGGTGTTTGCATGGCCTCGGACTACAACTCCTTCGACTCCTCTCACGAGACACTCTCCCATGCACACCTGAAGGATGGGGCATGGACCCGCACCTACCAAGAGGCTTGGAACCGCTTTTACAGTTTCGAGAACATGAAGGCCATATTGTCTCAAGCCCGCCCAGACAACTACTGGGACATCTTCAGGTACTTCTACTGGTACAAGAACTCCATCCGTAACGAGGCCATGCACCCGATGCTCACCGGTTTCTTCCGGATTAAGGATCGGGTAACCCGACGGTCGGGATTCCCCCTCGAGGGGCGTTTCACGCATATACGCCGCCGCATCCCCGAGATCTACAGATATGTGCGCGATGCCATCGGTCTGACGCTCGAAATGGAGGAACTGTGGCTCCAGACTCGAAGACGCAACGAAACCGAGCGTCGACTGCTGGAGGAGTTTGGCAAGATGCGGGCCGAACTTGGCCATGGCCTGAGGATCTCAGAACTGCGAGCGGCTTACGCTAGGGCCAAACTGCACATACCGTCGATCGAAATTCCCTCCCGCCTCAGCTTGTTTAAGGACAAGGTGTCGATCCTTCGCGTGAACCCGTTCCTCCACACGCGTCACGACCTGACAGCATTTTGGCGCGGCGTACGCGGCCACTTGTCCCAGAGACGGATCACAACTCTCCTAAGAGTCGACCGCTTGGTGCTAAATGGGTTCCGAGAGATCCGTCTTGCTGTCGGGTTCCTCGTTGCCCTAACCACTGCGCGGGGTTAGGCACAATCCCCTCGCTCCATCATCCGAACGCGCGCGTGACTTGCGGTTTAGACAGCCGCAACGAACCAACGAATGCAACCCCGTATCATAGCAGCTACGCAGTCACCTGCACTTCGGTGCTGCGGACACGCCCGTCAAATATAGCCAATATCTTCTCCGTCCCCGAATCAGCAAACCGCTTGATCTCGCCAGCGTCCCTTGTGAACAAGGGCATCTCATAGTCCGGACAAACCAGACTAACATTGGCTCCGACAAAACACTCACCGGAGTGCATGGACCTCAATCTTCTATTGTGGTCTTCATTCTTGTCGAAAAACGCGGTTCGAAACTCCGTTGAAAACGATCGGAGGAACAACTTAAAAAACATCTTCTGGAAAAACGAGAATGGGTCTTTGAAGTTCGCGAATGGCCGATTCATGATGATCAGAAGATCAGTTGGTTTGAACGTCGTCATGACCTCAGGGACCGCCAATGACAAAGAGACGTCACCGTCGACGAATCCCCCTTGCTCCACATAAGTCACCTTGTTATAAAAGGCGGGCAAGGACATTGATCCTTTTAGAGTTGCCACCATGTCGGTCATTAACTTGGCATTGATGAGTTCCCCCTTTCCATGAATGTTGGTCGACCCGACATAAAACTCGGATCGCGACCGCCTGACAGCCTCCACATCGAGCTTCTTCGCCGAATCCCGGATCATATGTTCGATGAAGTCCAAATCTGCAATCCTCCATATTCGCGCTGGACTCAAAAACTTCGGACTTATCATCTCCTTAAGGTAAATTGACATGCCCACAGCGGTTTGACCGCTCAAGAAATAGGCTACGTTGGCAGCACCGGCGGACACGCCAACCGCCACATCGAAAACGTCCTTGAATCCCAGTTGACTCAGTCCAACTAGTACCCCCCCCCCAAACGCACCCCTAAGACCCCCACCACAAGAAAGAACGACCAGCCTTGAGTCAGAGTGCCCGGCATCGCCCGTCGCGATAAGTCGTAACTTCTCACGCATGCGGTTAACCAACACGCTCTCCCGCGTCATAAGTACTTCCATGCTATTGCTCCCGTTCGGCCCGTAGCTATCTAACCGCGTCCCCATACTACGCTCCGACATGCGCAACCGCAACTTCACCGGCCCTCCGCTTTACTCCATCTGATTTCATCACCGCTTTGTCCAGCCTCCTGACGCTAAACACGATTCGCGCGAACGCCGTCCGGAGTTGCGGCGGTTTTTGCCAGCAGTGAATACGGTAGATCACCCCGAGATTCACGAACACTCCCGCGAAAACCGCGTATAGCCACTCGTCCTTCGCAAGGCCCTTGGCGATGCAAATTCCCACAACAAGTAGACTGACGGAGTAGATAAAAATACCCTTGTACCAGCGGCCGAACTCGGACAAAGCGTCATCAATATACGGCGACGACGGCACTTTTAGTCTCTCAAACTTCTCGGCCACTTCGCCCCGCGCTAGTTGGAAAAACTTGTACGTCGTACGATTGACTGCAAAAACCACAAAAAGCCCGAAGCTGGCACAAAAGGCCCAGGCTTTGGGATCAAAGAGCAGACCATAGATCAACGGGAAGAATCCAAGAATGGGCAAGCTGCGCATTGCGCGTTCTGCGACCCTCGCCTTCTGTCGGAGATCCGTTTTTTCAAGATACGATAGGGTGATGAGCCCAAAGATCTCGCTATAGTACCGCGAAAAGATCAAGGCAAATGTCAGTGCCATGAGTCGCCCAGGTGTGAATCCGTTGATGATGCCGAATGCGCCGTCCCAGAACGGAAGGGGCGGGCCTGCGACGCACCAATGGCAGAATCGTGTATTGACGAACTTCCAGCCGGTCAAAACAATAAGAAACATGACTATAAAATGGAGAATTTGTGCCGCGAAACGCCACTTTAGGACCCAGAGGAGCGGAGGTTTATCACAATCTTGGATGCAGTCTCGGTAGTTATCATGCGCCTCTGTGACAGGCCTCCAAGTGAAGTTGCTATTGAATATCTCAAAAAGGATATTGATGAACGACGTCTCGACCAGTTTGGTCTTCTTGTGGATCTTAACCGCATGAGAGACCGACTTTGAAAGTTGGGGAAACGGATCGCTGGTGGCGTTCTCTATCTGGAGCAGGCGGTGATTGGGGTTGTTGGCTATCATGTCCTCAGCATCGGCGGCGATATGCGGGAAGGCGACCCAAACCTCATCCAGCGGGCCGGCGGCTTCGGGGCCAGACAGCGGCGCATGGGCCAACATTTCCAGGAGAATCATGCCGAGAGAATATACATCAGAAAGGGAGTCGCCGTCTGCGCCTTCTCGGAGTTCCGGCGGCACAAAGGCGCTGGCCCGCGCGACGTTGTCGCCATTCCCGAGGTGGGTTAGCAACAGGGAGTTGGCGCCAAAGTCGATCAGATTGACAGTCTTCGATCGACCAGGCTTACCGTCGACAATGATGTTGTCCGGGGACAGGTCCAGGTGGTGTATCGGCGGTTTGTGCTTAGAACACGCTATCAAGGCATCGCAAAGACTATCAACGATATCGTCTATTTCAGAAAGGAACAATGGCAACTTCTCGGGGCTGGCACGCAGTGGCCGGAGATCCTCGATCATATACTGAGTCAAGGTTTTTCCTTCGAGAAACGCCATGAAGATCCATTTTGCGTGAGACTTGATGACTTCCGGACAATGCGATCCGAGGTCCCCAAAGTTGTCATAGTAGGCGGCGGTTGCATCCGAGATGCTCGTCACATCCCAGAACCACGGCTTGATGATCTTCAGCGCATGACGCCCTGATCGTAGAATAATGGATGTCGTACCAGGGCTGTGGTACTGGAGGTTAGTGATCTTCGCGAGGACATCTTGATGCACGGCGCATTCAGCAAACAAGGTCTGTTGAACTGGGGGTTTGAGATAGTGGTTTGGGGACGGCAGGTCTGGAAGTTGCTTCCGTATCAAAGGTTCGGCGGTTGCGCAAAGCAGAAACAGCCCCGCGATTCCTTTGGTGCCAGCCGGAATCTGATTCGAATCCCAAAGATCCGCGGCGTGTTGGACATCCGAAACCTTCGGGCCAGTCGGATCAGTCAGCGCCTTGCGAATGCTTGCGGCATCATCTAGTGCGATCATAGCGCTCCTCAGCTTCTATGGGACGTTAGTCAGTGCGAGTGAGCCAGTGCAGCGATTTGGCCACGAAGTTGGTTTGTTACAGTTCTCGGATCGAGGCCCTCGGTCGACGTGGGCTCGCCAAGGTAGACGTCGACCGTGCCACCAATTATCAGGGTGGACTTTCCCGGGAGTGCCGCGCGAACACCTTCGATGCGCACTGGGATCAACGGGCGTCCCGAGGCGATCGCGAGAAAAGCCGGATCATCTCGGAACTTGGTGGCTTCGTCAGTCGAGCGATGGGCTTCAGGAAAAACGATAAGGGACCGCGGGTCGTTCGGAAGGGACTCCGCCGCCTCTTCAAGAGTGCGGCGTTCTTCGGCTTCGTTCGCCCGCCTGATTGCAATTTGGCCGGTTCTGTAGAGGAAAAGTTCAAGAACCGGAATGAACCTGTATTTAACTAGGAAGCAAAGGTCGAGGGGAATGGCGGCAATCAGAATTGGTGCGTCCAAAAGGCTGACGTGATTGGCAGCGAAAATGTAGGGACCGCCTGTGGGAAGTGCGTCAAATCCATTGAGGCGAACTCGGACGCGACAAATCCACAGAATCCATCGGGCCCACAGCTTGAACAGCCTTCGCTGCATCTGAATGCCGTCCTCAGTCGCGGTAAGCAGCGCCCCAGACACCAAGAAGGCAGTGGCCAGGAGGCACAGCGGGATACTGTAGATGAGCGAGCGGAACTGTCGTAGGGCCGTCATGACAACTACGGACGATTCTAGCAAAGCGCTCTGTTTTGTGCGCAGTGCGGTGCCGGGGATGCAGGAGACGGCGTTGGCGTGTGTCGGAGTCTACCGCGCGCTTGGCGTTCTGCACCGGAGGGAAGGAGAACCTGGAACGGTGGTCGTGGACGGTCTCCACCAGCGGAGCGGCACGATGCTGCCATTGCATGATGGCATGACGCTTGGCCGGCCAGGCTTGCGAACTCAACGGTTACGAGTGTTGGGTGAGGCGCTGGAAGGTTAACCACGCGTAGTGGATGCCGCTCCAAACTGTCCCTACTCCCGCCAACCAGATTGCGGGCAGCACCAGCCAGGTGATTGGGGAGTTCGGCCATGCTTTGGCGGCGAGGACAACTCCGGCGGTAGAAATTTGCACAATCGTGCACAACTTGCCCCACCGTGACGGAGGGAAGTCGCGTATGTTTTTCCAGAGCCTTGCCGATATGGCGACGACCACAATAATCGCATCACGTGCGAGGACTAGCGACACAAGCCACCAGGGCACAACCCCCCGCAATCCAAGAGCAACGTAGCCCAATACGACGAGCGGCTTGTCCGCAATCGGATCAAGGTACGCTCCCAGCTTTGAACGCCAATCGAAGCGCCGCGCAAGCCAGCCGTCCAGGCCATCTGTCGCACCCGCAACAGCGCCCAACAGAAAAGCCGCTTGGTACTCCGACCGCATGATAAGGAGCACGACAAACGGCGTCAGGATGATCCGAAGGATCGACAGTATATTGGGTAGATGTCGCAAATGTCATATTAGCAACGCACATGGCCCCCCGCCTAGACCCTAGAGGGGGATGGTCGAGGAAGTCGTGGAATGGAAGTGGTGGAAGGAGGAGCGGAGAGCGGATCGTTGTAGGAGCGCAGCGTGCTCGGCGGTGTTATTCTGTAGAGTTCGCCTGGATTCCCTACTTCGATGGTCTTTAGGTCTTGATCCGAGCTCTGTGCGAAGACGCGGTGATTCCATTAGCCGAATAGTTCAGATGACCCGCTTGCTTCGATCCGCTTGGATTTGGGCTGCGACTGCAGCTCTCGTTGTGCTTTGGGCCCCGCTGCTGGGCGCGATAAGGCTACTCGACGTCGAGCCCCGCCGACTGCGAACCGGGCGCTGGTTCCGCAGGCTTGGGCGTGTCATTGCGAAGGTCAATCCCTGGCGAATCCACATTTCCGGCTTCGAGAATCTGAACGCGAACCAGGTTTACGTCATCGTAAGCAATCATCAGTCCATGGCTGACATCCCGGTGATTGCCCATTTGAAGCTGGATACAAAATGGCTCGCCAAGGCGGAGTTGTTCCGGTTGCCTTTGGTGGGCTGGATGCTCCGCATGGCGGGAGACGTGCCAATCGAGCGATCCGACCGGCGCAAGGGCGCGAAGGCGATGTTGCAGTGTGCGCGATATCTGCGCCAGCGATGTTCGGTCGTTTTTTTTCCAGAAGGAACCCGGTCGCCCGATGGGAAGGTTCTGCCCTTCAACGAGGGCCCATTCCAGTTGGCTATTCGTGAGCAAGTCCCAATATTACCGCTTGTGGTGGAAGGTTCCGGAGCGGCCCTGCCGCGAAATTCGTGGATCTTCGGAAGTACCCAGGATATCCATCTACGGATACTAGAGGCCGTTTCCGTTGACGGTTGGAACATAAAACAAGTTCCGGCACTGCGAGACGCAGTTCGCCAGAGAATCGTGGACGAGTTGGCACGGCTGCGCGGAACTGATCGAGGATCTTGACCCTTTTGTGCTCTGCCTCCGAGAATAGCTTGGACCCAGCAGCGATGAGGCCTGCTTTTGCCGGCTGGTTTTCTTGCCGGACGGTGTGGCGGACCGTGGCTGGATCGTTCGCAGCCTATCAACACGAGGTCACCATTCAGAAGCTTTGCATTGAGTTTCCGGCGGTTGTCTCTTTCGCCCAAGATCAGACATTCAGCCGAAACTCTCTTGGTCGCTCCGTGTTGGCTTGACCGGCTTCGCATAGGCATTGTGGACTAGGACCGGATGCTCTTCGTGGGTCCGTACCAATCCTGACTGGTCACGCTCTTTTGACGCTAAAGTGCCCGTCAACTTCCCCTCTCTCGTCGCCACCTATTCGCCCTGTGTTTTCAATACTTTGCGCCCGGAGAGGTCGTTTTATACCGGGCTTTTTGGGGAGCCAACTCCAGTGGAGGAATCTCATTCCGCGAATACCTCGTGCAGCGTCCTCAACGTGGCGGTGAGCGTCTTTGCCGAGACTACTCCCAGTTTCTTCGCCAGCCGGGTCTTGTCCACGGCTCGAACCTGATCGAGCAGGATCAAACCCCTCCGGCCACCATGAATGACGCCGATCCGAAACGGTGCCTCGCGACCCGCCGTAGTCATGGGTGCGACAAGTACTGTGCGCAGATGATCGTGCATTTCGGCCGGGGACACTACCACACACGGGCGCGTCTTCCTGATTTCACTCCCGACACTAGGATCAAGATTCACGAGCCAAATCTCTCCACGCGTCACCAGACCAACTCCGAATCCTCCGCATTACCAAATTCACCCATCACGAGTTCGTCGTCACCAGCCTCGGCGATTCTCCTGGCGGCCTCGGCCCAACCGGTGCGCGCCGGACTCGCGGGCCTGCGCAACACAAGTGCACCATCCTCGATCGTCATTTCCGCCCCCTCCTTGCTGTCCAGACCCAGTTGCGCAAGTACCGGTTTGGGGATGACAATTCCCTGGGAGTTGCCTATCCGTCGAATGCCTACGTGTACAGCCCGCATTGTGATAACAATGTTATTCCGGCGCGCTTGGCGTGTCAAGCAGGCGCAGTTCGAAACGCGTCCACGATGGGGAGTCAAAACGTGCACTGATTCCAAAGGCGGGAATTGGTAGCAGTCCCCGTTTTGCGGCGGAGGAATCAGGGCGTGCCAGGGGGCCCCGCCGCTGGCGTCCCGCGGTTTTTACACGTCGGTAGCGACTTTCCGCCTGTCTGTCAGCCCGATTCCCGTCGGATGGGCGACAATAGCGGAATGCTTCCCGAGGCGCATGGCCGGTCGGCGGAACGTCCGGTTCTGATTGTGGAAGATTCGGAAAACAGCGCGGCGATGCTGGAAATCGCGCTGTCGTCGATCCCTGCCGTCACCCTCTTGATGGCTAGCTCGGCGGTGGAGGCCTGGCGCATCCTCAGCGGCGGCACGGCCATCCAAGCCGTCGTCACCGATTTGAACATGCCCCGCATGGATGGCTTCGAGCTCATCCGCCGCATGCGGCAGGACCGCCGCCTGGCTGGCATGCCCATCGTGGTGGTCAGCGCCGATACCGACCCCGGCACGCCCGAGCGCATCGCACAGTTGGGCATCAGCGCCTTTTTTGCAAAACCTTTTTCACCCGCCGAGGTCCGGCGGAAACTGGAGCAACTTCTCGATGCGATCCCCCAGGATGCTACCACCCGGTAGGCTCTGCACCTTTGCGCTGCTGGCGGCGCCGTTCTTGTTGGCCGCGCAGTCATCGCCGGAAATCGCCGGCATCGTGGCCAGGCTGGACCGGCTGGAACAGGAAAACCGCGCCCTCTCCGAACAGGTTCGCGATTTGCGCGCTTCGCTCGCCGCGGCTCGCGCTCCGCAGGCCGCCCCGGCCCCCGCCGTCGCGGGCGATGCCGCCGCCCCCGCTGCCGTCCAGGCCACGCCCGAAGAGCGCCTCGACATCCAGGAGCGCCGCATCGACGAGCAGGCCCAGACCAAAGTCGAGGCCTCGCAGCGCTTCCCCATCCGCCTCACTGGCATGGCGCTGTTCAACACTTTCCTCGATTCGGCCCATAGCGGCGGCGTCGACTATCCCACAGTGGCTGCCCCGTCGGCCGGCGCCGGCCACGCTGGCGCCACCATGCGCCAGACCCTCCTCGGCCTGGAATTCCGCGGCCCTCGCTCTTTCTGGGGTGGCACCGTGCACGGCTCCGTCTACATGGATTTCTACCAGGGAGCCGCCCCGCTCGACGAGTGGCTCCGCCTCCGCACCGGCGCCATCCAGATCGATTGGCAAACCCGCAGCGTCATGGCCGGAGTCGATAAACCCATCTTCAATCCGCGCGAACCCAATTCGCTGGCGCAGGTGGGCGTGGCTCCGCTCACGGGCGCCGGCAATCTCTGGCTCTGGCTGCCGCAGGTTCGCTTCGAACAGGATTTCGCTTTCTCACCCTCCACCGGCCTGCGCGCGCGCGTCGGAGTGGTCGAAACCCGTGAGGTCAACCCCTACGGCCCGCCGCCGGCCAACAGCCAGGTGGAACCCGTGCGCCCCTCGCTCGAAGGCCGCTTCGAGGCTTACCACAACCTCGACGCCGAGCGCCGCCTGGAGGTCTCCGTCGGTTTCCATACCAGCACGACTCATGACTCCGGTCTCTCCGTGCCGTCCCAACTGGTCTCGGCCGATTGGTTTTTCAATCCATGGAAACGCCTCGAATTCTCCGGCGCCTTCTTTTCCGGAGAGAACGTGGCCAGCCTCGGAACCGGCGCCGTCAACCAGGGCTATTACGTCCAGGGCCGTTACGCCGAAGCCATCAACACCCTCGGCGGCTGGGGCCAGTTCACCATCCATGCCGCCCCCCGCCTGGATTTCCACGTCTTCACCGGCCAGCAGGATTACGAAGATCAACAGTTGAAGCAGGGTAGTGTAGGTAAGAATCTCATGTTCGGCGGCAATCTCTATTTCCGCGTCGCCCCTAACGTTCTTCTGGGGCCGGAAGTGTCTCAGTTGCGCACGTTCTATCTCGGGCTTGGAACCCGTATCAACAATCATTATGATCTGGCGTTGGCTTATCTTTTTTAGCGCGTTGCCGTGGGTCGCCTATCCGCCCACGGCCGGCGCAGCGGACCTCAAAGGCCAAGTGGAGATCACCAACTCCCGCGAGGAGGTGGTCCGCCGCAACAAGGACTATTCCGGCGTCGTGGTCTGGCTCGTGCCCGTCGATCCGGCTCAGCCCGCGCCGATCGTCCCGCGCCACGTGGAGATGGTCCAGAAGGACAAGACCTTCACTCCCCACGTGGTCGCCATTCCCGTCGGGGGCACGGTCGATTTTCCCAACCAGGACCCGGTCTTCCACAACGCCTTCTCCAATTTCGCCGGCCAGCCTTTCGATGTGGGCTATTACCAGCCGGGTACTACCCGGTCCGTCACTTTCAAACATGCCGGCGTCGTCCGCGTCTTCTGCCAGATTCATCCGCTGATGAGCGCCATCATCGCCGTGCTGGCCACGCCCTGGTTTGCCGTCACGCCCACCGCCGGCAGGTTCACCATCGCCGGCGTCCCGCCCGGCGATTACCACCTGCGCCTGTTTCATGAGCGCGCCCTGCCCGAGAATCTCGAGTTCCTGGAGCGCACCATCTCCGTGCCACCGGCCGGCCTCACGTTGCCGCTCATCTCCATTTCCGAAACCGGCTACATCCCGGCTCCTCACATGGATAAATACGGCAAGCCCTATCCGCCGGCCGGCTATGGCGGAGGTACCGGCCAGTGAGGTTACGATTCTCCCGCCTGTCGCTGCTGGCCAAGATCCTGCTCTCCACCAGCGTCGCCATCACCATCCTGTTCGCCTTCACCGGCGAGATCGTCCTCCACAGCATCAGCCGGACCATGGCCGACAGCCTGCAACAGGAACTCCGCACCAGCTTCCAGACCTACACCTCGCTCTGGAACGCCCAGTCCGATCTGCTCTCCACCGTCAGCCGCATCATCAGCAATACCTCCGATGTCCGCGGCCTCATCAGCACCGGCGACCGCGCCACCATCGAAGACGCCGCCGGCGAGCTATGGTCGAAATTCGTCCCCGCCGAGGCCTTCTTCCTGGTCACCGACCCTCCCGGCCGCATCATCGCCTCGCTCGGCGCGCGCACCAGTCTCACCCTCCCCAGGGAGTTCATGCAATCTGCCGCGGAGCGTTTCCCCAATCAGGCCGCGGGCTTCTTCGTCCAGGAGGGTGACCTCTACCAGCTCTCCGTCACCCCCATCTACGTGCAGTCCTCGGGCCGCGATCAGGCCCTCATCAATGTGCTGGTTGCCGGCTATCGCGTGGACGCCCTGGTGGCCGGCCGCCTCAAGGATTCCACCGGTGGCAGCGATTTCCTGTTTCAGCCCCTCGGCAGCTCCAAAGTGGTTTCCACTCTGAATCCCCGCGCCACGTCGGTGGTCAACCGCAACATCTCGACCGCCGGCGCGGAGCTGGTCAGCGACGGCGTCTCCGAGTACGCCTGGTCCAGCACGCCGCTCAAGGATATTTCCGGCCGGCCGGTCGCCGAGCTCCGGATCCTCCGCAGCTTTGAAGATGCGCGCGGCCGCATCGCCGCCCTCTACACCCGAATCGTCTTGCTCTGGCTGGTCGCCGTGACCGCCGGCTTCTGCTTGACATACGTGCTGGCGCGCCGCATCGTCGAACCCGTGAAGCAACTCGATCGCGCCGCCGCTGAAGTGGCCCGCCAGAATTACGCCATCGAGGTGGAAGTCAAGAGCGAGGACGAAATGGGACGCCTCGCCCGCACGTTCAACAACATGTGCGCCTCCATCCGCCAGGCCCGCGAAGACCTCATTCGCCAGGAACGCATCTCCACCATCGGCCGTCTCTCCAGCTCCATCGTCCACGACCTTCGCAATCCCCTGGCGGCTATTTACGGCGGCGCCGAGATGCTGGTGGATGCCGACCTGCCTCCTTCCCACGTCCAGCGTCTCGCCCGTAACATCTACCGCGCGTCCCGCCGCATCCAGGAATTGCTGCAGGACCTGCTCGACGTCTCGCGCGGCAGCCGCGGCGCCGCCGAAATGTGCCGCCTCAGGGAAGTGGCTTCGGCCGCTTGCGATTCGGTAGCCGGCATCGCCCAGTCCCAGGCCGTCGAGATCACTCTCTCCATCGCCCCCGATATCGAATTGCCCGTGGAGCGCAGCCGCATCGAGCGAGCCTTCATCAACCTGCTCGCCAACGCGCTGGAAGCCATGCCGGATGGCGGCTCGATCGAGATCTCCGCCGAGCTCGACGGCGAATCCGCGGTGGTCCACGTTTCCGATAACGGGCCCGGCATCGCGCCCGAAATCCGCTCGCAACTTTTCCAGCCCTTCGTCACCGCCGGAAAGCGCAACGGCCTCGGCCTCGGCCTGGCGCTTTCCCGCCAGACCGTCATCGAGCACGGCGGCGACATGTGGGTGGATTCCCAGCCCGGCCGCGGCGCCCGTTTCAGCTTCCGGCTGCCCGGCGCGAGGGCGACGCAGGCGCAAGCGCAGCACGTGTAGCTTGCTGAAAAAAGCCAAATCATTGCTGGCCGCCGATGAACACAGATAAACACGGATAGAAAAGAATTGGTTTATCGGCGTTCATCGGTGTTCATCGGCGGCTAAATATGCTTTTTTCGGACTTTTTCAGCAGCCTCATGTATTGCTTGCACCTGTGCGATAATCTTACTGGAGTCTTACCATGGAAACCACCAGGCTCTCCACCAAGGGCCAGATTGTCCTGCCGAAGAGCGTGCGGGATGCCCATGCCTGGGGACCGGGCACGGAGTTTGCCGTCGAAGAGACCCGCGAGGGTATTCTGCTGCGCCCTGCCCGGCTTTTTCCCAGGACCACGCTAGACCAGGTGGTTGGCTGCCTGCGTTATAAAGGCAAGGCCAAGACGCTCAAAGAGATGGAAGACGGTATCCGTATCGGAGTGATGGAGCGGCATGACCGCGGTCGATACTAACATCGTCGTCCGGCTCGTGACCGGAGACGATCCTAAACAAACTCACGCGGCCCGGTCGTTGCTCGCCGACGGTCCGGTGTGGATCGCAAAGACCGTATTGCTGGAGACGCGGTGGGTCCTGCGTTACCTCTATGGATACGAAGAGACGGCGATCCGCGACGCCTTCACGGAGTTGTTGGGCCTGGAAAACGTGCACACCGAGGACGAAGCCTCCGTTGCGGCCGCCCTTGCGCTGATTGCCCACGGACTCGATTTCGCCGATGCCCTGCATTTGAGCAGCCGGCCCGCCGGCGCCGCGTTTGTATCCTTCGACCGGTCCTTCGTCCGTTGTGCGAATCGCGCCGGCGCTTCCAAAGTTTCCGTCCCGCAGATGCTACGCTGAACTCTTGACGCGCCACCCACTTTTCAAGCCCTACCTCGCGTTAATCGCCGTCTGTTTTTTCTGGGGAACCACCTACCTCGGCATTCGCATGTCGCTCGAATCCTTCCCTCCGCTCGAGCTGGTGTGCGTGCGATATCTGATTTCCGGGTCCATCCTCCTGCTCTTCGCCAAGGCGCGCGGCATCTATCTGCCTCGCGGACGCGAGCTCGCGGCGGCCTGTTTCAGCGGCTTCCTCACGTTGGGTGTCGGCAACGGCGCGCTGGTTTTTTCCGAGGTCCTGATCCCCAGCGGGATCGCCGGCCTTATCGTTACCATCTCCCCGTTCTGGATGGTCGGCGTGGAAGCCTTGCTGCCCGGCGGAGAGCGTCTGCATGGGCCCACTATCGGTGGCATGGCCGTGGGCTTGCTCGGTGCCGGCCTGTTGTTCATGCCGGATGCCAGCGCGCACTCGATCGACCGCAACCTGCTCAACGGCTTCCTGCTGCTGCAAATCGGCATGGCAGGCTGGTCGTTCGGCTCCATTTACCAGCGGCGCAACGCCGGCCGCGCCCACCCCGTAATCGCCGGCGGCGTGCAGCAACTGGCCGCCGGAGTGATCCTGCTGCCCTTCGTGCTCGCCATTCCGCAGGCGCCCGTTCACTGGAGTTCGCGCGGTGTTCTGGCGCTCCTCTACCTGGTGTGTTTCGGCTCCATCGTGGGGTACAGCGCCTTCGTCTACGCCATGGACCGGCTGCCCGTCGCCGTTGTTTCGCTCTATTCCTACATCAATGCCGTGGTGGCCGTCGTGTTGGGCTGGCTGGTTTACCGCGAGCGTTTCGGCGTCAACGAAGTTTTCGCCATGCTCGTCATTTTCGCCGGCGTGGCCCTCGTCAAGCGCTACTCGCACCGCGCGGGTTTTGTAGGACAGGCCTCCCGGCCTGTCAACGACCGGCCAGGAGGCCGGTCCCACTAGCTTCGTCCCACCAACTTCGCGCCCAGCGCGCCGCCCGCCATGCTCAGGCACGTGACGAACACGAACAGGAACGCCAGCGCAAATAGAACCAGCATCACCATGCCTTGGGTCGTCTGGATCAGATGCGTCATCTGCGCCACCATGGTCGGGTCGTGCGCGGGCCAGTTCTTCATCTGTTCCAGCATGGTGGTGCCCAGCTTTCCCGAAAGCGCGTCCGGAATCAGCGTGGCCGCGAAGACGATGGCCGCAAATCCGTACGTCAGCAGGCCCGTGATCCAGCCGATCTTCACGCCCGCGCTCACATCCAGCCGCGTGCCCGTCTTCCGGCAGTACAGGAACACCGCGAAGAACCCGGCCGCCGGCCAATTCAAAATCGGTACCAGGAAATTCAGCAACGTAGCGCCCACCGCCGCCATCAGCGCAATCCGCACCGCGATCGGGTTCCGGAAGTTCAGCGGCAGCGGCGCTGGCCGCGGCTCTACCGGCGGCGCCGGCAGCGGAGCCGCATCGGTCGCCACGGGGGGCGGCGCGAAGACGTTCCGTTCGATCTCCGGAGTTTCAATCTCCCGTTGTGGCTTTCCGCACTTGTGGCAAAACAGAGAGTCCGGTGGGAGTTGCGCGCCGCAGGTACAGATGTCCGCCATGGTCCACTTTCAGTGTGGCGCACCGTGCACACGGAAGCAACTGCTCTGGTAGTGCCTGAAATCTGCGTTGAAGGGAGGTTTAGATGTTTTCTAGCTCCCGTGGCACTTTTTGTACTTCTTTCCGCTGCCGCATGGACATGGATCATTTCTTCCGACTTTGGGAACGGCAGCCTTCTTGATCGCTTCAATCTCACCTACAAAATCAATCTGCTGCCGAGATGGGAAGCAGAATGAGAAGGTTGTCGTGCCGCCGTAATGGGTCACAGCAAAGTCGCCAAGACCAAGGATATCCATACCAATGAGTGCATCAACGCCACCAGGGAGGACCATTTTTGCTGCCGCTATCATGGGGAACATCGCCCTGTTGGGAAGTTCGATATTGACCAAGTGACTGGTTGTAATAATTTCTCCACCGCCAACTCCCACTTTTCTTGCTCCGATTGATGGAAGTTGAAAGTCCGCAACGATCCTAGGGGAAATGGCGCAGTGTGTTGCTCCAGTATCGTAGAGGGCGGTGTATTTTTTCCCTTGGGGCTGTGGGTCTGTCGGAAGGAACGCGGGGAATATTTCAACTTCACTGGTGAGCCTGAGAGATCTTCCCTGGTATTTTACCGTGAAGGCTACATGGATAGGCCCAGGAGTCATGCAAGAATGCTGTAGGCGGGACTGTACAACGTCAGCGTGTAGCTATCAGAGTCTGGTGAGCAAGGCTGCAAAGTGAAGGTTCCCGGCGCATACGTTTTCACGGCTACGACATAGGCATCATTCATGGAATCGAAGGCCCCAATGAGCTTCTGATCTACAATCAGCAAGACCTTGCCGTTATATTTTGCAGAAAGTTCCTGTTGGTTCGCGATGTACCAGTCAAGGTTTTTCTTGAGAGGCTCGGGAACATTCATCGCGGCATCCTTTGGCATACAAGTGATCCATCGGGTGTTCTTGGGTTTAGAAATATACATCAAACACCCTAAACAAATCAATACCACGATGCGCAAAGCATTGCAAGCGTTAAGGTTAGTTATCCAAAAACAACGCCGGTGGGAAATGTTTCAGCCTATAAGTTCCGTCAGATCCCAAACGTGGTCCGTCAGGTTCGATTCCATGGCCGGAGTGACGCGCAGCGTTTTGTGAATCCGGCAGAAGTTGTAGTACGCGAAGTGCAGGCAGTACGCAGCTGGCGGCCGGCTAGAACTCGGCAATACCTCTGCCTCCGAAATTCTAGGGACGACAAACGAGCGCTCTGGTGGCCTCAAGGAGACGACAGCAACAATGAGATCTGGCGTCTGACAGTGCCAGTCGAGTCAGAGGGATTGCCGCTATGGACCCTGAACATCCGCGTGGAATGGCAGCGTGGATCAAGTGTCGTCGCTCTACGTGAGGACTGATGCCCACCCGAGCACCCCCAGATTTAGCGCGCCTATCGCCTTTCCTTCGGCCGGCCGGAGGGGTACGATTGAGGCATGCTTGAGACAACCCGACGTTGCATCGCCCTCGGTTGCGCCCTGACGATTGCCGCGTACAGCCTGCTCGCTGCTGACATCCCCAAACCCCTTAAGACCAGATTCGTGGTTGGTGATCCGGTCTGGCGCGAACTTCCGATGCGTGAAGACTTGCAGCCACAGTATGAAAAATGCTGGCAGACAGCGGTCAGTACTATTTTGGAGAACCACTTTGATATCGCGACGATGGACAAGGACTCGGGCTACATCCGTACAACCGACAACACCGGCGTGGTTGTGCTTAACGGGAATTGGCTCTATAAGGTGCAGGTGAGCGTAAAATTCGTCTACACACCAGCCGATGCCAATGCGAAACCCCCAGTGCCAGCGAGTGTCCAAAAAGTCCGTCTCCAGGTGGCCGGGGAGATTGCCCAGACGAATAGGGGCAGCCTCAAATCCTATTTTCGCGGCTACGATCAGGTTGTTCTACAAAATCTTTTCCAGGACCTTCAAGCCAAGCTCGGCCCGCGCTGAGACTATCGCAATTTGCACTCGACGCACATTCCAAGCACTGCCCAGCACTGCCCTGCTCTGCTTGACAGCGGGTTCGGGGCAAGCTAAAGCATGCCCCACAGGGAAGCACACTCAGTGAAACCGTACCTTAACGTCCGGTTTGTTCTCCAGACGCGTGGTGTCGATGAAGCGCACGCGCGCCGGAGTTGAGGTCATCACGATGGCCTGCGTGTGCACGCCGTCTCCGGTGAAGCGCACGCCCTGCAGCAGGTTGCCGTCCGTCACCCCGCACGCGGCGAACACCAGGCCGTGCCCCGGAGCCAGTTCGCGCGTCGTGTAGATCTTGTTGACGTCGCGGATGCCCATGCTCTGCATGCGCTCTTTCTGCGCGTCGTCCTTCACCACCAGGCGTCCCAGGATCTCGCCGTTCAGGCAGCGCAACGCGGCCGCCGTCAGCACGCCTTCCGGCGCGCCGCCCGATCCCATCACCGCATGGACTCCCGTTCCCGCCACCGCCGCGCCGATTCCCGCCGAAAGATCGCCATCCGAAATCAGCCGGATGCGCGCCCCCGCTTCGCGAATATCCGCGATCAACTGGGCGTGCCGCGGCCGGTCCAGCACCACCACCACCAGGTCGTCCACTCCGCGTTGCAGCCGCCGCGCGATGGCCTTGAGGTTGTGCTTCACCGGCGCTTCCAGGTCCACCGACCCCTTAGCCGCCGGTCCCACCACAATCTTCTCCATGTAGCAATCCGGAGCGTGCAGCAGGCCACCCCGTTCGGAGGCCGCCAGCACCGTGATCGATCCCGCGCCGCCCGTCGCGCACAGGTTGGTTCCCTCCAGCGGATCCACCGCGATATCCACCGTGATGGGCGCGCCCGCCGAACCCGTCCCGACTTTCTCGCCGATGTACAGCATCGGCGCCTCGTCGCGTTCTCCCTCGCCAATCACGATGGTGCCGTCGATCGCCAGAGTATCCATCGACCGGCGCATCGACTCTACTGCCGCATGGTCCGCCGCTTTGGCGTCACCCATTCCCATCGTGCGCGCGGAGGCGATGGCCGCCTCTTCCACCACGCGAAGCATTTCAAGCGAGAGATCGAACATGTGGTAGCTTTCTCAAATGGACAATAACACAGTCCTCGTGCTGGCGAATGCGGCCGACCCCCTACTGAAGAAACTGGCGGCCCTTCCCGAGGAAACCTCCATCGCCGCCGGCGACACCGCCGAAGCCTTCGCGCGCACGGCCGCCCACGCCGGCGTGCTCTTCAACTGGTCGGAGTCCGGATCGCTGTTCCGCGAAGTCTTCACCATGTGCCCCCAACTCCGCTGGGTGCATTCGCGCGCCGCCGGCCTCGACAACCTCCTCTTTCCGGAACTCATCGAAAGCCCCGTGCCGCTCACTAACGGTTCCGGCGTCTTCAGCCCGCCGCTCGGCGAATTCGTGCTCGGCGCCATGCTCTATTTCGCTCAGGATTTCCGGCGCCTCATCCGCTGCCAGGCCGCGCGAGTTTGGGAGACTCGCGACATTGAAGAAATCTCCGGCCGCACCGTGGGCATCGTCGGCTACGGCGATATCGGCCGCGCCGTCTCGACCCGCGCCCACGCTCTGGGCATGCACGTTCTCGCCTTACGCCGCACCGGCCCGCCCTTGTCCGGCGTTGACCCGTTGATCGACCAATTCTACGGCCCCGCCACCCGCCTGGAGATGATTGCCCGCTGCGATTACGTGGTGGTCTCCGCGCCCCTCACCCCGGAGACTCGCGGTCTGATCGGCGCCGCCGAATTCGCCGCCATGCAGCCGCACACCGTGGTCATCAACGTGGGCCGCGGCCCGGTCATCGATGAGTCCGCTTTGGCGGATGCGCTGGCTGCCAATCGCATCCGCGGCGCGGCCCTCGACGTCTTCGACACCGAGCCCTTGCCCGAAGGTCATCCCTTCTACGCCCTGGAAAACGTGCTGCTCTCGCCACACTGTGCCGATCACACGCCGGATTGGCTGGAACGCGCGATGCAATTCTTCCTGGAGCAATTCGAGCGTTTCCGCAAAGGCGAAACTTTGCTCAACGTGGTTGACAAGCACCGCGGGTATTGAACGCAAGGGTTGCGCCCGAAAGCGCTCCCTTACGGTCGCGGCTCGGATCGGAGCCGCCGGCTCCATTCCGATACCGTCCTGCCGTCACCGGGTGTTGCCGTGAAATCCCCCGGCCGGGGCTGACCGGCGGCGGCAAGCGAGGTCCGCAGCCGCTCGCCATCCACTTCGTAGATGCCCAACTGGTTGGTGTCCAGGTAGTCGATGGCGCGGGGAGTGCCGGCGCGATTCACCGTGAACCGGCTCTTCATGTAGACCTGATCGAAAACGAACATGGTTGTTTGGCTGCCGCCAAAGACGCGCCTGGCGCTGGCGCAAATCTTGGCATCCATCGGCTTGCCGTCCTGAAAGCAAGAGAGCATGAACCACTCGCCTTCCAGTTCGGCTACAGGTTCCCCGGCTGGTTGTACTTGCTTCGGGGCGGCGCCGTCCAAGGCTCGGGTCAGCGTCTCCAGGGCATGACCGGTCCCCGGCGCGGCGGCGAACCGGGTGGGACGCTTCACGCCAGCGAGGCCGATACAGATCTTCCAGGTGTCTCCATCCAGTTCGTAAATGCCGAGCGAAGTCGCTCCCTTGTGGGGGCCCTTGTGAAACTTCACGTCGAAGGTTTTGGGCTTGCTGGTGGCATCCACCACCACGGTTCCCGCATATTCGGCGCCCATGGAGAGGCTGGTGAAGTTGTTTCCCTCGATGACGATGCTGGCGCTGCCGGGCGGGATTTTCTGCCCGTCCATTTCAAACGCGATCATCTGCCACGTGCCTTGCAGCTTCTCAAGATCGGATTTGGCCACAATTTCTACATATTCTAGAAAATCGGCCGGGTTGTCAACAGGTTCCTGCATGCGGCCGAGGGCTGGTGGATAGAATAAAGATTCACTCCATGCAAAAACGTATCTCCCCCGCTTTGGCGATTTCCGGCGAGATTTCACTGCCTGGCGACAAATCCATCTCGCACCGCTACGCCATGATCGCTTCGATCGCGGAAGGTGCAACCCGCATTCGGAATTACTCCACCGGCGCGGATTGCCATTCCACCCTAAGCTGCGTGCGCGCGCTGGGCATTGAGGTGGAAGGCGCGGGCACGGAGTTCGTGATTCAGGGCCGCGGCCTGGATGGTTTGCGGAAGCCGGCGGGGGATCTGGATGCGGGCAACTCCGGCTCGACCATTCGCATGCTCTCGGGCATCCTGGCGGCGCAGCCATTCGGCACACGCATTTTTGGCGACGAATCGCTTTCGCGGCGGCCCATGCAGCGCATTCTGGCGCCGCTCGAGCGAATGGGCGCGCGGATCCGAGCGCGCGACGGCAAGTTTCCGCCGCTCGAGATTCAGGGCGGGGAATTGCGGCCCATCGATTACACGCTTCCGGTCGCGAGCGCGCAGGTGAAGACGTGCGTGCTGTTCGCGGGCTTGTTTGCGGAAGGCGAGACATCGGTCACGGAGCCGGTGCGCTCGCGCGATCATACCGAATTGGCGCTGCGCGAATTTGGCGCGGAAGTGACGGTGGTGCGCCAAAGGATCACGCTGCGCGGCCGGCCCAAGCTGACGGGGCGCGAACTGGCGGTGCCCAGCGATCTTTCGTCGGCCGCGTTCTTCATCGTGGCGGCACTGCTGGCGCCGGGCTCGAAGCTGTCGATTACCGGTGTGGGCTTGAACCCCACGCGGTCGGCGCTGCTCGACTTCCTGGTGGGGATGGGCGCCCGCATTCGCGTTCCCAACCTGGAAAGCAGCCACGGCGAACTGGTGGGCGACCTGCTGGTAGAGCATTCCGAGCTGCGCGGCGGGGTGATCGATGGAGCGCTCACCGCGGCGCTGATCGATGAGATCCCGGTGCTGGCGGTGCTGGGCGCGGCGACCGAAGAAGGTCTCACTGTGAGGGACGCCTCCGAGCTGCGCATCAAGGAGACCGACCGCATCCGCACCGTCATCGACAACCTGCGGCGCATGGGCGTGGAGGCGGAAGAATTGCCGGACGGTATGGTGATTCCCGGCCGCCAGAAGTTTCACGCGGCGGAATTCGATTCGTGCGGCGACCACCGCATTGCGATGGCGTTTGCCGTGGCGGCCCTGCGCGGGGACGGGGAATCGGTCATTGTGGGAGCGGAAGCGGCGTCGGTGTCGTTCCCGGAGTTTTGGGAGACGCTGTCAGCCTGCGCGTCGGGCTGAAGGTGGAACAGACGATCGGTTTGTGTCGTCTGTTGCAGTGGGCCTGCGGCCCGCGAAATTTCACGAAAAAGTGGGGGAGCCTGGATGNNTTGGCCGCCCCACTCCGGAGGCGATGTTTCACCACTCGCAGTCACTTGGGCGCGTTTGTGAGCAGGTTCAGGCGCGGTGCGAACTGGTCGGCAATGGTAAGCGCGATCTCCGCTTGCATCTTTTTTGTGTCGCCCAGCTTGCGTTCGAGGCTTGCCACGCGGATGTAAGTCTGGTCCGGCAGACGAATCAAGTTGGCCAGGACCCGAATGCCCAGCGGGCTTCGCTGTACCTGGCCGAGCACTACGTAGCTGACGCCCAGCGACGAGCCGATGGCCGCCAGGTCGCGCCGCTCGCGCGGCACCCGCAGGATGGCCCCGCTTGTGATGACGCGATACCGGCCTGCCGCGGCTGCCGAGAGTTCATCCGCCACCGAGCTGGTGAGCCCGGCGGCGAAGCGGTCGTAATCCTTGTTGCCGGTTTCGTTATCAAAGCGCACGACTGCTACGCGCATCCCAGGCCCCGCGGTCCACGGGTGCGTGTACACCAGGGCGATGACGGCCATCAGTGCCACCAGAAGCGCGGGTGCCAGCAGGCGGCGAATCTCGCGGCGGCGGCTCGGCGCGGGCGGGGTGCGCGGTGGCTCAGGCATGGAACGCTACGCGGCCCGCAGGTGCGCGATTAAGGCGTCGAGCGCGATACTCTTCTGAATGTTGCGGCGCATCAAGCGCGCGATCTCGTCCACCTGCGCCACGGCCTTGCGAATCCACGCGAAGGCGATCTTGCCGGCAAGAGCATCGAGGTCGCCGCGAATGTCGAAGTTGCGGATCTCACCCGAGCCCTGGCTGAGCAGCAGCAGATCGCGCAGCAGTTCGTAGAGCACTTTGAGATGGTGCTCGAGCTTCTCGCTCTTGGTGCGGCCGATGGCTTCGGAGACCGGCACCCAGGCGCTGAAGGGCGCGGCGCCGGCGGCCACTTTCAGCAGCACCAGCATGGCGGCGCGGCGCTTGTCGTAGTCTTCGAGGTCGAGCGAAATGGCGAGACCGGGACTGCCGGCGGCGAGCGCCATGCGGCGTTCCGGCTGATCGAGCGCCCGCGCGCCCACGAAGGTTGCCATCTCCTCGCGCGAGAGTGGCGCGAACTGAAAGGGCACGGCGCGGGAGCGGATGGTGGGCAGCAGGTCGTAGGCGTTCTCCGCCGTCATAATAAGGATGAGGTGCGGCGGCGGCTCTTCCAGGGTCTTCAGCAGGGAGTTGGCGGCCTGGTCGTTGGCGCGGTCCACGTGGTCGATGACGAAGACGCGGCGGTTGCCGTGGTGCGGCAGGAATTGCGCGCGCTCCTTGAGCAGGCGGGTCTGCTGGATGGAGATCTGGCGCAGCGGGCCATCCGGCGCGAAGGTGACGAAATCGGGCTGGCTGGCGAACAGCAGCGGGTCTTCATTGCGCTTGTCGGCTGGCCATTTCTCGCGCCCGGCGACCGTTTCGAGATTGTGCGGAAGGCTGAGATCGTCCTGTTCGATCTGCTCGGGATGGCGGAGGAGATGGGAGCCCAGGCGGCGCGCCAGGGTGGCCTTGCCGACGCCTTCCGGTCCGGAGAAGAGCAGCGTTTGCGCCAGGCGGCCGTGCGCGATCATCTGCTCGAGCGCCTGCGTGACGTGCGCGTTGCCCCAGAAATTCTCAAACCTGGTTTGATCAGACATGGCCGCTCACGATCCGCCAGACCGCGCTTTCGATGGTGTCGATATCGGTGCGGCCGTCGACCACCTTGACGCGTTGCGGCTCGGCGGCGGCCAGGGCGTGGTAGGCATCCCAGACGGCGCGGTGGAATTCGATGGATTCGTCGTCCAGGCGGGTTTCGCAGTGCGGCGCGGCGGCGTTGCGGGCGCGGGCGCGCGCCAGGCTAGCTTCGGCATCGACATCGACGAGGAGCGTGAGATCGGGCTTGAGGCCGCGGCAGGCGATGCGTTCGAGCGCGGCGACCGCCTCGGGGCCGAGGTTGCGCCCGCCGCCCTGGTAAACCAGCGAGGAATCGGTGAAGCGGTCGGAGAGCACGATTTCGCCGCGTGCCAGAGCGGGCGCGATCCACTCATCCACGTTCTGCGCGCGGGAAGCGAAGTAGAGCAGGATTTCGGTAACCGGGCTGAGTTCCTGGTTGGCGGCATCGAGCAGGATGCGCCGGATTTTCATGGCGATGGGCGGGCCGCCGGGCTCGGCCGTTTCGAGCACAGTGCGGCCCATGGCGCGGAGGCGGGCAGCCAGGCGGTGCATCTGGGTGGTTTTGCCGGAGCCGTCCATGCCTTCGAAGGTGATGAAGAGAGGCTTGTTCACGGGAAATCTCATTGTAGCGGGTGGGGCCAGGGGTGGTGCTCTGAAAGTAAAATTCTTGCTCACCGCTGAGACGCTGAGACACGGAGGAAGGAAGCGAAGTCAAGACCGAAAATCTTCGGTGGAGCACGCGCCGCCGCAAAACGGGGACTGCTACCAATTCCCGCCTTTGGAATTGGATAGCTGTCCCCGCTTTGCCCTCTGGAGATAAACTCTGTGTAATCCGATCGCGGGCCGGCTGTCCCCTACCCATCGGCTATCGATGGGGCTTGACAGGCCGGAAAAATTGCCGCATACTGTTCCCATCGATAGCCGATGGAACGCAAACCTTCCGAACTTCTGCCGGGCACTTTGGATCTTCTGATCCTGAAGGTGCTGGCGCGCGGCACGATGCACGGCTACGGCATCGCGCAGTGGCTGAAGACGATCTCCGACGATGTGCTGCAGGTGGGCGAGAGCTCGCTGTATCCGGCGCTGCAGCGTTTGTTGCTGAACGGATGGGTCAAGGCCGAATGGGGAGCTTCGGAAAACAACCGCCGGGCGCGGTATTACACGCTTACTGCGGCCGGACGGAAACAATTGACTGCGGAACGCGAGGAGTTTTCCCGCGTCGTGACCGCCATCCAGAAGGTCCTGGAGACAGCCTGATGAAATTGCTACGCCGCTTGAACTATCTGTGGAATCGCCGCCGGCTGGAAGCGGAGCTGCGGGAGGAAATGCAGGTCCACCAGCGGATGGTGCAGGATGAGCTGGAGGAAAACGGACTCGCGGCGAAGGAGGCCTCACTGGCTGGCCGGCGAGCGATGGGCGCGGCGGCGCTGATGGGCGAGGATGCGCGTGGCGTCTGGATTTCGCCCTGGCTGGAAAGCATCGGGCAAGACCTGGCATACGGGGCGCGTAGCTTGCGGAAACAACCGGGATTCGCCGCGGTGGCCATCGTGGCGCTGGCCTTGGGCATCGGTCTGAACACCAGCCTGTTCACGGTGTTCAACGCGGTAGCGCTGCGGCCGTGGTCGGTGCGGGAACCGGCGCGCGTGGTGAGGGTCTTCGGCGTCCTTCGGAATGTGGAGAAACAGTTCGACACCATCAGCGGCTTCTCCTTCGTCGAATACCGCTACCTGGCGGAGCACACCAAATCCATGACGGGACTCTTCATGATGCGCGGCGAAGGCGGGCTGCGCACCGACGTAGGAAAAGTGCGTGCCGCATACGTCACGGCCAACTACTTCCGCGTGCTGGGCGTGGAAATGGAACGAGGCCGCGGCTTCATGGCGGAAGAAGATCGCAGCGAATCGCCGCTAGCGGTGGTGGTCCTCAACTACACTACGTGGCAGAATCGTTTTGGCGGCGATCCCGAGGTGATCGGCCGGCGCATTCGGATCGAAGAATTGCCTTTCACCATCGTGGGGGTCACGCCACCCGATTTCTTCGGGACCAACCCCGAGCCTACGGATCTCTGGCTGCCGTTCAGCGGCATGGTGCTGCTCTCTCCCAACGATTCCTGGCCGCGCACCTTCTTGCGCGACCGAAATTCCTGCTGTGCGGATGTCGCAGGGCGGCTGGCGCCGGGTATCTCACGCGAGCAGGCACGGGCGGAGCTCGGGCTGCTCCGGGTTGATTTTCACAATCAGTTTGGAGAGAAGAGCCTCGGTGTGGTGCTGGCGGGAACCGCGCCGCTGCAGAGTATCGGCCGCAAGGCCAAGAATTTCTACGCCGTTTTTGCGCTGATGTTTGCCGGGGTCATGCTGGTGCTGCTGCTGGCTTGCGCCAATGTCGGCAACCTTCTGCTGGCCCGCGCGGCTGCGCGGCGGCGGGAAATCGGTGTGCGGCTGTCGCTGGGCGCCGGCCGCGCACGAGTGGTGCGGCAGTTGCTGACCGAGAGCCTGCTGCTGGCCGGGATCGCCTCGGCCTTAGGCGTCTTCGTGGCGTGGGTCCTTCCGCGGCCGCTTTTCACCAGGATCGTGGGTGCTGTGTCATTTCCGCTCCGGCCCGATGCGGCGGTTCTGGCGTTCACCCTGGGCCTGGCGGCGCTGGCCTGCATAGCATTCGGATTGGCCCCAGCCTTGCACGCCACGCGCGGCAACTTCAGCGACGCGCTCAAGCAGCGACACGGCGCGCCGGGCGGCCGTCTCTCGCCGCGCAGATTTTTGCTCACGGTGCAGGTGGCGGGCAGCGTGATTCTGCTGGTGGGCGCCGGTTTGATGGTGCGCGGGATCCAGCACGCGCGCACGCTCGACCCGGGATTTGCCGTCGAGGGCACCGCCAGCGTCTCCTTCGATTTCCCCACGAGCGCGTATCAGACTCCGCGCGTCGCCGGCTTCTATCGAAGCCTGACGCAAGGGCTGGATGCTCTGCCCGGCACGCGCCCGTTTGGATTCACGGCGCTCGAACCGCTGGGCAATACCAAAAACTTCACCAGCTTTCGTTTGCCGGGCCAGGGCGAGTCGCACGAGAATGCGATCCTGACCAACAGTGTGTCGGCTGGATATTTCGAGACCCTGCGGATCCCGATTGTGGCGGGCCGCAACTTCGGGCCGGCCGATACCGGGCGCGACGTCCTCCTGGTCAATCAGGCGATGGCGGACCGCTATTTTCCGCATGAGAGCGCGGCCGGCAAGACCGTGATCATCGACAAACCACTGGAGATCGTGGGAGTGGTGCGCAACGCTCACACCTGGACGCTGGACGAAGTCGAGCCGGCGCTTTATTTTCCGATCTCTTACGGAATACCTCCGCGCTTGCTGCTCCCGCACACAGCCGCGAGCCAGGCCGCTGTGGCGGCGCTGGCGAAGGGACTGGACCCGCGCGTCGAAATGCGTGTGACCCGGCTCAGCGACAACCTCGATCAGTGGCTCAGCGCCACACGCATCGCTGCCCTGATCGCCGGCATGCTGGGGATTCTGGCGCTATCGTTGGCGGCGATTGGCATCGCGGGGGTCTTCGCCTACGCTGTGGAACAGCGGAAGCAGGAAATCGGTATCCGCATGGCCTTGGGTGCGCGGCCAGCCCAGGTGATCCGGGGCGTCTTCGGTTCGGCCGCGCGTTCGCTGGTGGTGGGCCTGGTAATAGGGATGGTGGGGGCGATTGCGGGATCCAGCTTGCTACGCCAATACATTTTCGGACTAAGCCATTTGGACCCGATTACCTACGCGGCTGTGCTCATGACTCTGGCGGCGGCCGGGCTGGCGGCGACTTACGTGCCGGCGCGGCGGGCGACCGCGGTGGACCCGGTCGAGGCGTTGCGGCAGGATTAGGCGGGCCGGCTAAAGCCGGCTGCGGCCAGAATTGGCCGCCCCACTGGTGGGGGATTTGCCCCAATCTCCAGGTTCGGCGAAGCGGAAGTGTAGCGTTCTCCCTCTATTTTCAGTCTCCTGGGCCATGGTACCCTAAATGCAAGTGATTGGCATCTGGGGGGAAATTAGAACATGAATTTCGATCAAGCCCCGATGCTGGTCATTTGGGAAGCGACTCAGGCCTGCGACCTGGCGTGCGTGCATTGCCGCGCGTCGGCGCAATCCGAGCGGAATCCGCGCGAATTGACCACGGAGCAGGGATTCCGCCTGTTGGATGAGATCCGTTCCTTCGGCGAACCCCTGATGGTGTTTACGGGCGGCGATCCGCTGAAGCGGCCGGACCTGTTCGAGTTGATCCGCTACGCCGTCAAGATCGGGCTGCGCACCAACGTGACGCCGAGCGCCACGCCGCTGCTGACGGCCAAAGCCATCGAAGGTTTCAAAGAGGCCGGCGTAACGCGCATGGCCATCAGCCTGGACGGGCCGGACGCGGCATCGCACGACGATTTCCGCGGCATTCCGGGCACCTTTGAGACGGCCATGTTCGCGCTGCGCCACGCGCGCGATATCGGCCTGGATACGCAGTTGCAGACCACCATCACGAAGCGCAATATGGGCCGCCTGCAGGAAATGGCGGACCTCGCCAAAGAAGTGCGCACCAAGATGTGGAGCCTGTTCTTCCTGATTGTGACCGGACGCGCGCTGGAGAACGACGACCTGGCGGCTGCCGAGTACGAGCAGGTCTTCGAGTTCATGTACGAGCTCTCGAAGACCGCGGCGTTCGGCATCAAGACCACCGAGGCGATGCACTACCGGCGCTACGTGGCGCAGCGCATCAAAGCCGAGCATGGCGCCACCGAAAACGAGAGCGCCAAAGGCGTGGCGTTTCGCACGGCAGGCGTGAGCGACGGCAAGGGCTTCGTGTTCGTTTCGCACCAGGGCGAGATTTTCCCGAGCGGGTTCCTGCCCATCAGCGGCGGCAACGTGCTGCATGATTCGCTGACCGACGTGTATCGGAATTCCTCCCTGTTCAAGACGCTGCGCGATACCAGCCAGCGCGACGGCAAGTGCGGAATCTGCGAGTATCAGAAGGTGTGCGGCGGATCGCGCTCCCGGGCCTACGCTCTGACGGGCGATTACCTGGCCTCCGATCCGCGCTGCATTTATCAACCTCACATGGCCGACGCTGTGGTAGGCTAATCGAAGTTGTAACGGGGGAGCACGTCACCCCGCGCCGTATCCTCCGAGCGGCGCGGGGTTTTTTGTGTCTATCCCAAGTGGGGCGGCCAATCGTGGCCGCAGCCGCCTTCAGGCGGCTTTCTCCCGCTGTAGGGCGAGCGGCGCGGGTTTTTTTGTGTGACGCACGGAAAAAGCCAGAGGCAGGAGGCCGGTCCTACTGAGGCGCGGAGCTTTCTGTGATTGCCGCGCGCTATGATGCTAGCAATGCGCGTCAACTGGCGGGTGGTCGGGATCTGGGCCTGCTTTGTGGCGCGCCTGGCCTTCTATTCCTCCATGCTTCCGCTGTGGGAGGGCTACGACGAATGGGCCCACTTCTCGGTAATCCGCCACATGGCCGTGAGCCATGAGGCCCTGGTCGAGCGCGACGCGCCGGTTCCGCGCGACGTCGAAGCTTCGCTCCAACTCGCCCCCGTGCCGTGGGAAATGCGCTACCTCCCGCCGCCGTGGCTCACCCAGGACTCTTACTGGAGCCTCCCGGCGGAAATGCGCGCGCGCCGCGAAGCGGCCTTCCGGATGATGCCGCGGGCCTGGAGCCGGCAGCCGGGCGACGGAGGGTTCCGCACTTACGAAGCCCTGCAGCCGCCTCTCTACTATTGGATGATGACGCCGGTCGAGCGCCTGCTCGGAGCGAGCAGTCTGGCCGTGCAGGTGATGACGCTGCGATGGCTCTCCGTGCTGCTGGCGTCCCTGGCCGTTCCGCTGGTTTTCGCCGTGGGCCGCCTGGTGCTCGACGAACCGCTGGCGCTGGGCTGCGCCGCCATTGTTGCGCTGATGCCCGGGGTGGCGCTCGACGTGGCGCGTGTGGGCAACGACGGCCTTTCCATCGTTCTGTTCTCGCTGCTCGCGTGGCTGGCCGTGCGGATGGTGGCGCATGGCTGGGATCTGTGGCCGGCCGTCGGGCTGGGCTTTACCCTCGGCCTGGGACTGCTGACGAAGGCCTACTTCCTCACGGCGATCCCGGCATTCGCGCTGTTGTGGCTATGGGAACTGTGCCGCGCCCGCGGGAACAACCGCTCCCTTACGGTCGCGGCTCGCAATCGCAAAGCCGGACGCGCGGTGGCGGTGCTGCATGGTTTTCTGGCGGCGGCGATCAGCATCGCGATGGCCGCTTGGTGGTACCTGCGCAACCTGCAACTCACGGGGACACTGTCGGGATTGAGCGAGTCCGTCATGATCGGCCATGCCGGTCCGGCGGCGATGTTGAGGCAGGCCGTTTCCATCAACTGGGCCAAGGCCATCGACGCGATTCTTTTTTCGCATCTCTACTTCGGCGGCTGGAGTTCGCTCACCGTGCGCAGTTGGATGTACCACGTGTTTTATCTGGTCATCCTGCTGGCGGCGGTGGGTTTGGTGTGGAAGGCCCGCACGCGCGAGACCGGGGCGCTGGGCGCGCTCGGCGTGCTTTACGGGGCTTTCTGGGCGGGGCAATGCTACAACGTCGTGCTGCTTTACATGAGCAAGGGGCTGGCGGGCTCGATGGGCTGGTATCTGGATGCGGTGGTGGCGGCGGAGGTGGTGCTGGCGGTGGCAGGCCTGCGCCGCATCGTGCCGGCCAGGGCCGCGGTGTTGTCAGGCGCTGTTCTCTTTGCGCTGCTGGACCTTTATAGTGTGCACTTCGTCGAGATTCCGTACTACACCGGGATGATCCGGCACAAAGCCGGTGGAGCGGTGGCGGCACTGCATCTGGCCGGCTTCCGGAGCGTCGGCCTCCCTGGCGCGCTGGCCCGCCTGACCGCTTTCAAATCCGTTGGCGGGCCCGTGTTGCTGGTGCTCTGGCTGGGGTATCTGGCGGCCACGTTTTACCTGGTATGGAAGACCAGCCTGTGTGGGGCGGCCTTCAGGCCGCGGACCCGCTTTCCAGCGGGTCCAGCCGGCTGAAAGCCGGCCGCGGGCAGAATTGCCTAATGCCGCATACTTTCCCCTGCATCGCAAATCGGCACAAGTTGTATTACACCATTGCCAATTCTTCGCAGCCCGCGACGATTTTGGCGGGGCCCGAGTCCGTAGGACGAAAGAAAATAGCCCAGCGCGTCAGCGCTGGGAATAGGTGAAAGACACAGGGAGCCCCGGAACGGGGCGAAAGGGTTTCTACAGCGGCGCTTCTTTCGCCCCGTTCCGGGGCTGGTCAATTGGCTACGGGGACCCACGGCTCA
>PMTR01000048.1 GCA_003167255.1 Bryobacterales bacterium
AGCATGGAGGCGAAACCAAGCCGCGGGAGAAAAACCGCAAGTGGGTGAAAACAGGGCAAATTGAGGCCAAAGATTTTTGTGAACGCCTTGTGATCCAGCTACCACAGGCTGGTGAGGGGTCCGGCCATCGAGTGAAGCGCGCCGAATCCCCATCGGATACACCGCACCCGGATTCCTGACGATGCGGGCCGCGAGCGCATGAACGGTCGCAAGGGGGGTTGTCGTTCCTAATCCGTTCCGGCCGATACAAGCCCGGTGGCCGTAGCCCAAACATTCTGCTATGGTTCTGTTGTGGCGGTTGAATACGACGAGATCGGCTACCGCCGGGCCCTATGCCTGCTCGATCCGTACAATATCAACCTGAAATGGGAGGTTATCGAAGCCGCCGGAAAGTCCGGGTCAATAGAGGTTTTCCTGACCTTCATGATCATGGATATCAACCGGAACGCCCTCCGCAGGAACCGCGACAAGGCCGTGCAGAGCAAGATCGACCAGTTAACCCGCCTGTGGGGCGACGAGACATGGGAAGCCGCAGCCTTCGACAGCTCCGGCAACCTGTTCGGTGACCCTGAGAAGGTTTCCAATGAGCAGTTCGAAGCCGCATGGCGCGAGCGGCTAAAAAAGAAAGCGGGCTTCAAGTTCGTGTCCAAGCCCATGCCGATGACGACGAAAACCAGGTCCGTCATCTACTACCTGTATTTCGCTTCCCAGAGGCCGGTTGCAGCGAATATCGTTGACGACATCTTCAATAAGTACCGGCAACGGTAGACTGTGAATAGATGGCGACGAATTCACATATCGAGTGGACGGACGCAACGTGGAACCCGGTGACGGGTTGCACCAAGATCAGCCCCGGCTGCAAACATTGCTACGCCGAGCGGCTCGCTAACCGACTGCAGGCTATGGGACAGGCGAATTACCGTAACGGCTTCGAAGTAACGCTGCAACCGCAAATGCTCGAACTACCGCTGAAATGGAAGTCGCCAAAGCGCATCTTCGTGAATTCCATGAGCGACCTGTTTCATGCGGAGGTTCCGCTCCCATATATCCGCGACGTGTTAGATATCATGCGCAGGGCGCACTGGCATCAATACCAGGTGCTCACAAAACGCTCCGAGCGTCTGATGGAACTGAGCAAGAAGCTTAACTGGGAGCCTCATATCTGGATGGGCGTGAGCGTCGAAAGCGAGGATTACACCGTGCGCATTGACCATCTGCGCCGGACCGATGCCCACGTGAAATTCCTGTCCCTCGAACCACTTCTTGGGCCGCTTCGCAAGCTCGACCTTCGCGGCATCGATTGGGTGATCGTCGGCGGCGAATCCGGACCCGGCGCAAGGTCTATGGACTCGGAATGGGTCCGTAACATCCGCGATCAGTGCCTCCATGCCGATGTCCAGTTTTTCTTCAAGCAGTGGGGTGGCGTAAACAAGAAGAAGGCAGGCCGCGCACTGGACGGACGCACATGGGACCAAATGCCCGAGCCGTTGGTCGTCCTCTGAAATCCTGCTGGGCAACCGCACGGAAGTACTGTCCTGGGATTGGAGAAGACCCGTCTGGAGAAGACCCGTCAGCCTGAACTGAGCGCATTTTTGATGGGTCGGCTTGGGCTTTCCCGAGATGCGGTTCCGGGAAAATCGCGCAGTTCAGGCTGACGGGTTTTCTCGGACGGGTTTTCTCGACGGGTTTTCTCCAACCGGAAGCGCGAACGGCGCTTAGAGAACGCTAGACGGCAGGTTCCTTGTCAAATGTAAGCATATATATCCCTGAGATAATAGTTCTTATCAGGTCGTCAGAAGTCGCAGCTTCAAACTCTAGTCTGTGGGACTTCGCTGCGTGACACCAGATAGTGACCGCAACATCAAATCCCGGTCTTGTCGGAGAGGCGATATATACATGAGTGTCGATCTCTGACCCCGGTTCAGTTCCTCGGTGCACGGATCCATCTCCCCACACACGATCCGCTGGAATGGCAGCCTTCTTCAACTCCGAATACAAGAGCTGGGCGACGTCATAGGCACACATTCCTGGACCGCTCGGATCGTACGCGACAGAAAAGTTCTTCCCGCGCATTCTGACGAGAGCTTCCGCAAATTCAGTCTCCGATAGCACAGATGGTTTGCGGTGTTTGCGGTTATCAGGCCGATACGGGCGATCTCTTACATGAAGAGAGACAAAACTCGCGGACACTCCCGCTGCCCCTAAAGCGAGCAAGAGGGGATCAAGGCTGTGATACATTGCACAAACGCCAAATCCAAGCAGGCCGAAGCATATACTTACGACTCCAATTGAGTTCAGCCAGTGTGTCGTAAGTGTTGCAGCTTTAGGCATCCCAAAGGCCATCAATGCGAATGCGACGATGTTCACAAATGTCCCGACTTGAAACAGGTCGCTCGCTGTCAACACTACGCGGCTGTTGTCGTCCTCGAAGAGGTCAGCTAGTTTGGCCGGACTGAAGAAGGCGCCAATCATGAGCGTTGCGCCAACAAGAAGGAGCACTACACCTGCCGCAACTTTACCTTTTGGCATTTCACCCCAAATTGGAGGATCCACTGTGAATAGATGAGCTCAAGTCTTCGGGCACGCTCCGGGTCGCTTGCCGACTCACCAAACGGCATTATCACAAAGCAGTTCATGTCAGCATTCCACAAGAACAGATACAGTTCGCGCCCACCCATCAAAAATATACCGTACAGTATACTCCGTACGGCAAGCCTCACGTTAGCGACACCCACCGAAGCAATTGTTCGAGGAACTTCGGCGGCCCGCTCCCGAGAGTTTCGCCGCGGCCAAACTTGACGCGACACGCCGACTCACCGAAGTGCGTTGAGCAGAGGTCCTGAGCGGGTAGTCGGCCACTCGGACAGAGGGGACGTTCGCGGCCGGATCGGGAATGATAAAAGTCGGCCTCGGTCCGGTAATGTGCATCCCAAGCGCCACCCCGCGACGCCGTTTCGTCACTTGCCTGTCCGCCGGGTCATGCGGGATCTTCGTAGCTATGCACTGGAGAACTGCCGCGGTTACTCTTGCTCTTACTTGCCGATCATCAGAATCGTAAACGAACCTGGGACCGCTGCGCCCTGGGGCCCGCGGCCTCCGCCCGGCGGGGGCGGCGGCGCCGGCCCTCGCTCCTGGCTCATCGTCAAAATGTGGTTCGTCTTGCTGTCGAACGTGATCGTTCGGGCGCCATTCATCGTGGCTAAATTCTGCTCGACCTCGAAACTCGCCGGGCTCTTCTCCTTGACCACCGTCAACGTGCCGTTGCCTTGCGTGCTGTAGGCTTCCATCGTCGAGGGGTTAAAAACGGCGCCGTCAGACCCGCCGGCGAGCGGCAGACTCGTGAAGATCTTGCCGTCCTCGGCGCTCAGAATCACCATCATGGGCTGTGCCGGCTGGGCAGGCGGATTCCCCGAGCTGCCGCACGCCGCGAACAGCACATGATTCTTCGCGTCCAACGCCAGCCCGTTGCACCTGCCCTTGTCCCCGAAGGGGTAGTGCGCGGTCGCCTTCATCGTCTTGACGTCGACGGCCGTAACACTGCCCTGCGCGTCCTGCATGACCACGTAGAGCATGCCGTTGCCGTCGCCCACGCCCTGCTCCGGCACGCCGCCCAGATCGATCGTGCCGAGCACGGCGCCGTCTTTGGCGTCGATCACCGTCGCGTCCTTGGTCGGGTGACTGAAGACGTAGACCCTTTCGTTGAAGGCATCGAAGTAGATGCCGTCCGGCTGTGCGGCGCCCACATCAATGTGCTTGATGAGCGTCATCGTTTTGGTGTCGAACATCGACACTTGCGGATGGTCGCTGGTGAAGCCGTGGCCGGACTTCGGATCGACCGCGGTGCCATTCCCGCCGACGCCCGAGATCTCACCGGCCGGCTCGAGCGTGTCGAGATTGAAGATCGTCAACCGTGCCGGACCCGCCGCCACCGCGGGCGTCGTGTCCGTGGCCGCAACCGCGCGCGTCCCGCCGCGCGGAATATACAGCCGGCGTCCGGCGACGTCGGCATAGATGTAGTCCCAGCCACCTTCTCCGCCGACCTTAGCCGTCTTGAGCACCTTGTACGGGCCGGCTGGTTGAGCCAACCCGATTGGCGCAAACGTCGCGATTGCCACTGCCAGCACTAAGCAAAACTGTCGCATAAGAGTTCTTCCGGAACGAGTATAGCAGCATAGCCCAAGCAAGGCTCATCGAGAGTTTCAGGAGTTTCAAGGAGTTTCAGGGACAAGCTACGCAACCCCCGATCGTTCAGTTGACCCGGCCAGGCCGCTGCGCCAGCCGGACGAGCCCCACGTGACCTCACTCGCTCTGTGAACCGGCTCACTTGCCGCGGCCGGGTCCGAATTCAAGCCCCTTCAGAGGCTGCATGCTGGTGACGCGTCCGACCCGGGCGGCCGGTGCCGAGGCCATCGGGCCGCCCTTCCAATGAGGACTATACTTCTTCGATAGATCGATCGTGGCCACCAGGAGTCCGCTGGCGCAGTCGTGCTCCGCCGACTGAATGGCGGAAGGCGATTCGCGCGAATCTGGCGTAACGGTTTCGCCGGCGCGCACGCCGCTCGATCCCCAGATTCCCGCCGGATGGAGAAGGCTGCTGGCGGCAATGCAGACGCCGTTATCGGCGGCGCGGGCCGGCATCAATTCCTCGCAATACCCGACATTGGGCAGAAGGATCGCCTCCGCGCCCATCCGGGCAAGCGCCCGGGCGATCTCCGGAAACCAGGAATCGAAACAGATCATGATGCCGATGCGCGCGAAGTCGGTATCGAACACGCGCAGTTCGTTCCCCGGGGAGAGGCCGGCGTCCAGTTCCGATTCGTGCGGCAGAAGCTTCCGGTACGTACCCACCGATTGCCCGGACCGGTCGAACAAGTGTGCCACGGTATGCGCCAGATCTCCGTGGGCTTCGCACACCGCGCCGCAGGTATACATGTTCCACTGGCGCGCCTTGGCCGCCAGCAGGGCCGCCGCTGGTCCGTCCCCAGGCTGGGCGGCCCCGGGCGACACTCCGTCGAAGGTCTCCGGCAGCAGGGCGATATCGGGTTGCCGCGTGCCGGCGCGGTCCAGCCATTCTCCCCAATAAGCCAAAGTGGCGCCCTCGGGGACCTGGCCTTCGCGGCAGGCAAAGGTCGCGAGGCGCGGCGGAATGGGTTCGCGCTCCTCGAGCGAAATCTCTTCCCACGTCACGCGGCCGCGCGCGCTGTAGCGAAAATAAACCCGTAGTTCCGCTTCCATGGCTTCCGCCGGGCCCGCGATGCGCTCTTCACCCACCAGGAACAGTCCTTCGGAGCGAAGAGAAAACAGACCGCCGGAGTAAGACGGACCGTAGAGCCCATGTACCACGTGGTGCTCAATGTCGTCGATTCCTTCGGCCACCAGACGAACTCGAAGCGTGTAAGATCTTTCCGCTTTCAGTTGCACGCGGCATAGCGCATAGCCGTAACATTCATCCCGGCCGTTGCCTTCCGCAATCAGAGAAGCGCTCGATGTAAGACCGTATGAAATCTTACGAAACAGAGGAGCCAAAGCGGGGTTGGGAGCGACAAACTGCCACTCGCCCGAGCGCAGGCAATTCAGGCGGGCCGCGCCCATCAAGAAGTCACGAATCAAGAATTCCAACACGTAAGGAGACGTCTTTCATCTTTCCCCGTTGACAATAATTCTTTCATAGTAAGAGACCGGACACAACGGCCCTTTAGAGTTATCCTCACTTAACGGGCTTCTTAGGCGGCCGGTCGGCGCGGTCCAAGGTTGGAAGTTCCTGGACCGGGTCACGCCGCTGCGCCAGCCGGACGAACCCCACGCGGTCGCCGCTCGCTCAGTGAACCGGATCACGTGCCTCGGCCGCCGGTTCGGAACTCGATCCTCCTCGGAGGCTGCAAAAATTCGACCAATACCATCGCTGGATTATCACTTGGTCATGATAGAGTGACATTGCATGAGGGGAACGCCGGCCCACCCCATATCGAATGATACGAATCGGCAGGGCACGCTGAAGCTGCCCCGCCAAGTGCTGCGGACAGGCGTGCGAGAACTGCTCCTGCTCGTGGCCTTAACCGGTGGAGCGGTGGTGCTTCACGGATATCACGGCGGAGTCGAAGATGCCGAGATCTACCTGCCAGGCGTTTTGAAGAATCTGAATCCGGCTCTGTATCCCAGGAATTCCGAGTTCTTCGGTTCGCACGCCGGCATGACGCTGTACCCCACGCTGATTGCCGGGTCGATCCGTCTGTCGCATCTTCCGGCCGCGACGGTGATGCTACTGTGGCACCTGGCGACCATCTTTGGTTTTCTTTTTGCATGCTTCCGCATTGCCCGGCTTTGCTTCTCCGAAAAGCACGCGGTCTGGTGCGGGGTGGCGCTGACGGCTTCGCTGCTGACTCTCCCGGTAGCCGGCACGGCTCTCTATATCATGGACCAGTACGTCACCACCAGGTCGTTTTCGACGGCTGCTTCCATGCTGGCATTGGCGAGCATTCTGGAACGGCGCTACGCCGCGGCAGGGGTGTGGGTTGTCTTCACGATGGCCGTTCACCCGTTGATGTCGCTGTTTCTGTTGGCGCTGGCGGGGATGTTGGTGTTGTTCGAATCGGCCAAGACCTTGGCGCCGGCCATGTTCGTCGTTTTTCCTCTGACTCTATTCCCTCCGGTCTCGAATTCCTACCGTGCTGTGCTGCAATCGCATCCTTACTTCCTGCTCACTAACTGGGCCTGGTATGAGTGGCTCGGAATCCTCGCGCCGTTGGTCATGCTCATCGCCATGGCTACGTATGGCCGGCGCGCCTGCTTCGGGCCCATGGCGCACGTACTGAAGGTTCTGGCTGCATTCGAGGCGCTTTTTATGGCTGTGGCGCTCTTCATCAGCTCGCCTGGGCCCCTGGAGCGCTTCGCAGAGCTTCAGCCCATGCGCTGTCTGCTGCTGGTCTATATTCTGCTGTTCCTGTTGGGCGGATGCCTGCTGGGCCAGTGGGTTCTGCGGCGGCGGATGTGGCGATGGGCGTTGCTGTTTGCTCCGCTGTGTGCGGGCATGGCCCTGGCACAGGTACAGCTCTTTCCCGATTCTAGCCACCTGGAACTGCCGTGGGTACGGTCGCGGAACTCCTGGGTCGAGGGATTCGACTGGATTCGCACGCACACACCGCAGGATGCCTATTTTGCGCTGGATCCCGACTACCAGCGCCTTCCCGGAGAAGATGTGCATGGTTTTCGTGCCATCTCGCAACGCAGCATGGTGGCGGACTACTGGAGCGACAGCGGCGGGCCCAGCATGTTTCCCGCCCTGGCCCCCGAGTGGAGCGAACAAGTGGATGCACGGCGCGGCTGGAAGCAATTTCAGCGCTCGGATTTCCTGAGGCTGAAGGCGCGTTATGGCGTGGATTGGGTGGTGCTACAGCACCCGGGCGCGTTCGGACTGGTATGTCCTTATCAAAATGAACGCATTCTGGTATGCCGAATCGACTAGCCCGCTCCCTCAGAAGCCGTGAAAAAGTCAGTTGGCAGGCGAAAGCGCCTGCCCCGCAAAAACGCAAGCCCTTAAGCACCAAAGTGGGACAGACGCTTTCGTCTGTCAACCCGGCGGCCGCAGCGAAAAAATCGCCAAGCGCAGGCGGCACCGCCATCACCGCGAGACCAATGGCTCCGCAAATCCCCGCCGAATCCGCCGGCCGGCACCTGATCCTCTATGATGCGGTGTGCGGGTTGTGCCACCGCCTGGTGCGCCTGGTTCTGCCCCGCGACCGCCCGGCAGTGTTTCACTTCGCTTCGCTGCAGAGCGGCTTGGGACAATCTCTGGTGCGGCAGTTCGGGCGCGATCCGGATCGCCTCGATACCTTCTACGTGGTTTCGGACTATCGCTCCGCATCGCCGGCCCTCCTTTGCCGGGCGCGGGCCGCGCTATTTGTGGCGAAGTCGCTCGGTGGTCCCTGGCGCGCGTTGGCAGTCTTGGGCGTCCTGCCCGATGGCCTGCTCAACGCGGCCTACGATCTGGTGGCCCGCCATCGCTATTGCCTGTTCGGCCGCCGCGAGAGCTGTCTCATGCCGCCAGCCGAGTATCAGCGCCGCTTCATTGACCGGTGAATCACAGCACCCGGCACGCCAGCCCCAATGCCACATAGTTTTCCCAATAACGGGAATGCCGCAGAGTTTGTGGGGCAGACCCCCTGGTCTGCGCGGGCCGCCCTCGTCCCGCGGCCGGAGCAACGATATCGGCATCCTGCAAAGCAAGAGCAGGCCGACGGGGGCGCCGGTCGCCGGCCAGGGGGACTGCCCCGCGATCAATGCAGGTGCGTGGTGGTGCGAAAACTATGTGGCACCCGGCACGCCAGCCCGCACCCCGGCGGCCGGAGGCGTACGGCCCTCTCCGTGCTCTGACTTCCCCCGTGTTGGCGAGGTTTGTCTCATGGGCGGTTGTTTTCAGCGGCTCTCCGGCATCCGGATTGTGCCGTTTTCGCACACCGGTGTGGCCGCCGGGCATCACCGCCGGGGCGCAAGCCCTTGCTATACTAGTGGTTTATCTTGGCATCGCAAAGAATCCATAGACACAGCGCATGAAGCGTATTTCGCTATTCCTCCTCTGCTCGGCGGCTCTCTTCGCCCAAAAGTTCATGACCGGACAGGCCGCCCGGCTGGTGATCGGACAGGAAACATTCACCAGCCAGGACACCAACTCCAGCGACACCGTGGTCGGAGGGGCAAGCGGTCTGGCGTATGCCGGCGACACGCTATTTGTCGCCGATTCGAACCGCGTGGGCGCCTTCCCGTCGAATCATCGCATCCTGCTTTTCCAGAATCTCTCGTCTCAACTGCCCAGTCCTACCGCCGAGATCCCCTATAGCCGCAAGTGCCCGGTATGCCTGGGGCAGGCTAACGTGGTAATGGGACAACCCGATTTCGTCACCACCACCTTGAACCTTACGGCCACCCAGAACGATCTGCGATTGGCCACCGCCGTGGCGTCCGACGGCGTCCACGTGGTGGCGGCCGATACCGACCACAACCGCGTGCTCATTTGGAACACCATCCCGGGTTACAACAACGCCCCGGCCGATGTGGTGGTGGGACAGCCCGATTTCGTCAGCACCAGCCTGCCCGGCAACCAGCCGAATGCCAAATCCATGCGCGGGCCGCAGGGCGTGTGGATTCAGAACGGCAAGTTGTACGTGGCCGATACCCAGAACAACCGCGTCCTGGTTTATAACCATATCCCCACTGCCAATGGGGTGGCGGCGGATGTGGTGATCGGAGCCCCCAATTTCACCACTTTCGCGGAACCGGATATCAGCCAGCAGAGTACCACCGCTTCCTCCAGCAACCTGCTCAACCCGACGTCGGTGACCTCCGACGGCGTGCGGCTTTACGTGACCGACCTGGGCTACAACCGGGTGCTGATCTGGAACAGCATCCCGACTTCCAATGGCGCACCCGCGGATGTCGTTATCGGCCAGCCTGACATGGCGAGCTCGATTTCGAATAATGCCTATACCGGGACTGCCGCCACCTCAAGCACCGACACCACCGACAAGCAAGTGCCCGTGTTGTGCACCGTCTCGACCGGCACCGACCTCGCCGGAAATCCGACGTATCCGGCCGGCTGCAACTCCACTCTGAACTTCCCCCGCTTCACGCTGGCCGGCGGAGGCCACCTGTTTGTCGCCGATGGCGGCAACGACCGCGTGCTGGTGTTCGACAAGATACCCGCCGCCAACGCCGCCTCGGCCGATTACATCCTGGGCCAGATCGGCGGCGATGTCAACCAGGCTTCCGACGCAACCGATTCCCTGCGCACGCCTCTCTCGCTGGCCTGGGACGGCACCAACCTCTACGTCAGCGACGCCTACAACCGGCGCATTACGGTCTATTCCATCGGCACGAATAACGTGGCCTACCAGGCCGTGCGCAACGCCGCCAGCTTCGACATCACGGCGCGCGGCAACGTCACCATCGGTGGCACCATTCTGGCGGGCGATGTCGCCACCATCACCATAAACGGCACCAACTACACCTACACGGTCAAGACCGCCGATACCTTAGTCGGCATCGTTCAGTCCTTTGTGACGTTGATTAACTCCTCCAATAACGGCGCCGGCGATCCCAATGTCATCACTACGGCCGATACGACCAACCTGAACGTGCTGTTCACCGCCAAGACGCCGGGCTCTCTCGGCAACAACGTCGCTTACTCGGCCGCTGTCACGGAGGCTACGGGCGCCACCACCGTGGGCCTTACCGCTTCCGCCGCCGACACCAACCTGGTGGGAGGCGGAGATGCCGCCACCGTCGCTCCCGGAACCCTGGTGAGCATCGTGGGCACGGGCCTTTCAGCCGGCACTGTGAGCGCCGATCCTACAGCTACCCAATTGCCCACGCAACTAGGCGGCACGGAAGTCTATTTCAACGGAATCCAATCGCCGCTGGTGTATGTCTCACCAACCCAGATCAACGCGCAGATCCCTTGGGAAGTTGGCGACACCACCAGCATCAGCGCCTACGTCCGTTCGGTGATGAGCGATGGGAGCATCATGGTCACCACCCCCGTGGCAACCACCATCGTGCCGGCCAACCCGGGCGTCTTTACGCAGCTTGGAACTTCCAACCCGGCCATCGCCGTGGCTATGCACTCATCCAGCTATGCGAATGCCGTGGTCTCGGTGGATGGGGGGGTCACCGCCGGCAACCTTGCGACCGTCACCGTGGCAGGCCGCAACTATTCGTATACCTCGCAGAGCACCGATACCCTCGACACCATTCGCGACAACCTGGTGATCCAGCTTAACAACGATCCGCAAGTGAGCGCCGTGGCCGCGGGAGTCTTTGACCGCATTATCCTCACGGCCCGCGTGCAGGGCCCGGAAGGAAACGGAATCCCCATTACGGCCACCGCGAGCGGCGGGGCATCCAACAGCTCTGTGTCTCTCACCATGACTGCTTTGGATGCGGAAACGTGCTGCGGGAATGTGGCAGGCGCGCCCATTACCCAGACCAATCCCGCGCTCCCGGGTGAGATCATCGAGATCTTGGGCACTGGCCTGGGAGTGCCGGTGCTCTCCGATTTGGTCACGCCGTTTATTCAGACCGGCGCCCAGTATCCGGCCAACGGCCCCATCACGTCGCCGCAGGAATCGGTCAGCGCATTCGTGGGAGGAAGCACGGCCGACGTGCTCCAGGCCACCCTGCTGCCCGGCTCGACGGGAATCTTCGAGATCCTGCTGCATACCAATTCGGGATTGGCCTCCAATCCAAACGCTCTGCTCACCATCGCGCAAGATGTGTACGTGAGCAACCAGACCACTGTGCCGGTGATCAACAACGGCGTCATCAGTGGCGTCGCGCCGGTCTTGTCCGTGTCGAAGACCCACACCGGCAACTTCACCAAGGGCCAGCAGGGCGCCACTTACACGGTGACGGTCACGAACGTCGGAGCGCAGAACCCCACCCTCGGCACCGTGACCCTGACCGACACCATTCCCGCCGGCGAGACCTTGGTGTCGATGGCCGGGGACGGGTGGGCCTGCACCCAGAACATCTGCACGCGCAGCGACGTTCTTTTCGTCACCGGCAGTTATCCGGTCGTTACGGTGACCGTCAATGTGGCTTCGAATGCCGGCGCCTCCGTCACCAACACGGTGAAGGTCACCGGTGGAACTTCCGCCACTGCTACCGCCAGTGACGTGACCACCATCAACTAGTGCCGTTTCGCCCCTGGAACCGCGGCCTACTACTCGTCCCGTTCCTGCTCGCGTGGTTCGTGTTCTTTTCCTGGGATGGTCTGCGCGCCCATTTTTCCCCGGACGACATGATGAACATCGACAGCTTCTACTGGACGCCCGGCCAGTGGCGGCTGCTGATCTCCCAGTTCCTGTTGTGGCGCGGTTACTACCGGCCCATGGGCGGCTTGTTTTATCTGCCCATTCTGAGCGGCTGGGGATTGAATCCGCTGCCGTACCACGTGGCGCTATCCATCGTCCTGCTGCTGAATGTCTGGCTGGTTTACCGCCTGGCGCGCCTGCTGGGCGCCGATTGGCCGGCCGCCGCGCTGGCCGCGCTGGTGGCCTGCTATCACGCCGGGCTCAGCAACCTTTACTACAACACCGCTTTCGTCTATGACGCCCTGTGCGGCTGTTTCTATTTTGGCGCGCTGCTCTATTACGTGCGCATCCGCGCCGGTGGCCGCTTCCCCGGCGCGCGCCAGACCTTGATCTTCGCCGCGCTGCTGGTGTGCGCGCTCAACTCCAAGGAGATGGCGCTTACCCTGCCCGCCGCGCTCCTGGCCTATGAATGGTGCTACCACCGGCCGCTCGGGCGCGGCGCGGCCAAGATGGTGGGACTCGCCGGCGTCCTGGTGCTGCTAAATCTGTACGGCAAGATATGGGGCGTGGATGCGCTCACCGGCATGGTGGGCTATCGCCCGGTCTTCTCGCTCCAACGCGTGCACGATTTCCAGCGGACCTTCCTGGGCGACGCCGCCTTTCTGCACGCCGGCTGGGGCGGAATCCTGGCGTTCTGGGCGGTGGTCACCTACCTGGCGTGGCGTCCCGGCGCGCGAACTGTTCTACGCTTCTGCTGGCTGTTTCTGCTGCTGGCGCCGCTGCCAATCGAGTTCCTGCCCGGCAAGAGCCAGGCGTGCCTCTATATCCCGATGATCGGCGGCGCGGTTTTCGCGGCCGTGGTGTTGGTGGATGTGGCGCGCGCCGCCGCCGATTTTCTTTCCCGCGAACCGCTCTTCGGCCGCCTGGGGCGGCCAGCCCTGTTCGCGGTCCTTCTGGCGGCCGCCGTTTTCTACTGGGGCCGCGTCAACCTGAATCGAAAGATAGCGGATGCCAAGCCTGTGATGGCGGCTTTGGGACGCCAGACGGCGGAGGTCATCGAGCAATTCCGTGAGCTGAATCCACAGGTGAGTTCCGGAAGCCACGTGGTGTTCCTGAATGACCCGTTCCAGGAGTGGGACATGCTCTTCATCGCCGACCTCTGGTTCCGCGACCGCAGCATTACCGTGCACCTTCAAAAAAAGACGCCGCTCACGCCCGCGGAACTCGCGGGGATCCCATCCTGGTTCGATTACCGCGAGGGCCGCCTGGTGCGGCTGAAGTAAGAATTGAGCACATTCACCCAAACTATCCCCACATACGCGGGGAACGGGATTGGGGCTAATCGCGCAGCGCTGTTGCTACCGCTGCCTGAAAAGCCAAATCATTTGGCCGCCGATGAACACGGATAAACGCAGATGGAAACAAATCGTTTTATCGGCGTTCATCGGCGGCTCAAGATGCCTTTCGGAACCTTCCAGCCGCCTTCGCCAAAAACACGAAGGGCGCGAGATTCCTCCCGCGCCCCCGGTGGTTCAAGTTTAAGCCGCCAGCAGTTCGTTCACCTCGGCCGATTCGAACTCGTGGCGATCCGCCGCTTCCTGGCAGGTGATGCAGAACTTGGTCCAGGGCACAGCTTCCAGGCGCTTGGGCTTGATCTCCTCTTCGCAATGCAGGCAGATTCCGTAGCTGCCATCGGCGATCCGCAGCAGCGCGCCGCGAACGTTGCGGAGCAGGTTGGATTCCCGGTCCAGGTTGCGGATTGCGAGTTCGCGCTCCCCGGCGAGTTGCACTTCGTCGAGCGCATCCGGAGTCTTTTCAATGGCGATGTCTTCGCGGTTACGCAGTCCCACGGAAAGTTCGGACTGCCTGGCCTCGAGCACCGCTCTATATTTGTTTATTTCGGTCTGGTTCATAAAATTGTCTCCCGGTTCTTTTTTATTCTTTTCTCTTGTCGTTAGCGTTGTTTCCTTCCGCAACAGTATAGACGACAATTTCTGTTAAAGGTTTCACGCCTCCCGATCCCTCTTCAGGGCTATTGGCTCGCCGTGCTTTCACCCAGCGGCGACCTACGAGCACCTTTCCTAGCAATTCATTTGCCAAACCGGCAGCCTCCCGGAAACCACCTGCATTTGTCTGGGCGCCATGTCCACCCTCTCATCGGCCAGGATGCTAATATCTTTAGTTGGATCGTCCTCCAACACCCGCAAAATCTCACAGGTATAGACTACCCGGCACCCTCACGGCGTTGATGGCTTGCCTGTATTTCCTCCTCGCCGGTTTATCTTTTTTGTCCAACATCGGCGTCGAGAACGACGAGACCATCTTTGCCATGGCGTTTCTCAAGCCCACCGGCGGAGCTTACGCCATCCGCATCGGCCATTCCCATATCCCGCTCATGATCATGAGTTATATCGGCACATTGAAAGCGTGGCTTTACCGTCCGATTCTACGAATGTTTGGAACGGGAATGCTGCCTCTCCGGGTGCCGATGCTGCTGGCGGGAGTAGCCAGTCTGTGGCTGTTTTTCCTGCTCCTGCGCCGCATCGCTGGAGAACGTGCCGCAATCATTGGATGCACTTTGCTGGCGGCGGATGCAACCTACCTCCTGACCATCTGCTTCGACTGGGGACCGGTGGCCCTGCAACACTTGTTGCTTCTGGGCGGCATGCTGCTGGTGGTGCGGTTTTGCCAGCGGAAAAGCCACAGGGTGTTGTTTTGGGGCTTCTTTCTGTTGGGGTTGGCGATCTGGGATAAAGCCTTGGCGGTGTGGATGTTATCGGGCCTCGGGGTGGCCTCGGCGGTGGTCTTTCCACGGCTTATCCTGCGCCTCCTGACCCGGCGCCGCGTGGCGCTGGCGGTGGCCGGGTTCCTTCTGGGAGCCCTGCCGCTCCTGGTTTTTAACCAAAAGAGCCATTGGGCCACCTTCCGGGGCACCTTCCATAAGGATACCAGCGACCTCCCCGGCAAAGCCCGCATGCTCATGAACACGGCCAAAGGTGGAGGCCTGTTCGGCTGGATGTTCGATGAGGACTGGCAGACCACCGCGCCCCACCCGGCCAGAGGTTGGGCGCAGCAGTTTAGTGCCGAAATATCGTCACTTGCCGGGCACCCCCGTCAGCACCTGCTCTTTTATGCGTTCCTGCTGGCGCTCGTGCTGGCGCCGCTGGCGCGCGGCGATGCTTGGCGCGCCATGGCCTTCGCGCTGATCGCCCTGGCGGTGGCGTGGATTCAAATGGCCATCACCGCCAATGCCGGCGGCAGCGTGCACCACACCATTCTGCTTTGGCCGCTTCCGCAACTGGTCGTAGCCGTTTCCTTTGCCGCCGCTTCGCGCCGTCTGGGGCGCGCCGGCCTGCCGGCCCTGGCCGTCGCCGGAGCGGCCATGGCGATTGCGGGCGTGCTGGTGACGGCCGAGTATCAATATGTCAGTTTCCGTTACGGCGGCTCGGCGGTTTGGACCGACGCCGTCTTCGGTCTCCGCGACTATATGAAAAGCGTCCACGCCGGTAATATTTACTGCGTGGATTGGGGAATTCTGGATAGCCTCCGCCTGCTCAGCAACGGCACATTGCCGCTGCTGGTGGGCGACGATCCCATTTCCAAACCGGAACTGAGTCCCCAGGACCGCCCGCCCGTCGAGCGCATGGTGACCGACCCCGGCGCGGTTTTCATCGCGCACACCAAGGACTTCGAAAACTTCCGCGAGGTCAACAACAAGCTCGTGAAATTCGCCGAAGGCATTGGCTACCAGCGCGAAATGATGGCCGTAATTCCGGACACCTATGCCCGCCCCGCCTACGAAGTCTACCGCTTCGTGGCCATCCACTGACCAGCGCTTCTCCCCTGACAAAGTGGGGCAGGCGCTTCCGCCTGCCAACCTCTTTCCTACCGAATCTCGAACACCCCGAACGCCAGTCCCAGATCCCTCCGGTCGGCTGCCGTATGAAACGTCCTTGCCACTTCCACCGCGACCTCAATCACCCCCCGCCCGGTTGCCGCCGCCGGCAACGCATACGCCAGCTCAAAGCTGTTTTCCCCGGGGCGAATCTCCGCCCCTGGAAGTTTCACCCCATCGATCTCCACCGTTACCGCGAGCGGCCCGTTGCGCAACTGCTCTTCGGGGCACGATCCGCGCAGGTAGAGCTTCTGGCCCGCGGCGCCCGGGCCGGCCATGCGCAACGTGGCGCGCTTCGGCATCCAGCGATGGTTGCCATCGGGCGCGTACCACTCGGGGCCCAGCAGCAACGCGGCCAGCGGGTTCGCCACATCCACACTCGCAGGCAGCCGCAGGTCGCGCGGCCTCTCGGCGTAGGCCGATGTGATGTTGCGAAGACGGGGCCCGCGCACATCGTAGACCACCAGTTCGTCGCGATCGAGGGCCGCGGAAGTGAGGTCCGGCGGCAGCACGAACTCATTGATGTCGCCCAAATCCGGGTAGGCCTGGATGCGGCGTTGGCTGTCGGGCGTCAGGTAGAGGCGGTCGATCGGGATCAGCCGATGCGGATGATCGAGCACGGCATTCCAGAACAGTTCGGTGTCGACGCCGTCGAGCAGCACGGTCTTGCCGGGATGCAGTTGACCAACCGTGGCGAGGCCTTCCACCAGGTCGCGCGCCCGCATCGTAATGCGATAGTTCCAGTCCGATGCCGCCAGCGTCCGCGGCATTACCATCAGCAGATAGATCGCGGCCAGAGCCAGCGCGCCGTACATAGCGCGGTTCCCGGAACGGAACGTCTGCGCCAGCGCCCAGCCGCCCAGCCAGCACAGGCCGATGGCCGGCACGAACGCATAATAATCGGTGATGTGGTCGCGCAGCGGCAGCACCGGCGCGATCGCGATCACGAACCACCCAAGCGCGAACCAGGCCGCGCGGCGCCGCGCGGCGAATGCCAGCAACCCCAGCGAGACCAGCGCCACGCCCGTCATCACCAGCCAATTCGGCGCGTGGACCGGCGTCCAGAAGTACAGCGGTCCAACCGTCCAGGCCCAGTATTTTCCCAGCGTGCGCAGCATGGAGCCGGTGAAATGCAGCGCGTACGCGGCATTCTGATCGGGCTTCACAACGGCATGGCGAACCACGAAGTACGCGACCGAAACCGCGAAAAGCGGCAACGTACGGAGGAAAAACCGGCGCGCGCACAACAAGGTGTAAAGGACGGCCAGGGCAGGGTAGACGATGTTCAACTCCATGGCGCCAAAACCGGCCACAAACGCCAGCCACTGATAAAGGTTGTAGCGGCCCTCGCCGGTTTCGATGTAGCGCAGCAGGAAGTGAAAAGCCAACAGGAGGAAGAACGCGCAGAGCACCTGGTTGTAAGCCGAGGCCCAACCCAGGGCCGTGGCCGCGGAGTTGTTCGCCGTCCAGAAAATGGCCGCGAAGAAGCCGGCGCCGCGCACGCCCGTGAGCCGGTCGCCGACGGAGGCCACCAGCGCCAGGTTGGCGAACTGGGTGGCGAAGATCGCGATGCGGAAGGGCAGCGCATTCAGACCGAACAGCGAGTAGCCGGCCATAAAAAAGGCGCGCTCGCTCAATGGGCGGATGGTGCCTTCGGCCAGCGGCGAAAAAAGCGCCTTCAGCAGATCGGCGAAGTTGTGGACGCCCAAAGTGAGGCCCATCCACGCGAAATCGTCGGCGCGAAACCAGGCGGTGAAGCCGCGCCAGTGGATAGCCAGGCAGAAGAGCGCCAGAACCAGGACGACGAGTTTCTGACGCAGCTTCACTTGGCCACCAGCCCCACGCTCTCGACCACGATGCCCAGTTCCCGCAGATCGGAGGCTCCCGGCGCGACGGCCTTGTCCAATTGAAAATCGATGCGCACGGCGTCGCCGGAGATCAGGCTGGCATCCACGTCGCGCCGGTAAGTGTATGCCCCGGCCCTGCGGTACGTTTCGGGCGCCAGCGTCGAGCCGCCCACCGACGCCGTGAGCGTGAGACTCTTGAGCGCCTCGATGCTCGCCTCCGGCACCGTGAGGTGGAGTTCGAGCACCGCACCTTGGCGCGCGGCCTGCGCGGGTGGCCGCAGCGTGACGGTGAACTGCTTTTGCGTCCAGCGCCAGGAGCCGCCTTCGATGTCATGGAAGCCGCTTACGAGTTGCGCGGCGGCCGTGGGATCGCCCATGTGCACCGTGGAAGCCAGGCGCGGGGCTTCTTCGATGGTTGGTTGCTTGGGGACTTTCTCGTAGTTGCAGGCGCCCGCCGCGAGCAGCAGCGCTGCCAAACCGAGCCGCGACCGTAAGGGAGCGGAGGCTTGCCACACCCAGCTCAACCTCCCGGCGGAGTGGCTGGGTGAAATCGGGCGAACGCGTTTCGTCATCAATCTCCGATTCTCTCAACTTCCACCAGACAACTGTAAAACGTAGGCCCGCCGCCTTTATCGGTCAGCCGGTCGGAGGTCACCGCATTGATGTTGCGTCCGGACGGCGCGCGCCGGGCCCAGCGAACCGCGGGCGCGGAGGCCACGCCACGAGGCACGGACGTATCGACGCGCGCGAACAGAATGCAGGAGCCGCGGCCGTTGCGCACGCGCACCTGGTCCGATGAGCGGATGCCGCGCGCTGCCGCGTCTTCGGGGTGAAGGTGCAGCACGGAGGTTTCGAAATCCACGGCGTCGCGATGGCCGAAGGTGGAATTCATGCTGTCGTCGTTCTTGGGGGAGATGAGCTCAAGCGGATACTGCGCGCGCAACGTCTGGTCGCCATGGCGCGATTCCACCGGCGGCGTGTAGTCCAGCGTTTCGGCGCGGAAATGGCACTTGCCGTCGGGCGTGCCGAAACCGCCTTCCGCAAACGGCAGGAAGGGGTCGGGCAGGCGCAGCCGCACGAAGTGCTCGCGGTCCAGTTCTTCGAGCGTGATGCCGCGAACGAACGGATGCGCCGAATCGAGCAGCGCGCGGATCATGTCGTCTTCCGAATCCTGGAAGCAGGCGTCGTCGAAACCCATGCGCGCGGCCAGCAGACGGAAGACCTCCACATTGGACTTGGCTTCGCCGGGCGCCGCCAGCGCCGGCCGCGCCAGTTGCAGATAGTGATGGCCGTAGGCGAAATAGAGGTCGGTGTGTTCCAGAAAGGTGGTCGAGGGGAGCAGCACGTCGGCGTAATCGGCGGTGCAGTTCTGAAACTGCTCCAGCACCACGGTGAAAAGATCCTCGCGCTTGAGGCCCCGGAGCACGCTGTTCTGGTCGGGGGCGATCGCGGCCGGATTGGAATTGTAGACCACCAGGGCTTTGACGGCCGGTTGCGAAAGCGTGGTGAGCGCCTTGCCGAGTTCCGACATGTTGACCAGCCGGGCTTCGCGGCCGAGCGCCACGTGTTGCAGGTCGGCGCGGTCGAGCGCGGCGCGATTCAACTGGAACGCCTGCGAAGTGGAGAGTTGCAGGCCGCCGCCCGGCGACTTCCACGAACCAACCAGCGCGGGCAGCAGGGCGATGGAGCGCACCGCCATGGCGCCGCGTTCGCTGCGCTGCACTCCGAAATTGAGGCGAATCACAGACGGCCGCGTGGTAGCGTATTCGCGCGCCAGCGCGGCGATCTCCCCGGCCGCGATGCCGGTGAGCGGCGCGGCGCGTTGCGGCGTCCATTGGCGCACGCGTTCGCGCAGCGCCTCGATGCCCTCGGTATACCGCTCCACGTAATCGGCGTCGTGCAGGTTCTCGCCCAGGATCACGTGCATCATGGCGAGCGCCAGAGCCGTGTCGCTGCCCGGATTGATGAAAAAGTGTTTGTCGGCGGCCGCGCCCGTGCGGTTGCGCCGCGGGTCGATGGTGTAGAGTTTGGCGCCGGCCCGCCGCGCTTCCATGATGAACGGCCAGAGGTGCACGTTGGTGCCGAGGATATTGGCGCCCCACGCGAGGATCAGCCGCGAGTGGCGGAACTGCTCGGGCTCGGTGCCGTAGCGGATGCCCAGCGCATCGGTGAGGCCGGCGACACCGGCGGAGGAACAGATGGTGCGGTCGAGCCGCGAAGCGCCCAGCCGGTGGAAGAAGCGGCGGTCCATGCCGGAGCCGTTGAGAAAGCCCATGGTGCCGCCATAGCTATAGGGCAGGATGGCTTCGGAGCCGAATTCGGCGGCGATAGATTCGAGACGCCCGCCAATGATATCGATCGCGTCGTCCCAGCAGATGCGCTCGAAGCGGCCTGCGCCTTTGCCGCCGGTGCTCCGCTGCGGATAGAGCAGACGGCCGGGCGAGTATTCGCGTTCCAGGTACTGCGCCACTTTGCCGCACAGGAACCCGCGCGTCACCGGGTGCGCCGGATCGCCGCGCAGCTTGGAACCGCGCCCGTCTTCGACGTTGATCAGCAGCGAGCAGCAGTCCGGGCAATCCAGCGCGCACACCGAGTGGCGAATTTCGGCCATGCAAGGAATTATACCGGGAACTGCCACTGCAACTTGTGGGGCAGGTTGGCAACCTGCGGCGGGTTGGTAACCCGCCTGCCGACGTTTGCAAATGGCCGGCCGGCGCCGGTTGCCAACCGGCGCGCAGGATACCATCCTGCCCCACAAAGGCCGCCGAGTGTAACGAATTCCGCGAGGCTCAATAGGTGGGGCAGGCGGTGCCGCCTGCCAGCTCTTATCCCGTCCGCTCCGACGCATCTCCCGCGTCGCCATAGACCTCTTCGCGGATGATTCGTTCGGTGGCCTCGTTCAGATACTCGTTAAGCGCCGAGCGCAGCTCCTGATACTCGGGCCACAGCGTCTTATCGACGAACGACGGCGGAACCCGTACCATCACGGTAGTGTAGCGCTGCCGCTTGTAGCGATACGGCTCCAGCCCGTAGCGGCGGCACAACGCGGAGAACAAACGCCGCTGCCACCGGTCCGGCATGCTGAACTGAAATTCCCGCGGCTGTTCGGTTTGTTGCGCGATGCCGAGCGCCTTCTTGACGCGCTCGATGGCCGCCGCCGCGGCGTTGCGTTCCCCGGGCGTGGTGGCGCCCTCAAACAACGCCGAAATCTTTCGCAACCTTGCCCGGAGTTGTTCCTCGGTGATCATTGCGATGCCCTCATGATACCCAAAGTGGGGCAGGCGCTTTCGCCTGCCAACATTTCAGCCTACCGGCACCATGGAGGCGATCTCCGCCCCAATCGCCAGCGCCGCCGTCGCCGCCGGGCTCGGCGCGCTCAGCACGTGCAGCGCGTTGGCGCGCGCGATCAGACTGAAATCTTGCAGGATCTCGCCTTCGGGAACGATCGCTTGCGCCCTCACGCCGGAGCCCCCGGTTTCGAGGTCTCCGGGTTGAATCTCCGGCACCAGCCGCTGCAGCGACCGGCAGAATAATTCGCGGCTGAAAGAGCGCCGCAACTCGTACCACGCGATGGATGGATACTTGGCGAGAAAGCGCCAGAAGCCGCGATACGTCAGCGCGTCGATGAAATCGGCCAGATTGAAATCGGTCTTGCGATATCCTTCGCGCGCGAACGCCAGCACGGCGTTGGGCCCGGCTTCGATGCCGCCGTGGATCAGCCGTGTGAAGTGGACTCCCAGGAAGGGAAACCGCGGGTCGGCCGTGGGGTAAATGAGGTTGCGCACCAGGTATTGGCGCTCCGGGCTGATCTTATAGTATTCGCCGCGGAAGGGCAGGATGCGCATATCGCGCCGCTCGCCGGCCAGTTGCGAAACGCGATCGCAGTACAGTCCGGCGCAGTTGATGATGTAGTCGGCCGGGAACTCGCCCGCGGTAGTTTCGGCCATCCAGCCGGCGCCGGAGCGCCGCAGCTTCTGCACCCGCGCTCCGGTGACCACCCGCGCGCCGTGCTCGCTAAGGCGGCTGACCAGCGCGTTGCACACGGCCGGGTAATCGACGATGCCCTCCTGCGGCACGTGCAGCCCCGCCACGCCGCCCACGTGCGGTTCGATTTCGCGCATCTGCTCAGGCTCGAGCAACCGCAACCCTTCGACGCCGTTGGCCGTGCCGCGCTCCATCAGCGCGCGCAGCCGGGGCACTTCGTTTTCATCGGCCGCCACCACCAGCTTGCCGCAGACCTCGTGCGCCACGCCGTTAGCTTGGCAGAACTCCACCATCTGGCGGATTCCCGTGACGGCCAGCCGCGCCCGTATGGTGCCGGGCTTATAGTAGAGGCCGCAGTGCAGCACGCCGCTATTGTGGCCGGTCTGATGCCGGCCCACGCCCGCTTCCTTTTCGAGCACCGTGATCTCAGCGCCCGGATCCCGCTCCCCCAACCGGTAAGCCGTGGCCAACCCCACGATGCCTCCGCCAATAATCGCAACCTTCACAGCTACCAGCGTACCCGGTCTGCGGTCCGCACACTGCGGGCGAAGCTTGCAAGGGTGCGCGACACATAAGTGAGCTTTACGCAAATGCCGGCCANNCGCGGCTCCGATTGGGGCTTTCTTCTCGTCCACTTCCAGGTCGTGCACCCCAGCCAGCAATTCCCATGTTACTCTGGGCCGAAAGAAGATCATGCGCAGTTCAGAACCCGCGTTGTCTAATAGCCCGGGTGCCCTCCGAAAGGACCACCAGCACCCTGCCGCCACCTCGGTACATGGCTGGCGATATCACCACGTTGGGTGGCGATGATTCTCGATAGCGGCGCCCCGGTTGAACTCCTCGAGTTTCAGCGCGACTTGAGTAGCGCTCATCGAGTGCATTGAGCCTCGGGCGGAGCCTGAAAGCAGAGCTTTCGAGAACTTCTTCACAAATTTCTTTCAACT
>PMTR01000131.1 GCA_003167255.1 Bryobacterales bacterium
GCGCTGATGCAGCACCACGGCGCACCCACGCGGCTGATCGACTTCACGTGGTCGCCCTACGTGGCCGCATTTTTCGCGCTGGAGCGGACGCTGGCCGATGGCGTGGTCTGGGCCATGAACCCGGCGCGCATCGACAGCAGCCGGGCGAAAAAGCCGGAGCGCATGGACCCGCGGGAAAAAGGCCACTTCGCGCGCTATTTCCTACAGGGCAACCACCGCTTCATCTGGATGGGCGAGCCGCACACCATGAACCGGCGGCTCATCGCGCAGTCGGGCACGTTTGCCGTGCCGGGTGTGCTGGATATCCCCATCGAAGACATTTTGCGCGACGCCGACCCGGAGAATATTCTGGCCAAGATCGTGCTCACGAACCCCGTGCGCGAGGTGGGGATGCGGGAGTTGTACCGCATGAACATCACCTACGGGACGCTGTTTCCGGACTTGGATGGTCTGGCAAAATCGATGGGGTACGAACTGGAATTTCACTGGGCGTACAATCCGCGGACGATGGAAAAATATCACACGTAGCGGCGGTAGCTAGCTATAGCTAGGCCCGTGACTGCCCCTGCTGATTCTTTGTACCGCGCGAGGGCCCGACCTGGCCGGCGGAAGCGCCTGCCCCACCTTCTCTACGTTTGCCCTACTCCGGCTAGGGATTGCAGGAGGTCGCGGAAGCGGCGGCGGGCGACTTCCAACTTCTGGCCGTTCTTGAGGAGGACTTCCCCCGATCCGCCAGTGAGCGGGATCACTTCGGTGACCGCGTTCAGGTTGATGAGCGCGGAGCGGGAGATACGGAAGAAGCGGGCGGGGTCGAGCCGCCGCTCAAGATCGTTGAGAGTGGGGTCCATCCAATACTCGCCCTTGTCGGCGACCAGGCGGGTGAGACTGCCTTCGGTGCCGAAATACAGGGCGCGGGATTCGTGGACGACCAGGTAATGGCCGCCGCTGCGGACCAGGAACCGGGCCGGTGACGGAGGCTGGCCGCGAAGGGCGCGGTCGAGCGATGCTTCGTGCTCTCCGGGGCGCTCTGCGGCGGGCGGCAAGGCGCGCAGGTGTTCGAGCGATTGCGCGAGACGGGCGCGGCCGATGGGTTTCAGCAGATAATCCACGGCGTGGAGCTCGAAGGCATCCACGGCGTATTGGTCGTAGGCGGTGCAGAAGATGATGTGGGGGCGTGGCTGCGGCAGGCAGGCGGCGACATCGATACCGGAGCAGCCCGGCATCTGGATATCGAGGAGGATCGCGTCGGGATGGAGTTCCGCCGCCATTTGTATGGCTTCGACGCCGCTCCCGGCTTCGCCCGCGACCTCGATATCGGAGTGCGCGGCGAGCAACTGGCGCAGGCGGACGCGGGTAGGGGCTTCGTCATCGACGATGAGTACGCGTATCAACGAGATTCTCCACTGGCCACCCCGGAAACGGCGGACTGCGGGAACGTGAGCACAACGCGGGTGCGGTTCCCGCCGCTCTCCCAGGATAACCGGGCGGAGTCGCCGTAGTAGCCGCGGAGGCGTTCGGCGACGTTGCGCAAGCCGTGGCTCTCGCCCGGCGCCTGGAGCGAGAAGTTGGGCGGGAAACCGGGCCCGTTGTCGAAGACCTCAACCGAGATCCGGCCGTCTTCGAGCGCTGCGCGGAGGCCCACGGTTCCGCGGCCTTCCCTGGCTGAGACGCCGTGCTTGATGGCGTTTTCGATGAGTGGCTGAATGCTCATGGCGGGGATGGGAATGTGCGCCGCGGCGGGATCCACGTCGAACTCCACCTGCAGGCGATCGCCGAAACGGGCTTGCTCGATGCGCAGGTAGGCGGTGATGAACTCGATCTCTTCGCCGAGCGGCGCCCATTCGTTCTCGGATTTGCGGAGGGTATAGCGGAAGACCTGGGCCAGGCGCTCGATGGTTTCATCGGCCAGTTCGGGCTGGTATTGCATGAGGCCGGCGATGACGCTGAGCGAGTTGAAGAGGAAATGGGGATTGATCTGGGCGCGCAGGGCCTTCAACTCGGCGCGGCTGGCCAACAATCGGAGTTGCTGCTCGCGCTCTTCGTGGCGGCGGCGATCGGCGCGGAAGCGGACGTTTTCGAGGACCATGCCGAGCGTGCCGGCGAGCGATTGCAGCAGGCGGCGGTCGTCGCTCATGAACGGGATGCCGTTGGAGCGTGGCGCGAGCAGGATGGAGCCCTGGTGGGCGTCGGCGTGTTCGATCCCGGCGGAGAGGGCGTCCTCGTCTTTCCCAGTGGGAGCGGCTGCGGGATCGAAGCAGACCTGGGCAGGCGCCTGGAAGATGGCGGCGAGGCTGGCGGCGGCGCCGGAATGCAGTTCTTCTTCGGTAGCGGCGGCCTGCACGTCGCGGATGAACTGGCGTTCGGCTTCCACCACGGAGTAGGGGCGGCGCAGCCAGACGCGGTCGATGGCGCGGGCGACGAGGGCGTAGACCCAGGGGCCGGCGAGCCAGAAAAGCAGGCCGAAACAGTAGAGCCAGGGACTGGCGCTATCTGGGAGACGGACTGGCGAGCGGGTGGATGCTGCGATGACCGCGGTGAGCGCGGCGAGACCGAGAGCCAGGAAAACGCCGCGCTTCATGAGCACGTCGAAGAATACCAGGCGTTCGCGGTAATACAGGCTGACGCAGAAGAAGGCCAGCAGCAGGTAATCGGGGATCTGGCCCACATAGGGGCCGGCACCGCCGAGGCTGGCGGCGGCACAGACGAGCATGAGAATCAGCAGGCCGCCCATCCGGCGTAGGTGGGCGCGTTCGGCGGGGCGCAATGGATGCGGCGCGACGATCTGAAAAAGCAGGCCCATAGCGGCGGCCGCGGCCAGGGCTACAGCGGGAGCGCGATAGAGGTTGTCGCTCCAGGGAGCGGAGAGGAGGCCGGTCCCTTGCAGAACCCGAGCCAATGCGGCGGCGATGCTGGCTGAGTAGAACGCGGTGAGCAGCCAGCGCCAGGGGCGTCGGGCGGGGAGGCCGTTGCCACCGCTTTCGAGAACCAGGTGGAAGATGAGCGGGGGCAAGAGACTGACGGCCAAGTTGCGAATCGCCAGGAAAGCGATGGCGAGCCAGGGACCGGCGCTTTGCGGGATGGAGGTCTGGAAAAGCAGGTTGTACAGGAAAGCGACGGCACAGACCAGCGTGAAGGCGGGCAAGGCGGTATATGGGCGGCGCTTACCGCGGCGGCGCTCGCCCCAGTAGAACAGAACGAGAGTCGAGAAAGTCAGCGCGCCGAACGCGTAGACGGCTAGCGAAGCTATTTCGAGCAGCCTATACATCATCCGCCGGGTTCCAGACTATCTCATTTCGCATACTCCGTCGGCCTGCCGGTCAAGGCCTCGAGGAGCCTGCCGATGCCGGCAGAGGCATAGGGAGAATTCAAGAGCATGGCGGCAGGTTTGCCATCGTCGGTTTGATAAAGGATGCCGACGAAAGCAAAGTCCAGAAGCAGACCGAAGAGCGTGGGCCGCTTGGACGGAAGCTGGGCGCCGCTGACGTCGGCTACGCGCTGCCAGGCGCCGGATCCGCAAACCACCGCCGTGATCTGGGAAGGTTTGAGGCGCACAGTCTGTTGATGCCCAAAGACGGATGCGGGAGCAATCACCACCACCACGCTGTCGGGATTCGAGGTGATGGTGACGGTGGTGGTCCAGTCGTACGGGCTGGCCTTGATCGGAAGCGTGCCGCCGATATATTGGACCTTGTTCCAGGATTTTCGCTCCGCCGCGGAGCAGAGCGCGCCGATTGCGGCTAGCACGAGGAGATATCTGAAGCCCCTTCGCATGTCGAACCGACTTCAGTATAAGAGCGCCTGCACTGCGCGGACAATGGATTCCCGCCGAGTGGCGGAAGCCGATTTTGAACGGCTGGAAGAGCTTTTGAGCGGTGCGCGCCGCTCAGCGCCAATTCCAGCCGGTCAACGGATTTTGGTGGTCTGAGCCGGCACTTACTCTTAAGATGAGTTTGACATGCGCAAGAGTTCCCCGATGCGGTTTCTGGTTGTGGCTCTGTGGTCCTGCGCCGCGTGGGCGCAAGGACGAATCCAAAACTTTGACATTTTCATTTCGGCGGGGCCCGCGTGGAACAAGTCCCATGCGATCAGCGGGACGAACGTCACGCTGGCTGACTCGTGGGGATATAGTTCCGAGACGGACTATGGGTACCAGGTTGCTCGGGCATCGGCGGCCAGCCTGTGGATCGACTATTCGATGGTCTTCCCGGATCCAGGTTTGAAGGCCAATGTGCCGGTCTCAAGCAGCGGCAAATCCGGGTTCGCGGCGACGCTGGGCTTGCGGTTCATGGTTCCGGTGAATTCGCGGCTGTCCTTTTATGCGGTGTCTGGCGGTGGTGTCGGTAGTTTTTGGTATCCGGCGGTCACCGGGTCAGCCAACCCTTCGGTTTTCACGAATTCCACGAGTCATGGCGTATTCGTGTTCGGGGGCGGCGCGGATGTGCGGCTGTTGCGGTGGTTCAGTCTACGGATGGAGGTCAGGGACCTGGTGACGGGCAAAGATCTGAGCGGGGCGGCTGGGCGGCACCACGTGTTGCCGTTGTTCGGAGTGGCGTTTCATTTCTGAGGGGCGAGTAGCGGGCCGCTTCGGGCACAAGACATGGGGCCCAAAATTGACAGGCGGAAGCCTGTCCCACCCTAACTTCCATTCCCCAGCAATCTTCGATAGAGCGCCGAGTAATGATCGCTCATGCGCGAGATCCCGTAATGCGCCGCCGCCAGGTCGCGCCCGGCGCGGCCCATCTCGACAAGGCGGGCATCTTGCGTGCTCGTCATCATGGCATCGGCCAGTGCGTCCACGTTGCCGGGCTCGCAATAGCGTGCGACCAAGCCTTCCGGCGCGACCTCGGGAACTCCACCCACGCGCGTGCTGACAATCGGCAATCCCGCCGCCATGGCCTCCAGAATCACCAGCGGCAGACCTTCCTGAACGGAGGAAAACACAAAGACGTCCAGAGACGCCAGGACTCGTGCGGTATCTTCGGTGGGGCCTTCCAAACGAATGCGGCCCTCCATCCCCAGACTGCGGACCTGAGACTGCAACTCGCCGTACAACGGGCCGTAGCCGTAAATCTGCAATTCAGCTTCCGGTACCCGGCCGGCAATCCTGGCAAACGCGTCGATCAGCACGGTATGTCCTTTGGCCGGCACCAACCGGCCCACAGTGCCAAACCGCAGCTTTGGCCGGGCACTGCCTAGCGACGCGGGCCGCGCCAGAAATCTTTCCGTGGCAATGCCATTGAGGATCACCGAGCATTTCGCGGACGGGTACCGCAAACGCGGTTCGAGTTGTTTGCGCACATACTCGCAGACAAAAACCACGTGGTTCGTAAGCGGACCGGCCAGACGAAAGTATTTTTCCTGGTAGGGATCGCCGCCCGAAGTGGTTGCGCTGTGCCGCGAGTTCATGCACACGCGCACTCCGGCCGTGGCTTTGGCCAGCGCGGCGGCATGATGCACACCGGGATTGTGGCTGTGGAGGATTTCCACCCGATCGCGCCGCAGTTGACTGGCCATGCGCCAAACCAGGGCCGGATTCGAGTGCCGCTCCTTATGGAACTCCGTGACGGGTATGCCGGCCGCGTCCAGTTGCGCCCGCAACGGGCCAGCTCCGAAAAAACAATACACTCCCACCCAATTGCCCGCGGCATGCTGAGCCAGCGCCAGATCCACGGCCATTCGCTCCAAACCGCCTACATCAAGGGATTCAACGAGTTGCACGATCCGCATGCGCGCCCGGCAACCTACTTCCGGATCCTCCTCGCGAAGCTCCGACCAACCAATGGGGGCTCTTTCTTCCGCATCCTGCTAGTGTAAACCACGGCGTTGATTTGGCGTGGCTTTGGGGGTAGTTCAGGTGACTTCGGCCCCCGGGTTGGGCGATGATGGAAGACAGCACTACCATGGATCCCGTCCGTGTCAGCGTCATCACGCTTACGGTTAATCGCCCTCAGTATATTGTTCGAGCCGTAGAAAGCATTCGCTCGCAGACGGTATCGGACTGGGAGTTGATCGTGGTCCATGACGGGCCCAATCACCAAATCGAAGGCATTCTGCGCGAATGGGAGAAGCGCGAGCCGCGTTTGCGGTATTTCCACAGGCTCCAGGGGGGAAATATCGCGGAAGCCATCAATTTTGGAATCCGCCAGGCGCGGGGATCCTATATTGCCATCCTCGACGACGACGATTACTGGCGTGTCCCGGAAAAACTGAGCATGCAGATCCGGTTTTTGGAAGAGCATCCCGATTATGCAGGCTGCGGCGGCGGCGCTGTCTGCGTCGGGCAGGACAACGTCGAAACGATTTCCTACCTCAAGCCCGAAACCGATGACGGGATCAAAGCCCGGGCACTGCTGGCGAATCCCATGATTCACAGCACGGCGCTGTACCGCGCCGACGCCGCCTGGAAGGCGGGGCTTTACGACGAAACCCTCGCCGGTTTCCAGGATTGGGACTTTTTTCTCAAGCTCGGCCAAATCGGTAAGTTGTACAATTTCCCCGAATATTTTCTGGCGTATCGGATCTGGGAAGGCGGCGGCAGTTTTGAAGCGCAGAAGCGCAATACGGAGTCCGCATTGCGAATCGTCCGGCGCCACAGTAAACAGTACCGTGGATACGCTCCGGCACTCCTGCTGGCATGGATGTATTACGCTTATGCCAGGCTCCCGCTGATCCTGCGGAAATCGACTTTCCCGATGCTCTCGCGCCTGAAAAAGAGCCTGTCTTCAAGCAAAGACCGAAAGGGTGGAATACTCGCTGACAGGGAGGGCACCCGCTCCGTTTCGCGCTGAACCGGAACACTGCTATCAAATGCAGACGGCGGCGGCCTTGCGCACGTCTTCCAGGACGCGTTCCATGTCGGACTTGGTCGTGCGGTAGTTCAGCACGCAGCCGCGCAGGGCGAAGCGGCCGCGCACCTTGGCGTTCGATAGATAAGTGCTTCCGGCGTGCTGCACTTCCACCAGCACGCGCTCGTTGAGCAAGTCCAGATCGCCCGTGAAATTCTCGGGTTTGTAACGGAAACAGAAAACCGAGAGACCTACCGGCGCCAGCATTTCGAAATCGTCACTGACGTTGACCAGGCCTTGGAAATATTCCGCGCAAGCGATGTTCTCTTCGATGGCCCGGCTGAGCCGCTCCACACCGGCGTACTTAATGAGGAGCCAGAGGTCCAGGGCGCGGAAAGGACGGGTGAGTTCGGGGCCGTAATCCCAAAACGCGAAGGCCTCGTCGCGTTCCAGGCCGATGACGCGGGCGTATTCGGCGCCGTGCAGGAAGGCGGCGCGCGCGGCGGCGGGATCTTTGTAGAGCACGCAGCCGCAGCCCACGGGGAGGTAGAGCCACTTGTGGGGATCGAGGGTCACGGAATCGGCTTCGGCGATGCGCTCGAAGAGGTGCCAGGCGGAGGGCGCGAGCGCGGCGAAGCCTCCGTAGGCGGCATCCACGTGCAGCCAGAGGTCATGGCGGCGGGCGACATCGGCGAGCGCGCCCAGGGGATCGAACGCGCCAGTGGCGGTGGTTCCGGCGCTGGCCACCACGCAGAACGGCAGATGGCCGGCCGCGAGATCGGCTTCGATGAGGCGCGACAGGTCGTCGGCATCCATGCGCAATTGGTCGTCGGTCTTCACGAACCGCACATTGGCTTCGCCGATGCCGAGCATGCCGGCGGCTTTGGCGATTGAAAAATGGCCTTCTTCGGAGACGTAGAGGCACATGCGCCGGCCGGCCGCGGCCATGCCTTCGCGCACCACGTTGACGGGCGCCTTGCGGCTGCGGGCGGCCGCGAGCGCCGCGAAGTTGGCCATGGAGCCGCCGCTGGTCAGCAACCCCGCGGCCTCGGCCGGATACCCCAGCATTTGTTTGAGCCAATCGATGGTCAAATGCTCCACGTCCGTGCCGGTTGGCGCCGACCGCCAGCAGGTAGCGTTGATGTTGAGAGCAGCCGCCAACATGCTTCCGATGGCCGTGATGGCGGTCCCCGGCGAAGAGACATAGCCGAAGAATCGAGGGTGCGCGTTGTGGCGGGCATACTCGCAAATCACATCGCGGAAGGTGCGGAGGAGTTCGTCGAAATCGGCGCCCTGTGGCGGCAGGCGCTCGTCGATTTTGCGGCGAATCTCCTGGGAGGTGGTCGGGACCAGGACCGCCCGCTCCTCCAGGGTTTCATAGTAGGCGGCCAGAAAATCGACCGCCTGGCCGGCAATGCGCCGGAATTCGTCGGCCGGGATGGCCAGCTTGTCGGTCATATGGTTTGAAAGGTTAGGGAGGTTGGTGAAAAAGCCTTAGCCGCCGATGAACGCAGATGAACGCAGATTGAAAACAAGAAAACTATCCGCGTTGATCCGCGTTCATCGGCGGCTGAAATTGTCCCTTTCAGCATTCTGTTAGGGTATCAAGATTTCCCATACACGCTTTGGCCTCGGGCGCAGTTGTATCTAGTGGAAGGATGAACGTCCTGGCACTGCTTGAGATGCCCGCTCCGGTAGAAAGCCCTGACAGCGGTGCGCGCACCATCGCCGCGGCGAAAGCGGGCGACCTGGCGGCCTTCGAGAGCCTGATGCGCCAACACGAGCGCCTGGTTCTGGTGACGGCGCTGCGGTTGCTGGGCAAGCTGGAAGATGCGCAGGACGCGTCCCAGGAAGTCTTCCTGCGGCTGTATCGCAACCTGGGCAAGATCGACACGGTGCGGAACGTGCCGGGGTGGCTCTATCGCGTCACGGTGAATGTCTGTCACGACATGACGCGCAAGCGGCCGGCGCCGGTGGCAGTGGACGAAATGCCGGAGCTGGCGGATACGGGGGCCGACCCGCAGCAAAGCGCCAGCCAGGCGGAGCGGCGGCGCGCCTTGCAGATGAGCCTGCGGTTCCTTTCGGAGAAGGAGCGCGCGGCGATCGTGCTGCGAGACCTGGAAGGACTTTCCACCGGGGAAGTGGCGCGGGCCCTCGGATCGAGCGAAGCCACGGTGCGCTCGCAGATTTCGAAAGCGCGCATCAAAGTGCGCGCGTTTATGGAGCGCTATTTCCGGAGCCATTTATGAACTGCCAGGAATGGGAAGAACGAATCGCTCTTTATGTGGCGGGCGATCGAGCGGCGGCCGATGCCGGCGAGACGGAACGCCACATAGCCGGCTGCGCGGGGTGCCAGGTGTTTTGGAGCGGAATGAAGCAAAGCTTGGAATGGCTGCGGGAGGCGCACCAGGAAGAGATCGCGCCGGCACATTACGCGGCCGTGCGGGCGCGTGTGATGACGCAACTGGAGAGAGGGCGCGCGCCGTGGTGGAAGCAGGTTTGGGTGTACAGAGTGGGGCTGGCGGCGGTGGTGGTGGTGATAGCCCTGATGATGGCGCGGCCCCATGCGCAGAGCCCGCGGGTGGCGATGGTGAAAGCGGCGGTGGTTGAGGTATCGGCAGATGCCGGTCAGGGGGCCGGCAGCAGACCGGGGGGTCTGCCCCACTATAGACACGCGGTGGTGAGCGAGGCTAGCCGCACGCGCAGACCAGGGGGTCTGCCCCACAATGCGGAGACTATTCTGGTGAAGTTGGAGACGGATAACCCGGACGTGGTGATTTATTGGATCGCGGAGAAAAAAGGAGACTGAAATGAAACGATTGATACTGGCGCTGGCAGTGATCGCAATGCCCACCCTGGCGCAGGTGGGACAAGACCCCTCGGAGCATATTCAGAAGCTGGTCACGCTGAAGTATGCGGACCCGCAGTCGGTGGCCGGCCTGCTTCACGATTTCGGTGTGGAGTTGCGGGTGGATAACCGCATGAAAGTGATTGCCCTGAGCGGGAACCGGAATCGCGTGACCACGGCCGAGGACGCCATCAAACAATTGGACATCCCGGCAGCCGCCCAGAAAGATATCGATCTGACGGTTTATTTCGTGGTCGGGAGCGACATGACCAACACCGGCAGTCCCATTCCCAAGGAACTCGACAGCACCGTAGCGACTCTCAAGGGCGCATTCCCGTTCAAGAACTATGTGATGTTGGATGTCCTGTCGCTTCGCTCGCGCTCGGGTGCAAGCGCCGACGCCAGCGGGCAGTTAACGGCCGGGCGGCTGACGACTTTTCGCGTCCGGTCGGCCAGCCTGGATGGTGACGGCGGCATGATCCGGCTGGATAACCTGCACGCCGGATTGCGGGTGCCCATTGGCACCGCCGAGAAAACGCAGTACATCGATACGGGTATCTCAACCGATGTGGTGGACGTGAAGGAAGGGCAGAAACTGGTGGTGGGCAGGAGCAGCCTAAACGGGCCGGATACGGCGCTGTTTCTGGTGTTGATCGCGAAAGTGGCGCAGTAGGGGCAGCCGCGGGTGCCGGGCGGGCGTCACCGCCAGGCCCACCCTATTTCTTGATGCGCTCGTCTTTTTCGATTTTTCCGTCGCGGATGTGAATCACGCGGTGGGCGTGGAGCGCGATATCGTGCTCGTGCGTCACCAGGATGATGGTGTTGCCGGCCTGGAAAAGCCGCTCGAACAACCCCATGATTTCGTTGCCGGTGGCGGAGTCCAGGTTTCCGGTGGGCTCGTCCGCCAGAAGAATGGAAGGGTTGTTGACCAGCGCGCGGGCCACCGCGACGCGCTGGCGTTGGCCGCCCGAAAGCTCGTTGGGCTTGTGGTACATGCGGGCTTCCAGATCCACCTGGCGCATAGCCAGCTTGGCCATCTCCAGGCGTTTATCCGAGGAGATGCCGGAATAAATCAGCGGCAACTCGACGTTGTGCAGGGAAGTGGCACGCGGCAGCAGGTTAAACGTCTGGAAGACGAAACCGATTTCCTTGTTGCGGATGCGGGCCAGTTGATCGTCCGACATCTCGCTGACCAGGTTGCCGTTGATGTAATACTGGCCGGAGGTGGGCGTATCCAGGCAGCCGATGAGATTCATCAGAGTCGATTTCCCCGACCCGGAAGGTCCCATGATGGCACAGTACTCGCCGCGCTTGATTTCAATATCCAATCCCGAAACGGCATTGATCTCCTGGTCGCCCATGATGTAGGTCTTCCAGAGATTGTAGGTGCGGATGACGATACCGTCCCGCTTGAGTTGCTCGCCACGGAGGATGAGTTCGTTTTTTTCGGCCACTGCTGACATCGTGATGATTCCTGTTCCTCGATTGTAGCGCGCTTAGCTCTTGGGCGCTTCGACGACCGGCTTGTTGTCGACCTTGACCTGCGCGTCGTTGGCGATGGTGCGGATGATCTGGTAGGTGCCCGTGACGATCTGCGCGCCTTCGTCCAGACCGGTCAGCACCTCGATATCGGTGGCGCCGGTAATACCGGTTTCCACTTTGTGGAAGGCGGCCTTCCCGCCGGCCACGACGAAGACGCCCTGAACCTCTTCCTTGCGGGCTTTCTCGGCGACTGGATCCAGCTTGGTGACCGGCTGTGTGCCAGACGCGGGGGTTCCAGGCTTCTTCGGTTCCAGATCGCCCTTTTGGCGGACGGTGAGCGCCTGGATCGGAATGGTGAGCGCGTTTTTGCGCGTGGCCGTGGTGACTTTGGCGGTACAGGAGAGCCCCGGGCGGATTTCATCCGGCGGGTTGTCCATGGCGATTACCACCTTGAAGTCTTTGGCTTCCTGGCTGGAGATGGCGCTTTGCGAGGCGGCGACGCCGGTGGAGCGCAGAATGGCGGTGTTGCCGATTTCGGTCACATGGCCTTTGAAGGTCTTGTTGGGAATGGCGTCGATGGTGATCTCCGCCTGTTGGCCGAGTTTCACGTTGACGATATCGGTTTCGTCGACTTTCACTTCGGCGGTGATCAGCGACATATCGGCGATGGTCATGATGAGGGTGCCGGTCTGGTTTTGCAATCCGGGAACCACGGACTCACCGGCGCGGACCGGCAGGTTGGTGACCACGCCCTCGAGCGGGGCGTAGGAATCGTACTTGTGGAGAATGTCGCTGCTGCGCGTGAGGACGGCTTTGGCCACGTTGATGCGACGCTGGGTGGCAGTGAGTTGGGCGGCGGTCTGTTCGCGCTGGGACCGGGCCTGAACCAGGCGCGCGCGGGCTTGGTCCACGGCCGCCTTCTGCGCGTTGTAGAGGGCGGTCTTGCTCTCGAGGTCCTGCCTGGCGCCGAGTTTTTCCTTGTAGAGGTCCCCGGCGCGGTCGGCATCCTGCTTGGTGCGGGCGAGATCGGCTTCGGCCTCGACGACGGCCGCCTGCAGGGTGGCCATGTTGTCGTCGGCGGCTTTCAAGCCGGCTTCCGAAGCGTTGGAATCGGCCTCCGAGGATGCCAGATTGGCCTTTTGGGATTCGACGTCGGCGCTAGGCTGGGTGTTCTCAATCTTGGCCAACAACTGGCCCTTGTGGACATGGTCGCCTTCCCGCACCAGCAGTTCGGTGATGTCGCCCATGGCGTTGGCGCCGATGTTGATGTAATTCTTGGGTTTAATCTCGCCGGAGGCGGTGACGATGCTGGTCAGATCCTGCCGCACGACGGACCCGGTTTGCACCGTGACAAGGCCGCGTTTGCTATAAACCGTGCTGGCGTATACGCCCGCGGCCAGAACGACGACGGCCGCCAGAGTGATGATTACTTTCCACTTAGTCTTCACAACCAAATTCTCCGTATCACCGCAATTAGACGCAAAAAACGAGGATGAAGTTCAATTTCTATTCTACACGGGGGCGCGGTGCGCCTATTTGGAAAGACGGGCCACGGCGGGGGAAGTTAGCCGGCTAAAGCCGGCTGCGGGCAAAATTGCTCGCCCCACTACTTCAGCCAGTCCACCGAATCGGGCGGGGTATTTTCGCACTGGTTGGTTTCGGTGACGCCGCCGGAGAGCTGGGCGCAGGCGGTGGTGGTGGCGGTGCGGATGGCTCCCTCGCGGGTTTCGGCCGACCCGGTGCGGCAATCCCGGCTTCCTTTAAAAGTGATACAGACCTGGCAGCGGAAGGGCTGAGAGTGGAAGGAGGAGAACACCAGGTAACCGAGCACGGCCACAGCGAACAGAATTCCCAGCAATGTGGTTTTCTTCACGCGAAGAAATTTCCCATATTACGGAATTTGGCGTAGCGGTGCTGCACCAGTTGATCCGGGCTAAGGCCGTCGAGCTGGTTCAGGCTGCGGCGGAGATGCTGGCGCAGGCTTTCGGCCGCCGCGTCGGGGTCTTCCTGAGCGCCGCCCGGGGGTTCGGGGATGATGCCATCGATGAGCTCCAACTCCAGCAGGTCCGGCGCGGTCAGCTTGAGGGCCGCGGCGGCCTGTTCGGCCTTCCCGGAATCGCGGTAGATGATGGCAGCGCAGCTTTCGGGCGAAATCACGCTATAGACGGCGTTTTCCATCATCAGCACGGTATTGCCGACTCCCAGGGCAAGGGCGCCACCGCTGCCTCCCTCGCCGATGCAGACTACCACCACCGGGACGCCCAAGCGGGCCATTTCCCGAAGGTTGCGGGCGATGGCCTCGGCTTGGCCGCGCTCTTCGGCATCAATGCCGGGGTAGGCGCCGGGCGTGTCTAAGAAGGTCACCACCGGCCGCCGGAACTTGTCGGCCATCTGCATCACGCGCAAGGCTTTGCGGTAGCCTTCTGGTTTGGGCATGCCGAAGTTACGAAAGAGTTTCTGTTTGGTGTCGCGGCCCTTTTGCTCGGCCACGACCATCAGCGGGTTTCCCTCGAACTGGGCCAGGCCGGCGACGATGGCGGGGTCATCCCCGAAGGTGCGATCGCCGTGGACTTCCTGGAAATCGGTGAACAGACGCTGAATGTAATCGAGCGAATGGGGGCGCTTGGGGTGGCGCGCCAATTGCACGCGCCGCCAGGCCGGATGGGATTCCGGCTGTGCCCCGGGGTTTTCTTCTGGAACCACTTACACATCTTAACTTAACAGGCATGCGCGGGTCAGATTGCCAAACTCCCCCAGCTCCGCCAGAGTTCGCGCCGATTTGGGCTACACTGGAACGCTTGGGTCCCCCGTGATCGATCTGCACTCCCACACCAACGAATCCGACGGCAGTTGTTCGCCCGAGCAACTGATTGCCGAAGCCGTGCGGGCCGGCGTGGACCGTCTGGGAATCACGGATCATGACACTTTTGCCGGTTATGACAGGGCGCGCGACGCCGCGGCCCGGGCGGGCGTCGAGCTGGTCTGCGGCATCGAGCTTTCCACGCGCCTGCACGACCATTCGGTACACGTGCTGGGTTATTTCCTGGGTTCGGGCGGGCTCGGCGCGTTCCGCGATTGGGTGCTGGAGCTGCAAGCATCGCGCCGGGAACGCAACCAGCGGCTGGCCATCCGGCTGCGCGAGTTGGGTTTCGACGTCACGGTCGAAGAGGCCGAAGCGCGCGGCCGCGGCATAACGGGACGGCCGCATTTCGCGCAAATCATGGTGGAGAAGGGCTACGTATCCAACCTGCGGCAGGCGTTTGACGAATACCTGGACGAATCCGCCAAAGGCTACGTGTACCGCCGCGAGCCGTCATTTGCCGAGGGCGTCCGACACATCCGCGACGCCGGCGGGTTCGCCTCGCTGGCCCACCCGATCCGCGTGGCGGGCGATGTTTCCAAGATGATGCCCGAACTGTGCGCCGCCGGGCTGAATGCCATCGAGGCGTACCACAGCGATCACGGCCCGGGCGAGACGGAGATCTATCTCGGCCTGGCAAAGCGGTATGGGCTGCTGGTAACGGGGGGGTCGGATTTTCATGGGGCTATGAAGCCGGAAGTTTCGCTGGGGACGGGATACAAGGGGAACTTGCGCGTGCCGGAGGATGTGTGGGAGCGGATGAGGGCTAGCGTTAACGCCTGACGTAACCCAGTGCAATCACTTTTCCCAAGTGTGGGGAAAAGACGGCGGATGTTACTTCCGCTTCGGCGCCTTCAATCTGGACCTTCGTGCCGGGCGCGGGCGGCTCCGAACCTTCCAGCTCAAACCGCTCCAACTTCTTGTGCACCTGGCCCAGAGCCCGGATGCGTTCGACAATCTCCTGCCCCAGGTAGCAGCCCTTGTTGAAACTGACGGCTTGCATCTGCTGGGTTTCCTGGGGCAGCGATGTGTCGCGGATGTCTTCGCCGTAGCGCGGCTTGCCGTTTTCCATGCGCGCCAGGCGAGCGTCCGCGGCGCTCGCCTCGACGGCCCCTGCGCCTTCCAGTTGCCGCACCAACTCGGACTTGGCCTCCGACAGGCAGTAAACGCGATAGCCCGGTTGGCCAGTCACCGTGAACGGCGCCGTGGTGTATTCGCCGGGTGGAAGCTGAACCGAAGGCGCCGCCGGACCTTCCACGCCGATGGAAGCGGTGCGTTCGGTGACGTCTTCGAGCTCCACCTGGTCGGCGATGATATAGCGGCGGATAAGCTGGTGGACCTTTTCGCGCAACTCCGGCTCGGTGTCGATCAGGAAATGATCGGCCAGGCACAACAATTGCAAATCGGCCTGTATGCGGCCCTGCGGGTTCAGGAGGAAGGCGTAGCAGGAGTCACTGGGAACCATTTTCTTGACTTCGTTGCTGGTGATGGCGTGCAGCAGGCGCGCGCGGTCGCGCCCGCGGGCCACAATGCGGCCGCGCCCGTCGAGATCCAGCCATGCCGCGCCTTGGCGCAGCGCCTCATCGCCTTTGTTCATGCTTTCAGTCTAAAAGATGTGGCGCAGGTACGCCGCGATGGCGATAATCGCGAGGCCCGAAAAGGCAGCGCCGGCCATCATGCGCGGGCGGCGCGGGTTGTGCGGACGGCCCATCAGGATGGCGACCGAGAAGACGTGCATCACCAGCAGGAGCTTGACGCCGAGCAGTGCGTGGTACAGCGGGCGGTGTCCGGGAATGGTGAGCACGTTGTACGTGCCGGACACGAGCAACGCGCCCATGGCTCCGAAAGCCAGAGGCTGGTAGATGGCGGCGGCGCGGTCGAGAAAAGTTTCGCGGGCGTCGGGCGCCAGCGCGCCGGCGGCGCGGGTCATCACCCAGCGGCCGAAGATCATGCCGCCGACCAGCGTCACGGCCGAAGAAATGTGCAGCCACCGCATGAGCACGTAGATCGCGTCAGCCATATAGCTCTAGAGTATACAATCGGCATATGATCCATGAGATCATCCCGGTCGGAATGTTGCAGTGCAATTGCTCGATCTTCGGGGACGAGCAGACGCGCGAGGCGCTGGTGGTAGATCCGGGAGACGAGATCACCCGCATTCTGCAGGTGCTGAAGCGCCACGGGCTCACCGTGAAGGGGATCGTGATCACGCATGCGCACATCGACCATATTGGCGGTGCGCAGAAGCTGAAAAAGGCCACCGGCGCGCCCGTCTACATGAATCCTGACGACGCCGAACTGCAAAAGATGATGGAAGTGCAGGCGGGATGGTTGGGGGTCGAGACGCCGGACGCGGTGGAAATCGATTCGCCCGCGATGGATGGCGGCAAGCTGGTGGTGGGGGCGACGGAGTTCCACGTGCTGCACACGCCGGGGCACACCCAGGGCAGTATCAGCTTATGGATTCCGTCGGAAGGCAAGCTGGTGGCGGGCGATACGCTGTTCCGCGACAGCATCGGCCGCACCGATCTGCCGGGCGGCGATTCGCGCCAGATCCTGCGGTCGATTCACCAGAAGCTATTGCCGCTGCCGGAGGAGACGGTGGTAATTCCGGGGCACGGCGAGAAGACGACCCTCGGACGGGAGAAACAGTTCAATCCTTTTTTGCAGGACTAGTGCTTTGACCGCTAGAAGTTGTTCCGTCGGCCGGCAACGCTCTCTTATGTTCGCGGCTCTGATCCGAGTCGCGCGCGTCAGGAAGCGGTATTCCAATGGGCTAAACTCTCATGGTCATGGGACTAGATGAGCTAAGTACGTGGTTTCAGAAGTTCGTTCACGTATTGCCAGACCGCTTGCTTACGCGCGCGGCTCCGATCCGAGCCGCGACCCTGAGGGAGCGAACTTCGCGGAATACGAGAATGTATTGATGAAACGGTGTAATAAATGAAGCCGGAATGGCAAGAACGTTTGCTGTTGTTGCTCTGCGCGGGGATTCTGGCGTGGCAGCTCTTTCTGCCGGGCTTCATCGGCATGGCCAACAACGGCGACTTTGGCAAGGTCGCCGGACCGCTGAGTATCGGCGGGGCGGATCACGGCGCTGACAACTTCCTCTTTTTCCAACCCCAATACGTGCGAGGTCCGGAGCACTACTATATTCCGAAGCCGCCGTCGTCGGAGATTGGGCTGGCGTGGTCGGCGTCGACGGTGCAGAAAGCCGTGGGAGATCCGGCCCGATTCGATATCCGCTAGCTCGGCGCCGTGCACGCGCTGATCTTCCTGGGATTCTATTACACGGTACTGGTTGTTTTGCGACCCTACGGAACCGCGTGGCGGCTGGCACTGTCGCTGGGTGCTTTATGGATTTTCGCAGACGTGGGGACGCTGGCGTATTTCAACTCGTTCTACACGGATGCGGCGGCGATACTGGGAGCGCTGGCGGCCTCGATGCTGGCGGTCAGGCTGATCGGCAACGGCGAAGTGCAGCCGGCGGCGCTCGGGCTGTTCGGAGCGGCTGCGCTGTTGTACGTCACCTCGAAGGGCCAGCATGGCGTGCTGGTATTCGTGCCCGCCTTGGGGGCGCTCGCGTTCGCGGTTGCGGCGCGCCGCGCGAAGACCCTGTTCTTGGGGTGCGCCGTCGCGGCTGTGGTGACGGCGGGGTCGGTCTGGACGCTTGAGAGCATGCCGGACTGGTACCGGGGGCAGTCGCGCTTTGATCTCATTTTCTTTTACATCACCAGGAACTCGCCTACGCCGGCACAAGATCTGCGGGAGTTGGGCCTGGGAGCGAGCGAGCTCCGTTATGTCGGGACACATGCGTTCATGGCCGGTAGCCCGATGGCGCAACGGGATTTTGTCACCAGCTTTTGCGAGCGCAGCACGTATGCGCGGGTTCTGGCATTCTATTGGCGCCACCCGGGTGTGGCGGCCCGGAAACTGTGGTCGGATCTGCGGGACCTGGCGCCGCAGCGGCGTCCGGTCAATCTCTCAAATTTCCAGCGGGCGCAAGGAATGCCGGCGGGCGCGAGGACCGAGCGGCTGGGATCGTGGAGCCGGCTGCGGTCCGCGCTGTTCCGGTGGTGGCCCGCCCACATGTTGGTCTGGTACGGAATCGCGCTGGCGGGCTTCCCGTTGCTGGGGAGGCGGTCGGGGCCCGGGTTTCGCCGATCGCTGGCGTGGGTGATTTGCGCCATCGCGCTGGCTGGAGCGACGGAATTTGGCGTCGCTTCGTTGGCGGACGCGGTGGATACGGACCGGCATTTGCTGCTCTTCCATCTGCTGACGGATGTGACGATGTTTCTTGCGCTGGTGTGGGCGGCTCCGCGGAAGCGGGGTGTTTGCGGCTAGGTAACATGCGCCCCGCGCGTCCCCACGTACAACGCATACAGCGATTGACTGGCCGCCATGAAGAGGCGGTTCCGCCTGGCGCCACCGAAACACAGATTGGCGCAGATCTCCGGTAGCAGGATCATCCCGATCCGCTCACCGGCCGGCGAAAAGGCGTGCACGCCATCGTATCCGGCGCCGGCCCAGCCTGCGCCGGCCCAAATGTTACCGTCGGCATCGGCGCGGATTCCGTCGGCTAAACCAGCCCCTTTGCCGGCCATCGTCATGTTGGTGAACTGGCGTTTGGCGCGCAGGGTTTGGCCATCCGCCACGTCGAAAACCTGAATGTCTCTGGGGCTGCCGCTGTCGCAGATGTACAACTTCTTATAGTCGGGCGAGAAACACAGGCCGTTGGGTTTGTCGAGTTCGTCGCTGACCTTCTCCATCTTGCCGGTTTTCGGGTCGACGCGATACACCGCCTCCTTCAACTCCGCCTTGGCCTGGAACCCTTCGTAGTTGCCCAAAATGCCGTAAGGCGGATCGGTGAACCAGACTGCTCCATCGGGATGCACCACTACGTCGTTCGGGGAATTGAGCGGCTTGCCTTGCCATTTCTCGGCGATCACCGTCACGCTGCCATCGTGTTCATAGCGCACTACACGCCGCAAACCATGCTGGCAGGAAATCTGCCGGCCCTCGAAATCGAAAGTGTTCCCGTTGCTGTATTCCGAAGGTGTGCGGAAAGCGCTGGTGTGGCCGTCCTCCTCCAACCAGCGCATCTGGCGGTTGTTGGGGATGTCGCTCCAGACCAGGTAGCGGCCAGCGGCGCTCCAGGCGGGACCCTCGGCCCACCGCGCGCCGGTCCACAGACGCTGGATGGCGGCGCTGCCGATCGCGTATTTCCGGAACCGCTCGTCGAGCGCGATGACGTCGGGGTCGGGATAGCGGACGGGTTGCTGGCCGCTCCAATCCCTTTGCGTTTGCCCGGAAGCAGTGTGAGCAATGGCGGCCGGGGCAAGCGCCGCGGCCTTCAGAAAGAATCGTCTCTGCATAAGCACCGGTTCCCTTAGATTGTATGCGTTTGGGCGCGCGATGCGGCCGGGAGATGCAGTTTAACTATTATGGTCCCCCAGTCCCGGGTCCGAGTTCCGCAACTTGCCACATCTCGCGGCATTCTCCTATACTCGTGCAAATATGAAATGGCTCATCCTGATTGTTGGCGGGATCGTGCTGCTGGTGGGGTTGGTGGCCGCCATCGGGGCCATGCTGCCGCGCGATCATCACGCCACCCGCAAAGCCCGGTACCACGTTGCGCCCGACGCGCTTTTCGCGGTATTGATGGGGCCGCCCGATTGGCGGACCGGCGTCAAGAGCTTTGGCGTTCTGCCCGAACAGGACGGGCGCAAGCATTGGTGGGAACAGGATACCCACGGGCAGAAAATTACTTATGAGCTGGTGGAAGCCAAACCGCCGGAACGGCTGGTGACGCGCATCGCCGATGGCGTCCTGCCGTTCGGCGGCACGTGGACCTTCGAAATTTCACCCACGGCGGGCGGCGGCTCGGAAGTCCGGATCACCGAAGATGGCCAGGTCTATAACGTGATCTTTCGCGCGCTGGCCCGCTTCATCTTCGGCTACACGGCCAGCATCGAGGGTTATCTGCGCGATCTCGGCGTCAAGTTCGACGACCGCGTAACGATCGGGCCGTGACCTGCCTCCGGCCTTTCCACCGGCAGAATGAGATTTGATACCATGATGTAGGCCGCAGGGCCGATCTCTCCGCCACACTGGTTTGTTCGTGGCGGCGGGTTTCTCCGTATGCCGATACATTTACCGCTGGCGTTGTTGGCCGCTCGTTCCGGAGCGGACACTTTCTCGCGCATGTTTGCGAAGACGCCGTTCGCGGGCATCCACCAATTGGCGTGGTTCGATTGGGCCATCCTGATCCCGTACTTTACCGTGCTGGTGATCCTGTCGGTATACGGCATTCATCGCTACGACATCATCCGAACTTATTTCAAGCACCGCAAGAAAGCCACCCGGGAACCTTCGCAACTCCGTTTTGAAAAGCTTCCGCCGGTCACCATCCAGCTTCCGCTCTATAACGAGCGGTACGTGGTGGAGCGGCTGATCGAAGAAGTCATCAAGATGGACTACCCGAAGGAATTGCTGCAGATCCAGGTTCTGGACGATTCCACCGACGACACCGCGCCCTTCGCCGAAGCGCTGGTGGAGCGCTACCGGAACATGGGGAATCCCATCGAATACCACCACCGCTCGAACCGGCACGGCTACAAAGCCGGCGCGCTGCAGGAAGGGCTCAAGAGCGCTACCGGTCTACTGGTGGCGGTGTTCGACGCCGATTTCTGCCCGCCGCCCGATTTTCTGCTGCGCACCGTGCACTATTTTGCCGACCCCGGCGTGGGCGTGGTGCAGACGCGTTGGAGCTATCTCAACCGCGACTACAACTTCCTCACCGAAGTGGAAGCGATCCTCCTGGACGGCCATTTCATACTGGAGCACGGAGCCCGTTCGAGCGCGGGATACTTCTTCAACTTCAACGGAACCGCCGGCATCCTGCGGGTCAAGATGATCGACGACGCGGGCGGCTGGCAGCACGATACCCTCACCGAAGATTCCGACCTGAGCTATCGCGCGCAATTGAAGGGCTGGCGCTTCGTATACCTGCCGGGCCTGGAGTGCCCGTCGGAGCTGCCGGTGGAAATTCACGGCTTCCAGGTGCAGCAATCGCGCTGGGCCAAGGGCCTGACGCAGGTGGCTAAGAAGCTGCTGCCGGCCATCCTCAAGGCCGACGTATCCAAACGGATCAAGGCCGAAGCTTTCCTGCACCTCACGCCGAATATTTCCTATCCCCTCATGATCGTCGTGTCGGCGCTGATGCTGCCGGTGATGATCGTGCGGTTCTACATGGGCCCGTGGGAAATGGCGCTTATCGACCTGCCGCTGATCGCGGCGTCGTTCTGGTCGATCTCGGCTTTTTACGTGATTGCGCAGCGCGAGTTGCACCCCACCGGCTGGAAGCGGTCGGTCCTGCTGCTGCCCATGCTGATGGCGGTGGGCGTGGGTCTCACGATCATCAACACGCGCGCGGTTCTGGAAGCGCTTTTCGGCGTGGAGACGGCATTTGCGCGGACGCCCAAGTACGCCATCGGCGACCGGCCCATGAACCTGGAAGTCAAGAAGTACCGCCGGCGTAGCGGCTGGCTGCCCTATGCCGAAATCGCGGTGGGGACTTACTTCCTGGGAATGATCGGCTTCGCGATTGAGACTTACAACTTCTTCTCGATTCCCTTCCTGGGGCTCTTCGTCGTGGGATACTATTGGGCCGGCTTTGGCACGCTCTACCAGGAGCATCAGAGCCGCCTGCAGTGGCTGAGGCAGCAGAAACTGGCGCCGGTAAGAACGACGTAAGAGACGGTATTCCTAGATTCCTTGCCGGCCCTTCCCAAACAAGGCTACTTCAACAATTCCCCGGTCTTGCCATGTGAAGACTCCGCCGCCGTTGCACTTCTGACTTCTGACTGACTCCCAAATCCCGCAGGGATTTCAAGGGCGAAGCCCTTGGTTAGGTCTTCTCGATAATCCGGCCGTCGCGCATGTGAATGGTGCGGTGTGCGAAGACGGCGGCTTCCGGGTTGTGCGTGATCATGAGGATGGTCTGGCCCAGGCGCTTGTTGAGATCACATAGTACTTCCAAAACAGCCTTTGAATTCTCCGTGTCGAGATTGCCGGTGGGCTCGTCGGCCAGCAGAATCGCGGGGTGATTCACGATGGCGCGGGCGATGGCGATACGTTGCTGCTCGCCGCCGGAGAGCGCGTTGGGCTTGTGGTCGAGGCGGTGGTCGATGCCGAGGAAGCGAAGCAACTCCTGGAACTCCGGGTCGGGACCCGCGTGATTGCCGGCGATGTAGCGCGCCACGGCGATGTTGTCGCGCGCGGTGAGATTCGGCAGAAGATTGAATTTCTGGAAGACGAAGCCGACGGTGCGTTTGCGCAGTCTGGTGCGCCCGGCATCGGTTAGCAAGGCGAGGTCCCGACCGCCGACGTGCACCTGGCCGGATGTCGGCGGCGTGAGGCCCCCGATAATATGGAAGAGCGTCGACTTACCGGAGCCGGAGGGGCCGACAATGGCGAGGAAGTCGCCGGGCTGCACGCTAAGATCCACACCGCGCAGGGCCGACACGTCGACCTTGCCGACTTTGTAGGTCTTGCGCAGGTCGCGGGTTTCGATGATGAGCCCGCTACTCATAAGCCAAGGCCTCGATGGGGTCGTGGCGGGCGGCGCTAAGGCCGGGATAGAGCGAGCCGAGGCCGGTGCCCGCGAGCGTGATGACAAGCGCGATGGGCCACCAGGAGTAGACAATGATCATGGGAATGGAGGCGGGGACGAGGGCGCCGATGACCCAGCAGGCGCCGTAGCTCATGAGGATTCCGAGAACGGTTCCGAATAGACCAAGCGTGAGCGCTTCGATGACGACGATCCGGAGAATGAAACTGTTGGAGCCGCCGAGCGACTTGAGGATGCCGATTTCGCGGGTGCGCTGCAAGACGGCCATGTACATGGAGAGACAAACGACGGCGAAACCGATCAACACGCCGATGCCGATCACGACGTAGGTGAAGATGCGAACCTGTTCGATGTTGTTGACGCTGAACATGGACGTGAAGGCTTCCATGGTGTCGATGTTGAAATCGGCCCAATTTTCATCCTTGCGGAGTTCTTCGACCACCTGGTCGGCAAGGGCTGGGTTGTCGAGCTTGACGTAGATAACGCTGACCTTTCCGTTGGCGCTCTCAAGAAATTGCAGTCTCTTCTTATCCACGACGATGCGGGCCAGCTTGCCGCCTTGAATAATGCCGGAGACGCGCCATGGACGGCCCATAATGGTGAGCGTGCTGCCCACCTGGGCATGCCGCTGGGCGGCGTAATACTTGTCGATCAGGACATCATTATCAGGGTCCTGTAGCGGGACGCCGTGGAGATAAGTGAAGCCGCCGTTCATTCGGCTGAATTCCGCCAAATCCACACCCATCACGTTGAGCGGCAACTCGACGGGTTTGACAACAACGCCGAGTGCCATTTTGACGTGTGGATATTGTTCGATCAGCCCTATGTATTTCTCATTGATGGTGGTGCCGCTAAAACTGATGGCTACTTTAGATGTGCTGGCGCCGCGCATGATGATATCGGCGCCGACGCCGCGCGCGCGGGTTTGCGCGTCTTCGGAAAGGCCGTGGCTCAAGCCGACCAGGCTGAGGACCAGCGTAACGGGAACGCCGATGAGCAGGACGCTGAGCAGCGAGCGCATGGGTTTGTGCTTGAGGTTCTCCCAAACGAGGCGGGCGGTCACGGTTTTGATCCCTTCTTGCGAGGCGTAGGCGGCGGAGCCGGCGTCACAGGCGGCTGACCAACGGTCTGCAACGTGGTTCCTTCCGGCTGATCGAGAACAAACTGATCGTCGGGCACACCTTTGTTGATATCCATTTTCACCAGATCGATGACCACGGCATATTCGTCGCGGGGGCGGTTGATTTCGATGTGTTTCGGGAAGGGCACATTGTCGTAAGGATGCCATTGCGAATAGCGGGCGTCGGTGAGGATGTTGCCGTCGTGGTCGAAGATCATCTGGCGCGCCATCAGAAGGTCGAGGCGGTTGAACCAGATGGTGCGGCTGAGCCGCAATTCGCCGCTCGGCGCTTCGCGAACCTCGTGCAGGATGTAGTAGGCGTTGTCCTCGTCGGTGAAGTTTTCGATCATGACGTGGAAGGTCTTCAGATCGATGGGACGCACCATGAGGGCATCCAGGAAATGTTGCGGGCGGAGGTTCTCCAGGTTGTTGGACGAGGGCTTCTCGATTTCGTTGCGGCCCACGATGAAGCGGTTCTTGGAAGGAACGTAGAGCTTGAAAGTGGCGCCATCGGAAAGCATGTCGAAGGCCTGGCTGCGCACTACGGGAAGCAGGCCGATGAGCCGGATGTTGGCGGGCTTTCGGAAACGGATGTAGGCGCGGACGTCCTTATACTCAGTGATGTGGTTCTTCTCGGCGCTGCCCAGAGCGGGCACCATGTCGACGGTGGCGCTAAAATCCTGAATGGCGTCGTACTGGTGCTGGACGGCATCGAGAAGCGATTTGAAGTCCGCGATCTTGAGCGAGGGGGTGCTGCCGGCGGCGCGCGGAATGAGGCGCCGGCGCGCCAGACAGGCAGAGAGGCCGAACGCGAGGGCGCAACAGAGCAGGAGTATAGCCGGCGTTTGGCGCCGAAGGGGCATCATTTCATTGTAGGCAGTCCGCAAAGCGGCCTGTCAATTCATTCTATGCGTGCCCGTATGATATATTGGAAGAACCTGTCAGCAGATGCACGGTAAGGGCCTGTGGCGCAGTTGGGAGCGCGCTTCCATGGCATGGAAGAGGTCGTCGGTTCGAACCCGACCAGGTCCACCAAAACAAAGCCCAACAAAACATAGACTTGCGAAAATGCTTGCGCGCTTCCACGTCGCGGAAGAGGTCACGCGGAGTCCATTCGGAGTCCAAACTCGCCAAAATTTGGACTCCAGCCAGCGGCTCTAACTAACGTCATGGTCGGGAAGGCGGCCCAACTTTCGTTCAACTAGCTAGAATTGAACTGAAGAGACAAGCGCTGTTCGAAATGCCATGAGCTACAACGTCGCCATCTGTACTCCGCCTGTCCCCGCGGAGGACAATGCAGCGTGGGAAGTACTCGACACCCTTATCAACGAGCAGGGCCCGCCTCCACCTGTTTTCCGTGAGTTGCACGACGCGCTAACGGCACGGTACCGGTGCATCTGCACTCTTCCCGACGACAAGGTCGATGAGGAAGGTGTTTGGAGCGACGGGCCGCTGTGGAACGACTTCAGCCACCGCGCCGCCGTCCTCGGCATGATCTGGTCGCGGGTGGAAGAGGTGTTGCCATTCCTTGTGCGAACGGCGAATTCCCTTGGGCTTACTGTTTTCGACTGGGGCGGCCCTACAATCTATCGGCCGGAAGCGCGCCACGCCCTTCCTGACGTAGGAACTGGGCGGCGGCTCCCAAGATGGCGGACACGGCTGATCGTCCACAAATCGCGTAAACTGGAATCACCGCTAAGAGGCAGCCATGGAACGGAATCTCGATCAGAGCGCCGACAGGCCCAGGTATTGCTTGATGCGCTGCCAGCCGAACAGCTGAATGCGGTCCGCAACCTGCTCGAGTACCTGCGGTTTTCCGGTGGCGTGTAAACGTGACCTATGCCGAACGCCGGATCGGTACAAAACGGATCTCGACCCGCTGATTCAACGCGCCCGCTATCCTGCGCAACATCGCCAGGGAGTGCCCCTCATAATCGGCGTCCTCAAGGCGGCAGATGACCGATGCGGTGGTGCCTATGAGCTTGGCAAGCTGAGTTTGGGTGAGGGCCGCAGCTGCCCTCAGTTCTTGGATTCTGCGAGCGATCTCTTCATTCGCGCGCGCCTCTTCCAGGTTCTTCAGCCGGGCCGGCTTGCCTTCGTAGAGCCGGCGGTGAAGGATCTCCACCGCGTCGCTGGCCGGTTTCAGCGTCTTTGCTTTGTTATCTGGCATAGTCAAGCCTCCTCATAGTGTGCTTCGCCGGATTCGCCTCAAACCGCTTCTTGCGTTCGACGGCGCGATCGATCTCTTTCGGCGGGACCACCCGCTCTTTCGCAAGACCGTGAGAGACCACGGCCGCCACCGCGCCGTGAAAGAAGTAGAGTATCCGGTGATGAACGCCTCCCAGGCTGGCGCGCAGTTCGTAGATGCCGTCTCGCAGGAAGTCCGCTTCGGGCCGACGCAGTTCGTGGCCCAGCTCGCGCAGGCGCTCCAACCGGAGGTAGCACTTGTCCTGCACTTTCGCCGGTAACTTGTCGAACCACTCGATGAACGGGCATGATCCGTCTTCCTCCCGGTAGAGGGCGACTCTGGTCTTGGACACTCGACCCCAGTCTATTCGCAATATTGCGAAAACGCAAGTTTACCTTGCGAAGCCGCGAAGGCGGTCATCGCTCCACGTGGGGATCATCCTATAGAGAAATCATTTGTTGTCTGCTCAAGCAGACAACAATCACGACGGCTTGTAACCGCGTGCGTGAAAGCATGCGTCGTGCCGTTTCCGCTGTGGAGTCCCGGAGTCCGCGCAGAGTCCTGATTGTGAAAACGGCCTTCGGTGGCGTCCACCGGCGTCCACGTCGCCTCTCGCTAAGCCTTTTGTTTTGCGCCAAGCTGTCTGCAAGTGATTGATATTTCCTAAATGGCATGGAAGAGGTCGTCGGTTCGAACCCGACCAGGTCCACCAAAACTATCACTCAAAGAACTCACGGCTGGATTAGAAGTAGTGGAATCTCACGAAAGTGAACATCCAGCGTGAGGAGTTGAAGCCCGTGCTCCAGCGCAACCGCTGCGATCCAGACATCATTGCGCGGAATGGGCCGGCCTTTCTTTCGCAAATATACGTCCACCTCCGCATACCGCAGCGCGGTCTCTTCGGTTACGTTCAAGACGCGAACCGATGGCTTACTCAGGAATTGCGCCAACTGTGCCGTGTTCTCCGCCCAGCGATTTCCGGCACGGAATCCGCTGTACAACTCGCCTAAAACAACGGCTGAAACAGCAACCGTCTCCGATCGCCGCATCACGTCGAGAATCGGTTGCTGTCCCCGCTGCAGTGCCGAGTAGGCCGACGTGTCGAGCAATACATTCACCCGGCTGACTCCCAGTCCGCGGGATCGACTTGACGCATCTCGACTAAGGCCGCGTCGAACGCATCAGCCTCCGCACTCGACCATGTTCCGCAGAACTCCTCAAAATCGGAGTTCTTGGCCGGCTTGCGCAGTTGTGCTTCGAGCAATCGAAGGGTGGCCTTATTGAGGCTGATTCCTTCGCGATGGCTTGTGTCAAGAATCGCCTTTTCGACTTCCTTAGGCAGGTTCCTGAGAGAGATCGTCACGAATCCACTGTAGCACAATAACGATGCATAATGCATCATAGCTTGATGCAATCATGATGCAGGGAGATCGGAGCGCGCTTCCATGGCATGGAAGAGGTCGTGAGTTCGAATCTCACCAGGTCCACCAAACACATCCCCTACACATTCAAACACTTACGCAGATTGCTTGCGCTCTTCCTCTTTGTGGAAAAGGTCGCAAGGTCCAAAAGCAAGGTCCAAACACGGTCCAAAACTCTGTTTTCCACAGACCTTCGCGTGGTATGGATCGGACCGCGTTTCCTCCCCGCTCAATCGCACTGATTCGACGACCAGTTGGTATGCGTGGTAGCGATGGTAAGCGTTTTGACGCTCGTGTGCCGTTGGGCAGACATTTTTCCCTTTTCTCGCGCTATATAGGGTTTTTTCATCCCACCCACACCACGCGGTAGGCATGGTGTGGATGGTGTGGGTCTTTCGGTCTCCTGTGGTCTCCACGGCCACCGTTGCGCTCCGCGGCGCGCGATGGAATCGCCACGGACATCGACGACGTTTCTCTTCTGGCCCACGTCGCGCGCCCGTTGCCTCACGAACGCGCCTTGGCGGTTCGGTGGTAGTGCGAGGCCACCCGCGCCGACAACGCGCCCCAGCGCCCCGTGTGTGCAGAGACCAGCAAAGCCGCCTAACAAGCGGCTTTCTTGCTTCTGCGGTGTGCTTGGTATTGATGGTAAGCACCCATTAGATTCCTGTCGTCTCGACAGTGGATCGTGCCCGTAGCAGCGCACGCGAAATCGCAAGAAAAACATTGACGGGCGTTTGCGTTTCTGTGAGACTTGCAGTAGTAGCGTGTCGCGAGGTGCCGGGATACCTCGATTCAAAACTCTTTCCCGCATCCGCATGGGCATCGTGTTTCTACAAGCCTAAGCCCCCAAAATCTACAGCGGAAAAACGAGCGAGCAGATGGTGACCCTATGCCCATTCCGCTCTACTCGCATGATTTCGCCGTTCTCGATTTCATCAACGAGAAACGCGCGCTCCGGCTGGAGAACGCCGGCCTCGCCAAGCTGGTGCGTCACAAAGGGCATCTCAATCGCGTAGTCCTGTACCGCCGTCCGGGCGATCCACATCCGACCTCCGTCCGGCAGTACATGGGCACCGGCTATTCCTTCGAGCAACCGCTCAGCGACGGCCACCACTGCTGGAAACTTCGTCCGCTGCAAGGCGGGCGCGCGGAATCGTTGCTCGCACCGCCCGAGGTGCGGCCGATCTTCATGCGCGTCCTGCTCGACTGCATGGCCCCGGCGGCGTGAAGCTGTAGCCCAACGACGATCTCATACTTGCAGACTTCGATCTTTAGCCAAGGACATGAGTGAACCACTGTTTCGAGCGCAAACAAATCGTCGTGTCGGGCCTTGGACAGCGAGCGCCGCGCGTGCGAACCGCCGAGTAAGAGGCATAGGTACTTCCTGGCGCGCGGCGGCGGCGCGTTGAAGAGTAGCGCAGTTTCGCTAGCGCCAGGCGCGAAAAGAGGCGGTCGGGCGGTCAGGCGCGCCCGAGGCGGCGGGTGCGCCACGGAGCCAACCCGGAGGCAGACGGCGCAACACGTGCCAACGGGGCGCGAAAGGGCGGCCAAGCCCGCCCCAGCAACCACATGTCAACGCTTCCGGCGACCATAACGCCCGCCATGGCGCGGCGCATCGAAATCTGGCCGACCGCCCGGCTGGTGCCGTACGCAAGGAACGCGCGGACCCACTCACCGGAGCAGGTCGCGCAGATCGCGGCGTCCATCGTGGAGTTTGGATTCACCAATCCGATCCTGGTCGATTCCATGGACGGGATCATCGCCGGCCATGGCCGCCTCCTGGCTGCCCGCAAGTTGGGACTCGCGGAAGTTCCGGTGGTGGTGCTGGACCACCTCAGCGAGACTCAAAGGCGGGCATACATCATCGCGGACAACCGGCTCGCCATGAATGCCGGATGGGACGAGAAGGTGCTGGCGCACGAACTCGCCGAACTGGAGCACGAGGGCATGGACCTCGCGTTGGTGGGCTTCAGCGACGCCGAACTGGAAGCGCTGCTCGCCGATAGCGAAGCGACGCCGCCGGATGTGCAAGATGAGGTCCCCGAGCCGCCGGCCCAGCCGGTAACCCGGCCCGGAGATGTGTGGCTGATCGGAAGCCACCGCCTGATCTGCGGCGATTGTCGGGACTTCCATGTCGTCGAGAAACTAATGCATGGCGTGCGTGCGAACGTGTGCATCACGTCGCCGCCGTACGCCACCCAGCGCGAGTACGATTCCTCGAGCGGCTTCAAGCCGATCCCGCCGGAGGAGTACGCCGACTGGTATCGGGATGTGGCCGCGAACATCGCGGCTGTCCTCGCGGAAGATGGCTCCTACTTCCTGAACATCAAGGAGCACGCCGACGACGGCGAGCGGAGTCTGTACGTGAAGGATCTCGTCATCGCCCACCGGCGGCAGTGGGGATGGCGGTTTGTGGATGAGTTCTGCTGGCGGAAGACCGATAACGGCGTGCCTGGCGGATGGGGAAATCGATTCAAGAACGCCTGGGAGCCGGTGTTCCATTTTTGCCGCCAGCAGCAGATCAAATTTCGGCCCAAGGCGGTCGGGCACGCCTCGGACGACTGCTTCGATTACAGCCCCAACAATCCGAAGGCGACTTCCGGCAGCGGCTTGCTGGGCACCGGCCCGCGTGGTGCCGCAGCCGACGGCGGGAAGAACCAGAGCGCCTGGCAACGGAGTCGAAACAGCCTGTCCGATGATTCGGAAGGGCGCCATGCCGGCGTCGCGCGGCCTTCCAACGTCGTCGAAGTTCGCACGGAGTCGGGCCAGGGATCGCACTCCGCTCCCTTCCCGCGACCGCTCGTCGAGTTCTTCCTGCTGGCGTTCAGCGATGCAGGCGACGTGGTGTTCGACCCTTTCATGGGTTCCGGAACCACGATGGCCGCGGCGGCAGTGTTGGAGCGCGCTGGCTACGGCTGTGAAATCAGCCCTTCTTATTGCGATGTGATTCTGCGCCGGATCATGAACTTGACCGGCGAGACGGCGATGCTTGCGGAGACCGGAGAAACATTCACTGCGGCCGCGGAGTCGCGCGGCGTGCCCGTCGACCAGGCTTTGAACCCGAAGCGGCAGGACTCGCGGGCCATCAAACATCGCGGCCCGAATCCGTTCTACGGCAGCAAAAAGGCTTCCTGATCTTTTCTCTTTGAGCGGCCCGGTGATCCGGGCTGCATGACCCAAACCGCAACTCCAACCGAAAGGAATTTCCCGTATGGCCGAAACCAATCCCAATCTTTCCCCGTGCGTCACCCACCAGCCGAGTCTGTTGGGCGGCGCCGAAAACATCAAACTGCTCTTCGACGAAGAGCTGGACAACCGCCGCGAAAGCCTGGCGCGTCAGCGCGCCTGGGAAGCGGTCTCGCTGGACCTGGCGCAGACCGCCAGCCGGCGCGCGCAGAACGCGGCGACGATCGATCACGCCATCAACGCGGGCATCGTGTTGTCCGGCCAGGTCGGTACGACCGAGGGCCAGCAGACCGTGTCGCCCGCCGGCACGGCCGCCAGCGAAACCACCAAGGGCGCTGTCGCCGCCGCCGGAGCTGGCGAAGCGGTGAGCGCCGAGGCCGTCACCGCCAACGTCGCCAACCTGTTCACGTCGCTGACGCCGGTGATCGCGAGCGCTCTGGCCGCTGCGATCTCGCAGACGATCGCGGCCCTGGTGCCGGTGGTGGTGACCGCTTCGGGCGGTGCCTCCACCCCTTCCCAGACGCAGCCGAAGGCGGCGTAGATCTCCCCATACGGGAGATCCCCGCGCGAGGCGGCTGCGGAAGCTTCGGCTCCAAAGCCGCCTCGACGGGCTTTCTCGTGAGGACCAGAAAGGAAAAGACGATGAACTTTTTGCAGATCATTCAAACGATTCTCAGCGTGGCTCCCTCCGGCATTCAGTTGACGCAGGAGGTGGTGGCGCTCGTCCAGGCCATCGAAGCCGCTTTCACCGCCGGCCAGACTCCGGCTTCTCACCAGCAGGCTGTGGCATCGGCTCTCGGCGCCCACCTTGCGAAGACGGCGTAACACCCAATCCACATGAAGATCGCGCAAGCAATCGCCACGCGACGGGAGAGTTCCGTGATCCCGGAGCGTGTCTTGCGCGATCTCGCGGTGGAACGCTGGCCCATCGACCGCCTCATTCCTTACGTTCGCAACGCGCGGACGCATACCGAGGAGCAGGTGGCGCAGGTCGCCGCCAGCATCATCGAGTTCGGCTGGACGAATCCAATTCTTGTCGGCGCGGACGGGGTGATCATTGCCGGGCACGCGCGCCTGCTTGCCGCCAGGAAGCTCGGGATGACGGAAGTCCCGGTCATCGTTCTCGACCACCTCTCCGAAACACAGCGGCGCGCGCTGGTGCTCGCTGACAACCGCCTGGCGCTGAGCGCCGGATGGGATGAGGAGATGTTGCGCGTCGAACTGGATTCACTCAAAGCGGACTTCTTCGACCTCGACCTGGTTGGCTTCACCGACGCCGAGTTGGAGGACTTGCTCCGCGACCCGGAGACGGCTAACGATGGACTCACCGATCCGGACGCGATCCCAAGCGATCAGGAGCAGGTCGTCACCGTCCTGGGGGACGTTTGGCTGCTGGGCCCGCACCGGTTGCTCTGCGGCGACGCGACTCAGACGGCCGACATCGAGAAGGTCCTTGCCGGCGGGTTGGCCGACATGGTTTTCACCGATCCGCCGTACAACGTCGCCTACGAAGGAAAGACATCGAAGAAGCTCACTATCGGCAACGACGCGCTTGGCGAGAAGTTCTATGACTTCCTGCGAGAGTCGTCGGCCAACATGCTGGCCGTCACGAAGGGCGCCATCTACATGTGCATGTCCTCGTCGGAGCTGCACACGCTGTTTCGCGCCTTCTCGGACGCCGGTGGCCACTGGTCGACCTTCGTGATCTGGGCCAAGCACCATTTCACGCTGGGCCGGTCGGACTACCAGCGGATGTACGAGCCGATCCTCTACGGCTGGCGCGACGGGACGCAGCACTTCTGGTGCGGCGACCGGAACCAGGGCGACGTGTGGTTCATCAAGCGGCCCATGGCGAACCTGGAACACCCGACCATGAAGCCAGTCGAGCTCGTTGAGCGCGCGCTTCGGAACAGCAGCAAGACCCGCGATACGATCCTCGATCCATTCGGCGGGTCCGGAACGACGCTGCTCGCGTGCGAGCGCACCAACCGCCAGGCGCGCGTGATGGAACTGGACCCGAAGTACTGCGACGTAGCGGTTCGTCGCTGGCAGGATTACACGGGCGACGTTGCGCGGCACGCCGACTCCGGCCGCGCGTTCAACGATCTGGTTGGAGGGGAGTCTGGCGATGGAACAGAGCAACCACGCGCGGCTGGTTGATGCCGGCTGGGCTTACAGGACGAACGCGGATCGCGGCTGGCTGATATACCGCGACCCGAAAACCGGGCTGTGGCACCCGATGAAGGAAGCGATGGGGATACTGGAGGCTTCAAATGGAATCGCAGTGGTCTGATCGTTGCGACGATCCGCGAATCGCGCCGCACCTGCAGACGTTGGCGGATCGGTCCTTCGCGTCGTTGATCGAGATCGCGCGGTCGGTCGGCGTCGATGCGGCGACCGCGCCGTTCGATGTGATGGATGAACACGTGGGGAACACGTGGAAGGCTTGCATCGCGGAATTCCTGGTGGCGCTGTTGCCGCCCGTTCCGGACGACGCGCCGCCCAAATAGAGAAAGCCGCCAGCAGGACGCTGGCGGCGGTGAAGTGGCGGCGGCGTGCGCTCTTTCTACAGGCTGGACGACAGCAATTCGGCGGCGACGCGGTAGCTGCCCTCGAGTCCTTGCGCCCAGACCTTGTAGCAGTAAGGGCAAAGGCCGGGATCGCCGCCGCGCTCCAGTTTCTTCATCCTGTTCCGGAGGTCGCATTGTGCGATCTCGCGCGCCTCGTTGATGCTTACGACTACGCCAATGGGCTCATACTGGCCTTCTTCGGATTCCGCGATCAGCGTCGCGAGGCCCAGTTCGGTGTCGTCCGTTATTACGATTGCGAATCCTGGGGTGGTGGCTCTTTGCTTCTTGGTGGTGGTGGTTTTCATCTGCGTTCTCCGTACATGACGATTCATCACTCCGGTGCGCCGACAGCGCAAGGGATTGATCGCGCCGCCCGCAAGAAAGCCGCCCGTTTCCAGGCGGCTGCTTTGGAGCGGCGTGTGCAAGGGCCTACTTCGCGATCCGGTACGTCCTCTCGCCCGCCTCGTTCTTGCCGGATTCGACCGTGAGGCCCATCTTCTTGGTGAGGTTGCCACTGATGAAGCCCCGGATCGAGTGCTTCTGCCAGTCGGTTGCCTTGGCGATCTCGGCCATGGTCGCGCCCTTGGGGCGGCGCAGGAGGTCCAGGACGATGCTCTTTTTCGAGAATTCGCGCGGCACCACGGCCTCCTTCGCTTTGGGCGCCTTCTTGCTGGTGGCCTTCTCCTTGGCCTGCCTCTTCGACGCGACCTTGGCTTGCTTGGTGGCTTTCTTCACGCCCTTGTTGGCCTTGGGCGCGCCCTTCTTCTGGCTGGCAGCCTTCTTCGAGGTGGCCTTCTCCGGCGCGACTTGCGCGCCCTGTTCCGCAACGGCGGCGGTTTCGGTGGTCTTGGTGGCTTCTGCGTTCGTCATCGGGGTGCTTTTCCTTTCGGCGGGTGATCCGCGCATGACGATTCATCACTCCGGTGCGCCTGCAAAGCAAGGCAATTCCTAGCAAATAATCGTATGGCGAACATGAGCCAGCGGGCGTATGCCCGGCAGCGCGGCGTTTCGGTGAGCACCGTCCAGAAGGCCATCGAGACAGGCCGCATCTCGACATTGCCCACCGGGCAAATCGACTCCGATGTGGCAGACGAAGAGTGGGCACGTAACACGCAGACCCATGCGCCAGCGGTCGACCGGCGCGGCCAGGCAGACGAGGATGCCGAGGTCTTCGGCGCGTCGCAGTACACCAAGGCGCGGGCCGTGCGGGAGCACTACCAGGCGCGCCTCGCCAAGATCGAATACGAGGAACGAATAGCGCAGCTCGTTTCCGGGGATGAGGTCCAGGTAGCCGCTTACAACAAGTTCCGCCAGTTCCGCGATGCGATGCTCAATCTTCCCGACCGCCTCGCCGCGATGCTTGCCGCCGAGAGTGAAGCCGCCAAGGTGCATGAGGCGCTCACGCTTGAGATTCGGAAGGCCCTGAATGATTTCGCCGACGCTAACGGCTGAGCAAATCTATTCTGCCGCCGCCGCGGCCGGCGCGCGCCCGGACCCGCTGCTCACCATTTCGCAGTGGGCCGACCGCTATCGCTGGCTCTCGCAACGGGCGTCGGCTGAGCACGGTCGCTGGCGCACGGAGCGCACGCCTTATCTGCGCGAGATCATGGACTGCCTCTCGCCCATGTCGCCCATCGAGCGCACGGTGTTCATGAAGGGCGCGCAGATCGGCGGCACCGAGTGCGGCAACAACTGGATGGGCTACATCATCCACCAGGCGCCGGGGCCGATGATGGCGGTGCAGCCCACCGTCGAGATGGCGAAGCGCAACTCGAAACAGCGCATCGACCCGCTGATCGAGGAGTCGGAGGTGCTGCGGAAGCTGGTCCGCGATCCACGGTCGCGCGATTCCGGCAACACGGTTCTATCGAAGGACTTTCCGGGCGGCGTGCTGGTGATGACCGGTGCGAACAGCGCGGTCGGCCTGCGGTCGATGGCCGCGCGGTATCTGTTCCTGGACGAAGTGGACGCCTACCCCGGAGATGTGGAAGGCGAGGGCGACCCGATCACGCTGGCGATGGCGCGCACGCGCACGTTCGCCAGGCGGAAGGTGTTCCTCTGCTCGACGCCCAAGATCACCGGCATGAGCCGGATCGAGGCGGCGTATGAAGAGAGCGATCGGCGCAAGTATTTCGTGCCGTGCCCGACTTGCCGCGATTTCCAGGTCCTGAAATTCGCGCAACTCCGGTGGCCGAAGGGCAATCCGCAGGGGGCGGTTTACGTTTGCGAGCATTGCGGCCAGGAGATCCAGAACCACCAGAAGCACTGGATGCTGGCTCGCGGCGAGTGGCGCGCGGGCACGAAGGGAGATGGCAAGACGGCGGGCTTCCACATCTCCAGCCTCTACAGCCCGGTTGGCTGGTTCTCGTGGGGCGACGCAGCCAAACAGTTCGAGCAGGCCCAGAAGAACTCCTCGCTGCTGCAGGTATTCGTCAACACCGTGCTGGGCGAGACGTGGACCCAACTCGGCGAGGCTCCGGATTGGCAGAAGCTCTACGACCGCCGCGAGGACTACAAGGTCGGGCTGGTCCCGCGCGGCGGTCTGTTTCTTACGGCGGGCGCGGACGTTCAGAAGGACCGTATCGAAGTCGAGATCGCCGCCTGGGGCCGTGGGAAGGAGTCGTGGTCGGTCGATTACCGGGTGTTCGAAGGCGACACGTCGCGCCCGGCTGTGTGGGAGAAACTCACCGACCTGCTGAACGAAACCTTCACGACCGCATCGGGGCTGGAGTTGCCCATCATGCAACTCGCGATCGACTCCGGATTTGCCACCACCGAGGTCTACCATTGGGCGCGGCGGCAGGGCGGGCGCGTACTGGTGATCAAGGGCGATTCACGCGCACCAGCGCTGCTCGGGGCGGCTTCGCCCGTGGACGTGGGTCCGTTGGGCGCCAAAATCAAACGCGGTATTCGCGTGTGGCCGGTCAACTCCGGCATGGCGAAGGAAGAGTTGTACCGTTGGCTGCGCCTTGATCGGCCCACAGACGAGGACCTTGCCAGCGGTGTGCCGTTTCCAGCAGGCTACTGCCACTTTCCGAAGTACAGCGAGGAGTACTTCAAGCAGATCACTGCCGAGCAGTTGGTGACGAAGCTGGTCAAAGGCTACCGGCGGCATGAATGGCAGAAGATGCGCGAGCGCAACGAGGCGCTCGATTGCCGCGTGTATGCGCGCGCGGCGGCAGGCCGGATCGGCATTGATCGTTTCCAGGAGAAGCACTGGGCCGATTTCGAGCGCCGGGTGGGCGCCCCTCCGGTAAAAGAAGTGAAACCAGCGCAGCAACCACGGCGCACGGAAGGGGCGCCGCCTGCGCGTAACCGCGTGCGCTTCAGGATGGATCTCTAATGGCATTCACCCAGTCCGACCTCGATGCTCTCGACGCCGCGCGCAAGCAGGGTGCGCGACGAGTCCGGTTTCAGGATCGCGAGTTTGAATTCGATTCCGTGGACGACTACTTGAAGCTTCGGAATCTGATTTTGAATGACATCGCCCAGCAGTCTGGACCGCAGCAAGTGCGCCAGGTTCGCATCTACACCACGAACGGTTGGGGCCAGTAAATCGCCGTGTCAATTGAAACATTGATGACGCTCGCGCGCCAGGCCGGGCACGAGCCGATGCCGATCCCGGTTCAGCGCGTGCCGCGCACCCGCGCTATGGGGACGTTCCCGTTCGACGCCGCCGGGCGCGGGCGTCGCGGCATCGGCTGGAATCCGCCGTTCCTCGGCCTCAACACGCTCCTGTTTTCGCACGGCCTGGAGTTGCAGGCGCGGAACCGGGACGCCGTTCGCAACAGCGCGTGGGCGGCGGCGGCCGTGGATTCCTATGTGGCCAACGCGATCGGGCGTGGGATTCGCCTGGTCCCGCACCATCCGGACGAGAAAACCCGCGACCTGATCACCAGGAAGTGGAACCGATGGACTCGCGAATGCGACGTCGAGTACGACCCGCGGAATCCCGCGTCGGGCCAGACGGACTTCTACGGCCAGCAGATGGTGATTGCTCGCGAGGTCATGGAGGCTGGCGAGTGCTTCGTGCGGTTTCGGCCGCGCTCGCCCAAGGAAGGCCTCACGGTTCCGCTGCAACTGCAGCTCATCGAGGCCGAGCAACTGCCGCTGTGGCGCACGGCCATCGAGCAGATGCCGCCGAAGAACTCGGTCCGTTGCGGCATCGAGTTTCAGACCGACGGACGGCGTGCGGCGTACCACTTCTGGAAAGCGCATCCGGGCGAAACGATGTTCTTCCCGATGGAGGCGCTCTCGGTCGAGCGGGTGCCCGCCACCGAGGTGCTGCATGTCTACAAGCCGATTCGCGCCGGTCAGTTCCGGGGGCAGCCGTGGCTCACGTCGGTGATCGCGAAGCTCTACGAGTTGGAGCAGTATACAGACGCCGAGATCGTCCGCAAGAAGCTCGCGGCGATGATTACCGGGTTCATCACCCAGGCCAGTCCGGACAATCCGATCATCCCCCCGGATCAATATCAGAACGGGCCGGGCCAGACGGAGCCGGGGACGCAGATCAGCAAGCTCGAACCCGGCACCTTCCAGGTGCTGAACTTCGGCGAAGAGGTGTCGTTCGCCGAGGCCAAGGACAGCGGCGATTTCAAATCGTTCATCCGGACGTGTCTGCAGGCGTTTTCGAGTGGCGCCGGGCTTGCCGAGTATCAGATCAGTGGCGACCTGTCGGGGATCAACTACTCGTCGATCCGCGCCGGCCTGCTGGAGTTCCGCCGCAAGTGCGAGCAGTATCAGCATTCGGTTTTCATCTTCCAGGTCTGCCACCCGGTTTATAAACGCTGGCTGCGGGAGGCGATGCTAGCGCTGGTGTTCGGCATCGACCTGCTGAACGCGTACAGCAAAGATCCCGAGCCATTCGAGGAAGTGCAGTGGGTAACGCCCGGCTGGCCGTGGGTCGATCCCGAGAAGGACATCAAAGCTTCCAACGACGCCATCCGCAGCGGCTTGTCCACGCGCTCTGCCGAGGTGGCGGCGCAGGGGCGCGACGCCGGTGCAGTGGACGCGGAGCAGACGGCGGACAACGAGCGGGCCGACAAGCTTGGGCTCTCTTACGACAGCGATGGCCGGAAGGTCCTGACCGGGCGCAACGCCGGATTGACGGAAGCCGAGATCCAGCAGGATGCCAGCAAGGGCGAGGTGGACGTGAAGCCATGAGGAATCTGACTCGTGTGGCATCGCGGTTTGTGAACACGCCACTCATGATTCATCCGCCCAAGCTGGACGTCATGGTGCAGGCGCTGGGCCCGCGCCTGGGGATCATTCCGGGAGCACCGGAGACTACCCAGCCGTTCGCCGCGTCGTACATCGAGCAGGGTGATGACAGCGGCTACCAGGTGATCGACGGCATCGCGATCATCCCGATCCAGGGCGTGCTGACGAAAGCGGAATCCTGGGTTTCGGCGCTGAGCGGTTGCAGTTCCTATTCGCAGATTGGGGGCTACCTTCAGGACGCGGTGAACGACGTCGGAGTGCGGGCGATTCTCCTGCAGGTTGATTCACCGGGCGGTGAGACCACCGGATGCCTGGAACTGTCCGACTACGTCTATTCTCTTCGCGGCTTGAAACCTATCTTTGCGGTCGCCGACGATTTCGCATTTTCGGCGGCCTATGCCCTCACCAGCGCGGCCGACAGGATCTTCGTCACGCGCATGGGAGCGGTCGGGTCCGTTGGCGTCGTCGTGCTCCACACGGAAGATTCAAAGTTCAACGATGAGCAGGGATTCAAGTACACCTACATCTTCAAAGGCGACAAGAAGGTCGATGCGAACCCGCATGAACCGCTTTCGGAGCGCGCCGAAAAGGACATCCAGTCCGAGATTGACCGGCAGTACGAACAGTTCGTTGCAACGGTGGCGCGGAACCGGAAGGCCACCGCAGAAGAGATCATCGCGACGCAGGCCGGCGTGTTCTGGGCCGAAAATGCCGTTCCGATGCTGGCCGACGGGGTCGGATCGCTGGGCGACGCCATGAACGCGCTTCGCCAACTGCTCGGACAGCCGGTCCAGAAATCAACGGCGGCGATTGCCGCAATATCCACAACCAAGGAGGTAACAGCAAGTATGCCCGACGAAACACTGACGATCGCCGCCGAAGGTAAAAAGCCGAGTGACGACGAGAAAACCAACAACGAGCCGAAGTTCTGCCATGCGTGTGGGACCAAGCTTCACGGGGATGCGACGTTCTGCCACGCTTGCGGCGAGAACGTAAAGGGCGACGCCAAGAAACCGGAAGGCACGGCCCCGCTCACCGGCCTGGCTGCCGTGCCTGGCGAAGCGTTGAAGATGCGTCCCGAGGGCGACATCGAAGCCATCGGCGCACTGTGCAAGATGGCCGGATGTCCCGACAAGGCCGCGGAACTCCTCACCAAGAAGAAGGCCACCGGCCAATACTTCAGCGTGGCGGAAATCAGTGAGGAACTGACCGCCGCCCGCGTGATCGAAAGCGAGAGGAGCATGATCACTTCCCACGTCAACCCGAACCAGGGAGCGGTCGGCTCGCTTCAGGAAATTGAAGCGCAGGCCACCAGTTACGCCCGGCAGAATCGCGGCAAAGAGACTTCCAATCTTTACGCCGAAAGCGGTACCACCAAGCTGACCAAGGAGCGTGCCTACGCCCAGATGCTCGAAGAGCATCCCGAGGTTTACGGAGCGTTCGTGGCGCAGCACAACGCGAAGGGCCTGATCGCCACGCTCGAGCGGGCTGGCGTTCGCCTCGCCCGGTAGGGGCGAAAGGAGACCAACAGACATGGCATTCGAACAGACATTACGCACAGTAGGGCTTCCGGCGGCTGCGGACCTCACGAGCGGTGGAACTGTGAATCCGCAGTTCTGCTTCGTGACCACCAACGCGTCCGGACAGATCAACTTCACGGGCGCTGGCGCCGTCGCCGACGGCGTAGTCCAGGATAAGCCCAACGCGCAGGGCGTCGAGGGCGAGGTCGCCATCCTGGGCATCACGAAGCTGGTGACCGGCGCTGCCGTTATTGCGGGCGACCCGCTGATGGCCAACGCCAGTGGGCAGGCCATCACCGCGACCGCCGGGAATTTCGTGCGGGCGCGCGCTCTGGCTTCCTCGGCGGGGGCTGGCGTGATCATCCCTGCGCTGCTTCTCGGCCCGTACAAGATGTAGCCGTCAGCGAGCCGCAACAACTCAAAGGAGAAATAAGAAATGCCTCAACCGACATTGCAGGACGTTCACGTCAACCGACCGCTGACGAACATCTCCGTGGCCTACCTTCAGGAGGCCGCCGGAGTCGAATTCGTCGCGGACAAAGCCTTCCCGGCTGTCCCGGTCGAGAACAAAAGCGATCTCTATTACACCTACGCGCGGGCCGACTTCAACCGCGACGAGATGCAGAAGAGGGCGCTCGCTACCGAATCCGCCGGCACGGGTTACAACCTGAATTCCACCGGCACCTACAACTGCGACGTTTGGTCGCTGCACAAGGACGTGGATGACCAGATCCGCTCCAACAGCGACTCGCCGCTTGCGCCCGACCGCGACGCCACGATCTTCCTGACGCAGAAGGCGCTGATCCGGCGCGAAAATCAGTGGGTCTCGAAGTTCTTCGGCACCGGCATCTGGACCAACCAGGCTAGTGGCCAGGCAACCGCGGATTCCACGCACGTCGTCTATTGGGACTCCGCAAACTACCCCAACGGCAACCCCATCACGGACATTCGCCACGCGAAGACCCAGATGCGGCTGTCGAGCGGCGGCTTCGCGCCCAACATCTTCGTGGTGAGTCGCCCGGTGTTCGACAAGCTAGTGGATCACCCCGACTTCATCGACCGCACCAAGTACGGCCAGACCGCACCCAACCCGGCAGTCGCCACTCGCCAGATCATGGCGGAAATCCTGGAACTCGAAGACGTCATGGTTATCGACGCCGTTTACAACCAGGCGGCGGAAGGCGCGGCCGAATCCAACGCGTTCATCGGCGGCCTGAGCGCCGCGCTCTTCTACCGCCCGAAGAATGCCGGCCTGATGACTCCCAGCGCGGGTTACGTCTTCAACTGGACGGGCTTGATCGGCACCACCGGTGGCGCGGGCGTCCGCATCAAGACGTTCCGCATGGAGCACCTGGGTTCGGATCGCGTAGAGATCGATTCGGCGTTCGATATGCGCCTCGTCTCTGCCGACCTGGGCTTCTTCTTCAACAACGTGATCTCGGCGGTGTAGCCATGATGCTTCGTCGTGAATCGTGGGCGCGGCTGACCAAGGGGCGGGTTCCGCCTCTGTACGTCCTGCGCCCGTTGCAGGGCTTTACGCCATCTGACATCGGCGACGAGTATCCCGCCCCGGACGCCACAAACAAGGTTCAGTTGACGCGCGCGCGGCAGCTCTACGAGCAGCGCCGGATCGGGACTCAGATGGAAGCGGAGCGGGCGCTCTCCAAGCTTCCCCAACACGAACCGGCCAAGCTTGGAAAGGAAAAACGACATGGCAGTCAAAGTGGAAAAAACGCCCGTTAACGCTCCGGAGTTTCAGAGCGCGGGCCCGCAGCCGAATTTCAAGGGCAGCTACCCGTCGAAGCAGAAGCAGTTCTTGTCGGCGGTGCAAACCGGAAGCGGCGCGCAGCAGAGTATCGCGCACGGCCTGGGGGCGGTGCCTGCGGGCGTGCTGGTCTCCTGCACTGACAACAGCGGCAGTGCCAACGTCTTCACGGTCACCGAGGGCGCGCACGACGCCACCAACGTGAAGGTGACCGTTACCAACAACGCCAAGTACAAGATCCTGGCCTGGCTCTGATTCCGATGAAAGCAAAATCGTTCGGCAAAATCTCCGTCCCGACGCCCGGCACGCCGGTTCCAGTTAGCATCGACACGAACCTGCGCGTGGAGCGGATGCGCTTCGCGGCGGCCATCGGCGATACGGGCCGCGTGTTCCTGGGCGTATCCGGCATGAACAAGGCGAACGGCGCGGGTGTGGTCAAAGAGTTCTGGCCCACCGGTGCTGGTGGCGGCGTCGCGGATGCTTACGAGATCTGGGCGGAAGACGCGCGCCATTTGCTGGTGCCCTCCGATTACTTCGTCGACGCCAACAACGCGGGCGAAGGACTGATCGTCGCGTATTGGACGTGAGATGCCGAACTGGCCCAGCATTGAAGCGTTCGTGGACGGCGTGATGTTGCAGACGTTCGGCGAGCCGGTGGTGTACCAGCCGGTGCAGGTTGGCGTCGCGCAGGGAAACCCGTTCACGGTGACCGCCATCCGCCACCTTCGTGTGCGTGAGGAGTCGGGCGCGGTAGCGAACTTCGAGGAGATCTCGGTGAATCCGGCTGACTTCTCGAATCCACCGGCAAAAGGCGATTGGGTGACGGCCTGGGGTACGCAGTACGTGGTGACGACGGTGCGCCAGCCGGATGCCTACGGCATGCTCAACCTGGCACTTCTTCAACGGTCGTGATCAATCCGAAAACAATACTCGGCGAGTGGGTGACTGCGCTCCAGTCCTGTCCGGACCTGGTCAGCGCGATTGGCGGCGACGGCGACAACATCCGCGCGTTCATGGAAGGGCTGGCCAACGACAACAATCTGCGGCTGGCGATCCTCCAGATGCCGCTCGGCTCGATTCTGGTTGCCTGGAATGGCACCGCGCCGCGGCGTCTCACTGGCGGATCACTGCACTTCGCGCATCGCTTCTCGATCTACTTGCGGGCGCCGGAACAGGATTCCACCGCCACGTATGCCGATCTGTTCTGGCTGCTGGTGAGCGCAATACCAACGGGTGCTCCATCGTGGGCGTCCCTTCTGCATTTCCAGATCGATCCGGATTGTTACCCGATGGACATGGAGCTGCCCTCCGCGCAGCGAAACACGGTTGTGGTGAGCGCGGACGGGGCGACCCTCGATTACTTCGAGGTGCAAGCAACGCTCGTGGAGCAAGGCAATCCCGGCGGGGAGTGAGGACAACATGGAAACGGTTTTTATGAGATCGCCGGATGGCGAACTGAAGGAAGTCGAGGTGACCACCGAAGCTCTGACGCCCCGCATGGCGTCCGGTTGGCATCAGGTTCCCGCGCCGGCGGCGGCGCAAAAGCCGGTAGTTGTAGCTGAGGAGGAGAAGCAACATGGCGAACATCAGTGAACTGCTGAACGGTTGGGGATTCGGCAAACAGACCGCCATTGGAACGGCGAATCTGGTGGCCACCATCTGGCGTCACACGAATCTTAATACCAAGCCGTGGGCGAAGGTCCCAGTCAACGAGGATGACCGTGCGGAAATTGGCAAGGGCCACGAGTTCCCGACGCAGCTCTTCAAGTCGCATTACAACATGCCGGCCTACGAGCTCTCGAAGTACGCCTCGTCGGAATTCCTCGCGTGGGCGATGTCCTTCTCCATGGGCAACGTTGTCGTGAGCGGTAGCGGTCCGTACACGTACACCATCGTTCCGGCATTGGGAGCCACGAACCCGACCGGCCTGGAGTTGCCGTACTTTTCGTTCTTGCAGCAGATCCGGCCTGGTGGCTCTGCGGTGCTGGACGAAATGCTGGTGGGCTGCGCGGTCAAGGGCTGGAAGCTCTCCATCAAAAACTCGCCGGGGCGCGCCAGCGCGATGTGCTCGGTGGAGTGCGTCACGACCGGCCAGTACACTTCGCCCAGCGCCATCACGCTGCCGGCCATCTCCACGCCGCATGAGTTCAACGCCGGCATGATAAGCGCTCTGACCTTCAACGGCATCAACTACCTTTCCGGCGGCAGCGCCAAGCAGTTCGTGTCGATGGAAGCCTCCTGGGAAAACAATTTTCGGCCCGGCTTCTTTCCTGGCTCGGGAGCGCAGGATGGCTACCAGATCCAGGGGCGTTTCGAGTGGGGTGATCGTGCCTTCGCGGTGCAGTTTGTGGTGCGCGTGCAGGCGGGATCGACCGAGTATGCGAACCTGATCAACCTGACTACCGGGACGGCCACGTTCACCATGACCCGCGACGCCAACAACTCGTTCACGATGCTCATCCAGAAGATGGGCTTCAACGTCGCCGAACTCGGGAACACGGACGGTATCGTGACGCTTCAAATCACCGGCGTTCAGCTTTACGACCCCACCAACGGGATGGTGACGATGACCATCACCACTCCGTTGCAGGGCATCTGCCAGTAGGAGGCTTGGATGTTTGACGCGAGTAAGCCTTTCGTGGTGCCGATCCTTTCGGGCGGCGAGAAGAGCTGCGAGGTGCGGTTCCCCTCCGATGAGGAGTGGTGCACGTGGGCGCGCGCACAGCGCACCGTGCGCCATTTCCTCGGGCGCGGGAAGTCGCAGAGCGAGGACGTGGACCTGCCGAAGATCAACGCCGAGTTGTTCGCCAAGATCCGCGTCGATAAGGACGGGCCGGAGTTCGATGATGCCGAAGCCGGCATGGTGATCGGCCGCGTCGAGCGGTGCGCTGTGGCCACCGTGGAGCGCGAAGGCATCAACTACCGGATCGAGATGAAAGTCCCCGGCACGCGCGTGGTTCACGTGCTGCGCATGCCGACCGCGAAGGAGATGCAGGAACACGAGCGGGCTTCGACCAGCGTGGTCGCGGCGCGGCGGTCCATCGAGACGCGGGCGTTCCTGGAGCCGAGCGGCGCGCTCTACGACAAGCTGCACATTTCGCAAGACGGCTATGCGGGCGCCGTGCCCATCGTTCACAAGTCGGCGGCGGTGTCTGAGGTTATCGCGCAACTTGCCATCGAGGCCGACGAAGACCCGGAATAGCCGCGCCCGGCGACTGGCCAGAAGAGCCGGGCGTGCGATTCCTGATCCGGTCGGTGCTGTACCAGGGCGGGCTGTGTGGGCCTGACGAAGAATGCCCCGACCGCGTCTTCCGATGCCGGAAGTGCGGTTACTCGGCACAGACGGAGTTGGATGGCTGTCCCACCTGTCGCGCCGACTGGAAGGCCATCGACGTCAGCCACGGGCCCGGCTGTCCGAAGAATCTGCTCGAAGAGGCGATGGACACGCCGAATGGCGCTCTCGTTCGACGGTGCTTCCGAATTCTGGCTGCCAAGAACATCGGGCTGACAATCACGCTGGCGGATATCACGGAAGAGGAGTTCCGGGTGCTGGAACTGATCGAGGTTGAGCGCCAGGAGCAGAATAGGAGCGGAGAAGGCACACCGGGGCCGCGGCAAGCCGTATCAGTCAGAAACAATACAGCCGTCAATCCTGCGTGAGCCCTAACCAATTCCGCACGCCCGCCATAACCGCCGCCATTTGGTCGCGCGTGAGTGCGCCGATCTTGCGGATCGCCCAGGCTTTGGGGTGTGTCGATATGCCTTGAACCAAGAAGGCGCCCTGTTGAAGGAAGGGGGCACGCACGGAGATTTCAAAGAGAGAGCCGCGAAGCTGAGTCGTGTGAGGGACGACGGTAACGATGGCGCGATCGGCATCGCCATAGGCGACACTCACAACCAGAACAGGACGGGTCTTCGCCGCCATCCCGAGGTCGAATAGCCACACCTCACCTCGGGTGGGCTGCATTCTCTTCCTGGTCGAGGTGGGCGAACAGCGCCTTGCCGGCTTCGCCAATCTCCTCGTCGGTGATCGGGCCGGAGTCAAACGGCAATTCGCGGGTCCGCCGCATGATTTCCACGGCGAATGCCTGCTTGTCGTCGGACGGCAGCGCCTCGAAAGCATCCAGGAGCTGGGCAGTTTGCTCGCTCATACCTTCAAGGTAGCCTCTTCCTGGTTTCTCGGCAAGTCGGGGTGCCTGGTGCTCCCCGTCTTCCACCGGGCCTTTCCGGCCTTGCTCGAACCACCCAATAGTGAATCCATGCCCCGATTTCAAACCGTGATCCGCCGCGCCCGCTTCGTGTACTCGCCCTACACCGCCACGGAAATGCAAGGCTTCGCGCAGGTGCTGGCGGATTCGATCCGGGCGCGCATTCAGAGCGGGCGAAACATCTACGACCAAGCCGCTGCGCCACTGAAACCAGGGCTGCCGGGCCGGCGCGGTTACCCCGACTACAAGGCGGCGCGCGGCCTGCGGCCGATCCGCGATTGGACCTGGAGCGGGCATACCCTGCGCTGCCTCAAAGTCCTTACCGCGAATGAGAACCGCGCGGCGATTGGGTTCCTCGACGAAGCCCTTCCCGGACGGCGGATGACGGCTTCGCAGATCGCCGCCTTCAATAACCGGCGCGAGGCGCAGTGGGGCGTGTCGCCGCGCGACCGCCAGGCCGTGCTCTCGGCATTTCAGGCGCGTCCCTTCGTGATGCTCAAGGCAGCGTAAATGGCAGACCAGGCAGAGCGCGTAATCCTCGAAGCCGAGGACCAGGTCACCCCGATAACGGACAAGGCCAACGCAGCCCTCGACGGCTTTGAGAAGAAAGCGGAGTCCTCGCACGGCAAGGTCATCCGGATTTCGGATCAGACCCGATCCAGTGTCCAGCGGCTCATCGCCTCCCTCGAAAAGCAGTCCGAGACCTATGGCAAGAGCGGCGTGGACCGGCTGATCACCCAACGAGACCAGCTTCTCCAGCGATATAACCGCGAGCCGCAGGCCATTGACGCGATCACCCGATCCTACGAAAAGATGATCGCCATGGAGGAGAAAGCCGCCCGCGAAGCTCTCGCGGTTAAGGCGGCGAAAGAAGCCGAAGAAGCATTGCGGAAGCAGTCCGAAGCCATTACTTCGTTCGGCGAGCGCGTCAGCCAGTTCATGGAGAACCCGCTCCAGGGAGCGAAGGGTGCAATCTCGTCGGTGCTGTCCGCTCTTGGTCCCTTTGGTATTGCCGTCACGGCTGGTGCTGCTGTATTGGGCACCATTGCGGCGTCCGCATTCGAGGCGGCAAAGAGTCTCGGCGAATACGGCACTCGCGTGAAGGACGCGGAACTGCGCACCGGTTTGACCGCGAAGGAAGTCGGGCAGTTCGGCTTCGCGGCGCGCGCGGTCGGGCAGGACATCTCGATTGTCGAGCGCCTGATGCGCGGTTTGTCCCAGGCAGCCGACGACAATTCCAGGGAAGGCGAAAAGGCGCGGGCCACCTTGCGCGGGATGGGCATCGATTTTCACACCGCCACCGGAGAGATGAAGCCCACCTCCGAGATTCTGACAGAGATCTCCGAGGGTCTGAATAAGCTCCCGGAAGGCCTTCAGCGGGACGCCGCCGCCATGGACCTGTTCAAAAAGGTTGGCGTGGAGGCGATTCCGTTCATGACGGAACTCAACGAGAACCTGCGCGTCGCCCACGAGCAGGGTTTCGGGCCGACCGAAGACGACATCCGCCGTTTTGCCGAATACCAGCGTGAAGTTACCGTTCTCGAAACCAAATGGGACGGGCTGGTCCGCAAGTTCAAAGAGGGCCTGGTCGTTACCGTGACGTGGGTCGGGAAGGGCGTCGACTGGTTCCTCAATAACGTCGGCACCGCCGGAGACGATGAACGGGAACACCGCGAAGAAGAACAGGCGCGCCAGGATGCTGCCGCTATTCGGGCGGCGGGCGGCATTGGGGCGAAGATGTCGATCTCCGGTCATCGTCAACAGGTTGCTGACATGGAGCGACAGGCGCCGGAGATCATGAAGAATCGCGATGCCACCTTGAAGCGCATCGAGGATTTGCGGGCCCAACAGCAAGGGCTGGTCGGCGACTTCGGCATCCTGCAAGCGATTGCGCCCACCCGCGACGAGGAGGCCCGAGCGAAGCGCGCAAGCGAAATCCAGGACCAGATCCAGCAGTTGCAGAAGATGCTGGCGGATGCCGAGGCAGCCACCAAGCGGACAGACCTGCGTGCAGGCAAGGAAGAGACGGATCGCATTCGCGCCCGGTTCTTCGGCACGCACGACGGAATGGAGAAGGCCTACGCCGACGCCAAGAAGGATGTCGAGCGGCTCCAGAAACAACTGCTCGAACCTGACAAGCCGTTGACGAAGGCTCAGGCACAGGATCTGGGCCAACAACTCCACGTCGCGGAAGCCACCGAAGCGCGCCGCAAGGCGGCATTGGACGCNNGCGGAGCAGCTCAAGGATTTCCGCCGCCAGGCGGCCGAGTTCGAAAAGAAGGGCGATGAAGCCGAGCTCGACGCAATCGGCAAAATCTACTATCAGCGCGACCAGCTTCTGCAGCAGGCCGCGAAGGTTAAGGCGTCGGAATCGGAGATTGCGGCGATCCGCAAGGCGGCGGACGAGCAGGCGGCGGTGCTCTCGAAAGAGGCATGGGAGGAGTTCGAAAAGTACGCCGACAAGCAAGCGACCGAGCAGCAGAAAAAAATGCTCGCACTCATGATGCCGAGCAAAGAGCAGATGAAGGAATGGGAGGAAGGCTTCGCGGCGCAGGAGCGGATCGAGGACATCGGAGTCCAGGCGCAACGGGATGAGTTGCGGCGGCGCGCCGCGCGGTCCGCGCGCATGGCGGAACTGACCGCCAGCCAGGAAACGCCGATGGCCATGCCTGAGGCGGAAAAGCGGGAGTTGTCGGCGCGAAAGGAAGAGGCAGCGGCGCAGCAGGCCTACCAGATCCGGCTCGATTTGGCCGTCCAGTTGGCTGGCATCGAAGCCGAGCGCATATCGAGAGAAGAGAACGCGGCGAAGCGCTCCGTCCTGGCGGCGCAGGCGCAGAAGGATCTGTTCACTGAAATCGCCCAGGCACAGGACCAGCTCGAGGAAAAGCAGGCGCAGCTCCAACAGAAACGCCAGCAGGAGATCCAGTCGCAGTTCGACAGCCTGCAGAAGCAGGCAGAAAAGCTGATCGAAGTTCTGTTCACCAAGCCCAAGAACTTCGGCAAGGATCTGCTGAACACGATCCACGCCGCGGTGCTCAAACCGGTGACCGAAACGCTGGGCGGCATGGCGGCGAACGTCCTCCATCCGATCATCTACGGCGCGGACGGGCAGGGCGGCCTCGCGGGCATTTTCAAGGGCGGTAAGCAGGACCCGGTACGTGTATCCACCGATCAGAACACCGCCGCGACTATGCAGAACAGCGCGGTGATGGCGGCGTTGACTGGCATCCTGGCGGCCAGTATGGGTGTGGCTGCTCCCTCCTTGCAGAGTGGCGCTGCTGGGGCCGCTGGCGTTTTGGGAATCTCCGTTCCGTCGATCTCGGTGCCGGCCAAGATGAGCGCACCTATAGGGGCGGGCGGCTACACTGCGGCTCCTTGGAGTTCCAGCGGTACTGGATTGAATCCGATGGCAATGCTGTTCAGCAGTGCCACGCGTAGCGACTCCGGACCGGCTGCCGGTGGAACGGGGGTCGGGGGGACGGATCACTCTTCGTCAGGCGCAGCCACCGGCGGTTATACTCCCGCCCCTTGGGCTGCTGGAGGCGGAGATTGGTCCGGCGCATCGGCGGGCACGGCGACGTTGAATCGGGTGCCGGGCGGGACGGGGGGATTCAATCCGCTGTCGGTGTTGTTCGGCGGGACGCGTGATGGCACCGCTGGTGGGAGTGGGCCGAGCGGTTTGGCGGGAATCGTCCGTAACTTCAAGAGCACGAACTGGGGGAGTTTCAAGCGGAGCCCGTCTAATCCGATCTACGGCACGGACGAAAGCGGCAACGACGTCCAGACCGGAGACTCCGGCGGCAAGATCACCGGAGTAGGTGGCGTGGCCGGGGCCGCGATGCTGGCGGGCGGCACGATGCTTGCGCAACAAGGGCTGCTCGGGAGCAGCCGTGGCACATGGACGGGCACAGCGGAAGGGACGGCTGGCGGGGCGGCCATCGGGTTCCAGATGGGAGGCCCGTTGGGTGCGCTGATTGGCGGCGCCGCCGGCTTCGGCATTGGCATCGGAGAGATGATAGCCGGCGTCAAGTCTCCGCAGAGGGAGGCGCACGACGATATCAAGAGCATCTACGGCGTTGATATCCCGCAGAACAGCGGCACGATCAAGCA
>PMTR01000181.1:0-23823 GCA_003167255.1 Bryobacterales bacterium
CATTGAATTGGGGAGCGTGGCTCCATCCAGCGTCGTCAACCCCGCAGATGCTGTTCAAATCATTTGCGGCCGCCCCGTAATAGTGTCCGAGAGAATCCGGAGACACGCCCGGCGAAAAGTCCGAGAGCCCCGGCCGCCGCAACGCCCTCATACCATCCCATTCTTACGCCACACGTGTCTTTTCTCCGCGCCTCCGCGTCTCTGCGGTGAATTCCTGATTCCTGCCTTCTGACTTCCTCGACTTCCAACTCCTGACTCCCATATCCCGCAGGGATATCAAGAGCGAAGCCCTTGCTCAATGCGGCTGCAGGAATTTCTGAATCCTGGCGATGTTCTGCTGGGCGAACTTGGCTTCGTCCATGTCGGGGTTAATGGCCAGGACTTCCTGAAAGTGGACGAGCGCCGGGCCGAGGCCCGCCACGTTGCCGGAGTCGACGGCTTTCTGAAAGAAGGAACGGCCCAGGTCGTAATGGGCGAAGGGATCCTGGGAGTTATAAGTGAGAGATTTCTGGCAGTAACCGATGGCTGAGTCGTACTGCTTTTGAAGGTACTGACAGTCGCAGAGGCCGAAAAGGGCCAGACTGCGTAGTTCCTTCCAGATGTCGCGCGTGCCGGCGTGGTGCTTCTTGCCCATGCCGAAGAGCGATCCCAAAACATAATAATTCAACTGGCCGGCCAGGTGGCTGTCGAAGTTACTCAGGGCCAGGTACTGCTCGTATTCGGACTGAGCGTCGGCGAATTTGCCGGTGAGGCGCAGGCTGTCACCCAGCCAGAGATGGGGCTCGGCATCTTTAGGTGTGAGGCGAATGGCTTTGCGGGCGGCGTCGATGGATTGCGGGTACAGCTCCTTGAGCCGGTCGGCCTGGGCCAGCATGGTGAGTGCTACGGCATGCTCGGGCTGGCGCACCAGCACGATGTTGATCTGACGGATGGCTTCATCCACGTCGCCGATATCGAGCAGCATGCCGGCGTAATTGGCGTGGGCTTCGAGATAGTCGGGGTCGATTCCGATGGCCTTCTTGTAATACTGCTGGGCCTTGTCTTCGTCGAAAAGGGCGCTATAAGTCAGACCCAGGTAATAAGCGGCCTGGCTATAAGTAGGATCGAGCTGAAAGGCTTTTTCGAGCTGCCCGGCGGCCTTCGTGTAATTCGCGGCGTCGCCTTTCTGATAGTACTCGATGCCCTTATCGAGCGAATCGGTGGCGGCTTTATCGCGGTGGCGGGGGATGAGGATCTTGATGGTGACGGCGGAATCGGTGCCGGGATAAACGGTCTCCTGGCGGGGGCCATCGGGTTCGTAGCCCATCTTTACGCCTTTCACGGTGTGCTGGCCGGGCACCAGGCCGGGCACCGGGAAGGGCTTGCCTTTGGGCACTACGCCGATGGACTTGTTATCGACGAAGACTTCCACGCCATCGGTATTGGCGGTAAAGATCAGAGTGCCGAACTGCGGCGCGGGCGGGATGGCGGGAGCGGCGGTGGAGGGCACGAAGGCGAGCCACATGTTGGCGTCGAAGCTGCCGCGGTCGGAGGTGGGGTTCTGCTGTCCTTTGGTGGCTTCGCGAACCTGAGTGCGAACGTACTCGGCCAGCTCGTCGGCTGTAACTTTGCCGTCATGCGAATAATCGGCTTCGCCTTCCAGTCCCTTCACGACATAGTAAGTGAAGACGCCGTGGCCGCCCTGAAGGTCGGGACTTTCGAAAGATTGTTCGCGGTCGCGGCTGGCGGTGAGGGAGAAGAGCGACTGGTTCAGGGTGGAGAGCGTTTGGTTGAGGGATTGCGTGTCTTCGGGGGAGATGGCGCCGCTGTGGCAGGCGTCGGTGAGGAGGATCTTCCATTTGGCGTGAATCTTGGATCCGATGACGACTCCGAGTTCATCCATGGGATAGCCGGTGGTGTCGGCCCGGTCGAGCTTGAAATCGGAAGGCGCCAGATAGCCTTTGCCTTGATATATAAAGCCGTGGCCGGCGAAGTAGATGAGGACGCGGTCGTCGTCCTGCGCCATGGAAGGCAGCCAGGTGTCAATCTGGCTTTTCATGGCGGCGAGAGTGGCCTGGGCGCCGGTGAGAAGCTTGACGTTTTCCGCTTTGAAATTGCCGCCTTCGGGGCTGATGAGGATGGTGTAGATGGACTGGGCGTCGCGCTCGGCGAACTGAAGCTGCTTGTCAGCGGGCAGGTTAGGGTATTTGGAAATGCCCACGACCACGGCGTAGCTGTGGCCGGAGAGCTTGGCCGGCAACGTGGGATCTTCGATCTTTTCGAGCTTGAGGTCGCGCTGCTGTTGAGGCGGCTGGGCGAAGGCGAGTGGGGCAAGCGCGAGCAGAAGATAGCGTGTCAGCAACATAGCATCACCGGTGCGCGAGATGAAACTCGTAGAGGACCGGGCCGTTGAGCGGCGCGGGAGAAGAAATGACGGCCGTGTCCTTCTGGCGCATGAAGAGCAGATCGCGGCTGCCGGCGCCGGCGGCGGCGGCAATGTTCTGGGGAAGATCGGCGCCGCGCGGAATCAACTTGGGGCCGGCGGAAGTATCGATGCAGTCTCCGCGGGCGCGCAGAATGGTATCGTCGCAGCGCGGAATCAGGGTGATCGGCGCCGACTTACTCTGCGGCGGCGGGGCCAGGTGGGGCGGAGCATCGGTGAGGCGCGCCGGGGTCACCAGCCAATAAACCACTTCATGGCCGGCGGGACCGGCGACACGGAACACGGTGGAAGTGGCAGGCACGCGATAGTCCGTCGAGGCCACGATGCGGTTGTCCTGGCCGGTTTCCTCGCGCGGGAAAAGCTGTTCGTACTTGCCGGAGGTGCTTTGGTTCATGACGTAGAGATAGCCGTCGAAGTTGGTGCGGAAGCGGAAGCGCACGCGATCGCCCTGGTTGAGGACCAGGCCGGGGTCGATGGTGCGCCAGACGGAGCCGTCGAGGCGTTCGAGCATCAGCTCGATGCGGTGCGCGCCCTCCGACATGGTGTGGGTTTGGGGTAAAGCCGGCGTTAATAATACGAGCACGGGCAGCAGGGCCTGTGCGCCCCGCCGGATCATTGGTGCACCAGTTTGAGATCGGCTACCACGCGCGAATCGGAACTGCCGCTCGGATTGACCACGTAGACCGCGCTTTCCTGTTTGTCGCTCTTGTCGGCGGGCGTCTTGTCGTCGACACGTTCGATGATGAGGTCGCGGGAGTAGGTGGTGCGCAAGCGGCCCACGGTCGAGTCATCGATGTTGAGGCTGGCAACCCTAACCATCTGTTTGGGCTTGGGTGCATCCTGGGCGGCCGGGTGGGGTTGGTTGCCTTGCAGGGAGTAGATCATGTTTTCTAAATCGGTCTCGGGCTCGCGCGAAAAGACGATGAAAATCTTTTCGACGCCGGTCTGCTCGTCGAAGAGCATGCGGGATTTCGGCGGAACGGTGTAGGTGTGCCAGCCATCGACGCGGTTGTTGCCATCCTCGACTTCGATGGACGGGAACATGGGTTTCCAGGTGCCGCTGGATCCCTGGCTGACGATGTAGAGGTAGCCGGGACCGTTGGTCTGGACGCTGAACTGGATGCGGTCGCCGGCATGGAAGACGGTGTCGGGCGGGACTTCGACCATGTCGCTGCCCGACCGCCTCAGGATGGTGTACTTCAGACCGAGCGCGGTGCCGGTGGAGGGAGCGGGGGCAGTGGAGGCAACGGCCGGAATGACGGAGGCGCCGAGAGGGAGGCGACCCGCCGAGTCGTGCTGCGGAGTGGTCCCGCGAGGAGGCGGCTGATCGCCGGGGGCCGTCTGGGCGGGCGCCGATGGGGCCTTCTTAGGCGGAGCCTTGGCCTTGGCCGTGGCCTTCTTGGGCGCTTTGGCGGCGGGCGCGGGCTCGGAGGCGGCGGAATAGAAAAGCTCGCGGGCGGTGAGTTGCGGCTTGGGCGCTTCCTGAGCGGCAACTGCGAGGATACAACCGGTAACGCAGAGTGGAAGCGTGAAACGCGAGGTATAGGACATCCGTGAGGTCCCCCCTGATTACTACGATACACCCGCGGTAACGGATGTCGCGCTCGCGGAGGCTTAGGCGAGGGAGCCGCAGCGAATCGGCTGCAGTGGACAGAGCTTTGGAAAACGGCCGGGGGTGCGTTCGATGGCGCTTCGGATGGATTCGAAGTCTGCGGGGTTGTTGTGAATCAGCGGCATGCCGGCCACCAGGGCAGTCGAGGCAATCATTACATCGAAGCGCCATCGGACCAGTCGTTCCTGACGGGATTCGACGAGCTTGTGCGCACGACGGGGCGGCGTCGGCGGGTCCGGTAGGAGGGCCATGATTTCACCGGCGACGATCGAGATCGCCCCGTCGAGCGGCCACACTCGTCCGAGGGCGGCAAGATAGGCGATGCGGGCGGCTTCGACCTCGCCGGCTCGCCCTGCCCGGGCGCGCTGCCACAGGAGCGCGTACCCGCGGATTCGCTCCACGACGGTCACGGCGGAGACATGCACGGGATGGCGGGAAAGATACTCGGCGAACCAGCGCTGGAGACCCGGCTCCCGGGTGCGCGCCAGACAACTTTCGGCGCTGGTGTCGAAGAGAAAAGGACCCCAAGCCGGATCGATCATGGGCTAACGCCTACGAGTTGGATCGAGGATTACTCCGTCCAGCACCATGAGCTCCTCGCCGGAGAACGTTCCAAAAGCGCGCTGGTAGAGCGCAAAGACCTGCTGGCTACGCTCTGCCTCGGCGTGCCGACGCAAGCCTTCGGAGAGGGCTTCGGAAATCACGGCGCTGAGGTTGCTGTGGCGGGCGCTGGCGATGCGTTTCGCCTGGGCCAGAGAATCCGCCGGAATGGTCACGGTGGTACGGCGCTTCGCTGGGGATGCCGTGGCGCGGCCCGTCTTACGGTCCATTGATGCAGTATAGCATCAATTCATGCATCAGATGTCATCACGTCTGAGGGGACTTGGCGGACCGGACAAAACGGCAAGGGACCGTTCCCCTCCGAACGGTCCCGGCCTTACTTCATGAACTTCCAAAAGAGAAACAGCACCCCGGCGGCGAATCCAGCCCCGGCATTATATTCCTGGTTCTTTAGATAAAGAGAGAAGCGGAAAGGACTCAGCTTTCTTTGGGGAAACGGAGTGAAGCGGGGCCAGAGGATGGGAACCTGGGCGGCGTAATCGGCGTAGCCGGCGAATAGATTGCGAAGGTGCTGCTGTTCGTTTTGGATGACGGGCAGGTATACGAATACAAAGATGGCGGCGAAAAGCGCTGCCAGGCCGGGGCTGCGGGCGGCGGTTGCCAGTCCTGCGGCCACCACCAGCGTGCCGATATAAAGAGGATTGCGGGTATAGGCGTACGGACCGCCAGTGGAGAGTTGTTGATTCTTGGCCAGGGAACCAGCGGCCCAGGCACGCAGCGCGAGACCGAGCAGGGAGATGGGCAGGCCGATGGCCAGCGAGAGAGCGTCGGGGTGGGAGAACCAGGCGAAGACCGCGACGATGAGGAAGCCGCTGGGGACACGCAGCCGGGCAACGACGTCGGCGTAAGGTTTGGGGAAATGGATCATGTGCGAGCGAATCCGGCGAATCTGCTCAACGTGGCGTTGAGAATGTCGAAGACCTGGTCCGGCGAGACGAGTTGCATGCTGGGGTCGATGGTGTCGCCTCTCTTATAGGTGGTACCGGCGGACGGGCTGCGGAGCACGTGCAGCGAGTTGCCATAGGGGCCGTTGCGGGCCGGGTCGGTGGGGCCGAAGATGGCGACACCCGGCTTGGAAAGGGCGGCAGCCAGATGCAGCGGGCCGCTATCGACGCCGACCACGGCGGCGGCGCGGCGCGTGGCGTAGATGAGGCCGGCGAGCCCGGAATAGTGCACCAGGGCCGGCTCCACGTGGTGGAAGGCAGCACCGGGCGGACCGTTGAGAACCAGCGGGATGCCGCATTCCGCGAGCAGGCGCGCGGCCAGGGCGCGGTAATGATCGAGGGGCCACTGTTTGGACGCCCATCCGGCGAGCGGTGAGGCGAGCACGAAATCGCCGCTGGGAAGATCGCCTTCGGGAGTGCCGGGCGGGAGAGGAAAGGAAGCGGGACTGGCCGGGGAGGCCGCGCCCGCCGGAAGTGCGGCGGCCAGCTCGAGGTTGCGGTCCACCACGTGAGGCGAGTGGGCGAAGATACGATGCGTATAGAAGAGGGCCGCGCTGCGTTCGCGGATTTGCGCGGGATCGAAGCCGTAAAGACGGCCGGGGCGGGCGGCGGAGGCAGCCAGAGCGGACTTGAGAAGGCCCTGAAAATCGACGGCGTAATCGCAGCGGATTTCAGAAAGAGCGCGCCAGCTTTCGAACAGGCCGGCCAGTGACTCGCGGTGGAGATCGAGAACGCGGTCAACGAAGGGATTGGCATCGAGGAGCGGCGCCCACTTAGGTTCGACGAGCCATGTGAGATGGCAATCGGGGTGAGCGAGCTTGAGCGAAGCCGCGGCGGGCAAAGCGTGGATGATGTCTCCCATGGCGCCCAGCCGGACGGCCAGGATGTGGAGACTAGCAGTTTTGCCGACGATGAACATGATCGATCAACTGCCGGGCGCGGCGCATATCGGCGTCTTCCAGGCTGACGGTTTCCGCGGGACGGAGCGAGGACACAAGCCGATTCAAGTCTTCGCAATCGCCGGGTAACACGTAGTCTACCATGCGTAAAGCGGCCACCAATTCGGCGCGGCCGGCGAGCGGCAGCAGGCCATGGTCGAGGGGCAGGACGACGGCGAGCAAGGTGGCGGCGTTGGTGCGGCGGCGGATTTCGTCGAGCGACCGCGCGTGCTCCGCTCGCAGGAGATCGAAGTAACCTTTGACGATTACGAGCGGACGCGGGGGCGCAAGCGCGAGCGCGGCGGCGGGCGTCAGAATTTTGCTTCGTGTGTCCACGCGGGGGCGGATTCCTCCCAAAGTTGAAGGGCGGCGGCGGCGGCCAGTTCGGTGGTGACGGCGGTCATGCAGCGGTGGTCAATGGGACAATCGCGGAGCAGGCAGGGACTGCATTCGGCATGCGCGCGGACGACGCGCGCGAGCGGGCCGGTGGGGCCGGTGGTGGTGTCGTCGGTTGCGCCGAAGATGGCAACGGTGGGAACGCCCAGCGCGCTGGAGACGTGCATGGCGCCGGAATCGTTGGTCAGGAAGAGGCGGCAGGCCGCGGCGAGATCGATGAATTCGCGGAGCGTCGTCTGGCCGGCGAAGTTGTGGGAGTTGGGGATCAGGGTTGCCACGGACTGGCAGAGCTCGCGTTCCGATGCGGACCCGAAGAGCAGGATGGAAGCCGAAGGGAATGACCGGGCGACCGCGGCGAAGCGCTCGGGGAGCCAGCGTTTGGCGTTGCCGTAAGCGGCTCCGGGGCTGATGCCGATGGCCGGCGCGGAAATACCGAGCGCGGCGAGATGTTCGGCGCCGCCGCGGCGGGCGGCCTCGATGCCTTCGAGGAGGATGGCATCGGAGGGCGGAAAGCGCTCGATCAGCGAGGCGCGGCGAAGGAGTTCGAGGTAATAGAAACGTTGGTGGCGGGGGATGTCGCCGGGTTCGGGAACGGGAATGGCGCGCGTGAGCAGCAGGCCGCGCGCGTCACGATTGTAACCGATGCGCTCGGGGATGCCGGCCAGCCAGGCGATGAGCGCGGCGTCGAAGGCGTTTTGCAGCAGGATGGCGGCGTCGAAGCGTTCCTCCCGGAGGCGCGCGGCGAATTCGCGTTTGGCGCGGAGGCCCTTCACGGCCGGGTAGAGAATGATGCGATCGATGGAAGATTCGCGAGCATAGAGATCGGCCACCCAGGGGCGGGCGACGAGGACCACCTGAGCGTGGGGGAAGACCTGGCGGAGGGTCCGGATGGCCGGCAGAGACATGACCGCGTCGCCAAGCCAGTTGGTCGCGCGCACCATCAGCCGGGACACCGAGGAGGGATTCAAGGCCACTGTTCTTCAGGATAGCAGCGGATCTCTTGCGCGGAAATCCAAGCGTATGACAGAATCGACTTGAGATGTCTTCCTCCGGCAAGACCACCGCAGTGACCCTATTGCTGAAGCAATGGCGGGAGGGAGACGAACACGCCTACGACCAGGTGGTGGATTCGGTCTACAAGCGCCTGCTGGCGATCGCATCGAACCTGGCGTCGCGAGACCGTCACAACATCAATCCGGCCGCCCTGGTCAATGAAGCGTACATGCGCCTGCGGCAACTGCAACGCATGGAGTGGAAGAGCCGGCACCATTTTTTCGCGTTCGCGGCGACGCAAATGCGGAGAATCCTGATCGAGCAAGCGCGCCGGCGGCTGGCCGGCAAGCGCGAAGGCCAGTGGGAGCAGGTGCCGCTCACGGCGCACCTGGCCTGGACGGAACTGCCGGAGCCGGCGATTCTGGACCTGGACGTGGCGCTGGAGCTACTGGCGAAGAGCGATCCGGACCTAGTGCGACTGGTGGAACTGCGGTATCTGATGGGGTACACGGTGGCCGAGTTGAGCGAAGTGATGCAAATGTCGGAAGCAACCATCGACCGGCGGCTGCGGTTTGCCCGCGCGTGGCTGAACGCCCGGCTGAGCGGAACCGAAGAATGATGCGCAAGGGCTTCGCCCTTGAAATCCCTGCGGGATTTGGAAGTCAGGAGTCAGGAGTCAGAAGCGCAAGCCGCGTGGAAAACCGCGGAGTTGTGCCACTCTGAACATATGGGCTTTCGATTGGCGGTCAACTACCGGCCGTGCGGCGACCAGGAAAATGCCATTGCCGAATTGACGCGCGGCGTGCGGGAAGGCGAGCAGCACCAGGTGCTGCTGGGTGTGACCGGATCCGGAAAGACTTTCACCATGGCCAAGGTGATTGAGGCGATGGGACGGCCCGCGCTGATCCTGGCGCACAACAAGACACTGGCGGCGCAACTTTACCACGAATTCAAGAGCTTCTACCCGGACAACGCGGTCGAGTATTTCGTCAGCTACTACGATTACTACCAGCCGGAAGCCTACATTCCTTCGAGCGACGTCTACATCGAAAAAGAAGCCACCGTCAACGATGAGCTGGATAAGCTGCGCCTGGCGGCCACCAAATCGCTGTTCGAGAGACGCGACTGCGTGATTGTGGCCAGCGTGAGCTGCATATACGGCCTGGGGTCGCCGGAAGCCTACTACGGGATGTTGCTGATGTTGGAGAAGGGGCAGAAGATTTCGCGCAACCAGATCGTATCCCGCCTGGTGGACATTCTGTACGACCGCAACGACACGGATTTCCGCCGCGGGACGTTCCGCGTGCGCGGAGACGTGATCGAGCTTTATCCCACCTACGATGACAACGCGTACCGCATCGAGCTCTGGGGCGACGAAGTGGAGAGCCTGTCGCAGATCGATCCGCTGCTCGGCCAGGTGAAGCAGACTTATCAGCGGCTGCCGATCTATCCCAAGACGCACTACGTGATGAGCGACGAAACCCGCTTCGGCGCCATGGAGAGCATTCGCACGGAGCTGGAGTGGTGGCGCAAGGAGCTGGAGAAGCAGGGGAAACTGATCGAAGCGCAGCGGCTGTACCAGCGCACCATGTTCGACCTGGAGATGATGAAGGAGATCGGGTACTGCCACGGGATCGAGAACTACTCGCGGCATTTCTCGGGGCGGCTGCCGGGAGAAGCGCCGCCCACGCTGCTGGATTACCTGCCGAACGATTCGCTGATTTTCATCGACGAGAGCCACCAGACCGTCCCGCAACTGCACGGCATGTATCACGGCGACCGCTCGCGGAAGGAGATGCTGGTGGCGCACGGATTCCGGCTGCCGAGCGCGCTGGACAACCGGCCGCTGACGTTCGAAGAGTTTGAGCATCGCGTGAACCAGCTGGTTTACGTTTCGGCGACGCCGGGACCGTACGAGTTGACCAAATCGGCGGGAGTGGTGGTGGAGCAGATCATCCGGCCAACGGGACTGGTGGATCCATCGGTGGAGATCCGGCCGGTGAAGGGGCAGGTGGACGACCTGCTGGGCCAGATCCGCAAGCGCGTGGAAGCCAACCAGCGCGTGCTCGTGACCACTCTGACCAAGCGCATGGCGGAAGACCTGGCGGAATATTATTCCGAAGTGGGAGTCCGCTGCCGGTATCTGCACTCGGAAATCGACACGCTGGAGCGGATCCGGATCTTGCGCGATTTGCGGCGCGGGGAGTTCGATGTGCTGATCGGCATCAACCTGCTGCGCGAAGGTCTGGACTTGCCGGAGGTATCGCTGGTGGCGATTCTGGACGCGGATAAGGAAGGGTTCCTGCGATCGGCCGGCGCGCTGATCCAGACCATGGGGCGGGCGGCGCGGCACGTGGAGGGACACGCCATTCTCTACGCCGATGTGATGACGGACAGCATGCGGAAGGCGCTGGAAGAGACTTCACGGCGGCGGCAGGTGCAGGTGGAGTACAACGAGCGGAACGGGATTGTGCCGCAATCGATTGTGAGGCCGATCGATATGAGCCTGGTAGCGGTGGCCGAAGGCGACTATGTGACGGTGCCGCTCGAAACCGACGAGGAGGTGGAAGGTCTGACGCCGGAGCAGCGGGCGCGCTTCATCGGAGAGCTGGAAGAGAGCATGCGCGACGCGGCGCGGAAGTTCGAGTTCGAAAAGGCGGCGCAGTTGCGGGACCGCGTGAAAGCGTTGAAGCTGGCGTGAGGGGATGCTTGCGGATTGAGCGGGGAGTGCACAGTTTGCAAGAATGGGTGGTGGCGCGCCGATCCCTCGCAGAGCCGCGCCGTGAAAGGCCCCGCCGATGAACTCACCCGAATTCGACAAGTTCGCCGGCAGTTACGACGGCCTGCTGAAGGATCCCATGCGTGACCGGTTTTCACCCGCCGGCTCCCGGTTCTTCCACGTGAGAAAGCGCGATTTGATCCTCGGGCACTTTCGCCGCCACAAGATGGATCCTTCCCGCATGAGTTACCTCGACTTCGGGTGCGGCCAGGGCGAGCTCCTCGGCCTGCTTGGCAGCTCTTTCGCCGAAGCCCGCGGATGCGATCCTTCTCCGCAAATGATGGCCGGGATTCGCGGCTTTGAGACCCGTGTACAACAGGATCCGCTACGCATTCCCTATGAGGATGGGCGGTTCGACTTCGTAACGGCCGTCTGTGTGTACCATCACGTTCCGCCCGCCGGCCGCGCGCCGCTCACCCTGGAAGTCCGCCGCGTCCTGCGCCCTGGCGGAATTTTCTGCATCATCGAGCACAACCCGTTGAATCCGGTGACCCGAACCATCGTGAGGCGCACGACGGTGGATGCGGATGCGATCCTGCTCACCGCGGGTTCCACCCGGAGCCTGATGCGGCGCGCCGGGTTCCAGGCGCACAAGACGGAGTATTTCCTCTACTTCCCCGAGCGCTTGTACAAAACCTGCGGCCACTTTGAAGGGCTCATGAGAAGGCTGCCGCTGGGTGGCCAGTATGCCGTCTTCTCCCGATTCTGACTTCTTCGCAGGAAACTGCTTATTCACCGCGGAGACGCGGAGACGCGGAGGAAAAGAAGCAAAGTCAAGACCTGAGAAGGATAGACTTACGCCCCGTTCCGGGGCTATGTGGCTGATCCGATGTGTCCCAACGGCTTGCGCCGTGGGGCTATGATCGTCCGCCCTTCGGGCTTGGCGGAGGGCCAATCCAAATAGATAGTGGACCGCCAGGCACAGAGTTCTCATCCAGGAATGTAGAAACCGCAGTCAAGGGCGCAGCCCTGGTGTGGTCTTCGCGTCAAGGGTTTCTTCCACCACTTTCAAGGTTTCCTGAAATCGAGATTCCCAACTGGTTCCGGCCACCGACGCCATGCGTCTTTGCCGCTCTTCCGGGCAGTCCTCCCGCAGGGCGGTCTCGATGGCTTCCAGATAGGTGGCGTAATCGGTGGCCAGGTAGACATATTCGGCAAACTTACTGGTTTCCGGAGTCACCACCGCCACCACCGGCTTGCCGGTGGCGAGATACTCGCGTAACTTGAGCGGGTTGGCGTGTTTGACGAACCGCGTCATGCGGTGTGGAAGGATGGCCACATCGAAGGCCTTGGCCCACCGCGGCAGGTCTTCATACGGCTGGGGGCCCGGCAGCACTACATTACTGCATTGTGCTAACTCGCCCACCGGTGACGCGACCAGCCCAATCATCAGGAATGTCCAGTTCGGCCGCGAGCGCGCCAGCCAGGTAAGAAGCTCGTAATCCAATACCTCACTTAGCGTACCGAAATAGCCGATGACCGGATGGGTGAGCGACCGGACGCGCTCGGCGGGCTCAAAGGAAGGGTCGCTCGAGCGGGCGAAGAGCTCCATATCCACCCCATGAGGAGAGAAGTGCACATGCTCATTCAAGGCGCGCTTGGACTCGAGCAGCGTGGAGGAAGCCACAAACACGACATCGGCCTTGCGGGTGAGCTCGTCATCGAACTGGCGGATGGCCGCTTCGTCCACGCCCGGGAGGGCGGAGTAATCGTCAATGCAGTAATAGACCACCAGACGCTCGCCGAGCTTCCCCGCGAGTTTGCCCGGATGGGGCACGACAAACCAGGAGAGATACCGCGTGAACCCGAGTCTACGCAGCGCCCGCTTTACGCGCCAGCGTCCCAGCCATTGGTTCAGCCGCCCGGCCAGCGGCAGGCTCCGAAAGGGAATCTGCGGGAGTGTCATGACGTGCAGGCTGTCGTGGATTCTGCGGGGCGGCGCAAACCAGGCCAGCAGGTTCCGCCAGATCTTGCGGGCATCTCTCGAAGTGAGCGCCGGTTTGCGCATGCCCGGCGTTTCGATGTAGAGCACGGGAACACAGGCAGCCAGGCGCCGGGCGATGTGGTGGCTGCTGGTGCGGTTCTCGGTCGACCAGACGTTGCCGAAATACGCTACGCAATATCCTCGGGAACGCTCGGTGGGTGTCGTCGGCTCGGGCATGATATTCAATTCAGCGTGCTCGGGCACGCGCGGACTCAACCACGCCGCGGCAAACCTCGAAGGTCGCTCGCGCCACCTGCTCCCAGCCGCGATGGAAAGACCGGGCGATGGTCGCCCGGTCCCATGGCTTGGCGAGAGCGTTCTCAAGGGCCACACGAAGGCTTTCCGCATGGTGCGCGGGCACCAGAATACTGGATGACTGGTCGCAGAGTTCGGGAATGCCGCCGACGTTGGTAGCGACCACCGGGCAGCCGCACGAGAGCGCTTCCACGATCACATTGGGACATCCCTCGGAATAACTGGGAAGACAAAACACGTCGGCGGCCCGCATCCAGGGTGCTACGCGTTCCGAGGGGAGGCGCCCGAGCATCAGAATCCGGTCGAGGATACCCGCGGCGGCGGCATTGCGCACGAAGATTTCTTTGTACTCGCCGTCCCCGATCACCGCCAGGCGCGCATCCGGGGCAGACCGGAGCAGCCCGGCGAAGGCTTCGAGCAGTTCCGCCATTCCCTTGGTCTTGAGGGCGGAGCCGACGAATAGAATCAGGCGGCCGGATTCAAGATAACCGGTCTCGCGGCGAGCCTCCTCACGGCTGCCCGGGTGAAAGATGGCGCCGTCGCAGCCGTTCAAAACCGTGGTGACATTCTCCGGCTCCGCGCCCCAGGCAATGGCGCGCCGGCGCAAGTCTTCGCTCACCGTGATTACGCCGGAGGCTCCCACCAAGGTCCGCTTCACGTTGCGGCGCGTGAAGGGATCCGTGATCCGGCAGAGATCGGAGCCAATTGACCCGACAATCGCCGGTATCCCCAGGATGCGGCCGGCGCCGACCGCCGCAAAACCGTCGGGATAAAGCCAGTAATTCATGATTACGTCCGGGCGGTTGGCGCGCAGCAGGGGCAATAAGCGTCTTAAGCAATAGAAGCCGCTCGCCGGACGGGTAAGCAGCGGGATGGCGGGGTAGTGAAAGTAAGTGGTCTCGATGCCCGCGGGTCTGTAGTTAGGGTCCAACCGGGCAGCTTCATGGAACCATCCGCGCGCGCTTGGATATGCGGGCAAAGGAACAATGGCTTTGATGTCCGCCAGATCGCGCAGGTGTTGAAAAGTCCGAAAAGCCGAATGTCCCTTGTAAGTGTCGGTGGAAGTAGGGAAATAGGAAGATACCAAGGTAATTCTCAGCATGCAGTTTATGTCCGGCTTTCGAACAACCAGGGGTTATCGATGAGGTACTGGACGGTCTTGCCCACGGCTTCGCGGATAGGATAGCGCGGTTCCCAGCCGAGCGATCGCATGCGGGCGCAATCCAGAAAAATGAAGGGGTTGTCTCCAATCCAGCCGCGATCTCCGCCGGTATACTCCAGTCGCGGTTGAACGCCCAGGCGGCCGCAAATCCAGCCGATGGAATCGTTGACTTCACAATACTCGTTGGTGCCGAGGTTGAAGATGGCGGTCTTGTCTTCCACCTGGTTCGTGGCGCGCAGAATCGCATCCACGCAATCGTCGACGTGCAGATACGATTTGCGCTGGCGGCCGTTGCCGAGAACCCGCAGGCGGCCGGGGTGTTCGAGAAGCTGTTTCGAGAAGTCGAAGACGTGCCCGTGGGAGTAGCGTGCGCCCAGAATGGAGACGAAGCGGAAGATCAGGCCTTGCATGCCAAAGCCCTCGCAATAAGCGGCGATCATGCCTTCAGCGGCCAGTTTGGAGGCGCCGTAAAGCGAAGTCTGCACGGGGAAGGGGCAATTTTCGGGCGTGGGAATCATCTGCGCCTCGCCATATACCGATCCGGTGGAGGAGAAGGCGATGCGGCGAATCTCATTGCGGCGCATGGCCTCCAGCACGTTCCACGTGGCTATGGCGTTCTGGTCGAGGTCGCGCCGGGGGTGTTCGGTTCCAAAGCGGACATCGGCGTTGGCGGCCAGATGAAAGACCATTCCGCACCCGCGCATGGCTTGCGAGAGGCGGTCGAACTCGAGAAGGTCGCCGCGAATCAACTGGAAGGCCGGATGGGGCGCGGCTAATTCCAGAAACCGCTCCTGCCCGGTGGAGAAGTTGTCGTAGCCGACGACTTCGTGGCCCAGGGAGAGCAGGCGGTCCACCAGGTTGCTGCCGATAAAGCCCGCGGCGCCGGTTACAAAACACTTGACTGGATTACCCATGGATTTTGGTCACGCGTAGAATGCTTTCAGAGTCCGGCAAATCTGTTCGATCTGGTGGGGCGCAAGTTCGGAGTGAATGGGCAGCGCCAGGGCCTCGCCGGCCAAGCGCTCGCTGACTGGGAAATCGCCGGGTTTGTATCCCAGGCCCGCAAAGCAGGCCTGTAAATGAAGCGGCAGCGGGTAGTAGATTTCCGTGCCGATGCCGTTCTCTTTGAGGTAAGCCTGCAGTTGATCCCTGCGCGGGCACAGGATCGAAAACTGGTTGTAGATGTGACGCGTTTGATAGGGCGCGGGAACCGGAGGCGTGACGGGCACACCCAACGCGGCTAGAAACTCGCGATACAGCGTCGCGTTGCGCTGGCGGCCCTCGGTCCAGGAATCGAGATAACGGAATTTCACGCGCAGGACGGCAGCCTGCAAGGCGTCGAGGCGGGAATTGATTCCCACCCAATCGTGGTAATACTTGCGGCGGCTGCCGTGGAGGCGCAGCGCGGCGAGGCGCTCGCCGAGCGAAGCGTCGTTGGTGGTGAGCATGCCGCCGTCCCCATACCCGCCGAGATTCTTACTGGGGAAAAAGCTGAAGCATGCGATATCCCCGATGCTGCCGGCGCGGCGGCCTTGGTACTCGGATCCGATGGACTGGGCGGCGTCTTCGACAACGGGAATGCCGCGCTCCCGCGCCAAGCCGCACAGAGGTTCCATGTCGGCACAGCCTCCGAAGAGGTGAATGGGGACGATGGCTTTGATCTTCGGGTGAGTGGTCAGGGTCTCGGCCACACGGCTCACGTCGATGTTGAAGGTATCGGCCTGGATATCCGCGAATACCGGGATGGCGCCGGCGCGGTGAATGGCGCCGGCCGTGGCGAAAAAGGTGTACGGCGCGGTCAGGACCTGGTCGCCCGGTTGCAGGTCAAGCGCCAACAGGGCCAGATAGAGAGCGTCGGAGCCGGACGCACATCCAATGCCGAACCGGGCGCCGGAATAGGCGGCGATCTCCCGTTCCAGCTTTTCGACATCCTCCCCCATGATGAACTTTTGGGAGTCGATGACACGGATCACTTCGGCCAGGACTTCGTCGCGGATCTGGCGGTGCTGGGCCCGCAGATCCAGCAGGGGGATGGGTTTTTCGATGACTCGGTTCATGGTGCACTTAGTACCGCCGGGACGCACGCGGGGGCGGCCGGGGGGCAAGTCCTATTGTAGGGGCCCGCGCGTTCCGCTTACAATAGGCTGTTCTTTGCAAAACAGCGGTTGCGAGGAAAGTGGGAGCACGCGGACGCGCTGGTGAACTACGCGGGCATGGGCGGACCCATCGGCGGGGTTTGGGAGAACCATTGGCGCGAGTGGCAGGCGGGCACCGAAGCGGCCTGGGGAATTGTGGAAACCATCTATCGGGAGTCTCGACGTGATCATCACGAGTAGTCCGCTGCGCATATCGTTGGGAGGCGGAGGAACCGACCTGCCGTCTTATTACCGCGAACACACGGGCTTTGTGATCTCGGCGGCGATCAACAAGTACGTTTATATTACTCTGCACGAAAGCTTCTCCGAAGGAATCATCGTGAAGTACTCGAAGATGGAGACGGTGCAGACGCCGGAGGAGATCAAACACCCCATCGTGCGGGAAGCGCTGAAGCTGGTGGGAACGGACGAGCATCCGCACCTGGAAATCACCAGCATGTCCGACATACCGGCGGGAACGGGGCTGGGCTCGTCGGGCAGTTTCACCACCGCGCTGCTGCGAGCCCTGCACTGCCTGAAAAAAAACTCGGTGCCGGCGCGGGATCTGGCGGAGCAGGCGTGCCATATCGAGCTGGAGCTATTGGGAGAACCGATCGGTAAGCAGGATCAATACATCGCGGCCATCGGCGGCATCACGTGTTTTACATTCCAGCCGGACGGACACGTCGAAGTGGAACCGCTTCGCCTGGCGCCCGAGACGCTGCACACGCTGGAAGACAATCTGATTCTGTTCTTCACGGGATTTACGCGTAGCGCATCGGAGATTCTCAAGGACCAGGATTCGCGCAGCCGCCAGAAGGACCAGGGCATGCTGGACAATCTGCATTTCATCAAGGAGATTGCCATGGAAAGCAAAGCCGCCATGGAGCGCGGCGACCTGCGCCGGTTCGCGGAGCTGATGCACATCCATTGGGAGCACAAGAAGAAGCGCACGCAGGGGATGAGTAACCCCCAGATCGATAGTTACTATGAGTTAGGGCGGTCCAATGGCGCGCTGGGAGGAAAGCTGATCGGCGCCGGGGGCGGTGGGTTCCTGATGTTCTACACCGAAGACAAGACGCGCCTGCGGCGAGTGATGACGCGAGCCGGGTTGCGCGAGGTGCGTTTCCGCTTCGATTTCGCCGGCAGCCAGGTGATCGTGCAGTCGTAGGTAAGTTGATGAAGAAGAGTTGGCCGCCGATGAGCGCCGATGAACGCAGATTAAAAACAAGTAATCTATCTGCGTTTATCGGCGTTTATCGGCGGCTGAAATTGGGGTTTTCAGCATTCCGTTAGAGCCATTCCTCCATGCTGCCAGTCGCAATTCTCGCAGGCGGGTGGGCCACGCGCTTGAGGCCGGTGACGGAAAAGATTCCGAAGGCGTTGATCGAGATCAACGGGGAGCCTTTCCTGGCGCATCAGCTTCGGCTGTTGGCTTCCAAGGGAGTGAAGCGCGCGATTCTGTGCGTGGGATACCTGGGCGAGATGCTCGAAGCCTATGCCGGCGATGGAAGCCGATTCGGATTGGAACTGACCTACGTGCCGGACGGACCGCACCTGCGCGGAACGGCGGGCGCCGTGGCGCACGCGCGGCCGTTATTGGGAGAGAGTTTTTTTGTGCTGTACGGAGACTCCTATCTGCCGTGCGACTACGGAGCGGTGGCTCGAGCGTTCGAGCGAAGCGGCCAGGCGGGGCTGATGACGGTATTCCACAACCAGGACCGCTGGGACTCGAGCAATGTGCGTTTTGAAGGGGGCCGCATCCTCGCCTACAATAAGAAGCTCCGCACACCGGAGATGCGCTACATCGATTACGGGCTCGGCGTTTTCCGCGGCGCGGCGTTCGATGGTGTCCCGGAAACCGGCGCGCACGACCTGGCGGACCTGTACCAGGACCTCCTGGCGCGGCGAGAGTTGGCGGGCCTGGAGGTTAAGGAACGTTTTTACGAAACCGGATCGTTCGCGGGGATTCAGGAGCTTTCCGGCTATCTGGCGGGGAACAAGGCGGCTACCAAATGAGCTTTGCGCAGCAGTTTCTTTCCGAAGCAAAAGAGGTGATCGACGGGCTGGACCTGGAGCAGATCGAGCGGACGGCGGCGCTGCTCGGGGCGACGCGCGCGGCGGGTGGGCGGCTGTTCATCCTGGGCGTGGGAGGAAGCGCGGCCAATGCGTCGCACGCGGTGAACGACTTCCGCAAGATCGCCGGCATGGAAGCGTACGCGCCCACCGATAACGTCTCCGAGCTGACGGCCCGCACTAACGACGAAGGCTGGGCCACGGTATTCGAGAGCTGGCTGCGCGGCAGCCGCCTGCGGAAGGAAGACGCGGTGCTGGTGTTTTCCGTGGGTGGAGGCAACCTGGAGAAAAATGTCAGCCCCAACCTGGTGAAGGCGCTCGAATACGCCAAGAGCGTGGGCGCGCGGATTCTTGGGATTGTGGGCCGCGACGGCGGGTTCACGGCACAGGTGGCGGACGCCTGCGTGATTGTGCCGACTGTCAACCCGGTGCACACCACGCCGCACGCCGAAGCCTTTCAGGCGGTGGTCTGGCACCTTTTGGTCTCGCATCCCGACGTGAAGCAGGCGGAAACCAAATGGGAATCGGTCCGCTGAAGAGAGTTGTGTTTCTGGACCGCGACGGCGTCTTGAACGAAGCCATCGTACGGGACGGCAAACCGTATCCGCCGCAAACCGCAGCCGAGGTGCGGATGGCGCCGGGCGCCGCGGAGGCGTTGCAGCGGCTGAAATCGCGGGGCCTCGCGCTGATTGTCGTGACCAACCAGCCGGATGTGGCGCGGGGAACGCAGACCGCCGAAGCCGTGAATGCGATTGGAGCGCGGCTGCGCCGGGAGTTGCCGGTGGACGAGATTCTGGTATGCATGCACGACGACGGCGACGGCTGTGATTGCCGCAAGCCCAAGCCGGGGCTGATCCTGGAAGGGGCCGCGCGTTTCGGCGCGGACCTTGCCCGCAGCTTTCTGATCGGCGACCGCTGGCGCGACATCGAAGCCGGACAGGCGGCCGGCTGCCGGACGGTGTGGCTCGACCGCGGATACCGCGAGCGGGGACCGGCGCAGCCGCCAGACGCGCGGGTGAGGTCTCTCGGCGAAGCCGTGGAGTGGATCGTGGGACAGATCGATTTGGAAGAAAATGGAAACCGATAGCAAGGTGAAAGTCGGCTTGGTCGGAGCCGGGTATGTCTGCGCGCACCACGCCCGGGCGCTGCGCAGCCTGCCATTCGTCGAAATCGTGGGCGTCGCGGATCCGGATGCGGAGCGCGCGCGGAAGCTGGCGGAGCAGTTCTCGATCCCGCGCGTTTACGCGTCGCTCCAGGCAATGGCGGAGGCGCGGCCGGACGTGATTCACATCCTGACGCCTCCAGCCACGCACGCGGCGCTGGTGCTCGAAGCGCTCGACATGGGATGCCATGTGTTGGTGGAGAAGCCCATGGCGGAGACCGTGGCCGATTGCGACCGCATGATCGAACGGGCGCGCGAGAAGGGCCTGGTGCTCTCGGTGAATCATTCGGCGCGCATGGATCCCATCGTGCTGCGCGCGCTCGAATTGCTGCGCAGCGGAGCCCTGGGTGAAATCACCGGCGTCGAGTTCCTGCGCAGTTCCGACTACCCGGCGTATTCCGGCGGCCCAGCCATACCGCCGCAATTCCGCAACGGCTCGTATCCGTTCCAGGATCTGGGTGTGCACGGATTGTACCTGCTGGAGGCGTTTCTGGGCCCCATCCGCCACGCCGAGACGAGATACTATGCCAGCGGACTGGGCGACCCCAACCTGGTCTTCGACGAGTGGCGCACACTAGTGGAATGCGAGAAGGGCACCGGGCAGATGTACATTTCATGGAATGTGCGGCCCATTCAAAACGAGCTTGTGGTGGAGTGCACGCGCGGGGTGATGCTGGTGGATTGCTACCTGCAAACGCTCTCTGTGCGTAAGGTCTACCCGGCTCCCAAGCCCGTGCAGCGCATTCTGGGGGCGGGGTTGAATTCGCTCGGGATGCTGTGGGACGTGACGGCGAACACCATCCGCTTCGCGACCAAGCGGCTGTTGCCTTCGCCCGGCATTGTGGTCTCGGTGGTGAAGTTCCACGAGGCGCTGCGGAAGAACGAAGCGCCGCCGGTTCCGGCCGAGGAAGGGCGGCGGGCTATCGCGCTGCTGGAGGAAGTCTCGCGGAGAGCCGATGCCGATAAGCTGCGCTTTCTGGCCGAGCGCGAGCCCGCGCGCCAGCCGCGCATCCTGGTGACGGGCGCGAACGGTTACGTGGGCCGGGCGCTGGTGCGGCGGTTGCGTAGCGCCGGGGAGCCGCTACGCGTGCTGTTGCGAAGGCCTCCGAAGACGCCGCTGGGCGACGACGTGCATGAGGTCTACGGCGATCTGGGTAATCCGGCGGTGGTGGACCGGGCAGTCGATGGGATGGAGATTGTCTACCACGTGGGCGCGGCTATGAAGGGTGGACCGTTCGAGTATCAGAGCGGAACGGTGTGGGGCACGCGCAATGTTGTGGAAGCCTGCGCGCGGCACGGGGTGCGCAAGCTTGTGCACGTGAGTTCGATGGCGGTGGTGGATCACGCGAGCCACAAGCGGGGCGTTCCGGTGACCGAGTCCGCCCCGTATGAGCCGCATCCGGAACGGCGCGGCCTGTATTCGCAAACCAAGTTGGAAGTCGAAAAGACGGTGCTGGCGGCGGCCGCCGAAAACCGTATCCGCGCGGTGATCCTGCGGCCGGGCCAGATTTACGGCCCGGGCCTGGATAAGGCGCCGCCCGGCGGCACGATTGCGATTGCCGGCCGCTGGCTGGTGGCCGGCTCCGGCGATAATCGCGCGCAGTTGGTTTACATCGACAACGTGGTAGACGCCCTGCTACTGGCCGCGCAGGCTGACGTGCCCAACGGCGCCATCTTCCAACTGGTGGATCCGGAAGGCATCCGGCAGAAGGATTATGTCGAGTTTGTGCGGCGTAGCGGCCGGGGAGTGCGCGTATGGTACGTGCCGATCTGGTTTCTGAAGTTCGCCGGGTGGGGCGTCGAGTTGCTAGGCAAAATGCTGAAGCGCTCCGTGCCGCTCAGCCCATATCGCGTGGCGTCCCTCACGCCGGTGGGGCCATGCGATTGCAGCGCGGCGCATACACAACTGGGCTGGACTTCACGAATCGAAATCCAGGAAGGCATGGCCCGCACTTTTCCACCGGTTCTGACAAAATAGGCTGAAAGCGAGAAACCAATCGTGAAACCGCCAGTCACTCTCAAGATCAAGCTCTTTGCCGACGGGGCTGAGAAGAAAAGCATGCTGGAGCTTTACGCCGATCCGTCGATCCGCGGCTTCACCACCAATCCGACGCTGATGCACAAGGCCGGCATCACCGACTACCAGGCGTTCGCGCGCGACATTCTGTCGGTGATTACGGACCGCCCGATTTCCTTCGAGGTCTTCGCCGACGAGTTCGACGAAATGGAACGGCAGGCACGGATCATCGCCACCTGGGGCTCGAACGTCTACGTCAAGATTCCGGTGACCAACACGCGGCGCGAATCGGCCTGCGGGCTGATCCAGCGGCTTTCACACGCCGGCATCAAGGTGAACGTGACGGCCATTCTGACGCTCGACCAGGTGAGCCAGGTTGTGGAAGCGCTGGCGGGCGGCGCGCCTTCGAATGTGAGCGTCTTTGCCGGGCGGATCGCGGACACGGGAGTCGACCCGGTGCCGGCCATGCAGGAAGCGGTGCGGATGCTGCGGCCGCATCCGCAGATCGAGCTCATCTGGGCCAGCCCGCGCGAACTACTCAATGTGTTTCAGGCGGACGCCATCGGATGCCACATCATCACGGCCACGCCCGACGTTCTCAAGAAGCTCTCGCTGGTGGGCAAAGATCTGGCGGAGTATTCGCTGGACACGGTTAAGATGTTCGCGGATGATGCGGCGAAGTCGGGGTTCACGCTGTAGGGGCGCGGGCGAAGAGCCGGACCAGGGGGTCCGGCGCAGGCGAGGGCGCCTGCCCCACTTACTTCAATTGCACCAGCTTGCCGGCCTGGAAGGTGAAGATGGCGTCCATTTTCGCGAGGTCCTGAGGCGCGAGAGGTCCCTCGCGCGCGACATGGATGCGCAGGCTGCGATCGCGGAACCACAGTTCGGCCACGAACAGCATGTCCCAACTGTGAAACGGGTCGTCCAGAAAAGCCACGCTGCCGCCGGGGCGGACGCGCGGGTTGGCCGCCCGGAATTGCTGAATGACTTCCCAGCTCTCGCGGCCGAGCGCCGCCATGCGAGGTTTGGCCTCGACATTCTTGCGATCGAGGTTCAGGCGCGCCCACGCCAAGACGCCAGCCAGCACCAACAGGGCGACCAGAGCCTGCCGGCCCAGCGGCCGGAAAAGTGCTTCGCGTTCGAGAGCACCAGCGGCGGCCAGGGCCAGATCGGCGAACACGGAAGCGCCGAAGATTGCCCACCCGACCATCGGAACATAGAGACAGGCCTGACTTTTGCCGGCCAGGAACTCGATGGGAAGCGGTGTGACCAGCAGAAACCACCAGAGGAAGCGCAATTCGCGCCGGCCAGCGCGGCGCCAGGCCAGATACGCCAGCAGAGCAAACAGCAGCAGGATTCCGCCCCATCCGGAGCCCCAGCCGAATAGCAGATCGCCCAGAGACATCCGTTGAAACGCGCGCACGCGCTGCAGGGTGAAGACCGGGTGATAGCCTTCGGCCTGAATCAGCGGCTCGGCTCCCCAGACTTTGCCGAAGACATCCACGGCGCAGAGCAGGGCTGCCAGCAGAGCGGTCTGCGCGGGACCGCGCAACCAGGCGACGAGCGCGCCGCGTTGCCACACCGTTCTCTTCCAGTGAGGCGGCCGGTGGTAAATCCACTCGTAGACCAGCAGCATGACGGGCAGCGTTACGGCCATCTCTTTGGAGTTGAGCGCGCACAGAAAGAGGGCCAGCAATACAGCTTTGTCGCGCAGGCGGGGCAGACGGCCGGCGTTGCGAATCCGAAGATAATAGACCAGCGTCGCCAGATAGAAGAAACAGCAGAGGGCATCGTAAACGAAGGCCGCATTGTAATAGAGGTTGCTCAAGCCGGAGTGGTAGCAGGCCGCGAGCGCCGCCAGCGCAGCAGCCAGTTCGCCCGAACCGAGCAGCCGGGCAAAGCGGTGGATGAGGTAGACATTCGCCAATAGCAGCAGGAGCAGGGCCGCCTGATAGGGCACCGGATTCAAGCCGGCGAAGTGCAGGATGGGAACGTAGAACAGGCCGCCCATGGGGCGGTAGTAGCCGCGCCACGGCAGGAATTGCGATGCCGCCAGCCACCATGGCCCGTCGCGATAATAGTGGGCCATGTTTCCGATGTCGTCGAGCGCAAAGTGGACGCGCAGGCCGTCCCAGTTGAAGAACAGGAACCAGGCCACTAGAAAGGCCGCCAGGGCCGCGTTGCGCCACCGAAGGGACGTCACTCGAACATGCTAACATCCGCGGTCGGGAGAGCTGGGCAGCGAAAATGGGCAAGACGAGTTTAATCGCGGGAGAGGGGCCGCCTAAAGGCGGCTGCGGCCAGGATTGGCCGCCCCGCAAAGCGGC
>PMTR01000181.1:23846-26299 GCA_003167255.1 Bryobacterales bacterium
CCAGCGCTGACGCGCTGGGCTATTTTCTTTCGTCCTACGGACTCGGGCCCCGCCAAAATCGTCGCGGGCTGCGAAGAATTGGCAATGGTGTAATACGGAGCGGCAGCCGCATGGGGAGAAGAATTCAAAGGGGCTGTAGAATGAAAACGGCGCATGGGGAAACGTTGGCAGCACATTCGGGGCACGCTGGCGCGGCGGATCCGCTACAAGATCACGCGCGGCGGCATGCTGTTCACCGTCGCCATCCTGCTGGTGTCGCTGGCCGCCCTGATCTCAACCAATAATCTGTTGTTCCTGATTGCCGCCGCGATGATGGCCACGCTGCTGGTCTCCGGCCTGGTGAGCCGTCTATGCCTGGCCGGGCTGGAACTGGATTTCCTGGTGCCGGAGCACATCCCGGCCGGGCGCACCGTGCCGGGAAAGCTGTTCGTGCGGAACCAGAAGTGGCTCATGCCGTCTTTCTCGATTCGCGTCGAAGGGGTTCGCGACGCCGCCAGCCCGGCTCTGAAATCGGGTGTCTACTTTCCCTTGATCGCCGCCCGAGCCACGCTGGAAGAAACCGTGGAAGTGCGCTTCCCGCGGCGCGGCGCATACCGGGAAAACAGTTTCGCATTCTTCACTTCATTTCCCTTCGGGTTCCTGGAAAAATCGGCGCGGGTGACCTTGCGCCGCGAGATGATCGTCTACCCTTCGATCGACCCTCAGCCGGGGTTCGACGATCTGCTGGCCGGGATCGCGGGGGAGATTGAAACGCATTTTCGCGGCTTGGGCCGGGACTTCTACCGGATCCGACCCTATGAAGCGCTGGAGAGCGCGCGCCACCTGGATTGGAAGGCGTCTGCCCGCACCGGCGCCTTGCAAGTGCGGGAATTCGCCCGCGAGCAGGAGCAGACCGTGGAGGTCTTCCTGGACCGCGACATTCCACACTCGCTCGACGCCTGGTTTGAGCATGCGGTGGATTGCTGCGCCTTTCTGGCATGGCGCCTTTCCAACCAGGGCGCCGCGATTCACTTCCGCTCCAACGGCTTTGCGTTCCGCCAGCCGGAAGACGGGGATATTTACGCGATTTTGAGGTACCTGGCTTTAGTTTATCCGCAGAGCGCCAACGCGACTGAAGTGCCGCTCGACGACACGAGTTACAAAATCGTATTCACGCCGCGGGCCCGCCAGTTTGCGGAGGCCGGCTGGACGGATGCGCACATGCTGACGCCGGAGGTGCTGCCGGCGCCCGCTCGCAGCCCAGGCGCTACAAGGGCGTGGGCTTGAAGGGCGGCAACGCCCTGAGGTAGAGTTGGCCATGAACCCTTACGCTTCTTTCTTAGGCGACCAGAAGCCGCTGCCGGTGATTGCGGAGACACCCGAACGGTTACGGACCGTGCTGGAGGCGCTAGGCGACGAGGGGCTGGAACGCGCGCTGGCTCCGGGCAAATGGAGCGCCCGTCAGATTCTTTGCCATCTGGCCGATTGCGAGATCGCGTTTGCCTTCCGGCTTCGCCAGGCCTTGGCCGAAGATCACCACGTGATCCAGCCGTTCGACCAGGACGGTTGGGCCCGCAGTTATGGCGCTTACGAGGCGCGCGAAGCGTGGGTGGTGTTTGCCGCACTGAGGAAGTGGAACGTGCGGCTGGTGGAATCGCTGCCCGCGAGCGCGTGGTCGAAGCGGCTGAGCCATCCGGAGCGGGGGGAGATGACCTTTCAAACGGTGATAGAGACCATGGCCGGGCATGACTTGAATCATTTGGGGCAGATCGAGAGAATTGTGGCGGCGGCCGGGTGACAGAACGTGACAGCAAACGCTCCCTGACGGTCGCGGCTCTGATTGGGGTCCGCGGAGTACAATGCTAAGCGTGCGTGGCTCGCGTGGAATGCTGCTGGCGTATCTGGGGCTCGGCTTGATGGCCCTGCTGGCGGCGAGCGCGCAGGTGACCATCACGCCACGGCCCAAGAAGCCCGAGCCAAAGGAAGAGGGGCAGCGGACCCCCAATATACGGGTCGAGACGCGCCTGGTGCTGATCCCCGTCACGGTGAACGATCCGATTAACCGCCCCGTCTCCGGCCTGGAAAAGGAAAACTTCCGCGTCTACGACGATAAGGTGGAGCAGACCATCACGCAGTTCGCCATGGACGACGAGCCGATCGCCGCAGGGCTGGTCTTCGATACCAGCGGCAGTATGGGCGAGAAGCTCAGTCGCTCGCGCATGGCTGCGGCGGTGTTTTTCAAAATCTCCGATCCGGAAGATGAATTCTTCCTGGTGGAGTTCGACAGCCAACCCAGACTGGTTGTGCCGCTTACGCGGGATTTCGGAAGAATTGAAGAGGAACTCACCTTCTCGCGCTCCAAAGGCTCCACGGCCTTGCTGGACGCCATTTACCTGGCGCTGCAGGAAATGCGGAAATCCAAGAAGAACAAGAAGACGCTGCTGCTGATTACCGACGGCGGCGACAACAACAGC
>PMTR01000165.1 GCA_003167255.1 Bryobacterales bacterium
GTCTGTGAAGAGGCTCCTGGTCTATAGGCCTGCTGCTCAGCGCGAACTCAATCGCATGGACCGTTCCGATGCGGAGCGTATCATCCGCGCCTTGGAAGGATTCGCTGCCGCCGGTCTTGGCGACGTCAAAGCGCTGAAAGGTGCGTTGAAAGGCAGGTATCGCCTGCGTGTGGGCAAGTGGCGCGTCTTTTTCAGTCTCGATCAGCCTGGTAGCGTCGTGGTGACCGACGTCGACAACCGAGGCCAGGCTTACTGAGTACTGCGAAACCAGTTGTCGCGTACTCTCCAACGCGGCAACGGCTGGTCATCCAAAGTCTCCCTCAGCCCTGGGCTTGGATGCGCACTTTTCCCTTGTGAAGGATCGCGGGTGAACGCACAATGAACGGGCGCGGGCGCCGTGGCGGTAACGCCGCGCGTTTTCACAAATCATTTACAACGTCTTCATGGGGGCTGCCGGTAAGATCGAGGAATAGGTGTCTATCTGGCTACTCTTCCCATTGTCCGGCAGGCGGTACCGCAGCGAAGTTTGATGTGGGAAGCGGTGGAGGCGTGCGAACGGCTGGTGTCGGTGGCGCTGCTGGCGCTGGCCGCACCGGTGCTGCTGCCGTGCGCCGCGCTGCTGTGGCTGCTCTCGGGACGCAGCCCGCTGATCGCGCACCGGCGGGTGGGGTGGCACGGGCAGGCGCTGTGGATGATCAAACTCCGTACCATGTGGGACCCGAGGGGCGGCGACGCGCAGGCGGGCTTGCGGTGGATTGAGTACATCGAAGACACGGTGGGGCCGCAGCACAAGCGGCCGGACGACCCGCGGGTGACCAACGAGTTCGCGCGATTCTGCCGGCGGCACTCGATCGATGAACTGCCGCAGCTTTGGCACGTGGTGCGCGGCGAGATGTCGCTGGTGGGACCACGGCCCATTACGCAAGCCGAGATCGAGTGCTACTACGGCGCGGACGCGCACGAGGTTCTCCGGGTGAAGCCAGGGATCGCGGGTTTGTGGCAGGTTTCGGGGCGCAATCGGCTGCCATACTCTCGCCGCCGCGCTCTGGACCTGGAACTGGTGCGGCGGCACTCGGTGCGGCTCTATCTGGAGATTCTGCTGCGCACGGTTCCGGAAGTGTTGAGCGGCGAGAATTCCTGGTAGCGGGGTTGGCAGGCGAAAGCGNNGTCGACGGGCGGGCTGGGCAGCACCGGAGGCCGGCTGAAGCCGGCTGCGGCCAGAATTGGCCGCCCCACTCGACCCCGGCAGGCTGGCGCGTTCCATGGCGTCGAGCAACTCCTGGTGGTAGCGATCCAAGGTGAACTTACGGCGCCAGGTGAGGCGCGCGGCGCGAGAAACCTCGGACAGGCGGGAAGGGTCGCCGGTGAGAAGTTCGATGGCCAGGCCGGCCATCTCTTCGGTGGAGCCGGCCAGCCATCCGTCGCGGCCCTCTTCGATGACTTCGGGAATGCCGCCGGAACGAAAAGCGATAACGGGAACTCCGGCGGCGTGGGCTTCGAGGATGACGCGGGTGGTGGCTTCGTGGCCGGCCGAAGGCACCAGCAACAGGTCAACCGAACGGAACGCGGCGTAGATGTCGGTGACCCAGCCGGCGAACTCGACGCCCAACGGGGCCGCGGCCGCGCGCACTTCGGCATCATAGCGTAGCGCGCCGGCCTCTCCAAACAAAGCGGCGCCATAGACCACGAGACGGCAGCCGGGCAGTGCGCGGCGGATGATGGCGGCGGCGGCCACAAATTCCCGCTGCCCTTTTTCGGGAGCGATGCGGCCGATCAAAGCCACGGTGGGTGGATGCGATGGCGTGCCTGCGGGCGGCGGCGACTCTGGCCCCGCAACACCGTTGTAGATGACACTGATGCGATCGGGCCGGGCGAAGGGGCGCCACGGGTCGGCGACGAAGCGGCAGGCGCCGACCACCCACGCGCCGCACTTCCGCAGGGAAAGGCCCGCCAGTCGCCGCGCGACGCCGGGAAACAGGTAGCTGTGAGAATGGAAAAGTACGGGCGTGCGCAGACGGGCCCAGGCAACGCCAGGGAGCAGGCGGGGACCGTTGACGTAGACCAGATCGGGAGAGAAGCGGCCAGCGAGACGGCGGATCTGCCGTGCGAGCACCGGAGTGCCGGTGACGAAACGGGCGGCGTCCATGAGCGACTTGCTACCGGAGGTATAGGGACCGCAGCGGATGCGGACGGCTTCGAAACCGGCTTCGCGGACGCGGGGGAACAATTCGCCGTCGCCAGGCAGGCCGGCCACCGCTTCCCAGCCCCGGGCGCGGATGGAGGGAAGCAGTTCCAAGAGACTCTGCTGCGCGCCGCCGGGATCGCTGAACTGATCGAGGAGAAGAAGCTTCATACGCGGACGGCGACGGCCAGCACACAGAAATAGACGGGCAGGACACGCCAGTAGGTGAGCAGGTCGCCGGAGAGCATCTGGACCATCTGGCCGCACCAGAAGCACAACATCCAGACGCCGCAGAAGGAGGCGCGCGCGTCGGGAGAGCGGGTGGCGCGGGCGGCGGCGCGCAGGATGGCGATGTTGAGCCACACCAGGGCGGCCAACCCGAGGATGCCGGTTTCGACCAGCAGGCTCAGATACATGTTGTCGGCGACCACCGGCCCGCCGAGATAGCTGCTATAGGGCAGGGTCTTGTAACCGATCCCGAAGAGGGCCTGCCATGGATTGCCGGCCAGCCAGGCGGCTAGAGTACGCCAACTGGCGACGCGGCCGGAGAGCACGCCCTCCGTAGCAGTGAAAAAATACTCCGCGGAATTCGACAGGCGCAGCCAATACATTTCGGCGAAGGCCGGAAAGATGCGCCAGACCAGCAAGGCGGCGAGCGAGATGGCGATACTCACGCGGCCGAGCGGCACGCGGCGGCGATTGCGCCAGGCGAGCACGACGAGCGCGACCAGCACGCACAGCAGAGACGCACGCGAATAAGAGAGCACCAGCGCGGCGAAGAATACGGCGCCCGCGGCCAACAGCGCCTTGCGCGATACGGGCGATTCGGCGCGGGGCCGCGAGAAGGCCACGGCGATCATCACCAGGAAGAAGGCACAGAAATTTCCGAGCGTGCTGGCTTCATAGAACAGGCCTTGGGCGCGGCGGTAGACGCCGGAATCGAGCCAGACGAATTGGGGGCCGTAACCGGCCGGCGCGGGGAACTGAAAATAGAAGTCGACGCAGGCAAACAGGGCGGCGGCCGCGGCGATCCAAAACAGGCATCTCAGGCTGACGGGCGAGTGACGTCCGGGGCCGTAGGCGGTATAGAAGAAGACGTAAACCGAGAGTCCAAACAGCGCCACGCGGGCGAGACTTCCGGCGGCGGCTTCGGCGCCGGAGTGAAAAGCGGCCGGCGCCACACTGACGAGCAGAGCGCCCAAGAGCGCCACGAAGGCCGAGGCCAGCCCCGACGGAATGAAACGCCACGCGGGCAGCCACAGCAGCCCGGCGAAGATGCCGAGCGAGGCGATCACCAGGCAGAGATGCGGCCCGGAATCACCGATGGGGATGGGGAGCGGCGGCGTCAGTAGCGCCACCGCTAGAAACACAGTGAGCCAGCGCGCGGGCGTGGCGAGCATCCACCAAACGAGCGGCAGCAGCGCGGCCGGCGCGGCCAGCACGGCTTTGGCGGGAAGACCGGGAGCCAGCGCAATGGCGGCGGCCCACACACCCAGGACGATGGGAGCGAGCAGCCGGCCGCGAGCCCCGGCGGTTACGGCGCTGGCGTTATCCATCCCGGCCTTTCGCGACAGAGTGGAACTCCGTGCGGCGCCCGCCGGCACGCTGCTCCTGGTAGCTCAAGGCGAAAGTGAGATACAAAATCGGCAGCACCAGACCGAGCAGCAACGCGGCGGCGACGTTGAGCGGCAGGTTGGGAGAGGAAGGCCGCTCGGGCACGACGCCGGGATCAATGATCTTCAAACGATCTCCGCGGTAGCCGGCCTCGCCGCGCGTCTCGCGAAGACGCGTTTCGAGAGAGCCGAGCGCGGCCTGCGCGTCTTTGCGATCGGCTTCCATTTTGTCGCGGTGGGCCATGCGAAGCGCCAGGAGTTTTTCGCGTTCGGCATTCTGGCGGTCGATGGCCTGCAACTGCTTGCGCATTTCTTCGAGGCGGGCGGAGGCGTCGGCGGCTTCCTGGCGGGCATCGGTCTGCTGAGCGTCGGTGAGGTGCTTCTGGCGCTCGGCGGAATCGGCGATCTCGAGCTCGGTGGACTGCATCTGCTGCTGGACGGTGGAGCGCAGATTCCCGGCCTGGCTCATGGCACCCTGGAGGGCGTCCACCGGTTCTTCGGCGAGCAAGTGGGCCCAGGCGGCGTCGACGGCGGTCAGGCTGGCGCGCGCGTCGCGCTCCTGGCGGGCGATGCCTTCCACCAGATCCTGGTCGCCTTCGACCACCATGGTACGGTTGATGTCGACGGTAGCCTGAGCCAGATAGCGGGCGATAGCCAGGGCCTTGGCGGCATCGGGCAAAGTGACGGCGATCTCGAGGATGCGGGTATTGCGCACGATACCGACGCGCAGGACGCGCTTCTTGATGGTTTCGATGGGGCGCGTGCCGAATAGCGCGCGGAGCTGGAACTGGCCGATGGCTCTCTGAAAAAGCTGATCGCCGGCGGCGAAATGTTCGTAAGTCTTGAGGGATTCCAGATAGATGGGGGAGACGGTCATGGCGGCGCGGAGGTCGGAGCCCGCCGGCGGCTCTATGACGATTTGAGTGACGGCGGTGTATTGACGCTCCATCGCCAGGCTGACTGCCAGTGCGAGAGCAACGGCGACCACGCAACTGATGGCGATCCACTGCCAGTGAGAGCGGATGTAACTGGTGTAACGAAGGACGTCGAATGACTCGGACATCGAATTCCTGAGATAGTGTAACCGATATGGGTTTGTTACAGGCCGCCTTAGTAGGTGTGATTGCGTTAATTATTACGCCCGGCCGGATGTTTTACTTCGATGTAGCGCCCAAGGTGGCCATCCTGCTGGTGGGAACCGCCGCGCTCCTTATCGGAAGCACGCGGCAGCGATCGATTCCCCGCCCTTACACCTTTTGGGTTTGGCTGGCGGCGAGCCTGGTGTCACTGGGAGTATCGACGGCTTTCTCGGCAAATCGGGCGCTATCGGTATTTGGCAGCACGTGGCGGGAATACGGCGCGGTGACGCAGACGGCGGTGCTGCTGTTCGCGGCGATGGTGGCTTGGAACGCGGCGGGCCGCGAGGATCGAGTGAAGACGATGCTCCGCGCGGTGGCTGCGGCGGCGCTGGCGAGCGGGGCGTACGGCATTGCACAGTACTTCGGATGGGACCCGTTCCAACCGGCGGCAGCGTACCACGTGGGCGAGGGAATCTGGACGATTGTGCGGCCGCCGGGAACCATGGGCTACGCCAGCTATTTCGCGACGTGGCTGTTGATGGCGGTGTTCCTGAGCCTGGCTTTGGCGCAATGGGAGACGCGCGCGCCGTGGAGGCGGATGGCGGCGGCCGCGGCGGCGGTGGCGCTTGTGGCGATGCTTCTGACGGGCACGCGCGCGGCGGTGCTGGGCCTGGGGGCGGGCGGCGCGCTGTGGGTGTGGTGGAGCGGGTACCGGATCCCGCGCCGGGTGGTGGCGGCGGCGGCGATGCTGGCGGTGTGCGGCGTGGGTTTCTACGTTTCTCGACCGGGACGGCAACTGCGCAGCCGGGTGCGGTGGTTCGTGGAGGATCCCTGGGGCGGCGCGCGGCCGCTGCTGTGGCGCGACAGTTTGCGGATGGGGATCGCGCGGCCGGTGGCGGGCTACGGGCCGGAAGTTTTCAGCGGCACTTTCCCGCACTTCGAATCGAAGGAACTCGCCGAGGCCTACCCGAACTTCGCGCACGAATCGCCGCACAACATGTTTCTGGACGCGCTGGTTGCGCAGGGAATTCCGGGGCTCGTGGTGTTGTTCGGGTTGTGCGGCGCGGGCTTCGCGGCCGCATGGCGGCTGAGGCGGCGGAACCCGCAGGTGGCGGCGTGCCTGGCGGCGGCTCTGGCGGCGGGAATCGTGAGCCAGCAGTTCACGGCCATGACCGTGCCCACGGCGGTCCTTTTTTTCACCACGATCGCGTTGGCGGTGGGGCTCGCGAGCGATCGATCGCCGTCGCGCCCGAACATCGCGTGGGTGGCGGCGGCGCCGGTGATCGGGCTGGCGCTGGCTTACTTAGCTTTTCGCCTGGTGGCCGCGGACCTTGCGCTGGAGGAGACCAAGCGCAGCCTGGATGCCGCCGATCTGCGCGCGGCCTCCGCGGCGTATGAGAGCTACGGGCGCTGGCGGCTGCCGGGAGCGGGCGCCGACCTGTGGTACTCCCGGGCGTTGATGGACCTGGCGCGGAAGAGCAGCGACATGGCGCTGATCGAGCGGGCTTTTGTGCAGTCCGAAGGTGCCGCCGAGCGCGCCATCCAAGGAGCCGAGGAGCCGTTCAACGCGTGGTACAACGCGGCGCAACTGACGGCGCTCGAAAACAACTACGCGGGCACGGAGCGGTGTTTGCGGGCGGCTATCCTGGCGCATCCTTACTGGTTCAAACCGCATTGGATGCTGGCGCAAGTGCTGGCCCTGCAAACGCGCGGGGAAGAGGCCGAGCGGGAAGCGAGGCTGGCCGTCGACCTCGACGGCGGCAAGGATCGGGAAGTGGTGGAAACCTTGCGGCAGATCCGCGAGCGGGTGAGTTCGCACGCGCCGTAATCGTGGGGCAGGCGCTTTCGCCTGCCAACCGCCGCACTCGACCAGGAGAGTTTTCTACGGCAGAACACCTGGAGTTGGCAGGCGAAAGCGCCGGCCCCACAGAGCAGCAAAGCCGCAACCGAACGAACGAAGAAAAGACTTCACCGCGGAGGCGCCGAGGCGCGGAGAAAGGCAAAGAACAAGAGCCAAAACCGGGAGTGAGGAGGTAGCAGCACTTGCGCCTTCCCGTGGTGGAGCGCGGAGGAAGCAGAGAACGCGGAGGAAGCGGAGAACCGAATTGCCGCGAGCGTGATGAATTCGTCGCAAGGAAAAAAGAAACTGAGAGTTGTAATTGTACTTAGCAATCGTAAATTCTAGAGCCGATTGGTTGTAAGGCCCGCGGCCGCAGCTTAGAATTGAACCAGCGAGGGGCTCATGAAATCGACTTTGATCTCAGCAGTACTGCTATTGGCGGGCGCGGCCGCCGGATTTGCCCAGGCGCCGCAGCATCCGCTGGCCTCGGTCTTCGGACCGAGGATTGCAGCGTCTTTGACGTTCACGGATAGCGCGCCGGTATCCACCCAGATTCTGAACGCCACCGGCGAGGCGGCCACGATTTCGCAGAATACCTGGGTGGAGATCAAAGGGAGCAATCTCTCGCAGACCACGCGCATCTGGGGCGGCGGCGACTTCGTGAATGGGCAGATGCCCACGTCTCTCGATGGTGTGAGCGCCACGGTCAACAACAAGCCGGCGTACATTTACTTCATCAGCCCGGCGCAGGTCAACATCCTGACGCCGCTCGATTCCTCCGCCGGAACCGTACCGGTGCAGGTGAAGACGGCGTCCGGCACGAGCTCAATCACGAACGTGACAATGCAGCAGAACTCGCTGGGCTTCTTCGCATTCAATAGCGACAAGTACGCTGCGGCGCTCCACGGCGCCGGGGATTGCGTGAACGTGAACGCGGGCACCTGTTACCTGGGCCCGACGAGCCTCTATCCCGGCCTCACGACGCCGGCCAAGCCGGGTGAGACCCTGGTGCTCTACGCCAACGGGTTCGGCCTGACGGACACAGCGATCGCGCCGGGAGCGGCGAGCCAGAGCGGCAACCTTACTACAAAGCCAGTGGTCACCATCGGCGGCCTTCCCTGCCAGGTGGTTTTCGCCGGCCTGGTGGCGGTGGGCCAGTTCCAGTTCAACGTGGTGGTTCCGGCTGCCGCGCCCGACGGCAATAATGCGCTCTCCGCGACGTACAACGGCTCCACGACACATCCCGGCGTGTTTGTCACGGTGCAGCACTAAGTACACCGTTTCATCAATACACTCTCGTATTCTGCGAAGATGTTGGCAGGCGAAAGCGCCTGCCCCACAAAACGCAATCAACTCGCCTTACTTACCGGCTCCTTCTCGGTCAGCTTGTCAAGTGCGGATTGCATTTGGTGTACCCATCCGGCGGTTTCCGACTCCAGGGTCTTCTCGGTTTGATCCACCAGCAGGTCGATATTGCTCAGCCTGCCCTTTTCCCACCGGGAGAGGGCCGTCCACCATGTTTCGATGTTCCTCAAACTGGCCAGCGTTTGATTGTACTGGACCAGCGACGTCTCCACCTGGTCGACCTGCAGCTTGGTGGTAAGTCCAGTGACAACGGCCGTTGCCAGCGCTACCCAGATGTCAAACTTGATAGCGGCCAGCAAGGTCCCCGTCCCGCCTGCCACATAGATCAGCACTTGCATCCAGGTGAGCTGCACCGCTAACTGCCGGGTCTTCCCGATGTAGAAAGCGGTCTGATCGCGAAGTCGAACCGATACATACTCATCAGGCGCAAGAAATGTCTCGCGCTTTGTATCTCGCGTGGGACGCAACTCCAGATGGGTTTTATTGACCTCGCTCTGCTCCAGCGCGGCAGTAATATCCTTCACTTTCGCCGCCAACTTCGATTCTCGTGAGTCCTGCAGGCACTGCGCATCGCCATACACGCCGGCCCGCGCCCGGAACCGGAAGATCTCACGCTTGAGCGCCTCAGCGGATCCGCGCAGCAGAATCCATTTGGTTCCGTCGCGAAAGTGGCTGTTGTAGGCGCCAATGATTGAGATGGCAATTGGCGTCAGAATCATCAGGAAATGCAAGCTTCCTTTCGGGATATACCAGGTGTGAAGATAAGCCGCCAGCCGCGGGGGCGCCGTTACCGTCAGGATCGCCAAGAGCGCCGCCTGCACGGCCAGGAGAATGAGCGTCATTTCCAGGCTTCGGAAACGCCTCTGCCGCACCCGCGCTGCCATATCCATTTCGTCGAGCCGCGCCCAGGCTACCTGAAGCGTGGCGCCGACCGTTTCGGGACGGGCGTCGATCCGGCCAAACACAATCCGGGTTAAATCGTCGGTGGGGGCGTCGATCGAAGAGGGATAGACGATTGCGGTTTCTACGATCTCGCGGAGCTCGGGATCCACCGGCGCCGCCGGCAGGGTACCGTCGGCACGGCGGGTGATCGCGTCCGTAATCTGGTCCGCAAGGCCGCCCGTCTCACTGATCACCAACACCGGCCAGCCACGCCGCGCGCACCGGACGGCGGCTTTCTTTTCGGCGTCTTTGCCCCCGAAGAGCACCACTAGAACCGGTTTCTCACCCGATCCGTCCTTGACCAGTTGCTCGGCAATCTGAAAGGTCCACTTACAGCCATCAGACCACGCAGCAGGTAAGCGCAATACGACATCGTGGTTCGCCTCCACGTCGGTTTCAGCCCGGTCGTGGGGAATGACCCCGAGTACCGGCGGCATCTGATCCTGATCCAGCGCCGCCCGCCCCAGGAGCGCCGCACAGCCGGAAGATCTCGCGTCATCCAGCACCAGCGCACCCGGATCGAGCGCCCCGGGAACGATGACGCGGCTCATGATGGATAACACTTGATCGTCCAGGGCCGGATCGTAGTCCCCCAGCAGGATGATCAAGGAGCGCGGCGGGAACTGCAGTTCGCCTACCGTGATTTCGATGGGCTTCGTCGGGTCAAGATCAATAATCTTTTGTGGCATGCGGGTTCGCCGATATGGCGGATATCATACTATAAGAATTGCGGTTCGCTCAGATGTGATCATTCGCACATCGGAACCCGACTATCGGCTCGGCATCGTCATTCGGATACGCGGCCCTGTGGGAAACACGAATGGTTGCCGCATCGCCGTCCCAGAATCCTCCCCGAGCCACCGCGGATGCATTTGAAGCAAGCGGTTGTTCTACGCCTGCGCCGGCCGCCGGAGACGTCAGGTCATACTTGTTGTAGTAGCGGTCCAGCACCCACTCGGAAACGTTTCCAAGCATGTCGAAGAGTCCGTACGCATTCGGCCTCTTGGTACCGGCCGCGTGCGGGGCACCGCCGCTATTGTCCGCGTACCAGGCGATCGCCGGCACTACTCCGTAATAGGCGCCGGTTTGGCCTCCGCGGGCGGCGTATTCCCACTCCGCCTCGGACGGCAACCGCCCGCCAACGGCGGCACAGTACGCCTTTGCTTCCACCCACGTTACGCTGCTGACCGGCAGCTTGGCGTCACCCTGCGGGGCCTTGACTCTGTTTCGCCCAGCGAACTTCCGATATGCACCGATCGTGGTTTCGGTGCGAGCCAGCCAAAAGCCCTTCTCGATTTCGACCGGGTGCGCCGGTTTTTCATCATCCGCGCACTGGCTATCTCCCGCGGAGCAGCCCATGGTGAACGTACCCGAAGGTATCCAAACATACTCCTCGCCATCTGCCGGGTTGAGCCACATCTTTCCGACATGGTCCGGCGCCTCTACTTTCCCGACAGTATCTGTTTTCGCCGTGCTGTCTGTCTTCGAAGTGCCTTCCACTTTGTCCGTGCTATCTTTCGTACTGTTCGTAATCCTCGTGGTTACCGCCGGCGATTGCGGCCACTTCCAGTAAGCCACGGCCCCCAGACCGAGCAGCGCCAACGCAGCCAGCGTAAGGAGCCTGGCATTCCGGCCTGGCAGTTGACGCGGCGCCGGCTTCACGGGCACTTCGCCTTGAAGCGCCGACTTGACCGCGCCCACAAGCCGTTTCAAATTCTCGTCTGTGCAGCCATCCCGCGCGTCCAGCCACTGAGCCATCGACAGGAAATAGTCCAGATCCTTCGACAGAGGAACGGATGCAATTCGAAAGGGCACAATTCGCTTCCTGTCATTGAAGGCATGGCCGATCTCAGTGAGGATGTGTGGAGACGCCACGGCGTGCCCGGTCAGAACCAGCACCACCACGATTGACGAAGCCAGGGCATCCACAATCGCGGCGGGATAGTCCGTGCCCGGCTGGACGTCCCTGGGCGCGATCCAGCAGCTAATGTCAGCGGACTCCAGAGCCGCGCACATGGGTTCGGCGATGGCCGCGTCAACCGACGAGTAACTGATGAAGACCTGATGCGCCATTTGTGCGTTCTTGATTATGCAAGCATATCCTGGAGTCCCGGCGTGCGTTTGCGCACATTATCCCATATCGCCGCGCTCCAAAAGCTCCTGTCTGGGATACAATACTACCCACTGCGACCCCTGGCGGAGGAGGGACTTCTTGCCTGAAACGACTGTTACCAATTGGTTTGGGGATATAGTGACGCACCCGCAAGTGGTGGTGGAAGCGGCGTCGGTTGACGATATCGTCTCGGTTCTGAAGAACCCGAATCAGTATCCATCCCCGGTTCGGGCGGTCGGCTCCTATCATTCCACCTCACCCTGCGGTTCCGCCGATGGCGGCACCATCATCAAGATGTCCAAGATGAACCGGATTCTGGAGATCACCCCGGACACCGTCACGGTGGAGGCGGGAGCGATCTACATCGATATTGCGGCGGCCCTCGCGGAAAAGCGGCTGCAGTTTCACGTCAACACGGAAATCGGTAGTCTGTCGGCGGGCAGTGCGGCCTGCGCCGGGACCAAGGACGCTTCCATGCCGGGCGAGTTTGGGCAGGTCGGCTCGTACGTCTGCGGCATCAAGATGGTCCTCGCGTCGGGCGATCTTTTGGAGATCACCGACAGTCAGCCGGAACTGATGCGGACGGTGCGATCCAGTTATGGCACTTTCGGAATCGTCTACCAGGTGACCTTCCGCGTGCGCCCCGTCGCGCCCCTGTCCGTGCGGCATGAGAATTATTCGTTACAGGACTTCACCGCCAATCTACCGGCGCTCAAGGCCGGAGGCGAATCCTTGATGTTTTACATCTTCCCCTTCGATGGCCAGATCACCGTGGAGTTTCGGCACTACAACCCGGGCGCCGATGGGGACCCGAATCGCGCCCTATGGCCGCTCCGGAACTATTTGTGGGCTACGGCCGGCCCCGCCGTCTGCGCCCAGGCGGGACGAGACATCGCGGATCTGACCATTCGCTACCAGGTGATCGACGCGTTCAATGCCCTGTGGCGGCTCAAACTCACGGTGCTGATGAAAAGCGACAATACCGTGGCGGCCGACCAGATTATCCGATACCCCGCGGTGGCAGGCGCCAGCCGTTACACCTTCAGTCTGTGGGCGTTTCCCGAGGAGGCTTACCCCCAGGTGATGTCGGATTGTTTTGATTTCTGCCGCAAGTATTACACCGACACGGGCTACCGCAGTGACATGCTGTTCGTCGGATACCGTGTCACTCAGGACCAGAATTCCCTGCTGTCCTATTCGTACGACGGCAACGCCATGACCATCGATCCGGTTTCCACGGCAAATCCCGGATGGGAGGCCTTCCTCATCGCGTACAACCAGTTTTGCAGCGATCACGGCGGAACTCCGCTGTTGAATCAAACCAAGGGCGTCACCCGGCCGCAAGTGGAAAAGGCTCTGGGCAGTCGATGGCAGACTTTCGCGGACGCGCGCAAAACCTACGACCCCCAAGGCCGCCTCCTGAACGCGTTCTTCCGCGATCTGCTGGGCGAATAAGAAGTCGAGAGCAATTGGAGGACTCATGCTATCCACCCCGTGGGAACAACGGAAGAGCTCGTACGGCATCGTCATCATCGGTTCGGGATACGGAGGCGCAATCGCGGCAGCCCGCCTGGCGGGCGCCACTCTGAATCCCAAGCCTTCTGTCTGCATTCTGGAGCGTGGCAAGGAGTGGAAACCGGGAGACTATCCCGAGTCGCTCCCCGACGTTCTGGCAGCCACCCGTGGCGATACCAACCCGCTGGGTCTTTACGAGCTCCTGAACTATGCCGATATCTCCGTGATCAAGGGTTCCGGTTTAGGCGGAACGTCGCTGATCAACGCCAACGTCGCGATTGTGCCCGATCGCGAAGTCTTCGACCAGTTCAACTGGCCCACCACCATCAACTATGACGTGTTGCAGCCTTACTACCAGCGCGCCAGCCAGGTGCTCGCCTGCAATCCTCATCCGCGGGCGATGCAACTGGCGAAGATCCAGGCGCTCAGCCGCCGCGCCCAGGAACTGGGTGTGCCGCTGGAGGCACTGAACATCAACGTCAATTTCACCATTGATGGCCCAAACCCTTACGGAGTACAGCAGAAGCCGTGCATCGACTGCGGCAATTGCGTGACCGGTTGCAACGTCGGGGCAAAGAACACGCTGTACATGAACTACCTCCCCATGGCCTGCCATGCCGGGGTCACGGTACACACGCAAACCAAGGTCGAATGGCTGGAGAAGCTCGCCACGGGCGGCTGGCGCATTCACTTAAAGCACGTGAATGACGATGGCGGCGGCAAGGAATCTACCCTGGACGCCGGCGAGGTGATCCTCTCCGCCGGTTCCTTGAACTCCACCGAAATCCTGCTGCGCTCGGAAATGCACGGGCTCTCCGTCTCTCCCGCGCTGGGCACCAAATTCAGTGGCAACGGCGATTTCTTCGGCCTTGCCTACAACGGAGACTACGAAACTGACGTGCTGGGCTACCCTGCCAGCCAGCCGCCCGCCGGAGGAGACTCTCCGGAACCCGGACCCAATATCGTCGGTCTGGTACATTACACCGCCGACCTGCCCGAATCCCAGCGTATTGCGGTGGAGGACTTTTCCATCCCCAGCTCATTTGTGCAGGCCTCCAAAGCGGCCTTCGGGCTGATTCGCGGCCAGAGCACCGTAGCCGGCAACCAACAGGCACAGGCCGCCCGCATGGCGAATGACATGAACCCATTGGATGCGCTGCACGATCCGAATGGAGCCATGAACCACTCCATGCTGTACCTGGTGATGGGCCACGATAACGCGCGCGGCGTGATCCTCTTCGAAGCGCCGTTGACTGAGCCCGATGGCCGCATTCGCGTTTCGTGGGACAAGGCGGGGCAGCAGCAGATCTTCACCCGCATGAACGAAGAGTTGCGCCGTCACGCGCGCTCGCTCGGCGCCAACTTCATCTCCAACCCCACCTGGAGCATGCTCAAGCTGGGCCACTTGATCACCGCGCATCCCTTGGGGGGCTGCCCCATGGGAGACGATTACTGGCAGGGCGCCGTGGATCCGTTCCATCGCGTGTTCTCGGGCGACGGCAGCGTGCATCAGGGGCTGTACGTTACGGACGGCTCGGTAATTCCAAGCGCGCTCGGAGTGAACCCGCTCATGACCATTTCCGCATTGTCGGAGCGGTTCGTGGAGCGCAAGATCCAGCAGCTCGGCGGCACAGCCTACCCCGCACCCACCGTTTCCGTCGGCGCGGGCGCCATCGACGCCCTGGATGTTGCCGGCTATGACGAAGGCCAGCTCGAAGCGCTATTCCGCCGATGCCCTTCCATGGACATCGGGGTTCTCGTGAACCAGGGCGGCGCGCCGGTAATCGACATCGCCAGCCAGACCATTCGCAATGACCGCTACTGGAAGGGATTCTTCCCCCAAGGTCACGTCCTCAACGCGATGTCGTCGGCGATTTTCACCGGTTTCAAGAAAGAGTTTCACCAGCAGGGCAGCCAGTACACCGGCCTGACGAGCGACACCGACGGCCGCATTCAGGCGCGCAACAGCCTGGAGGTGGTGGATGCCGGTCATGGCGGCACGCTCGAAGCCGGCCGCTACATCCTGCTGCGCTACCTCGATCCCCCATGGCAAGGCTTCTACGACGTGTTCAAGGTGATCAATCAGGACCTGCTGATTGGCCGCGTGTACCTCGGCGAATATCCCAATGGCGCGCGGGTATTCACTTTTCCCATGACGCGCCGCTACAGTTTCGCGGCGATGACCGCCGACGATCACGCACAGTTGTTCGCGAGCGCAGCCGTTCCCACACCGGCCGGAGTGGATGGAGTCTGGCGCATGGACGTGATTTCCAACGCCAACCAGGCCGCCGGAATCGCCTATTTGCAGTTCTCCAACAAACCCGACGGAACTTTTACGGCGCGCTACCAACTGATGGGGCTGATGGAAGGACTGGTGGCCCCGACTTTCTTCAACGACCATTTCCAGTTGAACGACTTTACGCCCTTTCACGATGAAATCCGCCAGGTCACCGCGAATTTTATGGTTGGCAAGTATGTGACCACGGCGCCGCCGGCCCTGGCTATGATGCTGGGGAACTCCTCGCTGGGCCTGTTCCACACCGAGGCCGGCGGAAATTTCGGTTTCTATTACTTGCTCACCCGCATGGCCGGCGGGCAACTGCCCACCAATTCCCTGTGGCAACCGCTTCTGGATGTACAGCTTCCCGACGGCGTCGGCCTGACCTTCGACGAGCAAATGACCGGCTGGTATTTCCCGGGCAAGAGCACGCCCTCCGCCGGCCGTGACGGAGATCTCACGATAGCCAGCCTGATTCCCGCTTCCGGCGCTCCAGCAGGCGCGGTGGACTGCAGCTTTCAGGCGCACATGAGCGTGGACGACGTGAATGACTTCATCGACGGCTATGAGCACGAGGCGGACCTTAGCGGGACCATCACCTTCGGCCAATTCGAAGGCAGCGGACCTTCGACCTTTGCTATCGACGGATCTAACAGCCAGTTCCATTACCTGCGGATCAACCCGCAAACCGGCGAAGCCCAGATGGTGTATCACATCGAATTCCTCAACCCAGGTGGCCAGCGATACGCCCTGGATGGCGTCAAGTATATGCAGCGGGACAGCAGCGGAGGCCTTCGAAACATCGCCGAGATTCTGCAGGACTACACCACGCTTTATTGCCATGTGCACGAGTTGCTCCCCGGCGGAGCGACACGGGAACTCGGAATCGCGTACCTGAAGTTCCGGACCTTCGAAGACCTCGCCGCGGCGGCGAACCTCGCGGGATTCCTGGCTTCGTTTGAAGTCGCCGGAACCGACGATCCAGTTACGCAACTGCAAGCGCGGCTGCGATTCCTGTCGTTTACGGCGCAATTCGTCGAGCGCGAGTACGATCCGCTGGGCTTCGGAGTTTAGCCGACGCAGACTTTACGCCCCGCTGTTTTCCGATTGGATAAGCGCGAGCCGTCGCTGAAAACAACAGCGACGGTGAAGCCGCGGACCCGCATCGAGCCTCATGCGCCGTGCCTTCTTCTCCGCGCTCCGGCTCCGCCGACACGTTGACGACCACGATCTCCGGCGAGCGTGATAGCAGCGGGGCAGCAACATAGTCGCGCCTCCAACGGAGCGCCACTTCCGATCACGCCCCCTGGTACGGGCGGCGGAAATGGCCCCGTCGACTGCAAGGGCCGAACCGCAGCAGGACCAAGTCTCTGGCTACCTGAAACGGCGTAGTCACGCCGATCTTGGACGAACCTCCGGTGCGTTCAATCAGGCTGATGGGGACTTCGACGACCCGGGCGCCGCGGTCTTGCAGGGTCCAAACAACTCGGTTTCAAAGGTCCAGCCCCGGGAGTAAAACTCGACGCCTTCCACCAGCCGCCGGCGGATCAGCTTAAACGCGGCATTCACGCAGCGCACCCGCAATCCAAACAGCAGTTTGACAGACTGGTTGAAGACCGCCGATTGAAGCCGCCGCAGGCGGTTGCGCGATCCATTTACACGATAGCTGAGAACGGCGTCGTACTGGTCGAGCGGCAAGGCGAGCGCCGCATGCAGGGTTTCGAGCGCAAACGGCAGGTCGGGCGTCATAAGCCAGATCCAGTCCATCCTGGCGGCCCGATATCCCAACTGAATGGCGGCGCCGAAGCCGTTTCTGCGGCCTTCGTGAATCACGCGGACGCAGGGCAACTGTTCGGCCAGGCGATCGGCGATCCGGGCGGACCCGTCGGTGCTTCCACTCTCGATCACCAAAATCTCGAAAGCTGGCAGGCCACATCCCTCCAAGAAAACCGCCAGTGTTCGGAGCCCTTGTTCGAGGATAGCCTCCTCGTTGGAGACTGGGAAGACGACGGAGATCGAGGGGTGTTCCATCAGGCCCCCGCGGAGGGCTGCCGCGCGCTAATGTACTCCGCCAATTCCTGGGCGGTAGAAAACCGCCGCAACACCCGAGCGGGGTTTCCCGCGACCACGGAAAGATCCGGAACATCTTTGGTGACCACCGCGCCGGCGCCGATGATCGCATGCGCGCCAATGGTGACACCTCCGACGATGGTCGCATTCGAACCGATGCTGGCAAACTGCCGCACCAGGGTCTTCCGGTAGACTACGTGCCGATCGGTACGGGGGTACAGATCGTTGGTGAACATCGCGCCATGCCCGACGAAGACGCTGTCTTCGAGCGTCACGGAGTGGCAGATGAACGAATGGCTTTCGATTACGCAGTGTTTTCCCACCACCACTCCCCGGGTGATCTCCACGAAGGGTCCGATGAAGCTGTCGTCGCCAATCTGGCAGCCAAACACGTTGACCAGGTCGCAATTGAAAATCCTCACGTTCCGGCCGAGCACTACGTCGGGATCCACCATGGCAACCTCTCCACCTCTAGAAGGAATTGATCACCGAAATGATTTGCGTCACAACCGCTGATTCTAATTCAGGGTACATCGGCAGCGCGATCACTTCGCGGCAAAGCGCCTCTACGTTGGCGAGGTGCAGGCCGCGGCAATCGCCAGCCAGCGGCTCCTGCCGATACAGGGGCAGCGGATAGTATATATTCGTCTGAATCCGGTGCTTATCCAGGTATTCCACCATGCGGTCGCGGTCTCGCGTCATCCGCGCCACAAAAACGTGATAGTTGGGGACGCCATCCGGAGGGATCGCCTGATGGGTGAAAAGGTCGCTGCGCAGTTCCGCCCGATAGCGAGCCGCTATGGAGCGGCGGACCTCATTCTGGCGGTCCAGGTATGGCAACTTACAGCGCAGAATCGCCGCCTGGAGCTCATCCAACCGGCTGTTCACGCCGTGCACCACCATGTGGTCCTTATCCACCATGCCGTATGTGCGCCGCAGCCGGACGTTGCGGGCATATTTCGCATTGCTGGTGGCGACAGCGCCGCCGTCTCCATAGCCGCCGAGATTCTTGGTGGGGTAAAAGCTGAAGACACCAAGATCTCCCATGGCGCCGCACATCCGGCCTCCGGACGAACTGCCGTGCGCCTGGGCGGCGTCTTCCACGATGGCGATGCGGCTGGGGATCAAAGACCGGAGGCGCCGGATGTCGACGGGATTCCCGAAAATGTGCACCGGCATCACAGCTTTGGTTCGCTCCGTCACCGCCGCCGCCACCCGGCCGATGTCCATGAGAAAGGTGTCGGCGCAAATATCGACAAACACCGGCCGGGCGCCGGCATCGACAATGGCCGCCACTGTGGGAATCGCCGTAAAGGGAGTGGTAATAACCTCGTCGCCGGACCCGACCCCGGCAGCCTGGAGCGCGAGGGTCAGCCCATCGGTGCCGTTGGCCACCCCGATGACGTGGTCCGCTCCAAGATAGCTGGCGAAAGCATCCTCGAATTGCTGCAGTTCTTCGGCAAGGATATAGCGGCAGGACCACCTCCGCCAAGTGCGACCCAATGAATCCCGCCGCCCCGGTCACCAACACACGGCCCAGGCGCGGCGCTGATGGGTAGGTTCTCTCCATTCCGGATTCTCACTATAGCAAGCGGTTCAGTAGACGCGCCACAGTTCGAAGTTCGAACTGGTCGAGTGGGCCGCGGGCCCAAACCCACAGCAGGTTTCCGAGTCCGTTGCTATATAGTCCAGCCCCGGCGTGCCCAAAAATCATCGAGCGCAGCAAGGCCTTTCTCACGCAAAGCCAGAGAAAGCCGACGCATGGTCGGACTCTCGTAGCTCGAATATAACCAATCATCTCACTTCACGAGCTTGCCGCCGGCACTTCCACGGCAATCGACATGAGGACCTCCGGCTCCAGCCGTAGCATAGCGCCGCAAGCTTTTCGGGCCCTGGATCAGGCCGTGAACTAAATACATATGAGGCAGTTTCCCTCCCCGTGCGCGATAATGAGCGACGGGTGATCTTGCCGATTTCCGTTTTGGAGGTGGTGCTTGCCGCAAGTTCCGACCGGTGTCCTGCTCGGGGACTTCTTTCTAGCTACTCAGGCTTTTCCCGGATCTTTCGTGATCCAGGTTGGCAAACGGTGTTCGAACTGGAGCGAATCCAAGCGCACGAGCTTCTGGAACATGGTGATCCTCGGTGCCTCGATTGGTGCGATTGACTCCCGCCTGGGCGCCATGTCCAACCCAGCCGATCCTTCCAAGCCCCCCGATCCATTGGAAATGCAACGGGCTCTCAACGTTGCCGGCCTGGACGGAGCGATGAAACAGATGATGATGACGATCATCGGCGTATACAATGGCGCCGCCATGACCCTGGTGAGCGCCGGAGCCGACAAACTTGTTCAGTATGGCGGGATTGCCGTCGGGGCATTGGCATGGGGCGGCGAGCAACTGGCTGCCGACAAGGTCCCGGCGGCCGTCAAAGCACTCCTGGCCCGCCATTGGTTCAACAAGCTCCAGAACACTGTAATCGATTTCGAGAATTTACTCTAAGATATTGAGTCTAGGCCGCTTCTCAGTTGGAGGGCGGACCCCCTGGTGCGCGCGGGACGCCCTCGTCCCGCAATCGCATCAGCGATATTAGCCTCATGCAAACGGCAGCAGGCCGACGGGGGCGTCGGCCGCGGACCCCGGGGGGTCCGCCCTCCAGCTTGTGCTGATGCGAGGTCTAGGGCTTGGCAACGGCCGCCAGGGGCCGCTCTTTCATCCGAACCAGACTCGGACCGGCGATCAGAATGGTCGCGCCGGGCCGGTGATTCGCGGCCTCGTTCATCGCCAGCAGGCCCCACGGCTGTCCGAACTCCTCTGTGGTGTTGGCAGCCACCTGCTTGAGATGATCGGCTAGGCCGCTGCGCAGTTTTTGGAACGTGGCGTCGTCGAGTGATGCTGTGGGCCTGGCATCAAACCATTGGCGAATCGCCGCCAGGCGTTGGGCGGCGCCGGCCATGGCATCCGCCCACCAGACGATGGTCGAATAATCGGCCGTGATTGCCCCCAGCAGCGGCGCGGACACAAAAGGAAACAGTAGGGCGAAACCGGGCTGGCCTTGTTCTTTCATTTGCGCCCACAGAGTGTCGTCGATTGCGGGCCGGAGCCTCACCGCGTCCACGTCGCCGTCCTTCACCAGGTACTGCACCGCGTTCCGGCCCATCTGTTCGTAAAACTCTTGTGCCAACGGCGCGCCGTTCGGGTCGAGAAAGACCGCCGTGGCTAATTCGTCATCGTATTCCGTGGTGGCGTGGATCATGGTCCGGCCGAAATCCTGAATGTCCTGGGGCGCATCAGCCTCTTGCGCGGAAAGCAGCCCAAGCGCCAGACCGGTTCGCAGCATCTGCAGCATCTGGCCGTGGCCGGTTTGATTTTGCAGATCGAAATAGCTATGGCTGAACCGCAGCACGGGGCCGCCTGTTTGCCGCTGTGCGCCTTGGTAGACGGCCGTGATGAGGAACGATTCCGACATCACCTGGCGCAACTTCTGTGTGTCAGCTCCGAAGTTCACCTGGGTGGACTGGATTCGCGCCGCGGTCACCTGGTCCGTGATCACGAGTGCTCCCGTGACCGGCTCGTACATCACCTTTCCGCTCCTAGTCAGGGTGGCGATGGAGCTCACGTTCAAAATGCCCAACAGGTTTACATGGAAACTGACTCCGGTTGTGCGTACCGCCTCCCAGACGCTGTGCACGCAGGAAATGCCCGGCAAAGAGGATGCGTGCAGTGAGCTCAGGTCGCCGCGCAGCGCCTGTTCCAGGGCCTGGCGCGATTCCACGGTTAGGGCTGCCAGGTCGATCTCATACAAAAAAGCCGCGCTTCCGGATTGCGTCGCGGAAAGTTCCATGGAGAGCGCCAGTTCGAGCTTACGTTGCACTGCCGCCTTAACCGCGGCGCGTATGGCCGCGATCTGGTTGTCAGATAGCTTTGCCTGGGACAATTCGTTCAGGTCGGCGGCGGGATCGGCACTGATCCTGCCCACGATGGCGGAAAACAAATCGGTAGACCCGAAAGCGGCACTCACGCCTTCGCTGACCGTGGCCCCCACCTGAATCTCCGAAGACTGTTCGCGGTACCAGCCCAGACGGACTTTGCCGGTATCCAGCTTGTGGGCGCAAATCTGGTAGCTGCACGCGACTTCATAAGACGCATCCACTGTCACGCTCCCGCCGGCACTCACGGCGAGCGCGGGCAGCGGAGCGGGCAGGCTGACGGACGCCAGCGGATTGGAGATCGCCAAAAGGTCCGCGGTTACGGAGAGCTTCAGCGATCCGGTTCCCGTGACGGTGGTCAGGCCGCCTTGGGGCAAGGCAGCCAGATCATCGGTGCGCGCCGGAATCAGGTAACCGCCCACGGTTTCCCGCACTGCGTCCAATAGCGTGACGCCCTGGTTCAGCGGGAAGTTGCGGTAGTTGACAATCGTTATGGTTGCGCCCGGCGCCACTCCGAATGTGAGCGCGCCGGAGCCGGCTTCGATGCCGGCGCCCACGGAAGCATCGATACCGAAGGAGACGTAGCACGCATTCTCCGGGATATCGATATCGTCGGCCAAAACATCGGGCAGACTCGCCGTGCCGGGGGCGCGTTTGATCAGAGCAAATGACCCATGCACCCAGGCCTGAACCGAGAGGTCCGGCGCGCCGGCGCCAATCGGGATGGGCTGCTCGAAGGAGATTCCGGTGCTCAGTGCGGTTAGCGCCGGTTGGTCGAGCGTCAGCCCACCCAATTTGGCGAGATTGAGACTGTCGAGCCGCAGCGACGGCACTTGCTGGAAATACTGAAGCAGCGCGGAAGACGGCGCGAGGGTAACATCTTCATCCAGCCCAAGCTGGTCGGTCAGTTTGATGGTCGTCATGGCGGTTCGTCAATCCAGCAAGTAAGGCGGCACGTCGTTCTGGTTGCCGTCGCGAAGCGTCAGCAGGACTTCAGTTCCCGCCGGTAGCGGGATCCGCTCTCCCAAAAACAGGTTGATAGTAATCGCGCATGGCCGAAGGCCAGTAGCAGGTGCTGCCATATATCCCCTTCCCGGCTCCGAGGAGCGTGTTCAAAATCGTACCTGAATATGCAGAGAAAGGAAAGGGGTTCAAAGAGGTAGTGGTTCAAAGAGGTAGAATCGATGCAAATGGTGTTTGCGGCGGCGGGCCGGCGTATCGATCCTTCAGATTCGAATCCCGCGCGTTTTCCCTTGAGCAAGGTTGCACTCGTGACGGAGCGGATCCGCGGCTTCTTCCAGGCCCACCCAGCGACGATTATTGTCACTTCCGCCGCGTGCGGCGCCGATTTGATCGTGCTTGATGAGGCCGGACGTCTGGGTATCCGGCGCCGTGTGATTCTGCCGTTCGATCGCGATCGTTTCCGCGCCACGTCGGTGAGCGACCGGCCCGGGGATTGGGGACCGCTCTATGACCGCCTCATAAATGAGATCTCCCTCCGGAATGACGTCATCATTTCAACCGGAGCAACCGATGAGCTCGCCGCCTACGCGGCGGTCAACCATCTGATCCTGGAACAGGCGGAATCTCTGGCACGGGAGTCTGGCGAATGCGCTGCCGCCGTCCTGATCTGGGAAGGCCGCCCCCGAAAGACAGGTGATCTTACCCAGGCCTTCGGTGAACGCGCCAGAGAACGCGGCATGAAGGTGCTCGGCATCAGCACGCTCGATTGAGTGATCCATCCCACTTCAGACTGCTTGCGAGCTTCTGCTGGCCGCCCGGGGAATACACCAGCAGGCCGGAATCGAAAAATGAGTAGCCGGCGCGGAACACACAGCCTGCCGAACTCCGTCAACCACCTTCTTTAGAGCTGAGCCTTGAGGAGGCCAATGTTATTCGGCACGCGATAGGTTTCCCACACCGTGTCGCCGTCGAAATCGAGTACCACGTAGCCGTGAGGGCTGAATCCCTCCGGCTCCTGCGGAACCCAGAAATTCGGACCGTCCAGAAGCTGTGCCTTGGGCGCTTGCGGCTGCGCGGGAAGTATGAGCCATTGGTAGAGGTTTCCGTGCGCGTCGGGAAGATCGTCTCGAAACCCGGGAAAGCCGCCGTGCCCGATACAACGTCCCTTGAACCCCCAGATGGGGTGCGGATCGTACAGGACCAGGCGGTGCTCATGGCCCCAGAACCAGGCGTGGATCCGCTGGGTGTTCAAAAGATCGGCCAAGGCGATCTGCAGGTTGGGGCCTTGATCGTCAAGTTGGGAGAACGGCTGGTGGTGGGAAAACAGAATCAGCTTCCGATTTCCCGCGGCATTCACAATCGACTTCAGCCACTCCACTTGCTTGCCATCCAGATTGAAATCCTGGTAGGCCGTGTCCAGGCAGACCAGTATCCACCCGGCGTTTTGCAGAGCGAAGCAACTGGCGGGCTGCTGGAAGAAGCTGCTCAAAGCCTGGAAATAGGCTTTGCCGCCGGAGTACATCTCGTGGTTGCCGTTCAGGGCACGGTTAATGGTGCCGGCGGGCCGGCCAGGCCAGTTGCCGACCAGGCGATCCCGGATTTCGTCGCTTTCACCCGAATAGTAGGTGTCGCCCAGATGCAGCACGACGTCGCAGCGATCCAGGCCCTCGATACACTTGCTGACGGCCGGCGCGCCGTAAAGCCCCGTTCCCCAGTCGGCAAAAACGGCGATTCGCGCATTGTCGGGTATGCTCTGCGGTACTGGTGGAGGGTCGATCCAGTCGGCTCTCGGGGGCTTGAAGATCAGCTCGGGCGCCATTTGCAACCAGCCGGCAATGTCGTCGCTGTCGAACCTCACCGACAGCACCCCGAGTGTGAAGCTGTCCCCGGTGGGGATTGCGATGGTCTGTGGCTGCTGGATGGTCTGCGCCTGGCCAGCAGCAGTTGCCTGCTTCGCTAAGAGCGTTTGCAATCGGGAAGCCAGGCCGTTCTGCGGTGTGTGCAGGATGGCGTTGCCTTGGTCCCCCCTTTTCAGAACAGGCTTGGCGTCCTGCGACAGGACGCCGATGGCGTTGTGCCATGCTGCAATCATGCATTGTTTCTGATCCGGATCGCCTCCCGCGGCCTGGGTGGCAGCCGCTTGCACAGCGTCGTTCATCTGGGCGGGGTTGCTCTGGAATGCTTCTTGAAAAGTGGCGTACGGTACGACGGTTTGTCCAATGGGCACGAATCACCTCCATGCGATCGATACCCGGGTAATCAACAACTGCTCTATGCCGCGATTTGCATTTGAGCCCCGAGTGCCAATCAGTATACATCCAACTACCTCAGGTAAGTGAGTTGCGGTCCTTGCTGTTGTGGTCCTGCTGCGTCAAGGTCGAGTTCTTACGCTTTCTCACTGACGCGGCGCAGCAGGAAGCGGAAAAGCCCGGCGGCAACCACCGCCAACCCAGTGGCGGCGGCCAGCACCGCGGCGTAACCGAAACGGTCGAGGCAGCGGCCCGAGACAAACGACGCGAGGGCCTGGGCCGAGAAAAACACAAGCATATTCAGAGACGACGCCCCGCCACGCTCGCGCTCCGCGACATGGTTCATGAGCAGCGTGTTCATGCCGGGCTCGCTCATCCACTGGAAGGACATGTAGGCGATGAAGACCAGCGGCGCGAGGCCGGAAGGCTGTGCGGCCAGACCGCCGAGCGCGGCCGCGGCGGCCATCATCATCAGGGCGATGCCGGTCACCAGCCCAACCTTGCGAAACACCCATGGCGCCAGCAGCACGATGGCGGCCTGCGGCACCTGCGCCCGGGAGAAGATGGCGCCGATCTGGCCAGCGGAGTACCCCAGCCGGGCAAAATAGGCGTTGGCAAAGGGATTGAAGGCGCCAACGGCGGCGCTCCAGACCGCGAGCGATGCCAGGTAGCGCCGCAGGAAGGGGCCGCGCGGATAGATCCGCTCGCCTTCGGGCGCAGCGGGCGGGTTGACAGACGAAAGCGTCTGTCCCACTTTGGCGCGCAAGGGCCCGCGTTTGAGCCGGGATGCGGGCACCAGCGCCAGGGTCACCATGGCGGCGGCCACCAGCAGCGCGATGCGCTTGCTGTGGACCAGGCGGGGCAATTGACCGCCGGCCCAGTACCCGGCGATCCCAAGCGCGAACATCACCGCGAAAAAAATACTGAAGGCCCGCGGCCTGCGTTTCTCTTCGACGGCGCCAGCGACGGCCGGCGCCATGATCACGGCCCAAACCGAAAAAACCGCACCAAACAGAAACGCCAGCGCGGCCAGCGGCAGCCGGGTGGAGGCCAGCGCACGCAGCGCCATCACGGTGGCGGCAGCGGCCAGCGTTCCGAGAACCGTGTTGCGCAATCCGAAGCGTCGCGCTACCAGGGCCGCGGGAAGAATGCCGGCGGCGCTGCCAATGGTGGACGCGGTAGCCACCAGGCCGAGTGAGTCTTCATGGAAGCCAAGATCCAACAGATACAGGTTGTAGAGCAGCGAGAAAATGAACAGGCCCAGGTTGAGAAGGACCGCGGCGGCGAGAAAAATCCAAAATTGTTTTCCCAGGCGATTGGTGCGCCACCACCAGCGGACACCGGAACTCGCCGTAGCAGGCAGAGCGACGGCGTGATGGCGCAGCCGCGACGCGACATGGGCGGCGTAGCGGACGCGCCCCAGGGCGCGACGCCGCCGGGAAATCTCACCAACCTGGTGAGCGGCGTCCACGGGGCTTGGCATGTTCCCGGGCAGGAGCCGTCGGCGGGCCACACGCCAGCCGTCGCGGCGGGAGCCGAGCAGGCTCAGGTGCAGCCAGAGCTCATCTTTGCGCGACTCAAACAGGCGCCGGGCCGGAGAGAGCGCGAACTCCTCAAACCAGGCCTGGGTGGAGGCCGGCAGTTGTTCGATTTCTTCCTGCGCCGCACCGGTCCGGCAGCCAAACCATTCCGCCGCGAAGCGGAAGACCACGGCTTGCAAGCGGCGCAACTCGGGAGAATGCAGCGCGCGCCATTCGACCCAGAAGACATCGTCGGCGGAGTGGGAATCCAGGAAGCAGGCCACTTCATAAGCGTGAAAGGGACGGCCGCTGCCGCGCAGAATGTGTTTGAGGTAGTGCAGCGACGCGAATCCGAGCGCGTCGGTAGGCGAGAGGCGCGGAAGATCGAGCTCCGTCGAGGGGACGCGCGCCACCGTGCGGCGCTGCCAGAACTCCTCGACGCCCGGCGCGGGAAGGCCTTCCCGGACGCCGTTCCAGAACTGGAAATGGATCTCGATGGGCAGGGGCATTTCGGGATCGAAGAAATCGCCGCGGAAATCCCATCCGGTCTTGCGGATGAGCGCTGGGATGTGATCGGTGGGAAGGTGTTCGACGCCTTCGAGCGACTGGTAACCGGCAGCCAGCAGGAGATCGCGCGCTGCGCCGATGGTTTCGCGCGGAATGAAGAGGTCCACGTCATATTGCGGCCGGTCCTCGGGCTGAGAGCCGAACAGAGGGCATTGGGTAAGACCCTTGAGGGCCACGAATTCGATGGCCTGGGCGGCTAATGTCTGGGCGAGCCAGCGATACAGCTCCACCAGCCTTTGCAAGCGCTCGCGGTTCTGCGAGAGATTGGTGTCGGTGACTTCGCGCACCCACTCCGGCATGGAATCGCGAGCGCGCCGGCGCAGGGCCAGCGTAATCTGCGACTTGTTCGAAAACAGCAGCGCCTGGCGCCAGTCGCGTTGGTCGAGCCGGGCGAGCGATTCCGGCTGCGCATCGCCCAGGTGCAGCGCCGCCAGCACCGCCGCGGGACCGCGTGGAAGCCCGGGCGCATTCGGCCACGGATTGTGCAATCTAGTGTAGTGCGGCATGCAGAACAACGAGTATGCATTTTGCCGTGGGGCAGCCAATCCTGGCTGCCGCCGGCTTTCAGCCGGCGTTTACCGGTGCGACAACTTGCGCATCGGCGCGAAAGAGCCGCCTGAAAGGCGGCTGCGGGCAAGATTGCCCGCCCCACAAGACCGGCAAGACTTCGGACGCAGACCTAAACAAAACTACTTCGACGATTCCTCGGTCTTGACACGTAAAGACCCAGTCGCCGTTGCACTCCTAACTCCTAATCTAACTCCCAAATCCCGCAGGGATTTCAAGGGCGCAGCCCTCGGTTAGAAATCGTACCGCACAACGAACTGCATGCGGCGCGGCTGCCCGGTGGTGAGGATTCTGCCGAAGAAGGAGCCGAAATCGGGATTGTTTACGGGGATGCCCCAGTTCGGATGGTTGAACAAGTTGAAGCTCTCGGCGCGAAATTCGATGGTGTGGCCTTCATGCACGGCGAAGCGGCGGCTGATGGCGAGATCGAAGATGTTGTTGCCGGGGCCGATGATGGTGTCGCGGCCGGCGTTGCCGAAAGTGTAATGCGCGGGAGCGCTGAAGGCCGCGGTGTTGAAGAAGTGTTCGACGGTGCGCTGGCTGCGCGGCAGAGCAATGCTTTGGCCGGGCACGAGGTTGGGACGATTGGGCGTGCCGGAGTTGGCGTAATCGACGGCGAAGAAATAAGGATTCTCGGGCGTGCCATCCTGCAACGTGACGGTGCCGGAGAGCTGCCAGCGGCGCAGCAGCGGGCCGGCGATTCCCAATTCGGGCAGCCGCCAGACGTAGCCCCCGCTGATGCGGCGGCCCACGTTGAAGAACGAAAGGCCGCGCTCCAGGCGCAGGTTGCGTTCGTCCTGCGCGCCGACGCTATCGTAGAGCCCCGGAATTACGCTGTCGGAATCGTCCAGCGACTTGGCCCAAACGAAGCTGGCCAGCACGGAGACGCGGCTCGAGAGGCTCTTCTCGACCTTCACCTGGAGCGATTCGTACGACGAGTTGGCAATGTGCTGGCGTTGGATGATGGGGCCGAGCGAGGGGAAGGATCGCAAGGACTGGAGATCGCCCGGACGCGGCGCGAGATCCTGGCCGAGTTCCACGTGCGCCGGGGTATTGTACTGGCGATAGCGCCCGAGGTGCGTGCCTTTGGAGCCGACGTAGGCCAACTCCAGGAGCACGCGCTTGGGAAGCTCGTGCTGGAGACTGGCGGTCCATTGTTGGACGTAAGGCGTGGGGACGTTGGGATCGACTCCGAAATAGCTGGGGAATCCGCTGACGGAGGTTTTGGCGAATCCGTTCTGAGTGGTGAGCACGGGGAGCTGGTTCCCTTGCGTCTCATTGCTCACGTTGGAGAGGCCGTTGAGCAGCAGATCATAACTCTCCACGGCGATTTCCGGGCTGAAATAGACGCCATAGCCCGCGCGAAAAACCGTGAGGCCGCCGGGGATCGGCAACTTGGGAAGCTGCCAGGCGAGCCCCAGGCGCGGCGCGAAATTGAGGTGCTGCGGCAGGGTCCCGGACTTCACGCGGACCAGCAAAGGCGGTTTTGGCAGAGAGGAGTAATCCAGGTTCAGAAAGTTGTTGCGCGCTTCGGTGTAGGGCGAGGCGTAGCTATAGCGCACGCCGAAATTGAGAGTGAGCCGGGAATCGATTCGCCAATCGTCCTGCGCATAGGCGCCGGCGACATTCTGGCGCATATATGCCTGCCCGGAACCGGCGGTGCGATTGGTGTCCTGCGGGTAGCCGAGCAGGAAGTCCGCGAAGGGATTTCCCGAATTGGTGCCCAGGCCATCGACGCTGGTGAAGACGCCGCTATAAACATAGGTGCCGCGGGCGTTGTTGCTTTGGAGATAATTCAGTTGAGAGTGAATCCAATCGCCGCCGAACTTGAGGGTGTGCCGGCCGCGCACCAGGGACAAGCCGTTCGAAACCTGCCAGAGGTTGTCGCGTTGCACCTGCGGCAGCGTGGGCGAATCCGTGACGATGGAATAGTTGGTGACGTTGAAGTAGGGCAGGCCGAAATAGAACGGGTCGGTGGGCGGATCGGCCAGGCCGAGCTGCTGTTCCACGTTGGTCTTGAAGGCCGTCTCGGGAACGTCGTAGAGGCGCAGGCGGGTGAAGGCGGCGCGCGCCTCATTAATCCAGGAGTTGCCGCTGGCGATATAAGCGACAGTGGCCTGCTGGGCGCGCACCTGCTCCGACAGAGGCAGCAGCGGAAACGAGCCGGCCACGGTGTTGCCTTCGCCATTGAAGGTGTAGCGTCCGTTCAGGACGCTGTGATTGGCGAACTGGTGGTCGATGCGCGCCGACGCACTATCGGTGTCGGTAACATTGGGAACGGAATCCAGATAGTTGCCGCCGGCGCCGCTGCTATTAGGCAGGGGCTGATAGGTATTCAGAAAGGTGGTGGCGATTTTGTCGATCTGGTTTTGGGGAACACGGTCCAGCGGGAAGGGCGTCCTGGTGCCTGCGGCGTTCAAGCTGAGGGGATCGTAAATCACCGAGCCGCCGCCGCTGAAATCGCCGTTGCGGGTGGCCTGGTCCGGCACCAGGCTGGAGCGCGAGCCACCCTGCTTCTGCCGGAAGCCTTCATAGCTGCCGTAAAAGAAGGTGTTCCTGAGGCCGGGGACGGGACCGCCCAGCGAAGCGCCGAACTGATTCTGCCGGAAGATGGCGCGCGGGAGGGCGGGGTTTTCGAAATAATTGTGGGCGTCGGCGGCTTCGTTTCCGAAATACTCGAAACCGCTGCCGTGGAACTGGCGGGTGCCGGATTTAGTGATGACGTCGATCGAGCCGCCGCCCGATTCGGGAAACTCGGCGTGCGCCAGCGAAGACTGAATGCGGAATTCCTCCACCGAATCCATGGGCGGATAAACGGCGATGGCAAAGGTGTTGCGGTCGGTGTCGTATGCGCCGTCCAGGAGGAACGAATTCATGGTGGAGCGGCCGCCGTTGATGGGCGCGTTCAGACCGACGGAGCCGCGGCTGCCTTCCTGCACGTCGTTGTTGACGTCGTGCGTGAAGCCGCTGAGCTGCCGCGGGATGGCTCCGGGGCCGAGTGTGACCAGCGACACCACGTTACGCGAGGCCAGCGGAAGATCGGCGATCTTGGAGCGATCCAGCAGGTAGCCAACGGACGCGCCTTCGGTATCGACGGGGGAAACCACAGCGGTGACGGTAAGCCGGTCCTGGGAGGCTCCCACGGTGAGCCGGACGTCATGGCGGGCGCCCTGAGCAAGCTCAATGGCGACACTGGAGGCCTGGTATTCGCGGAAGCCCTGCTTGACGGCGGTGAGGGTGTAGACGCCGGGCGCCAGTTGATCGAAAACATAATCGCCATGGGCATCGGTGGTGGTGGAGCGGACAAAGCCGGTAGCGGTTTGCGCCGCGGTGACGACGGCGCCCGCAACCACCGCCGAAGACTGGTCGCGCACGGTACCAGCAAGACTGGAAGATGCCACCTGGGCCTGCGCCGCGGCGGCGGCGAGAAACGTGAGGAGCGCGAGTTTCATAGGTTCGATAGAAGGGCGACAGCCTGGTCCAGGTTTTCGTAGGTCAAGCGGTAGGCCGGCACTTCCAGTAGCCTCCGCGCGGTTCTCTCATACATGGCGCGAACGTCATCGCCGTACCACGGCATATCGCGAAGCAGCAGCTCGATGGCTTCAGCCGCTGGAACCGGTTTCGCGCTGGCTGGGACGCCGTCGCGGCGATCGAGAAGGATCACCGAACCCACCCGGCAGCGCGACGAGGTGCGAATGTGCGGAAACGCGTCGAGAGGAACCTCGAGGGAGATTTTCCCGTTGGGGCGCGCGAGAGAGATGTAATCCTGGAGTTCGGGAAAGAGGCGCGGCGCATCCTCGCGGAAACGGATGGAGCGGCAGCGGCCCAGCACGGTTCGGTCTTCGACGCCAGTCAGCAGCCACGTGCCATCGTCGGTGACGTAGGTCCAGCCGGCGCGCGCGCAGGCCCACGCCAGCGTGCTCTTGCCCGCGCCGGATAAGCCGCACAGCAGCACACCGGTCTCGTCGCGCGCGACGCAGGCGGCGTGTACCGGCATCACCCACCGCTGCGCTAATAGCATGTGAGCCATGGCTTCCAAAAAATAAAAACGGAACCAGGCGTGATCGGCGACGGTTTTTTGGCTCACGAAGCAGCAACCGAAGAGGCTGCCGGATTCGTAGAAAGCGAAGTTGTCGCGGTCGGAGACAATCGAAAAGAGCCGCCGCTGGTTCCGGAAGACGGGCTCGGGGGCCAAGCCGCCGGCGGGCTGAACCACCACCCGAAGCTCGACCGGCGGGTAGGGATATTCGGGCGCGTACCCGCCCCAGCTTGCGGCGGCGGCTTCCATCACGTCGCGCGAGTTGGTGGCGATTTCCACGCGGAAGCCGAGTGGGAAAAAAGACCCGGTGAGGGGAAGATCGATGCGGTGAAGCAGCGGGTCGTACGGAGCGGTTTCCAATGCTTTGGCTAGGCCCACAACACACTGATAACACGAGAATTAGCTTTACATGCGTAAAACTAGCGGCATTGCGCCGCGCGGTCCCTCGGCGGCCTGTAAGCTGGTGAGGATGCGTGCGGCGATTGTGCACTACTGGTTGCTCAACCAGCGTGGCGGAGAGAAGGTGCTGGACGCGATCTGCCGCCTGCTGCCCGAAGCCGACATCTTCACGTTGTTCTGCGAACCCGATACGCTCAGCGCGGAGGTGCGTCGCCACCGGATCACGACCTCTTTTCTCAACCCCTTGCGCCACTGGCACCGGTCGCTGCTGCCGCTGATGCCGATGGCGCTCGAAAGCTTCGACCTGCGGGGCTACGATCTGGTGGTGAGCAGCGAATCGGGGCCGGCCAAAGGAGTGATCACCTCCTCCGGCACGCGCCATCTGTGCTACTGCCACACGCCCATGCGGTATCTGTGGGATCTGTACCCGGCGTATCGGAATGAGTGGACGCGGTCGCGCTGGAAGCGCGCGGCCATGACGCCGCTGAGCAGTTATCTGCGACAGTGGGATTTCTCGAGCGCGGCGCGGGTGGACCGCTTCATCGCGAATAGCGAAAACGTGCGTGGGCGCATCTGGAAGACCTATCGGCGGGACGCCCAAGTAGTGCATCCGCCGGTGGACGTGGAGAGTTTCGCGTGGAAGCCGGCGGAGGATTATTTCCTGATTGTCTCCGAGTTGGTTCCCTATAAGCAGGTGGACACGGCGGTGGGGTTATTCGCAAAAACCGGGCGGCGGCTGAAGATCGCGGGCGGCGGGCCGGAACTGCGCCGGCTGCGCAAGATGGCGGCGCCCGGCGTGGAGTTTCTAGGGCGCGTCTCCGACGTCGAATTGCGCAATCTGTATGCGCGGTCGCGCGCGCTGCTGCTGCCGGGCGAAGAGGATTTCGGCATCACGGCGGTAGAAGCGCTGGCGAGCGGCAAGCCGGTGATCGCACTGGGGCGCGGCGGTGCGCTCGAAACGGTTCCTCCCTGCGGCGGCATTTTCTATGACGATGCGTCGGCAGAGGGCCTCGCTGAGGCGCTTCAGCGCTTCGAAAAGCTGGAGCCGCGGATGTGCCCCTCGGAATTGCAAGAGCATGCCCGGCGCTTTTCAGAGCCCGAGTTCACGCGGAAAATGGCGGCGGCCCTCGAGGAATTGCGGCTGGGAGGCCGTTAGCCCCGGACGAAAATGGCTTAGCCGCCGATGAACGCAGATTAACGCAGATTGAAAACCCAAAACTTATCCGCGTTCATCGGTGTTCATCGGCGGCTGAAATTGGGAGCTTGTCCGCTTTCCATTTGCCGGCCATTCCTAAACAAGACTACTTCAATAATTCCCCAGTCCGCGATGTGAAGACTCCGCCGCCGTTGCGCTTCTGACTTCTGACTTCTAGCTTCTAACTTCTGCCCCCCGACTTCCAAATCCCGCAGGGATTTCAAGGGCGAAGCCCTTGCTTAGCCTTTGTAGGCTTCGTCCAGCAGTTCCACCACGTGCATCACGCGCTGGCGGTTGCCGTGCAGACGGACGCCGGCTTCGAGTTGCAGCATGCACCCGGGATTGGCGGTCGAGATGATGCCGGCGCCGGTCGCATTCACGGCTTCCATTTTGCTTGCGAGAATCTGCATGGACATCTGATTTTCAACCACGTTGTAGATACCGGCGCTGCCGCAGCAGATGTCGGCCGAGCGCATCTCGCGAAATTGCAATCCGGGAATGGCGGCGAGCAGCGTGCGGGGAGCGGTGCGGACGCGCTGTCCGTGCGCCAAGTGGCAGGAGTCCTGATATGTGACGATGCGATCGATCGGGGCCATCTCGCGGTTCAGCTCGATGGAGGCGAGGAACTCCGTCACGTCGCGCATCAATGCGGAGAACTCGCGCGCCTTGGCGGCGTATGAGGGATCGTCATCCAGCAGGTCGCCATATTCTTTGAGCGTGGAACCGCATCCGGCGGCGTTGGTGATGATGGCTTCAAAGCCGCCTCGCAGGACGGCGTCGATATTTTGGCGCGCCAGCCTGCGGGCATCTTCGCGCAGGCCGGAGTGCAGGTGAAGGGCGCCACAGCAGCCCTGCCCGGCGGGCACCACCACTTCGCAGCCGTTCTTCTGCAGCACGCGCACGGTGGCTTCGTTCAGGCGCGCGAAGGAAATGTTGGCAATGCACCCGGCGAGAAACGCGACGCGATGGCGGGTCGCGCCCTTCGCCGGGAAAGTGCTGCCGATCTGGCTGAAGAAAAACGGCGGTTCCGCGGATGGCGCCAGTTGCGCGAGATCGCCCAGAGTGCCGGCCAACCGGAGTGAGCCCACGACCCGCATCAGAGCTTTGAGGCCGCTCACCTGGTAGATATAGACCAGCGTGCCGGCCACCGTCAGGGCGGTGCGGGATTCCAGCAGATGATTAAAAAAGAAGCGGCGGACGCGCTGCGCCATGCGGCCGCGTGGAACCCGGGCTTCGATTTCAGCCCGTGCCTCTTCCACCATTCTTCCGTAGCGCACACCGGAAGGACAGGCCGATTCGCAACCGCGGCAGGCGAGGCACAAGCCGATGTGCTGAATATAGGAAGACGTAATGGGCGCGCCCTCGGCCACTTGCACCATCTGGTACACGCGGCCGCGCGGCGAATCCATCTCGAGGCCCAGCTCGCGGTAGGTGGGGCAGGCGTTGAGGCACAGACCGCAGTGGATGCAGCGGTCGAGATCGAACTGCCGGGGGCCCAGACGGGTTGTCTCAGATACGACGATAGAGTCGGCCACGATTCAACAGGTTCGACGGGTCAAATAGATTCTTGACCCGCCGCATGATTTCAAAGTCGCCGCCGGGTGCGGGCCACAGTTCCAGGGAATGCTTGCATTCCTGGGGTGAAAATTCGATCACGGTCTTAAAACCGCGCGCCACCGCGCCCGAGACCCAGCTTGCGGCGGCCTCATTCCGCTCGAAATAACCGTAACAGACACCCGACCCGGCGCGCGCCACGGCCGTCACTTCGAAGGCCGCCATGACGCCTTCCAGATCCTTCAGGGTACATGAGACGCGGACGACGGCGCCATCCGCGTTCTCGCGGAGGAATCGGGGGGTAAAGGATTCCAGATCGCTCCACAGCGTCTCGGGGCATGCATTCTCGACGGCCAGGCGGCTGGTGATGTGCGCCAACTCGCGCTCGTAGCGCTGGACGGATGCGGCGTTGCCCGCGGCGCGCACGGCCAGCAGCCAGCGGTCGCCCCCGAAGGACCGCGCCGCCGCCGGGTTGAGCAAGTCGATGGCAACCGGTTGGAGAGGACTGGCGAGTACCTGGTTACGCGCGGCCATAGCCTCACCCAGCGAACGGAACGGTAGGAGGAAACTTTGTTCGGCTTCGGGAGCCGGCACCAGTTTGAAATTGACCACCGCGACGGCGGCCAGGGTGCCGAAGGAGCCGATCATAAGCTTGGCCATATCGAGCCCGGCCACGTTCTTGACCACCATGCCGCCGGACTGAACCAGTTTGCCTTCGAGCGTGGCGAAGCGCATGCCGATGATGAGGTCGCGGGCGGTTCCGTAAAGCCGGCGCCGCGGCCCGCTGCAATTGCAGGCGATCACGCCGCCCACCGTGGCGCTCTCGGCGAAGGGCGGATCGAGCGGAACCATCTGGCGGTTGGCGGCCAGCAGGCTGGTGAGCGAGCGCCAGGCGAGGCCGGCTTCCACGCTGATGGTGAGATCGTGCGGCTCGTACTCCAGCACTCGATGGAGCGCGGTGGTGGAGATGACCACGTCGGCGGGTTCGCTGGGCCCGGCCATCAAGCGCTTGCTCGAATTGCCTCCAAGCGCGATGGTGCGTCCGTGCGCGGCGGCATCGCCGAGCGCCTGCGCCAGGTCCGTCGGGCTTTCCGGCGCGAGCACTAGAACACCAGTTGGCGCAGCAAGAGGGTGAGAATGGTCAGCACCAAAGATCCCAATACGGCATTCAGGATCCCCCGCATTTTGAAGCCTGGCGTGAACAACGACGCCACTTTCAACAGGAAGGCGTTCACCGCCAGTTGAAAAAGTCCGAACGTCAGGATGGTGAGCGGCAGGACCACAATCTGCACCAGCCAGCCAATCGTGAAGTCGACGATGGCGATCATGGCGGTCGCCACCAGGGCGGTCCAAAAGTTGCGGACTTCGATGCCCGGAATGATGCGCGCCACAATCCACAACGCCAGCGCGCTCACAAACCAGGCCAACATCAGGTGCAGCAGCGGCATAAAGACCTCCGGCCAGAGATAATGATATTCCATGGCAACTTTGTATGCTGGCACGTCCGGTTTCGCATATCCGGCCTGGAAGCCGGTCTTCTACCCGGCCAAGCTTCCGGCCAAACAATTCCTGCACCACTATGCTCAACGCTTGAACTGCGTGGAGATCAATTACACGTTCCGGCGCCTGCCCTCGGCGTCGACGTTGCAGAGCTGGGTGGAGGCCACGCCGCCGGGCTTCGTTTTCGCGGTGAAGGCCAACCAGCGCATCACTCATATTTTGCGGCTAAAGAACGCCGCCGAAGCCACCGCACTCTTTCTGAAGATGATCGACCCGCTGCGCAGCGCCCGCCGCCTGGGCCCGATCCTGTTCCAATTGCCGCCGCATTTGAAATGCGACGAAGCGCTGCTTCGCGACTTCCTGGAGTTATTGCCGCCGGATCTGCGCTACGCATTCGAATTCCGGCACACTTCGTGGCTGGCCGAGCCGGTGTACGAGCAGTTACGCCGGCGGAACGTGGCGCTCTGCCTGGCGGAATCGGAGAAGCTGGAAGTGCCGAAGGTGATCACGGCGGACTTTGTCTATTACCGCTTGCGCAAGCCGGAGTACACCGAGGCCGACGTGGATGCCATCGGCGCCGGCGCACGGGAGTTGCTAGCGACCGGGCGGGATTTGTACCTGATGTTCAAGCACGGAGAGACGCCGGAGGGGGCGATCCACGCCGAGCGCTTGCTGCGCTGAGGGCGAGCCTGGGCTGTTGAGGCTCGCGGATTAAGATTACACGCGGCGGGCTTTCGTGGGGCAGGTGGTATCCTGCGCGCCGGTTGGCAACCCGCGCTGGGCGGCCATTGGCAAAGGTCGGCAGGCGGGTTGCCAACCTGCCCCACAGGCCGGCGCCTTCCGTCACCGTATTTTGCGAGCCTCAATAAGTACGTGGTTTTAGAAGTTCGTTTACGTATTGCCAGACCGCTTGCTGACGCGCGCGGCTCCGATCGGAGCCGCGACCGTGAGGGAGCGGTCTTCGCGGAATATGAGAAGGTATTGATGAAACCGTGTACCAGGCCCAATACGGTTCAGCAACCCGGGCGAATTCACTCAATTGCCGGCGGCGGCGCGCAGCACCTTGGCCTCTTGCGTATTGAAATGCAGGAAGCCGATCGCGGCATCATGGAGATCGTGGCGGTTGAAGTTTGACTTCATGATCCCGGACGGGCTGTGCTTCAACCCCAACAGATGGCCGATCTCGTGGGCCATGACGTACGCCAGGACCAGGGAAACGGGTTGGCCGGTGCTCTGTGCGAGCTCCTTTACGGGGCCATAGAAGGCGTAGGAGACGACTCCCCGCTCGCCCCTGGGAATCAATGCATAGCCCATAGCCTCGTACGACTTCAAGCCTTCCCAGGCGCGCGGCACGACTTTCGCCTCCAGGTACGTTCCGGCCGGCGGAAGAGTGCAGTGTTCATCGGGGTCCATGGAAACTCGGCATATGCTCCAGTCGGTCTCCATGCCGGCCGTCCGCAACGCCTTGCGCGCCGTCTCCGCCGAGGCCTCGAGTGTGGTTCCAGGCGTTCCCGCGTAATCGAAGATCACTACCACGACTTTGGGCTCGGCGCCGAAGCAAGCCGCCGCCATCCAGACCGTCGCAACCGCCAGTTTCCGAGTGCTCATTTTCCCCCTCCTTGGCCGGAACGCGAGAGAAGCGCGAAATCGGGGCCACGAAACGGAAAATCAGGGGCTACAATGGTCTGGCGATCAGGAACGGGGTTCCTAATGACGGATTCTCGCGGTGAGGTCACCGCGCTCTTGGGAGAACTGAAGCTCGGGCGCAAGGATGCCCTGGAGCGGCTGATGCCGCTGGTTTACAGGGAGTTGCGCCGCGTGGCGGGCCGGTGCATGCGCGACGAGCGGCCCGGCCACACCCTCCAGCCCACCGCCCTGGTCCACGAGGCTTTCCTGCGGCTGGTGGGCCAGGACCACGCCGATTGGCAGAACCGCGCCCAGTTCGTGGGCGTGGCGGGCCAGCTCATGCGCCGCCTGCTGGTGGACCACGCCCGCGGGCGCCACGCTCTGAAACGCGGCATCCCCGTGACCCTGAACGAAGAGATATGCAATCGGGCCGCCGGCGCCGACCAAACCGAGGAAATCCTGGCGGTTGATGAAATCCTGGCCCGCTTGGCGGAGCTCGACCCGCAACAGGCCCGCATCGTCGAACTCCGCTATTTCGGCGGCCTATCGGTGGAGGAAACCGCCGAGGCCATGGCGATCTCGCCGCGCACCGTCAAGCGCGACTGGGCCATGGCCAAGGGCTGGATGAAGGGCCAATTGCAACGTTGAACGCTATACTCAAGAAGGCAGGGCTGAAATGAACGCGAGACGTTATCCGGTAGTCATCGAAGAGACGGGGACCGGCTACTCGGCTTACTCGCCGGACGTTTCCGGATGTGCGGCCGTTGGCGACACTGAGGAAGAGACGCGCCGGAATTTCCAGGATGCCCTGGGTGCGCATTTCCAGGCCATGCGCGAGGTGGGCGAGCCGATTCCGGAACCACACACATCCGTCGATTACGTGGAAGTCGCCGCGTAGTCCCCGGCGGTATCATAGCTAAGAGCCGATGATCGCGCCAGAGAACCAGCGATGACGCCGCAGCGTTGGGCCCGCATCAAGGAAATCTTCGGCGCCGCGTTCGAGCAGCCCGAAGGGAAGCGCGCCGCCTTCCTCGATACCGCCTGCTCGGGTGATGCCGAATTGCGTGCCGAAGTGGAGCGACTGCTGGCGGACGGCGACGGCGACAGCCTGCACAGTCCCGCCAGTGGGATCCTGAACGCGGCCTCTGAATTGGCGCCCGGCGACACCGTGGCGCATTACCGCATCGAAGCCCGGCTGGGCGAAGGCGGCATGGGCGTGGTCTACAAGGCCAAGGACACCCGCCTGGGCCGCAACGTGGCCCTCAAATTCATCAAGGCCAACTTCAGCCGCCATTGGGAGCGCGAGGCGCGGGCCGTGGCGGCGTTGAACCATCCCCACATCGCCACGCTCTACGAGGTCGGCCAGCACGAGGGTGTGCCCTACCTGGCCATGGAGTTGGTGCAGGGAAGTCCGCTCAAACGTCATCTGCCCGTAGCGGAGGCGGTAGCCTGCGGCATCCAAATCGCGGATGCCTTGGCCGCCGCGCATGCGGCGGGCATCGTGCACCGGGACCTCAAGCCCGGCAACATCCTGGTGACGAAGGCGGGCGTCAAACTGCTCGATTTCGGCGTGGCCCAGATGAGGCCGCGGCCGGGCGCCGACAGCGGCGCAAGTTCCATCCAAACCCTCACGGCATCGGGCGTGGTTGTCGGAACGCCGCAGTACATGGCCCCGGAGCAGATCGAGGGCAAACCGGTCGATACCCGCGCGGACATCTTCGCGTTCGGCGCGGTGTTTTACGAGATGCTGGCCGGCTGCCGGGCGTTTGCAGGGGAGAGCCAAGCCGGCGTGATGGCGGCCATCCTGGAACGGCAGCCGCCGGATTTGCCTGAGACGGTGCCGCCGGCGCTTCGGCAGCTCGTCGCCGGCTGCCTCGAGAAGGACCCGGCGGCGCGGTTTGAGTCGGCCCGCGATCTGGTGTTCGCGCTGCGTGCTCTTTCGGCGGGCTCCGGTCTCCGTACCGCCCTTCCAGGGGTCGGCCCGTCCGCCGGCGTGCCCGGAAGGGGTTGGCTCCTGCCGGCGCTGGCGGCGGCGGTGGTCGCACTGGCGGCGCTTTCGGCCGCTTTGTACCTCACGCGTCCCGAACCGCTCGATCTCTCGGCTTACAAGTTCACACCGGTCGCGACGGATGCCGAAGTTCAGGGAAGGGGCTCGTGGTCGCCGGACGGGAAGAGCGTTGTGTACCTGAAGACCATGGACGCCGTGTGGCAGGTGATGGCTCGGAACCTGACTAACCCATCGCCCACGCAGCTAACCAGGCTCAAGGACGGCGCGTATCGCTCCATGCCGTTCTTTTCGCCGGATGGCGAGCGCGTGTACTTCATTGCCTCCGGGGCTCTGTGGTCCATCGCCGCAGTGGGCGGAGAGCCGCGGGAGGTGCTGAAGGCTCCGATGCAGGCCGCGGCGCTTTCGCCCGACGGGAAGACGCTGGCATTTTGGCAACGGTACGAAGAAGCCGGGACGCGATACGCCACCGTGTGGATTTCATCGCCGCCCGGGGCCCCGCCGAGAAAGTACGAACCGGCGCCGTTCCGCGTGAACGTCGGCTACGACCCTGATTTCTTGCGCTTTTCGCCCGATGGCTCTCAAATCGGCCTGGCGACTTACCCGGGTGAGACGGGGCTGTGGATCCTGCCGTGGCCGGACGGGCCGAAGGCACGGCCTCGCCAGCCGTTCGCGATCCCTTCCTTTGGAGTTGGCTTCGACTGGATGCCGGACTCCCGCCACATGTGTCTCTTCTGGGGTGGCGGTCTTTCGCTTGGCGACAGCCGCACGGGGAAACTCGAGCAGTTGACAGCGTCGACCAATGGACAGGCTTGGGAGCCCTCGGTTTCGCCCGAAGGGAAGCGGCTGTTGTGCACCGTCGAGGATGCGGACCACGACATTATTGAGCTTCCGCTGGACGGTTCCGCGTCGAGACCCGTGCTGGCGACGGCCATGGACGAATATTCACCGTCGTGGTCTGCCAGCGGCGACCAGATGGCCTTCATCACCAACCGCTCGGGTGAGTCCGCGATCTGGTTACGAAGCGCAAGCGGCGACTGGGAACGGCCCGCTGTTCGGCAAAGCGACTTCCCCAATGACCCGCATCAACCTTTCAACTCCGTCTCTTTGTCGCCGGACGGCAGGCGGCTCACTTTCCACCGGCACCAAAGGCTGTGGATATCGCCGGTATCGGGTGGGCGCGGATCGCCGGCAGTGGTGGGGGGCGAGGGCGAAACTTCGGCGCCCTCATGGTCGCCCGACAGTTCCTCGATCACGTACATCGGTCACAGCGGCGGTAAACCGTATGTGGCAGTGATGCGGGTCGGGAGCCAGCAACCGCAATTCCTGATCCCCGACACGGCAGGTTTGTGCCTTTCTGCCCCTGTCTGGTCGCCGGACGGACTTTGGATAGCCTGCGGCGCGAATGAAAAGACCGTGCTGCTGGTGTCGCCGGATGGAAAGCAGCGCCGCAGCTTGCAGAGCCCCGTGCCCGTGTCCAACGAGGGATTCGTTCTAGTCTGGTCGCGGAACGCGGACACGATCTATGTGGCTTCGTCGACGACCGCAAAGTCGAGACTGGACGCAATCGATGTCCGGTTCGGAAGATCACGCAGTATTGCCGAATACCCGGGGCGGCTGATCTTTCATCAACAGATTTTTAATACGCTTTCTGGCAGCCTGTCGCACGATGGCAAGAGCTTCGCGACTACGGTCCGCAACGATAGAGCCAACTTGTGGATACTGGAGGGCTTTCCGCGATATCTGCGCCGCTGGTTCTGACGCATAGCTATCGCTTCAGCGCGTCAAAGAACATCTTGAATGCCAGATATTCTTGACCGGGACACACGCGTCGCCTCGCCGAGTTACTCCTGGTAAAAGGGCTCAAGCAGGCGAGACCCACCTGGGAGCCTCGACCTCCCGTGCCGCCCAAGGAACGTCCTCGAAAGAGGCTGTTTCCGGTGCCCAAAATGATTGCGCCAACGTGCTATCGGAAGCGGCCCCCGCATCCCGCCCCTTGCCATCATTACCGGGTACGTCCCGGGAACCTAGTGATTGCAATGCTATCATTGCTGTATGGCCAGCATCACGATTCGCAAGCTGGATGATGCGGGAATTTCGGGGGAATTTCGGGGACGGGCTACGAAATTCCCGGACCCAAGCGGCTGAGCGATTTGGGGGTTGCGTAGCCTCGAAACCGTAGTGTGGCCGTTGCGCTTCCGGCGGCACACCGGAACCTTGACTCGCGCGCGCCTGCTTCGCGTACAATCAAATTCAGCACGCCGTGTCCTTCACGAGTGGATGCCGGCTACCATAAAAGCTCCTGCCTTATGAGCGAAATCGCGCCTCTGGTCAAAGCTGCGGCTCGGAAGCAACTGCTCTTCCTTCCCCACTCCGTGAGGCAAATGTCTCGCCCGGATAGAATGATTAGTGTGCAAGAAGTGCGGCGCGTTGTCTTGCGGGGAGAAATCATAGAGGGCTATCCGGAGGACGCGCGCGGCCATAGCTGCCTGATATTGTGAACGGGTGAGGCCGGCCGGAAGATTCACGTGGTCTGCGCTCCTCAGGGGGAATACCTTGCCATCATCACCGCGTACGTCCCGGAAACGGACGAATGGGACTCGGGGTTCAGAATCAGGAGGCCTTCATGAAATGCACGTACTGCCAAGGGAAAATGAGGAAAGGTCAGGCGCCTTTTCAGATCGACCGCAAGGGGTATCATCTGTCATTGGAAGCGGTTCCCGCCTGGGTATGCAGCCAATGCGGCGAGACGTATTTCGAGGAGCACGAGGTAAAGACCATTCAGCGTCTCCTGCACCAGTTGGACAGGCAAACCGCGAATCTAGCTTCAGTTGCATGATACGCATCCGGAGCCCCATGACTCGTCGACCCGTTCTCCGCCTGCCTGGCTCCGGGCATCTGCCAGCCCACCTGGAAGTCCCTCAAACAGTACGAGCCACCCGGCTGGTTCCGCAACGCCAAGTTCGGCGCCTGGGCCCAAAGCGCGACTGGGCCATGGCCAAGGGCTGGATGAAGGGCCAGTTGGAGACGCGGCCATGACGCCGCAGCGCTGGGCGCGCATCAAGGAGATCTTCGGGGCCACGTTCGAGCAGCCCGAAGGGAAGCGCGCCGCGTTCCTCGATTCCGCCTGCGATGGCGACGCGGAATTGCGCGCGGAGGTGGAGCGGATGCTGGCGGGGAACGCAGAGCCGAGCTGGCAAAGTCCGGCCGCGAAATTGTTCACCGTCTCCGCCGAGTTGGCGCCCGGTGACACGGTAGCGCAGTACCGCATAGAGGCCAAGCTCGGCGAAGGCGGCATGGGGGCTGTGTACCGTGCTTACGACACGCAACTCAGCCGGCCGGTAGCGCTCAAGGTCCTCCCGCCGGAGTACGCCTCCGACCCTGAACGGCGGGAGCGACTGCTCCGCGAAGCCCGCGCCGCTTCCGCGCTGAATCACCCGAACATTGTTGGCATTCATGAGGTCGGCTCCGACAATGGAGTGGATTTCATCGTCATGGACTTCATCGAGGGGAAGTCCCTGGGTGAGATCATCCCTGACAAGGGCTTGCCGCTGGGGAAGGCCCTGGACTACGCCGTGCAGATCGCCGGCGGGCTGGCCAAGGCCCACTCGTCCGGCGTGATCCATCGCGATCTCAAACCCGGCAACATCATGCTGACCGGCGATGGCCTGGTGAAGCTGTTGGATTTCGGTCTGGCCCGGCGCGTGGAACTGGCGGAGGTACACGACACCACCCTGACGGTGGAAGGCGCGATCCTGGGCACGCCTGCGTACATGTCTCCGGAGCAGGCCCAGGGCAAACCGGTGGATGCCCGCTCGGACGTCTTCAGTTTCGGTTCGGTGCTCTACCAGATGGTCACGGGACACCAGGCATTTGAGAAAGCCTCGCTCATTTCCACCCTGGCGGCGGTGGTCGAACAGGAACCCCGGCCGCTGCCGCCCGGCGTGCCCCGCGATCTCGCAAAAGTCATCGGGCGCTGCCTGCGCAAAGACCCCGCGCGCCGCTTCCAGCACATGGACGACGTGAAGGTGGAGATGGAGGATCTGAAGGCGGAATCGGATCCCCGGTTCCAGGGCAGCTCGCCACCCGAGCCGCGCCGCTCGCGGCGAAAGCTCTGGTTGGCCGCCGTCGCAGCCGCGGCGCTGCTGCTGTTAGCCGCCGGGCTGGTCTGGCTCGCGCCCAAGCATCACGGCATCGAGAACTACCGTTACACGCCTATCGAAATCTCGCGGGAGAGCCCGAGAGACCCTACATGGGCTCCCGATGGGAAGGCGTTCTCCTATTCCGCTCTCGTGGATGGTAAGGCGCAGGCCTTCGTCCGATACGTGAATTCGTCCACGGCGTCTCAGGTCACGCATGAGGCAGGCGGAGCACAGCCGGCCGGATGGTCGCCGGACAGCAAGCGTATATTCATTGCCGGGAAGAACCCCCAGGGCGATAAACCGCCGTTGGCGTTGTTTTCCCTCTCCGTCACCGGCGGCGAACCCGAGTTGGTTATGCCGGTCGATGCCGTGACGGCAAGCATTTCCCCGGATGGCAGGGTTCAGACGGTGATGCGAAAGGAAGAGGACGGCACCTATTCCGTTGCCACTTCGTCGCCGGTCGATTCTCCTCTGAGACGCTATTCACCCGCGCCTTTCGAGACCAAGCATTTTGCCAACTACCCGAGCCTCGGGCTATCGCCCGATGGCTCCCGAATCCTATACTTCTTGAAGCGAGACGGCCAGGAGCAGGCGTGGAGCATTCCTTTTCCGGCGGGAAGTGGGATTCCGAAGCAGGTCCTGAAAGACCTCCCGCATTATGGCGGTACGCCGGAATTCTCCTGGTTTCCCGACAGCCGGCACATCGCGATTTCGCTCCAACAGCACCAGGGAGATGCTTCCCACCTCTGGATCGCCGACACCGTCACTGGCAGCCGCACGCCGCTGACCACGGGTTTATCCGATGAGCTCGTGGTGGCAGTCTCTCCCAGCGGCAAGCAGGTCCTGTTCGGGGAATTGACCGCTGATTACAAACTCGTCTCCGCGTCGTTGGCGGACGCTTCTGTCCGCACGTTAATCTCGTCGCAACGGCCTGTGGGGATGCCTTTATGGGCGCGAAAATCGGAAAAGTTCGCCTACCAGACGGATCGCACCGGCGAGCCGGAGATCTGGCTGCACGAGGGCGATGGATCCGAGCGTCCGCTCGTAACTCCAGCCATGTTTCCAGCCGGGACCACCATCTGGTGGATGAACCCTGCGCTTTCCCCCGCGGGCGACCGCCTGGCATACACATGGCTTTCCACCAAAGGCGAGAATGACATCTGGATCTCCTCCCTGGCGGGTGGTCCTCCCGTTCGCCTCACGACCACGAGCGAGACGGAGAAGATGGCTTCCTGGTCGCCAGACGGCGGACGCATTGTCTATCTCCGAGCTTCCAAGGACGGAACCACTTCTATCATGCTCTGCAAGACCAGCGGCCAGGCCACCCCCATTGAGCTCCGTTCAAAAGTCACTCAATATCTGCCCGACTGGTCCCCCACCGGCGAGTGGATTTCCTTTGCTGACCCTTCGGGCTGGAATCTCATCTCCCCCGACGGCAAGTCCACGCGCGCTCTCGGGAAAATCGCAACTCCACACCTGACCTTTTCAAAAGGCGGCCAGACCCTCTACGGAATCCGCGCCGAAAAGGATCATCAGTACCTCTTCTCCCTCAGCCTCGCCGGAGACCGGATGAAAACCATCGGGGATGTGGGAACCGAGTTCGTGCCTCGCAGCTATTTGACTCCTGGCATTCGCCTCAGCCTCTCTCCCGACGGCAAGAGCATTCTCTATCCCAGTTACTCCATGAAAACCAGCCTCTGGATGCTGGAAGGCTTCGACCCACCCTAACGGCCGCAAAAGGGGACGGACGCATTTCTTGCCAGACCCGTAGAACACGCTCCATGCCAAGCTCTTGCTGGGTTGAGGGCTGGTCCCCCATAGAGGAGTTAGATAGCTTCGGTCTTTGTGCTTGCAATGCTATCATTGCTGTATGGCCAGCATCACGATTCGCAAGTTGGATGACGCAGTGAAGTCGCGGTTGCGCATCCGTGCAGCCCGCCACGGCCGCTCCATGGAAGAAGAGGCGCGGGAAATCCTCAAGGTTGCGGTGACAAAGAAAGCATCACAAACGCTGAATCTGGCGGAATCGATCCGCCGGCATATCGTCCCGCTCGGGGGCGTGGATCTCGCCCTTCCTTCACGCCAAGCAGTCCGGCGGCCTCCCGCACTCACCAGATGATCGTCATCGATACGAATGTCTTGTCTGAAACTCTGAAGCCTGTGCCCTCAGGCGTCGTCCTCGGTTGGCTGGCATTCCAGGAGCCCATGTCGGTTTTCATCACGGCGATCACTCAGGCGGAAGTGCTCTACGGAGTCGAAGTGCTGCCCGCGGGCAAACGCCGTACGCGCCTGCACACCGCGATCGAGAATCTGTTCGCGAGGGAATTTCAAGGCCGAATCCTCTCGTTCGACGAGGACTCCGCGCGCGTGTTCCCGAAGATCGTAGCCCATCGAGAGGCCATGGGCCGTCCCATCTCGCAATTCGACGCCATGATCGCATCGATCTGCCGTTCCCGCCGTGCCGCCATCGCAACGCGCGACGTCGATGACTTCGAGCATTGTGGAGTTCCCATCATCAATCCCTGGAAGGAATAAGGTGAGTCTCTTTGTGGGGCGGGCAATCCTGCCCGCAGCCGCCTTTTAGGCGGCTTTTTCGCGCGGTGCGCGAGTCTTTGGAGCCGCAGTCGCCGGCTGAAAGCCGGCGGCAGCCAGGATTGGCTGCCCCACAAAGCGGCGGAGCCGCAACCAATGATGAGATAACGCCAAGCGTCGACACGAGTGTCGCCGCGGCACGCACGAGTGCGTGCGCCACGGGAGCCACGAAATCTTCGCAGCGTTCGAAGGAATTGAAGAGGTGTAATACCCTACGCCGGCTTCAAACACTCCGCGATTTCTTTTTCTTCGATGGCCCCGGTCTTGATGACGCGCCAGAAGGGCTCGGTGATATCGACGGTGGTCGAGCCCGGGCCGTTGCAGATGCCGCCATCCACTACCAGGTCGACGCGGCCGTCCATCATGCCGAAGACATCGATGCCGCTATGGCACGTGGGATGGCCGGAGATGTTGGCGCTGGTGGCGATGAGCGGCTGGTTCACCATCTCGATGAGTTTGTTGGCGATTACGGAGCGCGAGCGGCGGAGTGCCAGGCGGCCGGTGTTGCCGGTCACCTTGAGCGGGATTTTAGCCGCAGCCGGCACGATGATGGTGAGCGGGCCGGGCCAGAAGCGCCGCGCCAGCAGGTAGAAACGGTTGTTCAACTCCCCGGCCAGTTCTTCGGCCGCGACGGTGCCCCCGATCAGGATCGGCAGCGAACGGTGCGGCTCGCGGCCTTTGGCGGTGAAAACCTGCGTGACGGCGCGAAGGTTGAACGGATCGGCCACCAGGGTGTAGAGAGCGTCGGTGGGGATGGCGACAACATTGCCGCGGCGTACGGCGGCGGCGGCACGTTCCAGCACTTCAGGCTGCGGGTTTTCGGGATTGATCTCGACCAGGTCGGTAGCCATGCTTTGGGTCTCGGCTTCAGCGTGGGCCTATGGCCTCGGCAACGTCCAGCGCCATCTGGTAGCGGCCGAACGGCGCACTTAATTGTACGCCCTGGACCATGCCGCGGACACGCGTCACCATTTCGCGGGCGATATTGACGCCTTCTTCCCGGGCTTTTTCGGCGTTGTCGACGCGGCGCATCCGCTCCATGAAATACTCGGGCACGGGCACGCGCAGCTCGTTGACCATGAATTCGGCGTTGCGGTAGCTGGTGAGCGGCCAGATACCGCAGATCACCGGGATCTTGACGTGAGCGATGCGCTTGAGGAAGGCCTCCAGAAGATCCAGGTCAAAGACCGGCTGCGTGACCACATATTCGGCGCCGGCTTCCACTTTCCAATCGAAGCGGCGGATCTCTTCGTCCATGTTCATCGCGCCGGGGTTGGCTCCCACCCCGATCAACAGGGCAGTCTGCGAGCCCATCGGGTTGCCGCCGATATCCAGGCCGTGGTTGAGGTTGTTGACGATGTTGACCAGGCCGATGGCGTCCACGTCGAAGACCGCCGTCGCGTCGGGATAGAGGCCCATGCGGGGCGGGTCGCCGGTGATGCAGATGAGGTTGTGGACGCCGGCAGCGTGCGTTCCCAATAGTTCCGATTGAATGCCGAGAATGTTGCGGTCTCGGCAGCAGAAGTGGTTGACAGCCTCGATGCCGGCGTGCTGCTGGATGAGCTGGCAGGTGACCTGGGCACTCATCCGCGCGCTGGCGCGGGGTCCGTCGGGAACGTTGATGCAGTCGATGCCGGCTTCGGCGCAGCGGCGCGCGCCGGCGATTTCGAGCGACGCGTCCACGCCGCGCGGCGGCAGAATCTCCACGAACGAGACGAACTTCCCTTCCGCCAACCGGGCGCCGAGCTTCGATTTCCGCGCCGCCGGAACGGGAGCCAGCGCGTGCACTTTGGCTTGCGGCTCTTCTACGGTGACCGCCAGCTTTTTTTGCAACGGCTGCAGCGAACGCGTCTCCGAGCGAATCAGCTTGATGTGATCGGGCGTGGTGCCGCAGCATCCGCCGATGATCTTGACGCCGGCCCACAGCAGGCGGCGGGCGTATTGCGCCATGTACTCCGGCGAGCAGAGATAAATGTTGCGGCCTTCCACGCGCGTGGGCAGCCCGGCGTTGGGCATGGCGCTCANNGCTCGATGGTTTCGAGCGTGGCCTTGGGACCCACCGAGCAATTGAGACCGATGGCATCCACCGGCCAGGAATTCATCTCGCGCGTGAAGGTCTCGGTATCGGTGCCGCCAGGCAAGTGGCCGAAGTCGTCGATGGTGACCTGCGCGACGATCGGGATCGAGTCGCCGCCGGCTTCACGGGCCGCCAGGACGGCTTCGCGCAGCTCGTCGAGATTGCCGAAGGTCTCAAGGATCAACAGATCGGCCCCGGCTTCGATCAGGGCTTCGGCCTGCTCGCGGAAAATGCCGCGCGCCTCGGTGAAGGAAGTGGGGCCGAGCGGTTCAATGCGCACGCCCAGCGGCCCGATGGCGCCGGCCACAAAAGCGCCTTCGCCGGCTGCTTCGCGCGCCAGGCGTACGCCGGCCTGGTTGATGGCCTTCAACTTCTCCGCTACCCCGAAAGCCGAGAGGCGCGCGCGGTTGGCGCCAAAGGTGTTGGTTTCGAGAATTTCGGCGCCGGCCTTGACGTACTCCTGGTGGATCTGGCGGACCAGGTCGGGCTGGGAGAGGTTCAGCTCGTCGAAGCAGCGGTTGATGAAGACGCCGCGGGAGTAAAGCATGGTGCCCATGGCGCCGTCGGCCACGATGACCCGGCGGGATAACTGTTCACGAAACTCCTGGGCACGATTTGGTGTCTTCATGGGGAACGGATCGCAAGAGCCGTTCAGCGCGGCAAATGCGACATTTCCGATTTTAGCTCAAAGTGGGACAGCCTCCTGGCCTGGTAGCGCCGGCGGTCTTGCCGCCGGTGTTTGCCGGCCTACCGCTCGAATACCAATCCCGCCGAGGGCAGGATCGGGAACAGCTTATCGAGCGTGACGTAGGCCTGCTTGGTGCTGGTGGTGTAGCCGTCGAAGCTCTCAAATACGTAGTTGGTGCGGTTGGTCAAATTGATCAATTCGCCGTAGAGCGTCAGCTTCCACTTGTCGTGCGTCCAGGCTTTATTGACGCGGAAATCGGCGCGCGAATAGGGGCCCAGGCGCAACTGGTCGCGGCTGTTCGAAAGGTAGTAGAGGGTTCCACTCTGCCGCAGGTAACCGGGAATGGGGAAGCCGGTGCCATAGCTCCATTTCAGGCTCAGGTTGATGCTCGGCCGCAGCCGGTAGCCGCCATAAACGTTGACGGTGTGGCGCTGATCGTAATCGGAAGGGAAGCGCGCGCCGGTGACGCCGTCACGCATCTCGGTGCGGCCGAAGGCATAGGAGACCCAGCCGGTGAGGCGGTTGGCGCTCGAATGCTGTAAGAAGAACTCCACGCCGCGTGCGTACCCGCGAAGCGAATTCGCGTACGGCGGGTTGATGGGCGGCGCGAAGACTTTGCCGGTGGGAAGAATGCGCGGATCGTAGAGCGGTTGGAAGATCAGATCGCGATCGGAGCGGTCGTAATATTCCGCTCGCAGGCGGGTGCGCTGGCTCAAGCGCTGTTCGATGGCGGCTTGCGCGTGAATGGAACGCTCGGGCAGCAGGTGGCGGCTGCCGAGAGGAGAAGTCAACTGCGAGATTTCGGGGTATTGCGCGTATTCGCCCCATGCCAGTTGGATGCTGGTGGACGACGTGACGCCGAATGCGGCCGAGGCCGAAGGCGAAACCGTCGACACCGTGTCGATGGAGTGATGGTCCCAACGCGCGCCGGCGGTGAAGCGCAGGCGTCCGGAAAAAGCATTCCAGGATTGCTGCAGGTAACCGCCCGCCAGCAGCGCGTTGCCGTTGAAATGGTCCAGCACGCTGGGCGCGGTGACCACGGTCTGGTACTGGTCGGAGAAGCCCTGGTCGCGCAACTGGCGCAACGACCAGCCGCCTTCCAGCGGGCTCTTGGAATTCCACATCCAGGTGGCCGAGCCGTTCCAGACCCACTCGCCGTAAAAGCCGCCGCTGGTGGGCAGCTTGTTGGGGTTCTGGTCGTTGAATTTTTCGCGCATCCAGGCGAAATGGTTGACGATCAGCAGCCGCTCGACCGGCGAGTAGCGCCATCCGAGATTGGCCAGCGTGTAGTGGTAGCCGGCCGTGACGATCGAGTTGATACCTAGATTCGTGCCCACACTGGCGCGGTTGAGGTCGGAAAAGCTCTCCAGAAAATAGAGTGTGATGTTGTTCTTGGGAGTGAGGTCGTAGGTGAGGCGCGTCTGTACATCTTCCAGTCCGAAGATCAGCGTGGTGTCCGGGAAGGTGCGCGCCAGGATGTATTGCAGGTAGCTCTTGCGCACCACCGCCAGCCAGCTTCCGCGCTTCTTCTTGCCGAACGGGCCCTCGCCCACCAGGCCTGCGTTGGAAACGCTGGCGGCCAGGCGGAATGTGGTGCCGGTGCGGCTGCCATCTCGCGTGGTGACATCGAGGACGCCCGCGGAGCGATCGCCGAAGCGCGCGGGGAACGCGCCCTCATGGAGTTCCATCTCATCCACCATGTCGCCATCGAAGGTGCTGCCGGTGCCGCTGAGGCTCTGGCCCTGAATCATGTGAAACGGCTCGTGCAGCAGCACGCCATCGACGTACAGGCCGATGCGGTCGAAATCGGCCCCGCGGAGCGAAAAGCGGGCGTCGAAATCGTTGTTGGATGAGACGCCGGGAAGGCTCTGCACCGCGCGAAGCGGGTCGTCGGCCAGCACGCTGGCGAGGTTCTTGGCATCGTTGCCGGCCAGAACCAGTGCGGCGGGGCTGTCGGCGCGCGCGGCTTCGAACGGATCGGCCTTGGCTTCCACGGTATCGGTCTGGTGAAAGGTGTCGGGGCTGAGGATCACTTCGAAATCCTTGATGTCGCCGGCGTCGAGACGGAAGGCCTTCTTGATGAGGTGATAGCCCACGGTGGAGACGTTAAGGACGTAGTCGCCCGGCGCCACCTCCTTGAGCATGAAGTGGCCGGTCGAATCCGTGGTGGTGCGATAGCTGCCGCCACCGAGCAGGATTTCCACCTTGGCCAGGGCCTCACCGCCGCGCGCGTCGACCACTGACCCGCGGACTTCGCCCAGGGTCTGCGCCTGGGCTGAGCACGTCAGGGCCAGAGCCCCGAAAACAAGCAACCGAAGCATGAATACGAATGATGATACCGCATGGCGCCCACTCTGACTTCCTCGACTTCGCGCCGAAAAGTGGGACAGACCATCGGTTTTTGTGGTCTGTCGCAGGGGGGCTTCGGCCGCGAAATTTCACGAAAAAGTCGGGGAGCCTGGATGTCGACGGGCGGGCTGGGCAGCACCGGAAGCCGGCTGAAGCCGGCTGCGGCCAGAATTGGCCGCCCCACTTTGCCAGCTCAGTTCGCCCCGACGCCGAATCGGACGTTCAGCTTGTCGAGTTCCTTGCGGTAGAGCCGGTTCTCCGGATAATCGTGCGCCAACTCTCCCAACAGCCTTTGCGCCTCGCGTGGCTTTTTCTCGCGCAGATCGATGATCCCCAGAAAGACCTTGGCGAGCGGCTTGAGGTAATGCCCATCGCGGGCCACCAGTTCGAGTTGATGCACGCCCCGCTGCTTGTCGCCCTCGACGCTGTCGAAATGCACGAACCAGCGGATGAAGAACGGCAGGCTGCCGATCATGTATTCGGAGAAGCCGGAGGTGAGGTAGGCATCGTAAAACGTGGGATCGAGTTTGAGCAGGCGCTGCGCGTAACCGTTGCCACGTTTGGCGGGCGAGAGGCTTCCGATCTGGCGTTTCTCCACCAGCGCCATGTAGTCCGTGGCAACGCCGCTGGCCACCACCATGGCAAATAGCGCGGACCGGTCATTGGGATTGACTTTGAGCGCCGCCTCGGCGCGGTGTTGCGCGTCGTCCAATGCCGCGAAAAACTGCTTGCGGATGGCGGGGTCGGGGTCGGGGCGGGTCTTCGCGACGATGCGGTCGTCATCCATCAGGAATTCGCTCTCCAGGACGCTCAGACGGTCGAGTTCATAGAAAAGGTACGCGGAAGCCTGGAGGGCGTACGGCAGCGGTTCCTCGGGATGGACCGCGATATAGCGATCGAGCAACCCATGGGCGGCGGGGAAATCGAAACTGTACAGACGGCCAAGGGCCTCGTCGAGCGTTACCGGATCGGCGGCCAGCGCGGGAAAACACAGGACAGCGGCGAATAGCCAGAGTCGCATTCAGCTCACGTCGTACCGGAACGGCGCCGTTCAGCCACAATCGTAATCTGCAGATCGCGCGCCTGGCGCACTACCCGCTGCACCACGGTCTCGCGGAACGCTTTCCACCACGGCTGCGGCAGAGAGCGTCCCATGAAAATCTGGGTGATCTGCTTCGAGCGCGCAAATTCGGTAATGGCGCGCGCCGCATCCTTTGATTGTACGACATTCGTCTCGATGCGCAGGTTGCGGGCAAAGCTCATGTGGCGCTCCACCGCCTCGCGATCGGTCTCATTCACCTTCACGTGCACCGCCAGACAGTCGGCGTGAAGATAATCGGCCACCCGCTTGCCGCGCCGGATCAGTATGGCGGACGAAGGCCGGCCGGTGAGGCAGATGAGGATCCGCTCGGTGCGGGCGGGAGCCTGGGAATCTGGCTGACCGCCGGGAGTTTCGCCGGCGCCAGCCGGGTTGGCGACCAGTTTCTCTTCCACCTCGTACGCGGTGTGGCGCAGCGCCATTTCGCGGAGCGCCGTGAGGTTAGTCTCGGTGAAGAAATTCTCCATGGCGCGGCGCGCCTTTTCGGGGGCATAGACCACGCCGCGCTCCAGCCGGTTGCGAAGGGCGCGGGGAGTGAGATCGATGAACACCAGTTCGTCGGCTTCGTCCACCACCCAGTCGGGTACGGTTTCGCGCACATGAATGCCGGTGGCATGAAAGACCTGGTCGTTGAGGCTCTCCAGGTGCTGGACATTCATGGTGGTGAGAACGTCGATTCCGGCATCCAGCAGCGCGTGAACATCCTGCCAGCGTTTGAGGCGTTCAGATCCCGGCACGTTGGTGTGGGCCAGTTCGTCCACCAGGGCCACGGCCGGTTTGCGCCGCAGCACCGCTTCGACATCCATCTCTTCGAACTCTGAGCCGTTGTACGTCAGGATGCGGCGCGGGATCGCTTCCAGACCTTCGGTTTGTACAATGGTTTCCTGGCGGCCGTGCGACTCAAAGTACCCGATGACAATGTCGACGCCCTTCTGCCGCAGGGCTTGCGCCTCCTGGAGCATGCGGTACGTCTTGCCCACGCCGGCGGCATATCCCAGATAGATCTTGAGCCGCCCCTTGGTCCCTATGCTCACGGCTTGCCCCCGTGCGGAAACAGCCGCACATCAAAACCATCGGCGCCATCGATCAGGCGGTCCACCGGAGTGCGCCCGAACCACGCCCTCTGCGGGCGGCCCGAGTGCCCCAGGAAGAGTTGCGTGATGCGCTGCTCGCGCGCGAAATCCAGAATGGTCTGGACAAAGTCGAGGCCTTGCAGGCAGTGTACTTCCGCGCCCAGTTCGCGCGCCAGCGCAAGGTTGGCGTCGAGTTTGTCGCGATCGGCCCCGCGAAGATCGGGCTGCTCCACGTAGGCCACCAGCAGCGCGCCGTGGAAGCGGGCTTGGTTGCGCAGACCGCTTCTGAGCATTTCGCGAGCGTCGCTGCGCGCGGTGATACAGACCAGGATGCGCTCCTGCGCGCCCCACCGCGCGGCCACGTCATGCGCCTCGAGATAATCCTGCAACTGGCGGTCCACCACGTCGGCGGCCAGCAGCAGGGCCAGTTCGCGCAGTTCCGCCAGGCTCCGGGAATCGGAGATATCCTTGCTCCCGGTGCGACCCACAAGCGCTTCGGGCGGGGCGTCCACCACCTCGATTTCATCGGCTTCGTGGAGAAATTCCTGGGGAATGCTGTTGGCGGCGCGCTTTCCGGTGATCCGCTCCACTTCGGCCTGCTGCTCGCGGATATGCTGGATGTTGACGGCGCTGATCACCGCGATGCCGCGGTCCAGGAGTTCCCGCACATCCTGCCACCGCTGCGGATTGCGGCTCCCGGGAGGATTATCGTAGGCCAAACCATCCACCAGGCAGACCTGCGGATGGCGGCGGAAGAGCGCGGTCATATCCATTACTTCGTAGCTCCGGCCCGCGTGTTTCGTCGAGATGGAAGGCACTACGTCCAGGCGCGCGAGGATCTCCGCGATGTCCGGCGTGACCTCGCGCTGTACCGCGCCTACCACCACGTCCTGCCCGCGCTCCTTGCGGCGCCGGCCCTCATCGAACATGCGGAACGACTTGCCGACACGCGAGGCGTAGCCCAGGAAGATTTTGAGGCGTCCGCGGCTCTCGCGGCGCTCCGTGTCCTGGACGCGGCGCAGCAGCTCTTCGGGATCGGGTCTGCGATCGGCCGGAGTCGGCATCTCTCACAGGATAATCCGGCGCGCCGGCATTATGTGTGACAAACCTGAAATCCAGACTGGGTTCTTTGCCGGTCATTCCTAAACAAGGCTGGCTCACCAATTACTTTATTTCTTGAAAGGAGCGGCCTGGTCCAGGGCCAGGTTCAGTCCCAGCACATTGACGCGCGGCTCGCCCAAAATTCCGAACTGGCGACCGTCGGTGTGGGCTGCAACCAGTTGCCGCAAGGCATCCGGGCTCATGCCGCGCGCGGCCGCCACCCGCGTCACCTGCGCGTCCGCGGAAGCCGGGCTGATATCGGGATCAAGGCCGCTGCCGGACCCCGTCAGCAGATCGGCGGGCACTGGACCGGTGAACGTAGGATTCTCGTCGCGGAATTTCTTGAGGTCGGCTTGGACACGATCCACCAGGGCCTTATTCGTGGGACCGAGGTTGGAGCCGCCTGAGGCAAGGCCATCGTAGCCGTCGCTTCCAGCGGCCGAGGGGCGGCCGTGGAAATACTCGGGCCGCGTGAATCTCTGACCGATGAGTTCTGAGCCGGTGGTTTTCCCGTTCGTCTGAATCAGGCTTCCGTTCGCCTGGTGCGGGAACACGGCTTTCGCCAGCCCCGTGACCAGCAGCGGATACAACACTCCGGTCAGCAGCGTGAACGCCAGGGTTACGCGAATCGCAATGATGAGCTGTTTCATATTTCTCTATCCTCTACGCCAGGTGCAGAAGCCCCAGCAACCGGTCGATCAGCCAGATTCCCGGGAACGGCGCGATTACGCCGCCCACGCCATAGACCAATAAATTGCGGCGCAATAGAGCCGCGGCGCTCATCGGCTTGTATTTCACGCCGCGCAGCGCCAGCGGAATCAACACGATAATAATCAGCGCGTTGAATATGACGGCGGCCAGCACGGCGCTCTGTGGGCTGTGCAGACCCATGATGTTGAGCTTGCCCATTACCGGATACATGGTCATGAACATGGCCGGCAGAATGGCGAAATACTTGGCGATATCGTTGGCGATGGAAAATGTGAAGAGCGCGCCGCGCGTCATTAGCAACTGCTTGCCGATGGCCACCACTTCGATCAGCTTGGTGGGATTGCTGTCGAGGTCCACCATGTTGCCGGCTTCCTTGGCGGCCATGGTGCCGGTGTTCATCGCCAGGCCGACATCGGCCTGCGCCAGCGCGGGAGCGTCGTTGGTGCCGTCTCCGGTCATCGCCACCAGGCGGCCCCCGGCCTGCTCCTTCTTAATGAGGTCCATCTTGTCTTTGGGAGTGGCCTGCGCCAGAAAGTCGTCAGTGCCGGCTTCGGCGGCGATGGCCGCGGCGGTCAGCGGATTGTCGCCCGTAATCATAACCGTGCGGATTCCCATGGCGCGCAGTTGCTGGAAGCGCTCGCGCATGCCACCCTTGACGACGTCCTTCAGGTGGATTACGCCCAGGGCGCGCTCGCGGTCGGCCACCACCAGCGGTGTGCCGCCGGAGCGCGAGATGCGTTCGGTGACGTCCATCAGTTCGGTGGGCGCCGTGCCGCCGTGTTCGTGTACGAACTCGATTACCGAATCAGTTGCGCCCTTGCGGATGCGGCGGGCATCAATGTCCACACCGCTCATGCGCGTCTGCGCAGTAAAGGGGATGAAGTGCGCTTCGTGTGCCGCCACTTCGCGCCCGCGAATGTTGTATTTCTGCTTGGCCAGCACCACGATGGAGCGGCCCTCGGGGGTTTCGTCGGCCAGGCTGGAGAGCTGCGCGGCGTCGGCGAGTTCCGCTTCGGTGACGCTGCCCAGCGGGATGAACTCCACAGCTTGGCGGTTCCCGAGCGTAATCGTGCCGGTCTTATCAAGCAACAACGTGTTGACGTCGCCGGCAGCCTCCACTGCCTTGCCGCTCATGGCCAGCACGTTGTGCTGCATCACGCGGTCCATGCCGGCGATGCCGATGGCGGAGAGTAAGCCACCGATAGTGGTGGGAATGAGGCAGACCAACAAAGAAATAAGTACAGTGACGGACGGTGCCGTTCCGCTGCCGCTGGCATTGACGCTGAAGATCGCGAACGGGTGCAGCGTGACCACCGCCAGCAGGAACACCAGCGTCAGTCCTGCGATCACGATATTGAGCGCGATCTCGTTGGGAGTCTTCTGCCGTTCCGCGCCTTCCACCAGCGCGATCATGCGGTCCAGGAACGTCTCGCCCGGGTTGGACGTGATCTTCACCTTGATCCAGTCGGAAAGCACCTTGGTGCCGCCGGTCACGGCACTGCGGTCGCCTCCCGATTCGCGAATCACCGGGGCGGATTCGCCGGTGATGGCCGATTCGTCCACGCTGGCGATGCCTTCGATGACGTCGCCGTCGCCGGGGATAGTTTCACCCGTCTCCACCCGCACCAGGTCGCCGCTGCGCAGTTCGGTGGCGGCCACGGTCTCAGTCTTGCCGTTGCCGTTCACCAAGCGGCGCGCGGTAGTTTCCGTCTTGGTCTTGCGCAGCGTGTCGGCCTGGGCCTTGCCGCGGCCTTCCGCCATGGCTTCGGCGAAGTTGGCGAACAGCACCGTAAACCACAGCCACAGCGTGATCTGGAAGGTGAACCCGGCAATGCCGGCGCCGGAAGCGATGTCTCTGGCCGCCAGGATCGTGGTCATCGCCGCGCCAACTTCCACCACGAACATGACCGGGTTCTTCATCATGGTGCGCGGATTCAACTTGACGAACGAGTCCTTGAGGGCCCGCTTCATGATGGTCTGGTCGAACAGCGGGCGTGCCCGCGAGCCCTTCTTGGGCATCAGCGTCACGGGGTCGGCGGTAGGAGGAGTCATAGTGGTCGCCATGGGTTCATTAGCTCCAAAGTCTGCCTGCATGCATGAGGAAGTGCTCCACGATCGGTCCCAGCGACAGCGCCGGGAAAAACGTGAGTGCGCCCACGATCACCATCACACCCACTAGCAGGGCTACGAATAACGGTCCGTGCGTGGGGAAGGTTCCGGCCGATACCGGGACCAGCTTCTTCTGTGCCAGGCTGCCGGCGGCGGCCAACAGCGGGATCAACATCAGGAATCGGCCGGACAACATCGCCAATCCCAGGGTGGTGTCGAGGTAGGGCGTGTTGCCGTTGATGCCTCCGAATGCGCTGCCGTTGTTGCCGGTGGCACTGGTGTATGCGTAGAGAACCTCCGAAAAGCCGTGCGGCCCATGATTCCCAAGGCTGTTGCCGACGGTGCCCAGGTTGGCGCCGGCGCCCGCGAATCCCAGAATCGTGAACGCCAGCACCAGCACCGCCAGCATCATCATCTTGACTTCCTTCTGTTCGATCTTCTTGCCCAGGTATTCGGGCGTGCGGCCCACCATCAGGCCGGCGATGAACACCGCCAGCACAGCAAACATCAGCACGCCGTAGAGCCCCGAGCCCACACCGCCGAAAATCACTTCGCCCAGTTCGATGTTGATTAGCGGCACCAGGCCCGCCAAGGGCGTCAGGCTGTCGTGCGCATTGTTGACCGCGCCGCAACTGGCATCGGTGGTAACGGTGGTGAACAGAGCGGAATTGGCGATCCCGAAGCGGACCTCTTTGCCCTCCATGTTGCCGCCGGATTGCGTGTCGGTGGCGGCGCTGGCGATCCCGAGCTTGGTCAGGTTCGGATTGCCGGCTTGTTCGAAGTAATAAGTAACCCACACCCCGGCAAAGAACAGCACGCTCATGGCGGCGAAGATGGCCCAGCCTTGCCGCGTGTCCTTCACCATCTTGCCGAAGGTGTAGGTGAGGCCCGCCGGAATGATGAAGATGAAGATCATCTGCAGAAAGTTCGAGAACGGTGTGGGGTTCTCGTAGGGATGCGCCGAGTTGGCGTTGGTGAAGCCGCCGCCGTTGGTGCCGATCATCTTGATGGCTTCCTGCGACGCCAGCGGGCCCTGCGGAATGGTTTGTACGGCGCCTTCCACCGTGGTGGCCTTAGTGTACGAATCGAAATTCTGAATCGCTCCCTGCGAAACCAGCAGCAGCGCGCCCACCACCGAAAGCGGCAACAGCACGTAAATCGTCGCCCTGGTGAAATCCACCCAGAAGCTGCCCAGCGTCTTCACCGAGTGACGCGCGAACCCGCGGACGAAGGCGATGGCCACCGAGATTCCCACCGCGGCGGACCAGAAGTTGTGCGTGGCCAGCCCGATCATTTGCGTGAGATAGCTCATGGTGGTTTCGGGTGTGTACGATTGCCAGTTGGTGTTGGTTGTGAAACTCGCCGCCGTATTGAACGCCAGGTGTTGCCCCACGTTGCCGAGGCCCTGGGGATTGAGCGGCAGCCACTGCTGGATGCGCTGCAGCACGTACGTGAACAGCAGGGTGACGACGCTGATCAGCAACACGCCGCCGGCATACCGGGTCCAGTGCTGCTCGCCATTTTCATCGATGCCGCACACCTTGTAGATGCCCGTTTCGAGCGGCCGCAGCAGACCACGCATCCACGTGCGCTCTCCGGCGAAGACCTTCGCCATGTAGGCGCCCAGGGGCTTGGTGAGCGCCAGCAAGACCAAAAAGAACAGCGCGATTTGAAGCCATCCGTTGCCAGTCATGAGCCTCTCCTAGAACTTTTCCGGACGAAGCAGTGCGTAGAACAGATACGCGCCCAGCCCCGCCGCGACTACCAGTGCCAATATGTATTCCATGGGTTCTCCTAGAGGCGGTCGCAACCCTTCACAAACGCCCAAGCGACGAAGAAAAACAGAATCGCGAGCAACACGAACACGAGATCTAGCATGATTCACCTATTCGACGTGTATTAGAGCGACTTTATGGCCGTCGCGGGCCAGGGAGCGCGCGAGTTGCTCTTCCGCGGTCCGCCACAAATGCTTGAAGGTCCCCACCAGGATGGTGGATGCGGGCTTGAGGGCATAGCGGAACCCTTCTTCGCGGCCGCGCGCCAAGACGACTTGGGGATTGACAGGCAACACGCATTGGCTGGCCAGCTCCACCAGTTGCTCCACCAGGTGCGCATGCACAACAGTGGGGCAGACGAAAGGCAGGGGGTACGGTAGTGTGTGTACGGCAACCAGGCTGACGCGGGCGTTCAAGCCCGCGGTGAGGATGGGGACGCGCTTCAGAACCGCCGCCGTAACCGAGGGTTCGGTATAGGGGATCACCACCTCCAACTCGCTGCCGACCCCGTCGGTCTCCAGACAACCCGGGTCAATCCGAAACTCGCCGCGCGTCTCCATAGTTGAGCCTTAGTTGAGCCTTGCAGTTCTACAGTAAGCAGCGGGACATAAAGAAGTCGTAAAGAAAGGATCAGGATTGAATTAATTGTACGCGTGGGGCTGATCCACTACACTGAAACAGAAATAGCCGTGGGCAAAAGCCTTCCATTGATGCTTCGCCACGCAATGTATAACCTGCGTGGCGGCTTTTTGATTCGCCCGCTCACCATCGCGCTGGCGTTGGGTTGCGCGGGCGCATTCCTGCCATGGTTGGAAGGGGAGTTTCCGGCCGTCAGCGCCTGGGTGCCCACGTTCCTGTTCCCCTCGCACGCCGACCCGCAAGTCGCCCAGGTCATCCTGGCGGGAATCGCCGCCTCCATCATGACGGTGGTGTCCATCGTGTTCGCCATCCTGCTGATGACGCTCACCCTGGCGTCCATGCAGTTCTCCCCGCGCATCATCGTCAGCTTTTCCAGAGACCGCGTGACACAATGGACGCTCGGTATCTTCCTCGGCACCTTCTCGTACTGCATGGCGGCGCTCCCGGCGGCGCACTCCCTCCCTCACCCCTTCGCGCCAGTGGCCACCGTTCTGGGTGCGATGGCGCTGGCGCTGGTCTGCGTCGGTCTGCTGCTCTTTTTCATTCACCATATCTCCCAGGCCATCAGCGTCAATCACATCGTCGACAGAATCGCGGAAGAAACCGAAGCCATGATCGATGAGCTGATGCCAGGGCCGCGACGGCTGATCCGCTTGAAGTATGCTGAACCGCTCACGCCCAACCCGAGCGAACAGGCCGTTTTGAGCGATGTTTCCGGCTACATCCGCTTCATCGATACGCGACGCCTGGTCGCCCTTGCGAAGCACTACCACGTCAGCATCCGCGTTCTGCGGCGGGTCGGCCACTTTGTTCCGGCGGGAATCCCACTGATGATGGTCTCAAAGGGAAACCGCCTGCCCCCCGAAGGAACCGCCGAGTTGCTTGCCGCGTTCGACTTTGGCCCGGCCAGAACGTTGCAGCAGGACGTGGAATTTGGCGTCCTGCAGATTGTCGATATTGCGTTGAAGGCGATCTCGCCAGCCGTAAACGACCCCACCACCGCCATCAACTGCATCGATCAATTGAGCCGCATTCTGATCCGCTTTGCGTCCCGGGAGCCGCCCGAGGACCTGCTCTACGATCCGCCGGGCATCGTTCGCGCCAGCATTGGATGGATCCACTTCGAGCGCCTGCTGAACGCAGCCTTTGAACAGATCCGCATGTATTCGAAGACGGACGTAGCCGTCAGCTTGCGGTTGCTGCGAGCCCTCGGCGACATCGCCGCCTCGACGCCCGATCCGGAGTTCCGCCAGATACTCGTCGAGCACGAAATGCGGATTGTGGCAGGCTGCGCCGAAAAGCTCAGTGAAGAGGAACTGAGAGCGTTACGCGCTCGTCAGGCAGCGATCGAGAGCGCCACCGCCATCTGGCAACCATAGATCAGAACACTGGCGACCCGCTACCGGCGTCGGAGAGATCCCTCAGCCCTCGGTGGAACTCGCGAACCGGTAGCCCACCCACGGCTCCGTCACGATGTATTTCGGCTTGGCAGGATTGGCCTCGATCTTCTTGCGCAACTGGTTAACGAATACCCGCAGGTATTCCGGCTCGTCGCCATAATCCGGCCCCCAGACAGCTTGCAGCAGCTCGCGATGGGTCACCGGCTTGCCGGCGTGTGCCACCAGGCAGCGCAGCAGATCGAATTCCTTGGGCGTCAGCCGCACGTCTTTGCCGCGCGCATGAACGCGCCGGCTCTGGAAGTCGACTTCCAGGTCCTCCGAATGGAACGCCTGCGGTCCGCCTTCCGGGGACGTCCGCCGCAGCGCCGCACGGATGCGCGCCAGCAGTTCCTCGATGCTGAAAGGCTTGGTGACATAGTCGTCGGCGCCGGCATCGAGCGCCGCCACCTTGTCCTTTTCGCTGTTCCGCACGGAAAGAATAATCACCGGAATATCGGAACCGGCGCGCAACGCCCGGCACGTTTCAAGGCCCCCCATTCCCGGCATGTTCAGGTCGAGCAGCACCAGGTTCGGCATCTCTTGCGCGGTCTTCTCGAGTGCGTCTTCGCCGGTGCGCGCTTCGATGACTTCGTAGTTGTGGCCCACCAGCGTCGCCTTCATCACCCGGCGAATCTGCGGGTCGTCATCCACCACCAGGATTTTCCCGGCGCTCATGTATGGCCGCCTCCGGCGCTCGCTACCAGCGAAAAATAGAACGCCGAACCCTGACCCGGCTCGCTTTCCACCCAGATCCGTTCGCCGTGCGCTTCCACGATCCCTTTGGCGATTGCCAGTCCCATCCCGGTTCCTTTGGTGTCGAAGCGATGCCGCCGGCCGCGGAAGAATTTCTCGAAGATCCGGACGCGTTCGTTCTCCTCGATTCCCGGTCCGCGGTCCGCCACCCCGATCACGATTTTCCCACTCTTCAACTCCGCCGATATGTCGATCGGCGAACCTTCCGGCGTATACTTGAGCGCATTCTCCACGAAGTGCTTAACCACCTGCATGGCGAAATCGTGGTCCGCCTCCGCCGCCGGCAGTCCGTCCGGCACCCGCACCTTCATCGGCCGATTCTGAATCGCCGGCGCCAGATCCGCGAGCGCACCCGAAATCAGTTCAGCCACCTCCACCAGTTGCTTTTCCAAATGCAGTTTGCCGGCCTCGATGCGCGCCATCTCGATGACTTCCGCCGCCAGTTGATTCAGCCGGTCGGTCTCTTCGTTGATGATGGTGAGAAGTTCGTTGTCGGCCGCCGCGGAGTTCCCCAGCAGGCTGGTCACCGCGGCTTTGATCGACGTGAGCGGCGTCTTGATATCGTGCGCCAGCGAATCCAGCAGCGCTGACTTCAAGACTTCGCCCTGCCGTGCCGCCTCCGCGTGGCTCGCCTCCTCGCTGGCCCGCGCCCGCTCGATGGTGAGCGAGATCAGATTCACGATGGCACACACCATCTGCTCCGAGGGCAGCCGCCCGATGAGCGTCATGCTCCCCAACGGACGCAAGCCCAGCCGCACCGGCGCCAGCGCTACAACCCGGTCCGAATCGACTGATACGGCCTCGATCTCCGCCGCTGCCAGAAGTTCGTGGTCCGTCACCACGTTGCTCTCCGGCCCCGAGCGAAAAACCTCCTCGGTGGAACGATAATACAGCGCCGCCGCCCGGCAACCGAACACCCGCACTACCGTGTGCACGAATTCCCGGATGGTCTTTCGCGCGTTGCCGCTGAGCATCATCGACTGCACCAGAGCGTACAGCCGCTCGATTTCTGTGCGCCGGGCTTCCGCTTCCGCCGCCCTCCGGCGCGCTCGCGCGGAAAGCTGGCTGGCCGTCACCGCGGTCGCCAGAAATGCCGCTAGGGCGATCCAGTTCTGCGGATCCTGAATGGTGAGTCTCCCGATCGGCGGCAGGAAGAATATGTTGAACCCCAGCGCCGCCGCCACCGATGCGACCGTGGCTTCCGCCAGGCCCCACCACGCCGAGATTCCCAGAATGGCCAACAGCAGGCTCAGCGCCACCGTCGTATTGTTCACGGCCAGCGCCGTGCCGTAGAGCCCAAGGATTCCCGCGATGATCGCGATCGACGCGGCAAACCGCAATGCTTTCATAGGCGCACTTTGACGCCGCCTGGCCTTGCGGCCCGGAAATTTTCAGCGTAACCGAGCTTATTGTACTAGGTCTTGAATTTCCGGCCGAGACCAATCAGGGCCGCCAGGCCCAGGCTCAACAGCCCAAAGGTGGCAGGCTCCGGCACGAAGTCGAGGGTGACCGTCGAATCGGCGATCAGCTTTTCCTTCACGTTGTAGTCGATGGTCACATTCCGGTCGGGGTTGTTCACCGGGTCATAGCCGGAAAGATCGGCGGTAAATTGAACGTCTCCGGCGCGGATGCGAGTTTTCAGGAAAACACCCGTCGTGTCAAAAGCATCTTCGACCAGAATCGAGTCGGGACCCACCAGACCCAAGAGATACGGCATCAAATCCAGCGACGACGAAAACGTCACGTCCACCCTATCGAGCGTGACACCGCTAATATCCTTGAAAGCCAGAGTGACTTTAAAATTCTCATTGTCGACCCCAAACACCGGGTTGGTCTGAGCCCTGCTCGGGTTATCCCCCCCTGTATCCGTCACGCTCCTGTTGGAAGCGAGGCTGAATGCGTAGCTCAAGTCGTACTCCGCCGAAATCAAATCTTCGCCCGGCGGCAGAAACATCACTCCGCTATTCGGCTCAAACATGTTCGGCCTGTCGGCGACTTCGAGGCCGCTTAAGGTCGAACTCCCATCAGTGAATGTACTGGAGGTGATCACCTTTTTGTTGTTTGCGTCCAGCGTGTAACTCGCGCTGGCGAAATTATTGTTCGTGATGCTGTCGGAATAGGTGATGATTCCAGCGGAAGCGGTGATACAAAATCCCGCCACCATGGCCACTGCGCGGACAAGCCTCATAACTTTTTCTCCAAGCATGCTCCAGAGGAAATAGTACCTTTTTGCCTGAAACAGCACCCAAGATTATATCAGAACGTCGGGTTATGCCGCCACGCAAGTTGCATTGGTGGCAAGTGGCATTGGGATACTACTAGGGTTGCTTACCCTTACTAGTCTAGTCTAGACTAGTGTAGTGTCCAGGAATTAACTGGACAACTAAAGTCCAGCCAGGCAGCCCATAAATCTGCGTTCATCGGTGTTTATCGGCGGCTAATAATAATCTTGAGAGGTATTGGTTTACGACGGCACATAAGATTTGGCCGCCGATGAACACCGATGAACGCAGATTTGATTTGCTGACCGAGCGCGTGCTGGCGCAATCTTTGACGTCTCCAACACGCTGGGCGCCGGATTCCTCGAGAAAGTCTACCAACGGGCTCTGCTCACAGAACTCCGACTTCGTGGCATCCGGGCTACCGCTGAAGCATCTATTTCAGTAAGCTACAAGGGCCACTCCGTCGGAGAATACTTTGCCGACCTCCTCGTCGAAGACGTGCTGGTGGTCGAGTTGAAATGTGCGGAGCGGCTCGCCAGCGAGCACACCGCGCAGTGCCTCAACTACCTCCGAGCCTCCGGCCTCGCCGTCTGTCTTCTGGTCAATTTCCAGAAGCCCAAAGTCGAGTGGAAGCGTATTGTCTTTGGATTCCCGGCTCCAGAGCCGCTTGAGGCCCCAGCAGTGGCGGGTTAGACACACCTGGGTCTGTCTACTTAATTCCTGGACACTACACTAGCCTAGACTAGCGTCCAAACACCCGGTTGAAGAACTCCCGCGTCAGCCCGCGGATTTCACCGAGCACCGTGTCGATGCGCCGGTCGTGAAGGTGCTCCGGAGTCCATCTCCTTACCAGGTTGGTCAGTACTTCCAACTGCGCGGGCGATGCCGGCAGGCTGCCCTCCGCGTGTCCCGTCGAGACCCGCTGGCCATGGTCCACCGCGCGGTAGAAAGTCGCCGCCTCGCGCAGGAAATCGGCATCTTCGCGGTCCAGGTGCCCCATCTTCTCGATCACGTCAATGCGCTCAGGCGTGTTCAGCACTCTGTAAAAGATGCCCGCGCTCTTGAGCCGCAGATACATCAGCGCAAAATCGATATCGTAGTAGCCGCCGGGGCCGGCCTTGAATGGATTGCGCCGCCCCTGCTCGCGCTCCAGGCGGGCCCGCATTTCCGCCAGTTCTTCGCGCGAGCGCATGCTCTGTCCGTAGCGGCGCCAGTCCAGCTCCTGCAACTCATGCAGAAAACCGGTGGCCCGTTCCACGTCGCCCGCCACGGCCCGCGATTTCATGTAGGTGATGCCTTCCCAAGCTTCCGCGTGGCCCGCGAAATAACTCTTGTAGGCGCCTTCCGGCTGCACCAGGTCGCCCGCGCGGCCGTTCGGCCTCAGCCGCGTATCTACTGCGAACATCATTCCCTCGCCGGTGTAGGCGCTCATGGTTTGGATCATGCGCTCGGCCACACCGGTCCAGAAGGCGTGCTCGCCCGCCTCCTCGTCCGGCATGACGAAAACCAGGTCGGCGTCGGAACCGAGATCGAATTCGCTCATGCCGAGCCGGCCCAGCGCGATCACCATCATCTGCCGATGGCGAGAGCCGGCGTCACGCGGCGCGTCCCTCAAAGCGATCCGGTAGGCCGCGTCGATCACGCCGTCGGCCAATGCCGATGTCTTCTTCAACGTGTCGAAGATGGGCGCTGCCTCCAGCAGGCTTTCGCTTTGGATGCGCATCATCTGCCGGCGGTAGAAACGGCGCAGACCGTCGCTGTTCTCGAGCGGCTCGCCTTCGAAGCATGGGACACGGCCGATTTCATCCAGCAATTCCGGAAAGCGCAGCAGGTCGTCGGCAAAATGCGCGCTGTGCTCGAAAATGTCCAGCACTCCGGCCGCCAGCTTGGCGTCCGCATCCAGGCGGGCGAGCACCTCCGGGCTGGCCATCGCTTTTTCCAGGAAATGCGTGAACCGCTCTCGGCCGCGATGCAGGCTGGCGCCGGCGGCCGCCGCCAGCCGCGGTGCTCGCTGCTCCAATGCCCGGGTGAGATTGCTGGCCGGCGCCGCCGCTTCCACTTCTTCTTCCTCCACCGCGGCCGCCGCTGCCGCCGGCCGGTCATCCGCGGGCTGCTGCATGTGGACTACCCGGGCGTAGGCTTCCAGCACCGCCGCCTGATGTTCCGCCACTCGCTGCTTCAGCGTTTCGCCATCGAGTGGCGCGCCGGTGGTTTCGAGCGGCATTTTGCGCGCCAGCAGATCGAGTTCCGCGGCGTCCGTGGGCAGAGTGTGAGTTTGCCGGTCCTCGTCCATCTGCAGACGATGCTCCAGGTGGCGCAGAAACTGGTAGGCCGCAACCAGCCGCGCGTATTCCGCGCCCGAGAGCAGCCCCTTATCGCGCAAGCGGAACAGCGCAAACATGGTGCCGCCATGCCGCACCCATTGTTCCCGCCCGCCGTGCAGACGCTGCAGGCACTGCGCCAGAAATTCGATGTCGCGGATGCCCCCCGCCGCCAGCTTCACATCCAGGCCGCGCCGCCGGCCCTTCTTCGCCGCCATTTTTTCGCTGATGCGCTGCCGCGTTTCCGATACGGCTTCCACTCCGCGAAAATCAAGCGAGCTCTGGTAAATCAGCGGTTCCACGAAATCCAGCAGCGCCGCGCCCGGCTCGGGCTCGCCCGCCGACACCCGCGCCTTGATGAGCATCTGCTTTTCCCAATCGCGCGCCCGCTCCGCGTAATAAGCCCGGGCGCCTTCTTCGGAGATGCAAATCTCGCCCAGCGTTCCATCCGGCCGCAACCGCAGATCCACACGGTAGCACTGGCCCTCGGCGGTATAGGCCGAGAGCAATGCCGTATAGTCGTTCGCGACCTTCTTATAGAACTCTTTGTTGCTGAGCCGAAGCGGGCCATCCGTTTCGCCGCTCCCGCCATACACGAACATCAGGTCGATATCCGAACTGTAGTTCAACTCCTGGCCGCCCAGCTTCCCTAGCGAAATGACGGAAAAACCGCAGGGCGTTCCGTCCGCCAGTCGTGGCTCGCCGTACCGCCCGACCAACTCCGCGTGAATTCGGCCGTAGGTGACATCCAGAATCGCGTCCGCCAGGTTGGAGAGCTCTTCGGTCACTTCCGAAAGCGCCGCAACACCCATCACGTCGCGCAGCACGATGCGCAGCAACTGCTGCCGCCGGAAGCGCGCCAGATCCACCGCAGCCGGTGCGCCGGCTCGATCTTTTCCCAGAAGCTCCCTCAGCCGCTGCGCGTATTCCTCGGCCGGGAGCACACGATAGAAGCTCCCCGAATTCGCCACGCGCAGAATCCGCTCCGGGTTCTGTAGAACTGTTTCCGAAAGGAACTGGCTGTAGGAAAACAGATTCACCGCGCAGCGTAGGGCCGCGGGAGAACTGGCGATGCGGTCGAATGCCGAAGGCGAATCCTGCCGGAGCCGCTCCAGCAACCGGACGGCTGCTGGCGGGTTGGGCGCAGCGGCCAGCAACATTTGAATCCGCGCCGCTACGCGCTCCGGCAGCCCCGCCCCCAACCGGAGGACGTCCAGCGAAGTCTCCATGGGTCAGGCTAACTGGGCCACGACTGCAATTATATCCGAGCGGCCGAACGGCGCAGTGTTTGCCGTCGTCTCGACACTCTGGTGGGGTATGGACATTCTGGCGGCACCGGGCGTCGGCATGAGTGCCGACGCGGCACGCATGAGTGCGTCGCATGAGTGCGTGCGCCACATCATCACCACGGAATGTTTGTGAGAAGAGCGGGCTAACCCTGGAAACGCGGTTCAAATCATTGGCGGCCGCCCGCATGCCCGCAGGTTGTCAGATTGGAGAGAGACCTCCAAACCAGCCGGGCGCCGATAGAATGCCGGCGTTGCGGGTGGACCGTTCTACAACGCCCGGCGGGCTTCGGCTAGTTCGTGGAGGTCGGAGTCGGCGTGCTTCCAGAGAGCCAGGAACTGCTGGAATTGGGCTTTGGCTTCGGCAGTGCGGCCGCGGCGCTGGTAGGACAGCGCCAGGTGGAATCGCGCCAAAGCCATTCCCGGAAAGACGCGCAGAGCACGCTCGTATTCGACAATCGCGTCATCGGTGCGGCCTAGTTCGAAGTAGGCTTCGCCGAGGGCGTCCTCGCGCGGCTCCATATCAGACCAGGCGGTCCTCACCCGCAGCATTTGACGCAGCATGTCGAGGCGGTCTTCCGGGCGTCCGCGCAGTCTGGCCTGCTCCGCCAGGAAATAATACTGATGCCTGGAACCGAATTTTCCGCCACGGCCCACCACAGACGTTGCGGGCAACTGAAAATCGATCGTTCGGATCAGGAGATAAGCCGGGTTGGAGTTCACCCAGCCATCGATGGGGATCTTCAACGCCTGCTCCGCCTCGCTTCGCGCGGCGTCCCAGTGGCGGAAGCGCCAGTCGATCCACGCAGCCTGATCCCAACCCCTCCGGCGATCCCTATCGCCCAGTCCCGCGCCGGTGTTCCGCAGGGACTCCCGCACGCCGTCGCGGACCCGTCCCATTTGCGCATAGAGCAGACCCCGATGAAGCGAGGCGATGCGGAACGCCGGGTCGAGCTCGAGGGCTTTCCGGTATGCCTCCAGCGCATCGTCAAACTGACCGGCGGACTGGTACGAGAGCGCCAGGCTATCGTAGGCATTGGCGTCGGAAGGCGCCAGCGCGATGTAACGCTCCGCCATCGCGATCGCGTCGGAGTGACGGCCCATCTCGGACGAGACGGAGCTCAGCGCGTTATAGATCTTGGGGTCATCCGGATCCATCGCGTTGGCATGACGGAGCAATTCAGCGGCCTCTTCATGCCTCGACTCGCCGCGCAGCAGCATCGCCAGCCGGAAGTACGCCTCCTCCTCGTTCGGATAGGCGGCGATCAATTCCGAGTATGCCCGGATGGCGCGATCGTAATCCTGATTGGCGATGGAGTACCAGGCCAGGATGTGCTGCCGGTCCTTTTCGGTGAGGCGGGCGGCGGCGCGGAACGCTTTTTCGAGATACGGGCGGCCCTTGCCCGGGTAGGCGCCCGGAACGGCGTAGGCATATCCGATGCGGGCCTGTGCCATGACGAAAGAAGGGTCGAGCGCCAGCGCCTTTTCGAGGAGTGCGATGGCTTCGGGAGTTTGCAGAGACTCGGCCTTTTCCAGCCCCAGCGAGTAGTAGCGGTACGCTTCCAGGTTGTCGGTCATCAGCGACGACAACTGCCGCCGGTCCCGATCCTGACTGCGCGGCGCCAATCGTGCGGCCAGACGAGCGCCCAGAAAATCCAACTGAGAGAGAAGCTGTCCTTTGCGATCGACCGTCATGTTCTCGGCGGCGAGGATGGCGCCGTTGGCGTCGGTGGCCCGGGCGTCGACGCGCATGCTCTCGCCCAGCATGGAAAAGCTTCCGGCGATGACCACCGAAGCGCGGGTGGCGCGAGCCCGCTCGAGATCGCTGCCGGATCCCGCCTGATTGGAGGTCCGCAGGCGCGAGTTGACCTGCTCGCGGCTCAGGACTTCGAAAACCAGAGAGCGGGAAAGCGTGGTGGCGAGCATGTCCGGCAGGCCATCGCGGAGCCAGTCGAGATCGGCCTGGCCGGAGAGATTGTCGAACCGCACCACCGCGATCTGCCGTTTGGCGCCGACGGTGGGAATCGGTCCGGGCGCGGCAACCCAGTAGGCCCCTCCGCCCAGGGACACGGCTAACAGGACAGCAACCGCCCGCAGGAACGGGCGGCGGGAGCGGGGCGCCGGTACCGCCGGAGTCTCACGGACGGGAACCTCGGTCACCGTGCCGACGAACCGGTAACCCATTCTGGGAACGGTCTTCAGATAAGCCGGATTGCGATGGGTGTCTCCCAAGGCGCGGCGGACATAGGCGATGCACTGGGTGAGCGCGTCGTCAGTAACGGCGGTGTCCTTCCAGTAGAGGTCCAGCAGTTCTTCCTTGGCAATCAGGCGGTCGGGGTTCTGCAGGAAGTGAACCAGAACGCGGAAGGCCTTGGGCTGCAGAGGGATTTCGACACCGCCGCGGCGCACAACCGCGCGGATGGCATCAACCTCAATGTCATCAATGCGATAGATGGACGGACCAAGACCTTCCGGCAAACCCGGGTCTCCCTTATTGGGCAATCCTCACCCAATGCTCAGCCATCGCTCAGGACTTCCATCGGGGGATCGCCCCACAATGACCGTTAGCTGTCATCTTACCCAATATTCCCGACCGTAAGGAAGATTGGCTGGGGGGTCTACGCATGAGAACGGCATGGGGCGCGGCGACGTTGATTTCGGCGGTGGTGTTTTGGGCATGTCCGGCGATGGCGCAGGGGACGCTGCAACTGGTACCTACCGATCCGGTGGTGAGTTTCAATAACTCGGGAGGCGGCGCCACAGTCGCGACGACACAGGGCTCGGCCACGATTACGATCCATGACACCAATTCTCCCGGCAACCCCGTGGTCAGCACCGGCAGCATCGGCGTCACCGCACCCATTTCCGTGGATTTCAAGTACCCGCTCACCAATAACTTGTACAGCCTCACCAACGGCGCATATTTCCATGTGACATTTTCCTTCACCGGCCTCTATCAGGCAGTGATCGACGTGTCCAACGATCCCAACATCACCACGGCAGGAGGCGGCAATTGCAGCAAAGTGGCCAACTACCCAGGCAGTTTCGACTGCGGTCTGTTCTACATGTACGGTACGCCGGACTACGCCGCCATCAGTGTGGCGTTGACGTACGAGCCCCATTACCTGGACTCTGCACGGTTGGTGCGGTTGCAATTCCGCTGGACCACCGGCCCTGTGTCCACACTTGCAATCGATCATGCCGAGGTCCTCCAGTCCATCCAAAGCGCCGACGGCAAGGGTGTCCGCTACATCGCCAACAAGAACACTCTGGTGCGGGCCTTCGCAAAGACCGACACCGGCTCGCTGTTCCTGGCCCAGAACTCATATGACCCTGGCCTGCAGCAACAGGGCTTCGCCACGCCTAACGTTGGGGACCGCGGGGATGCGGGCAGTTCCTCGAACCACGTGATCTACCCCAACATTCCCGGGCCGGACGACGTAAGCTACTCGGTCAGCACCTACTCTGATTATTCCGGCTACTATAGCGGCGTCCACACTCCGCAGACCGTTTCCGGTAGCGTGAAAATCAATTTCCAGGAACAAAAGAGTCTCCCCAGTTTCTATGTGGCGCATATCGGAATCTGTTTTGACCCCGGAACGGGGACCCTCGATTGCCCCAACCAGCGGAATATGGCGGAGCAGGAAACCGGCAATTCCCTCTTCCCTTTCCCCGACCATACTTTCCAGTACGTTCAGATTCCACTTCCGGATCTGGTCTTTCCAATCACGTCCAAGGGAGCGCCCCTCAGCTACCCCAAACTCGATTTCACTCTCAGCCGGTTGTTGTACAAATACTTCATCGTGCAAAAGATGTTCTCCAATCTCTCCAAGACCTATCTGTCCGGCATCGACCATCTGGTTGGCTGGATTCCCGACTATGAATCCAAGGCCGCCGATGGCACGTCACAGACTCTCCGATATGAAGACTTCGCCCAGGCGTACGGGGGTCCCCGGCAGATCTCCTGGCAGCCCGTCCTGCCTGATTACGTGTATGACAGCGAACTTCCTCATCGTCTGGGTCACCAATTCGGCTTGGCCGACGAAGCCCCTGGTCCTATCGGCGACGTTGGATTCGATGGAGAGAGGAACAAAGTCATGCCGCCAGGGTCCCCCAAACTCATGGATCCGACTTTTGGCGCCAGCAAGTGGATAACGGTCGACGAATACAACCAGATACTCGCCCGCTATCCCCTGACCTCCACCCCCCCCACGCAACCCCGCGCCGCCGCCGTTTCCGGTGAGTATGCCGTGATCACCGGCGTCGTCCAGCGCGATGGCTCCGGCGCGCAAATCGACCCGGTCTTTCACCTCAACGGCACGGTGGCTGCCGATCCATCCAATCCCGCGGGCAATCACTGTCTGCAGTTCGCCAACGCCACCACCGTCCTCGGGCAGTATTGCTTCGATCTCGATGTGACCCCGGCAGCCGGACTGGATCAGCAGATGTTCGCCGTCATCGCACCCTGGCCCGCCGGAACCACTCAGCTCACTTTGCTTCGCGGCGCCGGCGCCTTGCAGACGTTGAAGGCAGCCGCGGTCGATCCCGCCGTCACCATCGTCGCGCCCAAGCCGGGCGACCGCTGGCAAGGCGTCAACACGGTCTCCTGGTCCGTCACCGGCGCAGCCTCCAGCGTAGTCTCCAGCCTGCTCTACTCCCCCGACGGCGGCACAAGCTGGCTCCCGCTTGCAACCGACCTCACCGATACGCAGTACTCCTTCGACACCAGTAAGATTCTCGGCGGGCCGCAAGTTTTTTTCCGCGTCATCGCCGCCAGCGGGCTGAACTCCGGCACCGCAACCATGGGACCTCTTGCGGTGCTCCAAACCCCTAAAATCAGCGCAGCCGTTGCGTCGTTGGATTTCGGTAACACCGTTGCCGGAGACATGCTGCTACAGAGATTCACCATCTCCAGCAGCGGCACCGGTCCCCTCACCGTCACCAGCATCTCCAGCGATAACCCGGCCTTCACCATCGCCTCCGGAGCCTCGGCCAGCCCGCTCATGAGCGGCGGCGTCGCCACCGTGGCCGTCACTTTCACCGCCTCCTCGGCTGCGGGCAATCAAAAGGCCACCCTCACCATCAACAGCAATGACCCCCTCACCCCGTCTCTTTCCATTCCTCTGACCGCCGCCATCTATGCCACCGCCCAGCCCAGCCTCTCTGCATCGCCGACCGCAATCGATTTCGGCACTGTCCCCGTTGGCCAGACCGGTGAAGCCATCCTCCCGATCGCCAATCGCGGCTCTACCGAGCTCGATATCGCCTCCATTGCCAGCTCCAGTTCCCAATTCACCGTGGCCTCGCCGGCTACGCCTCTGGTCATACAGCAAGTCGCGTCGCAAGATGGCATCCTGCGATTCACGCCCTCCGCCACCGGGCTGCAAACCGCCAACGTCACCCTCGCCAGCAACGACCCAACCCACCCCAGCACCATCGTCAAACTGCAAGGCACGGCGGCCCCCGCCAGTTCCACCTCGCCGCAGATCAAATCCGGCGGCGTCGTCAACGCGGCCAGCTTTCAGGGCGCGCTGGTTCGCGGAGGACTGGCGGCGCTCTTCGGTTCCAACTTCACTACCGGCGGAGCGACGGCGCAGGCCACGGTTCTGCCCCTGCCGTTTTCGCTACTGGGAGTCAGCATCACGGTGGGAGGGGTTCCCGCACCGCTGATTTACCTGAACTCCGGCCAGATCAATTTTCAAGTTCCGGTGGAGGTGCCCGCGGGAGCGCTGACGCCCGTGGTGGTGACGGTGAACGGAGTGTCGTCGCCCGCCGTCATCGCGAAGATGGCGGACTACGCGCTAGGCGTCTTTATGTACGCGCGAACGGCTACGGCGATCGACCCGATCATCGTGCATGGCGCGACGAATCAACTGGTGACGCCCTCGGACCCGGCGTTGCCCAATGAAACGGTGGTGGCGTATGCGACCGGTGTCGGCAAGCTGAGCTTTCTTCCGGTCACGGGCGCCGGTTCGCCGTCGAGTCCCTTCTCCCAAGCAATCGACACGCCCACAGCCGCGCTCGGCGGTCAGCCGGCGGTGGTTGGTTTCGCGGGGCTGACGCCGGCCCTGGTGGGGCTGATTCAACTCAACATCCAATTGCCTGCCCAAATTGCCGCGCCGGGCAGCGGCGGCTCCCTGCCGCTGACGATTCAATTTCCGGGCGATGCATTGGTCACCGTCAATCTGGCGGTGAAGGGCAATGTCACGGCGGCGCCTAAGCTAGGGCTCTCGAGCACGTCGCTGGCGTTTGGCGGAGTAACGGTGGGTCAGACGAAGGATCTTACCGTACAGGTGTCGAATACCGGTACAGCGGCGCTCAGCGGCACGGCCAGTGTGTCCGGTAGCGGATTCACGCTGGTTTCCGGGAATCCGATCCAGGTGGCCGCGGGCGGCACTCCTCAGACCATAACGGTGCGATACGCACCTACGGGCGCGACTAACGCCGCGGGCACGCTCACGATTTCGAGTAACGACCCGGCATCGCCGGCGGCGGTGGCGCTGAGCGGAAACGGAGTCGCAGCGGCCGCGGCAACCATCAAGATCACACCGACGACGCTCGATTTCGGCAGCGTGAATGCGAATCAAACGAAGGACCTCACACTCACCGTCAGCAACAATGGATCGGCACAGCTCACCGTCAACTCGGTGACGAGCTCAAATGCACGATTCGCGATGGTGAGTCCGGGCGCGCCGTTCAATGTGGGACAGGAATCGTTCCAAACGGTGACGATCCGCTTCTCGCCGACCACCGGCGGGGCACAATCCGGCAACCTGACGTTTACGAGTAACGCCCCGTCGTCGCCGACCATCATCCCGGTAACAGGTACGGGCGTGGCGGCGGCAGCCCCGGCGATCAGCATCACGCCTGCTACGCTCGATTTCGGGAGCGTGAACGCGAATCAAACGAAGGACATCGTGCTGCAGGTCAACAACAATGGATCGGCGCAGCTCACCGTCAGCGCATTCGCGAGTTCGAACGCGCGCTTCACGATGCTCAATCCGGGCGCGCCGTTCAACGTGGGACAGGGATCGTTCCAGTACGTGACGATCCGCTTTTCGCCGACCACCGGCGGAGCGCAGTCGGGCAACCTGACGTTTACGAGTAACGCCCCGGCGTCGCCGACCATCGTCCCTGTGACGGGCACGGGCGTCGCGGCGGCCGCACCGGCGATCAGCATCACGCCCGCGACGCTCGATTTCGGGACGGTGGCCGCGAATCAGACCAAGGACCTGGTACTGCAGGTCAACAACAACGGCAGTGCGCCGCTCACCGTCAGCGCGTCCGCGAGCTCGAACGCGCGCTTCACGATGCTCAATCCGGGTGTGCCGTTCAACGTGGGGCAGGGGTCGTTCCAGTACGTGACGATCCGCTTCTCGCCGACGGCGACCACGGCGCAGACCGGCACGCTGACGTTCACGAGCAACGACCCTACGTCGCCGACCACCATCGCGGTGAGCGGAAACACGTCCGGCGGAACGGGCGGCGGGTGCGTGGCAGCGCCCGCGAACCAGTTGACGTGGATCACGGGCGATGGCAACGCGAACGACTCGGCGGGGTCGAACAACGGCACGGTCGTGGGCGGGACGACGTTCGTTACGGGCGAAGTGGGGCAGGCGTTCCAGTTCAACGGCAGCACGGGGTACGTTTCGCTCGGCAATCCGGCAAATTTGCAACTAACCTCCGGGATTACGTTGGAGGCGTGGGTCAACCCGGTGACAGCACCGGCGACGGGCGCGCTCACGGCGATCGTCACCAAGTGGGGCCAGGTGGCCACCACAGCGTCGAATGCGGATGCCTATGGCTTGTGGCTGGAGCTGGTGAGCGGGCACGTCGCGGTTTTTGCCGCGGTCAACACGGCGGCCGGCGAGCCGCACATCGACGGCGGCGTGATTCCGCTCAATACGTGGTCGCACGTGGCGATGACGTTCAACGCGGCGAGTGGGGCGCTGGTGGTTTACGTGAACGGTACGGCAGTGGGAAACACTACTTTCCCCGGCGCGATTCTGGCGACAACCCGGAACGTGCTGATCGGCCGTGAGGATTCGTTCCTGCCGCGAGCGTTCAACGGAGGGATCGATGAAGTGGGAATTTACGGGCGCGCATTAACGGCGGTGGAGATTCAATCGATCGCGACGGCGGGGGCTAAGGGGAAGTGCAAGTGAGCGAGGCCGGCTAGAATGCCAGACCCGGTGCGCCGGCTCGATCTTTTCCCACAAACTCCCTCAGCCGCTGCGCGTATTCCTCGGCCGGGAGCACACGATAGAAGCTCCCCGAATTCGCCACGCGCAGAATCCGCTCCGGATTCTGTAGAACTGTTTCCGAAAGGAACTGGCTGTAGGAAAACAGATTCACCGCGCAGCGTAGGGCCGCGGGAGAACTGGCGATGCGGTCGAATGCCGAAGGCGAATCCCGCCGGAGCCGCTCCAGCAACCGGGCGGCTGCTGGCGGGTTGGGCGCAGCGGCCAGCAACATTTGAATTCGCGCCGCTACGCGCTCCGGCAGCCCCGCCCCCAACCGGAGGACGTCCAGCGAAGTCTCCATGGGTCGGGCTAACTGGGCCACGACTGCAATTATATCCGAAGGGCCGAACAGCGCAGTATTAGGCCCCCGTGCAGGAGGTATCCTAGTGACGATGGGGTGAAGAGAATGGACGCAACGGATCGCATCGAAGTCAATCCAGCCATTTGCGGGGGGAAACCGGTCATCCGCGGAACTCGAATCATGGTGCGAAACATCCTCGGCATGGTTGCTGGCGGATACGCAATCGACAAGATCCTCACTAGCTATCCCGACCTGACCGCGGAGGACGTTACAACCGCGCTCGAATACGCCGCCCGTGTCGTGGACGAGGACCAGGTCATCGCGCGGTGATTCTTCGAATCCTGCTCGACCAGAACATCCCTCCGTCCGTCTGCGAATTTGTGCGGGGGCGAAAGCCCTCCTGGGAAGTGCGGCACGTCAACGACGTGGGACTCCGGGGCGCAACGGACGACACAATTTTCCGATGGGCGCAAAAGGATGGCTCGCTTGTCATCACTTTCGATGAGGACTTTGCCGACGCGCGAATGAACCCGATCGGCTCCCACGCAGGCGTCGTGCGTCTTCGGGTTTGGCCGACGACGGTCGAGAACACGCAAGCAGCTCTGGCGCGGCTGTTCGATTCGATAACCGATGAAGAGCTGCCGGGAAGTCTCCTTATTATCGATCAGCGGAGAATCCGAATGAGACGATCAGCCCGCCATGGATAGCCGACGCTACATTGATCCGTCAGGCTAACTGGGCCACGACTGCAATTATGTCCGACACGCCAATGGGGCCCGCTTCCACCACGCTGGCATAGAAGCCGCTCATGCCCCAACGCGGTGACGTGTGGTCCAGCGCCTTCACCTGTTTGTCATAGATGGCGCGGCCCAGCGTCTCGCCGTAAATCTCCAGCGCCCGGCACGGCCCGCGCGGTTGCGTGATTTCGATCAGCGCTCCGCCCGCGCGAAGCCGGTCTCCAATCCGCAACCGGCGCACGTCGATCCCGCGGGTAGTGAGGTTTTCGCCCATGGCGCCGAAAAAAACCGGATAGCCGGCTGTCTGTAATTCCTCCACAACTTCGGCGGCAATCAGCAGCAGCGCCTTGCGCGGCCCGCCGTGAATTTGGGGATGCGCGTGTTGGTCGCCGTCAATTCCCAGCGGCGTACAGAAGCCTCCCGAAACCGGACGTTTCGGGAGGCCCCCTGGAGAGATATTAAGCTGTACGATCGTGCCCTGCATGCGGTCTGTCTTCTGACTCCTGACTCCTGTCTTCTGACTTCCAAATCCCGCAGGGATTTCAAGGGCTTTGCCCTTGCCTAGATGTCGTAATACAGCGCAAATTCGTAGGGATGCGGACGCAGTCTCACCGCCTCCGCCTCGTTCTTGCGCTTGTATTCGATGTAGGTTTCGATCAGCTCTTCGGTGAACACGTCGCCCCGCATCAGGAACCCGTGATCTTCCTCCAGACAATGCAGCGCTTCGTCGAGCGAACCCGGCATCGACGGCACGCTCTTCATTTCCTCCGGCGAGAGGTCGTAGATATCCTTGTCCAGAGGTTCGCCGGGGTGGATCTTGTTGATCACTCCGTCCATCCCCGCCATCAGCATGGCGGCGAACGCCAGGTATGGATTGGCGGCCGGATCGGGCGGCCGGAACTCCACGCGCTTGGCCTTGGGGCTAGCCGAATACATCGGGATGCGGCAGGCCGCCGAGCGGTTGCGCCGCGAATACGCCAGGTTCACCGGCGCCTCGTAACCCGGCACCAGCCGCTTGTAACTGTTGGTGGTCGGGGCGATGATCGCAGAAAGCGCCCGCGCGTGCTTCAGCAGCCCGCCAATGTAATGGAGCGCCATCTGGCTCAGCCCCGCATAGCCGTCGCCCCCGAACAGAGGCTTGCCGTCTTTCCACAAACTCTGGTGGCAGTGCATGCCGCTGCCGTTATCCTGGAACAGCGGCTTGGGCATGAACGTCACCGTCTTGCCGTACTGGTTCGCCACGTTGCGGATGATGTACTTATAGAGCATCATGTTGTCCGCCGACTTCACCAGCTTGTCGAACCGTTGATCGATCTCGCACTGCCCGCCCGTGGCCACTTCGTGGTGATGGCACTCGATGTGGATACCGCACTTGATCATGGTCTGCACCATTTCGCTGCGCAGATCCTGGTAGTGGTCCGTCGGCGGCACCGGGAAGTAGCCTTCCTTGTAGCGCGGGCGGTAGCCCAGGTTGTTCTCCCGCCGCCCGGAGTTCCAGCGCCCTTCCTCGGCGTCGATAAAGTAAAAACCGCAATGCTGATTCTGGTCGAAACTGACGTTATCGAAAATGAAGAACTCCGCTTCCGCGCCGAAATAGGCCGCATCGGCCACGCCGCTATTCTTCAGGTAGAGTTCGGCCTTCTGCGCGATCCAGCGCGGGTCGCGTTCGTATCGTTGTTTGGTGATGGGGTCCTTGACGTCGCCGTACATCACCAGCGTGGGAATCTCCGCGAAGGGATCCATGAAGGCGGTGTTCGGATCGGGGATCAGGAGCATGTCGCTTTCGTGGATCGCCGCCCAACCGCGGATACTCGATCCATCCATGCCGAAGCCTTCTTCAAAGCTGCTTTCGTCCAGCTCGCTGATCGGGTAGGAAACGTGATGCTGCAAACTCGGGATGTCGGTAAACCTCAGGTCGAGTTGCTTGGCATCGTTTTTCTTGGCAAATTCCAAAACTTCGTGCGGGCTCATTCATCCTCCAGGAGGGGATTCAGATTGGTTGGGATTGTCGCAGTCGCAGAATGGCCCTAGAATAGCCTACTGCGACATCTACGGTCAATCGGGGTCCCGTTACCCGCCCGTTACCCGCCATTACCCGCCATTGCCCGTGCTACTTGGCGCCGATCAATCCGCCGGCATCGAATGGGGCCGTCGTGCCGGCGCGCGCACCATCCTGGTCATGACCGGCTGCGGCTCCGAGCAGACCTGCTCCTCCGACTGGCGCGCCCCTGACGTCACCCAAGCCATCCGCCTGGTGCTCGATCTGGAAGTCTCGTTTCGGGCAAGCTAAAGCATGCCCCCCACCAATACTTAGTCTGCACGCAGAGCTATGGACGGATCGATCCGCGAAGCGCGGCGAGCGGGAAGATAGCCGGCGATCGCAGCAACCACCGCAAGAACCACCGGCATGCCGAGAAACGTCAGCGGATCCGTCGCTGTCACTCCGAAGAGTAGTCCCCCGAGCGCTCGTGCCAACACCAGGGACGCACCTGCTCCCACGAGCATGCCAACTGCGGCGAGCCCCAGCGTCTGTCCGATGATCCGGGCCTGAAGGCTGGACGCGGAGGCGCCCAACGCCATACGAATTCCGATTTCCTGCGTGCGCTGGCTCACGCCGTAAGAGACCACTCCGTAAATTCCGAGCGATGCAAGGAGCAACGCGAACAAGGCAAATCCGCCGAGCAGCAGCACCACGAACCGTCTGGGCGAAACTGCTTTGTCCACCAGTTGCTGGATTGTTCGAAAGTTGTTTCCGGGAAGGTTCGGAGCTATCGGCTTGAGGGCAGCGCGCACTCGAGCGGCGAGATCTCCCAGGGGCAGCGAACTCCGGACTACCAGATCCACGGATGAGATATCGTTGCATTGCCGCATGGGCAGGTACATCTCCATGCCCGAGGCCTGCTCGAGCGCGAGGTGCCGCACGTCCGCAACCACGCCCACCACCTGCCGCTCGCCACAAGCAAGCATCGTCTGACCGACCGCGCTCTGCCCCGGCCACAGCGTACGCGCCAGGGTTTCGTTGATCACGATCACCGGTTGGGTCGCAGGTGTGTCTCTTTCCGAAATATCGCGCCCCGCCATCAGCGAGATGCCCATCGCTTTCACGTAGCCATCGCTTACTACGCGCACAAACGCCGTTGGGAACTTTCCCTTCGGATACACCTGCCCTTTCGCCGGCGCGCCCCAACTGCGATTGCGCCCCAGCGGGAGCGCGTCGGTCAGTCCGGTGGCCTCGATGCCTGAGATGGCTCGAACCCGCCGCAGCACGTCGTCGAAGTACCCATTCTGCTGCGCCTGCGTGGAGTAACTGGCATCCGGATCTACCCGGACCGCGGCGGCGTGTTCCGGCCGGAAGCCGAGGTTCACATCAAGCACCCGTAGAAAACTCCGAACCAGCAGGCCGGCGCTCACCAGAAGCACGCAGGCAAATGCGATCTCCGAAACCACCAGCGCGCCGCGAATCCAGTTTCGGCTTTTGCCCGCCGTGGAACCGCGGGTAGCATCCTTCAGTACGTCGTGCACGGTGTCGGTGGGGACCTGCAGGGCGGGGGCCAGGCCGAAGACCACGCCGGTCAGCACCGCCGCCATCAGGCAGAAGCCCAACACCGTGACGTCCACGCGGACGCTGCCGAGAAGCGGAATACTGAGCGCCTCGAGGCGCGTCAAAACGTACGTTCCGCCGGCAGCCAGAATCACGCCCAATGCCGCGCCGCAGCACGCGAGCACCATACTTTCGGTCAGCATCTGGCGGACCAGCCGTCCCCGCCCCGCCCCCAACGCCGTGCGGATGGCAATCTCCTTCTGCCGCGTCGCAGTCCGTGCCAGCAACAGGTTCGAGAGATTCGCGCACACAATCAGCATCACCACCCCGACGGCGCATGCCAGCACCAGCAACGCCGGCCGCATTCGGCCGCTCACGTGTTCCGCCAGCGGAGTGATTTTCCCTTCAAAATTGTTGCGTTCCGGATGGGCGCGCGTGATCTGTTCGGCCAGGATCTTCAACTCGGCCTCGGCCCTTCCGATCGAGACGCCAGGCTTCAACCGGCCGATGATCGCCATCGTGTTTCCCCACCGGTTGGTCTCATCGCTGAGCGGAAACGGAAAATACAGATCGAAGTGACTGCCGGGGGCGAAGGCCGAGGCCATGTCGAACGAAGCCGGCAGTACGCCGGCTACCGTGACCGGCTCATCGTTGATCGTGAGCTTGCTGCCGGCGATTCCGGAATCGGAACCGAACCTCCTGGCCCACAGACCATGGCTCAACAGCACGGCCTTGGGCCCGTGCCATTTGCATTCCTCGGCGGTGAACAGTCTGCCGATCTGCGGCTGAATCCCCAGCACTTCGAAGAAATTCCCCGACACCGGAACCCCGCTCAACCGCTCCGGCTCGCCGTGGCCGCTCAGCAGATTGTCACCGACGCCGTAAAAAGCGAAGTAGCCCGCCAAGTCGGAGAAGGACTGATTGCGTTCCCGCAGGTCCAGGAGATGGCCTACTTGAGTAGTCTGGCCCGAAAGGCCGCTGGTGTCGTGGTTCGCGATCCAGACCAGCCGCTCCGGTTCGTGAAACGGCAACGGGCGAAGAAGAAGGGTGTCGACGACGCTGAATACCGTGGCGCTCGCGCCGATACCGAGTCCCACAATTAGAACGGCGAAGGCCGCGAATCCGGAGTCCCGGCGCAACGCCCGAAACGTGTAGCGCAGGTCCTGCAGGATGCTGTCGAATGCGGGCAGAGCGCGGGTATCGGACATGCTAGCCTCTGGATACTTATACTCCCGCACGGCGATTTGGTTACGCGGTGCCAGACTGTTCCGGCCTGGGCGTAAGATGCGACCCTACCCCCTATCCTTCGCCCGGTCCACCAGCTTCTGCAAATCCAATAAGTGCTGCGGCTTGTATCCTTTCTTCGACCATCGCGACTGCGGGTCGAATTCCACCCCCACGAAGTACCCGATCTCCCGATACACGCAGTAGCGGACTTCACCGGCGAACTCCTGGTTGGGACAGCTCCAATGGAGCACCACTCCCAGCGGCACCGCCGACTCGAATTGCAGGCATGCCCCGCAGGCCGAAATGTCCTCCAGCAGCGCGGTGGCCGTGCGCTTCCTGCCGGCCTTGTCCATCCACGACACTGCCACCATATCGGCGCACAACATCCGAACTTCCGAACGCCTATCCTCCATACACCCCGCATATCGGCGTAACCGCCGGAGATCTTTATTGATAACGCCGCAGCCAACTCGTGGCATAATCGAAACCAAGCATGAGAAATGTTCTCGCGCTGCTCGTAACCGTTCTGTTTTTATCGGGTTGCGCGCACAAGAAATACACGCGGCAGATCCCTTCGCCGCCCGCCTCGCCGGCGTCGCCCGCCGCCGGCGCCCCGGCGTCGCGGCCCACCGCGCCGGCAACACCCACGCCTGCAGCGGTTCCTGGGACTGCGCCGGCTACCGCGCCCGTTCCCGCGTCCGCCTACAGCGAAGCCGGAGTAGCGAGCTGGTACGGCCATCCCTATCACGGCCGTCCGGCAGCCGATGGCGAAATTTACGACATGGAACAACTGGTCGCCGCCCACCGCACTCTCCCCTTCGACACCTGGGTGCGCGTCTACGATCTCGACAACAACAAGAATGTCGAGGTCCGCATCATCGACCGCGGCCCCTTCGTCGATGGACGAATCATCGATCTCTCGCACGCCGCCGCGCAGGCCATCTCCCTGATCGGGCCCGGCATCGCGAACGTGCGGCTCGAAGTCATCCACACGCCGGCCAACGTGCCCCCGGCCCTCTTCGCCGTCCAGATCGGCGCTTTCCGCGACCCCCAAACCGCCGAGCGCGTCCGCGCCCAAATGGCCGCGCGCTATGGCACCGCCCGCCTTGTGGAACGCCCCGAAAAGCCCGGGGTCTGGCGGGTCATGGTCGGCGCCGAGCCCACTCCCGATGCCGCGCGCGCCCTTTCCTCCCGAATCCGCAAGGAATCTGGTGAGAGGAATACCTTCGTCGTCCGACTAGATTCCGAGTAGAATCTTCATGAATCGTTCCGCGCCGTCGCCGGCGTTCGGATTGGTAGGCCGGTCGCCCGAGATCGGCGCCGTCCGCCGGCTCATCGAAAAGGCTTCGCGCAACCGCCTGCCCGTGCTGCTTCTAGGCGAAAGCGGCACCGGCAAAGAGGTGGTGGCGCGCGCCATCTACCAGGCCAACCCGTGCGGCCAGTTCGTTCCCATCGATTGCGGCTCGCTCGTCGGGACGCTGGTCGAGAGCGATCTGTTCGGCCACGTCAAGGGCGCCTTCAGCGGCGCCGTCGAGAACAAGAAGGGCCTGGTCGAAGTGGCCGCCGGCGGCACCGCTTTCTTCGATGAAATCGGCGACCTCCCGCTCGAAATGCAGGTCAAGCTCCTGCGCCTCCTCCAGGAGCGCGAGTTCCGCGCCGTGGGCGCGCTGCAGTGGCGCAAGATCGATCTCCGCATCATCGCCGCCACCCATCGCACGCTTCGCGCGGAAGTGGCCGCCGGCCGTTTCCGCGAGGATCTATTCTACCGCCTTAACGTTTTCATCATTCACCTGCCGCCGCTGCGCGACCGCAAAGAAGACATTCCGCCGCTGGTGGAACATTTTCTCGACGGCTCCGGCTTCTCGCCCAGCCCGGAAATTCTGGCAACCCTCCAGTCCTACGATTGGCCCGGCAACGTGCGCGAGCTGAAGCATTGCCTGGACCGCATGGCCGCCCTGCAATCGGAAGGCGTGGTCCAGAGGGCCGACATGCCCTCGGCCCTGCAATGTCACCTGGCGGCCTCCAGTTTGCGGCAGCTTTCGGCCGCCATTGTCGCCGTTTCCGGGCACGCCGCCGGGCCTGCAGCCGAGCTGCCGCAAATCTCACTGGCCCCCAAGTCGCCCGTCATCTCCCTGCCCGAATCCGAGCGTCAGGCCATCTCGAGCGCGCTCGCCGCCACCAACGGAGACCGCACCAGAGCCGCGCGCCTCCTCAGCATCGGCCGTACCACTTTGTATCGAAAGATGAAAGAATACGGATTCGATTGAGAATCGCACTCGACGCAACGTATAGCTTGGGCGAGGCGCTTTCCGGGGTCGGGCTGTATTCCCGCGAGATCCTGCTCGGGGCGGCCGCGGCGCATCCGGAAGTGCGCTTCGATTTCTGCTACCGGCCGCACCGCTACTTCCGCTCCTGGTCGGAGGAACTGCCCTCCAACGCGCGGCGCCGCCTGTTGGCGGAACCGTGGGGCCCGCGCTCGGCCGGCCTGTTCCACGGTCTGAACCAGCGCCTGCCTCGCCTCCCCATGCGCCGCGCCGTGGCCACCTTCCACGACCTGTTCGTGATGACCGGTGAGTACTCCACGTCCGAGTTCCGCCTCCGCTTCACGGCGCAGGCTCGCGATGCGGCCGCGCGCGCCGATCTCGTCATCGCCGTCTCCGAATTCACCAAAAGCCAGGTGGTTGCGCTGCTTGCCGTCGAGCCATCTAAAGTCCGCGTGGTGCATCACGGCGTGCGCGGGCTGGCCTATCCGCCGGCCGCGCGTGCCAAGGTCATCCTAAACGTGGGCGCCATTCAGAAGCGCAAGAACATCGCCCGCCTGGTGGAAGCTTTTGAGAGCGTCGATCCCTCCTGGAAACTGGTGCTGGCCGGCTCTTGCGGCTACGGCTCGGCGGAGATCCTCGCGCGCATTGAGCGCAGCCCGGCGCGCGGCCGCATCAGTGTGCTCGGCTACGTCTCGCCCGCGTCGCTCGCCGCCCATTACGCCGCGGCCGGGATCTTCGCGTTCCCCTCGCTCGACGAAGGTTTCGGCATGCCGGTGCTGGAGGCCATGGCGGCCGGCGCGGCCGTGCTTACTTCCCGCACTTCGGCGCTGCCGGAGGTGGCTGGCGACGCCGCCCTTCTGGTGGATCCCACCGACACCGCCTCGATCGCCCAGGCGCTGCGCGACTTGACGGAGAGGGAAGACTTGCGGCGGGAATTGGCGCAACGCGGGACGGCTCGGGCGCGCCTCTTCACCTGGGAAAAAGCCGTTCGCGAAACCTGGGATATCTACCGGGAACTGGTAGCTTAGGACATAGTTTCAGAAGTTCGCGACGGATCCAAGAGGCGTTTGCTGACGCGCGCGGCTCCAATGCGAGCCGCGACCGTGAGGGAGCGGTCTTTGCGAACTACGAGAGTGTGTTTCTGAAACGGTGTACTTAGCCTGAACCGCGCGAGGGCGGTCAGCGGCTGTCGTCATCCACTGCGATTTTGAGAGCTCGCAGGAAACGATGGTCCTGGGTGGTGAGTTTGATTTTGCCGGTGGCTTCGAAAGTCCGCTTGGGCTCTTCTGCGGTCACCTCAAGCTCCTCGTCCTCACCCTCGCCGCTTTCGCTGTTCTCGTCGCGGCGGTTGAAACCGATGGTCGCCTCCAAAACCAGAAATACGTCGTAACCGGCCTTCTTGATTTCGCCGATCGCCTCCGCGATCCGGTCGGACTCGGATAGGGAATCGTTGATCGCGTTCCCTAATTCCTGCATCAGGCGCTTCAATGGCTCTTCCACGCAGTACTCCCTCTTACACCAGTGGATGCGCCGGACCCAAGCGGCGTTCCACCCAACGGGCGAGTATCCACCCGTTTCGATTGTAGTGGACCCAAACCCGGTTCACAAGCGGTACCAACCTTACTATCGGCAATTTGCGCGCACCGCTGCATGGCGCCGCAACTTGTAAGGGAACGCTCACCGATTCCCGGGCGGCCTATGTCATCCTATTAGTTCATGTTCCACAGGCGCAACGTCTTTTGTTTGCTGGCTGTAGCGGTGGCCCTGGCGGCGCCGCAGGCCTCTGACCCCAGGAAACCCCGCCTGGTGCTGGCCATCGTCATCGACCAGTTCCGGTACGATTACCTGCTCCGCTTCCGTGCCGATTACCATTCCGGCCTGGCTCGCCTGCTGGATCGCGGCGCCGTCTTCACCGACGCCCACTTCCTGCATGCCGCCACCGTCACGGCGGTGGGCCATGCCGCCTTCCTCACCGGCGCCACCCCATCGCAAAGCGGCATCATCGGCAACGAGTGGTACGACCGCTCGAGCAGCCAGACCGTGACTAGCGTTTCCGATCCGGATGCCAAAGCCGTGGGCGCCCTGCCCGGCGCTTCCGGCAGTTCTCCCCGCCGCCTGCTGGTGAGCACCCTGGGCGACGAGGTGAAGATGAGCATGCCGGGCTCCAAGGTGATCGGCGTCTCCATCAAAGACCGCGGCGCCATCCTGCCCTCGGGCCACATGGCCGACGGCGCATATTGGTACGACCCGCCCAGCAACCATTGGATTACCAGCTCCTACTACCGGGCCGAGCTGCCGCCCTGGGTGAAGAGCCTGAACGACGAGAAGACCTACCAACGTTACGTGGACGCGAAGTGGCTGCCCGTGGATGCCAAGGACGAGTCCGCGCAGCCTTTCTGCACCATGGTGCGCGGCACGGCCGTCCGCTACTGCGGCAGTCTGGAGGCTACCCCGTGGGGCAATGAGATGATCGAGGAGTTCGCCGAGCGGGCTCTTGTCAATGAAGATCTCGGGCATCATGCCGGCGTGGACCTCCTGACCGTCAGTTTCTCCTCCAACGATTATGTGGGCCACGACGTCGGCCCGGACGACCCGGCCATTCGCGACCTTTCCATCCGCACCGACCGGCTGTTGGGTAAGCTTTTCGATGCCGTCGAGCAACGCGTCGGCGCGGGCAATACGTTGATCGTGCTCACCGCCGACCACGGCGTTTCGCCGATGCCGGAAGTCAACCAGGCCCGCCACATGCCCGGCGGCCGGCTTTCCGAGGTTCGCGTCAAGAAAGCCATCGTCGACGCGCTCGCCCGGCGCTTCGGGCCTGGCGAATGGTTGCTTCCCGGCGGGATCGAAATGCCCTACCTCAATCTCAAACTGGTGGCCTCTCTGAAGCTCGACCTGGCCGAGGTGGAACGCGTCGCCGCCGCCGCCGCCCGCGCCCAGGAACACATCGCCCGCGTCTACACCTCAGAGGACCTGCGCACCGGCAACGTGCAGCAGGATGCCATCGGCCGCGCCTACAGCGTGCAGTATTACGCGCCGCGCTCCGGCAACCTGTTTATCCTGCCCGAGCCGTACTACACCTTTTACGCGACCATCGCATTCCACGGCACCCCGTACGACTACGACACGCACGTCCCCGTAATGTTCCTGGGGCCCGGCATCAAGCCCGGCACGTATCCGGAAAGAATCGCGCCCAACGACATCGCCCCCACGCTTGCCGCGCTGCTGGGTGTAGCGCAGCCCAGCGGCTCCATCGGCCGCGTGCTGAGCGAGATGATCCAGTGACGCCCCGCCACCTGTTACGATAAAGTGGTGTGGCAGCAGGTTCTCAGCCAGCCGGGCACGTTTCTCAAACACATTCTCCCCGCTATCATCAAGCCCATCCACACCCTGTGGAATGAAGTCATCGGGTTTCTATTCCTGTCCTTCGCGGTGGTTTTCGGATTCCGCACGGTGACCTATGTCCGCCAACTCCTGCACTCGACCGATGCCACCGCCGGCGCCGCACTGTTGCGCGTGGCGCTGGCCGGTTTCTGTGCCTTGCTCCTGGGTTGGCACGGCGTCTCTTCGTTCCTCCGCGCACGCAAAATCTCACGATCATGAATCAGCCATTGGGTAAACCGGGCGAGTTCCCGTTCACCCGCGGCGTCTACCCCGACATGTACCGCAGCCGGCTCTGGACCATGCGGCAATACGCCGGATTCGGCAACGCCGGGGAGAGCAACCGACGCTACCGCTACCTGCTCTCTCAGGGAACCACCGGCCTCTCCGTAGCCTTCGACCTGCCCACCCAGATGGGCTTCGATTCCGACCACCCCATGGCCTCCGGCGAAGTGGGCCGCGTGGGCGTGGCCATTTCCTCGCTGGCCGATATGGAAGTGCTCTTCCGGGAGATCCCGCTCGAGCGAGTCTCCACGTCCATGACCATCAACTCCACGGCCGGGATTCTGCTGGCGTATTACGCGCTGGTGGCCGAACGCCAGGGCGCCAGCCGGCGCAAGCTGGCCGGAACCATCCAGAACGACATCCTCAAGGAATATATCGCGCGCGGCACCTACATTTATCCGCCGCGGCCGGCCATGCGCCTCATCACCGACATCTTCGCCTGGGCGGGGCGCGAAATGCCGGAGTGGAACACCATCTCGATCAGCGGCTACCACATCCGCGAAGCCGGATCCACCGCCACGCAGGAGCTGGCTTTCACCTTCGCAAACGCCATCGCTTATATCGAATCGGCCATACAGGCCGGCCTCGCGGTGGATTCCTTCGCGCCGCGACTCTCTTTCTTCTTCAACTCGCACAACGATTTTCTGGAAGAGATTGCCAAGTTCCGCGCCGCCCGCCGCATCTACGCCCACCTGATGCGCCGTCGTTTCGGCGCCGCCGACCCGCGTTCCACCATGCTCCGCTTTCACGTGCAGACCGCCGGCAGCACTCTCACCGCGCAGCAGTCCGACGTCAACATTGTGCGCACCGCCGTGCAGGCGCTGGCCGCCGTGCTGGGCGGCGCGCAATCGCTGCACACCAACTCGCGCGACGAAGCGCTGGCATTGCCCACCGAGGATTCCGCGCGCATCGCCCTGCGCACCCAGCAGATTATCGCCTACGAAAGCGGCGTCACCAATACGCCCGACCCGGTGGGCGGAAGCCAGGCCATCGAGGCCCTGACCGATTCCATCGAACGCGGCGTCCTCGATTATCTCGAGCGGATCGATGCGATGGGTGGCACGCTCGCCGCCATCGAAGCCGGCTACATCCAGGGCGAAATCCAGAACGCCGCGTATGAGTATCAGCGCGAGATCGAATCCGCCAAGCGCATCGTGGTGGGAGTCAACCGTTTCCAGCAGGACGAGCGGGCCGTCCCCACATTCCACCTGGACCCGGCGCTTGAGCGCTCGCAGGTAGAGTCTTTGCGGCAGGTGCGCGCTTCGCGTAGCGCGTCCGCGGCCGCTGAGAAGCTGGCCGCGCTGGAAGAGGCTGCGCGCGGCACGGCTAACCTGATGCCGCCGATCCTGGAAGCCGCCGGCGTCTACGCCACCGTGGGCGAGATTTCAGACACCCTTCGCCGCGTATTCGGCGAGCATCGGGAAGGCCGGTAAGTGGGACAGGCCATCGCCTTCCGTGGCCTGTCATGCCTCGCTCAACGGCCAGGGTGACAGACGACAAAAAACGATCGTCTGTCCCACACTTAGCTGTGAGGCCTGTCCTACGCCACGCCGCTGACCGGTGGCTGGTACGCTTCCGCGTACATCACCTCGGCCACCCGCCGGCGCGTGCGCGTGCGTTCGCGCAATCCCAGACGGTGCATGATGCGGCCCACGTGGTCCGGATCGTACCGCACGGCGAACCGGGCGAAGATCGCCTCGGCGAAGCGCGCGGTGGTCCAGCGGTCGGTTTCGAAACCGGCTGTCCGCGGACCCAAGCGGTAGACTTCCGCCACACCGGCGAGTTGTTCCGTGTTGAGGCGGCAGGGACGGCCGGGAGCGCGCCGCTTGCGCAGCGATTCCAGGCCTCTCCCGCTCAACGAGCGGTGCCATCGGGACGCCGTGGTGCGGCTAACCCCGAATTTGCGGGCGACTTGGGACTGCGAGAGCCCCCTTTGCAGGTCCTGCGCAGCTAGCAAGCGCCTGCTCTCCATTTCATCGCGAGTCAGAATACCTTCTGCTAATGTGTCCATACGCGACGCGGTTTGTTGAGTGCCAGAGCGACTCTAGAATAGCAGAAAACATTCCCAGTGCAAATTGTTTTTTACAGAATTCTTGGGGAGTGCCTGAAAAGTGCGTCGGCCAGGCGGGCGCGAAGCCCGCCAGCCGTCATGGGTTCGTAATCACGGCCGGCGCGGGTGGATCGTCAACTTCAACGGCAAAAACCCCATCGCGATGATGGAACGAGACGTTGACGCGGTCAAAGAATCCGCCCTGGCCCAGCAGGCCGAAACCGGCCCCTATCGCGTCCATGCTCGCGCTGAATCCCGCATAGACATCCAATTGGAGTGTGGTCCCGGGAAACTCCAATCTGACCGGCCAATACAGCGTGTTGCTGACGCCACCCAATCCGGCCACAGAACTTCCTTTCATTGCCAATGGGTCCAGTCCCAACTGCGTGGCAAATGACAAAGGAAATATGCAGTGATCCGCTCCGGAATCGATAATTGCAAAACCAGAGAGTCGCTTGCTGCCGTTTAGAAGGTCAAGTTGGAGTGCTGGTCTTTTCGCAGTGTGGCCGTCGGAAAAGACGGGTCCGCGCCACCGGGAAATATCGAATACGGAATCGTATACCACATCCCCGTTCAGAACACGAAAGTGGATGATGTAGACGGTACCCGGATGACAAGCGGGTGTTCTTCGCCTGCTTCGACGGCTAAGCGGATGGCCTCGTGCATTTCAGCAGAATATGCGACGACGCGCTCCCCGTCAGCCGATACGGCGACCCAAGCTCCAGGCGGTACGCCGTCGAGGAGCTTGGCAAAATCGATAACCAGCGGTGCCATTGTTGCCATTTCACTCCTCAATTCAGTAGACGATACTTCCGGCATGGTTAGTCTCACTATCGTGCCCTACATTGGACAAAATAGAACACTACACCCGATCTCAGGTTAGCCGATTTTTACAAGGGGTCCTGGCCGGATCGACAAACGCTGGCGATCCGCGTTTAGGGCACTACGAAAATGTGAGAGTCCGGCAGCCTGCTAAGATGACAATTCATGACGCCGCTTCGCAAGACCTTCCTCCTGGCGCTGTTTCTTTGCGCATCCGCTGCCTTGGCGCAAACCGGCAAAAACCTGGCTTTGCACCGGCCGGCCACCGGCAGCACACCCTGCAACGAGGATGAAAACCCCGGGCAGGCATTCAACGGAAGCGTCTCCGGCGGCACCGGCGACAAATGGTGCTCCACCGCAGATTCCAAATGGTTGCAGGTGGACCTAGGTTCGAACGCCAGGATCTCGAGCGTCATCCTGCGGCACTCGGGCTCGGGCGGCGAAAGCAGCGACTGGAACACCCGCGCCTTCAAAATCCACGTCTCCACCGACGGCAAGGCCTTCACCACGGTGGTCACGGTGACCGATAACACCGCCGACGTGAGCACGCACAAGTTCGAACCCGTCATCGCGCGGTATGTTCAGTTGGAAGTCGTCACGCCCACGCAGGATGGCGACCCCGCCGCGCGCATCTACGAGTTCGAAATCTACGGCGACGCGGCCGCCGGCAAGTAGCGCATGCGCCCACCCCTGGCCCGCCTGGAATTGCGTAACGTTTCCAAGACCTACGCCGACGCCAGCCAGCCGGTGGAAGTCCTGCACGGCATCTCTCTCACGGCCGAAGCCGGCAGCATCACGGCGCTGGTGGGGCGCAGCGGGTGCGGCAAGACCACGCTGCTCAACCTGGCGGGGGCCATGGACTTCCCCACCACCGGCGAAGTGCTCATCGACGGGCGCTCCACCGCGTCGCTCAACGACCGCGAACTCACCGCCCTGCGCCGCACGCGGGTGGGCTTCGTGTTTCAATTCTTTCAGTTGCTGCCCACACTCACGGTGCTGGAAAATGTGGAACTGCCGCTGCTGCTGGCGGGTGCGGCCAAGCCGGCCGAAACCGCGCGCGACCGGCTGCGGTGGGTGGAGCTCGAAGACAAGGCCGCCAGCCTGCCGCACCAGCTTTCGGGCGGCCAGATGCAGCGCGTGGCCATCGCGCGGGCGCTGGCGCATTCGCCCGACATTCTGATTGCCGACGAACCCACCGGCAATCTCGATACGGCCAGCGGCGACCAGGTACTCGACCTGCTGCGCGACGCCGCGCGGAATTTCGGCTCGACTGTCCTGATTGCCACGCACAGCGCCGAAGCCGCCTCCATAGCCGGGACGCGCGTCCAACTGCGCGACGGCCGCATCCAATCCATCGACCGCGCATGAAACTTCTGCGCTCGCTGATCCTCCGTCCTTTGCGCCGCGACCCGTTGCGGACCGCCCTCACCATCCTTTCGGTGGCGCTGGGCATCGCCGTCATCGTGGCCATCGATCTGGCGGGCGATGCGGCCACCGGCTCCTTCCGCGCTTCCATGGAAACGCTCGCGGGCAAGACCGATCTCGAGATCCTGGCCAACGGCGGCATCGACGAACCTTGGATCGGCGCGCTCGATGCGCTGCCGGTGAGGGCCACGTTCTCGCCCGTGATGGAAGGCCAGGCAGTGGTGGATGGCGCCGGCCCGATTCCGTTTTACGGCGTGGACCTGGTGGCAGCCGCGCTCGAGGCTCCCGAGCCGGGCGGCTCCCAAACCGTGACCGCGACAGTTTCCGGGCGGCGGCAGGAACTGAAGCCGGCGCGGCTGGTTCACTCGGACTCGGGCGATATTCTGGTGGCCGATATCGCCGCCGCGCAACAGGCGCTCGGCCGGTTCGGCAAGCTCGACCGAATCGATGTCACCATCGGGCACGGCGAAGATCTGGCCCGCGTGGAACAGGCCATCCGCGCGATGCTGCCGCCGGCCTACCTGGTGGAGCGGCCGGGCGTGCGCAGCGACGAAAACCAGCGCATGCTGCGGGCCTTCCGCTGGAACCTGCGGGTGCTGGGCTACATTTCGCTGGTGGTGGGCGCCTTCCTGATTTACAACACCATCTCCATCAGCGTGGTGCGGCGGCGCGGCGAGATCGGCGTGTTGCGCGCGCTGGGCGCCGGGCGCGCCGCCGTGCTCGGGCTGTTCCTGGCGGAAGCGCTGCTGCTGGGCGTGGCCGGCGCCGCGCTGGGAATCGCACTCGGCCGCCTGCTGGCGGGCGTCACCGTGCGGACGATTTCCGAAACCGTGAACGCGCTCTACACCACCAGCCGCCCGACGCCGGTGGAACTCACCTGGAGCGAAGCCTGGATGGGCCTGCTAACGGGCGCGGTGGTGGCGCTGGCCTCGGCCTTTGCGCCAGCGCGCGAAGCCATGATGGTGGCGCCGGTGGAAGCCATGGGCCGCGGCGCGCATGAACACCGCGCGCGCCTGCGCTGGCGGCGCGGCCTGGTCTGGGCGGGGCTGTTTGCGGCTGCCGCTCTGGCGGCTTCGCAGGCCCGGCCGCTCGACGGCTATCCGGTGGGCGGCTACGTGGCCGCGCTGTTTTCAATTGGCGCGGCGGCCTTCGCGGCGCCAGCGCTGGTGCTCGCGGCGAACTACTTTACGCGCGCGGTGACGCGGCGGCGCGTGGCGGCGCTGCTGGCCGGCCGCAGTTTGACGGCCTCGCTTTCGCGGTCGTCGGTAGTGGTGGCGGCGCTGGCCACCGCCATCGCCATGATGGCCAGCGTGGGGATCATGGTCGGCAGCTTTCGAGAGACCGTGGCGCTGTGGCTGGATGTGCAGCTTCGCGCCGATTTCTACGTGCGGACGTCGGCGCGCTCGGCGGCGGGCCAGTTCCCGGCGCTGGCCGATGGGGCGGTGGCGGCGCTCCAGTTCATTCCGGGAGTGGCCGCGGTGGACGCCTTTCATGGGACGGAACTCCACTTTCGGGGCGAGCGCTCGACGCTCGGCTCCGGCAATCTGGAGATTGTCCGCCGCTACGGGCGGCTGCGCTTCATCGCCGGGGAAAACCGCGATGCCATTCTGCGCTCGCTCCCCGGCCGCGACCGCGCGATTATCAGCGAGCCATTCGCGCTGCGGAATAGCATCCACGCCGGCGACCGCCTCACCATTCCGATTGGCGCCCACACGGTTGTGCTGACGGTGGCCGGCATCTATTACGATTATTCGAGCAGCCAGGGTTACGTGATTCTGGATAACTCCACCCTGCTGCGATATCTTCCGAACCAACCGGCCACCAATGCCGCGGTGTATCTGGCGCCGGGCGCCGACCGGGCGGTGGTGCTGCGGGCACTGCGGCTGCGCACGGCGGCGTACGGCGTTTCCGTCGCACCCAACTCCGAGCTGCGCCGCGCATCCATCGAGATCTTCGACCGCACCTTCGCCATCACGTGGGCGCTCGAAGCAGTGGCCATCTTGGTGGCGATGCTGGGCGCGGCCAATTCGCTGCTGGCGCTGGTGCTCGACCGGCGCCGCGAACTCGGCCTGCTGCGCTACCTGGGCGCTTCGGCGGCGCAGATCCGCGGCATGATTCTCACCGAAGCCGCGTTCTTGGGGCTGCTGGCCGCCATCCTCGGATTGGCGTTAGGGGGCGCACTTTCGCTATTATTGGTATTCGTAGTCAATAAGCAGAGCTTTGGCTGGACCATCCAGTTTCATCCCCCTCGAGAGCTGCTTGCCGGCGCACTGGCCCTGGTCTGGTGCGTCACCGTATTAGCCGGACTGTATCCGGCGCGAGTCGCTTCGCGCCTGAACCCGATCGACGTGATTCATGAAGAGTGAATCCGCCAAGGTTCCACCTGAGCGCTCTTGTTACTCTACCGGTGAATGACAAGCCTGAGTCTTCGGGCGATGGCTATCGCCGCGGCTTTCGCGTTACTCCCGTGGAGAGCCACCAGCCCAAAACCGTCTTACAGGAGGAGTCGGTGCGCGGCGACGCCCAGCTGTGATAGAGTAGCACTACACTGAGAATGCGGAGAGATCCATGTCGAAAAAACTAGAAGTACTATTGGCTGCATCGCGAGAACGATCATTCACGCCTGCCCAACAGGAGGCGCAAAGGAGAAGTTTCGCCTTCGGCAATACCCACTTTGAAAACGAGCGGATCACTCGCGAAACAATTGACCGCGCGGCGGAAGCGCTGGGACGCGAACATGCGAAGAACGGACATCCAGCGCGATAGTAAACCGGCATCCCACCAACTCTTTACGGATCAGGATCAAAAAGCTGCTCTGGAGGCCAGAAATGGCCTCCTTCAATTTGATGAGGTTTTGAAGCTTATTGATCAGGCCAAGAGCGGCTTCAAGTTGCGGCCCAGCACGATTCAACGGTTGCAGCGCTTGGCTATACAAGACATCTATACGTGTGCTGGGAACTACCGAACAGGGCCGGTATACATCAACGGCACGACCCATCAACCTCCCCCGGCGCACGAGGTGGCGGAGCACGTAGAGGAGATGTGCGAGTACATAAACTCGAACTGGGATCACAGCGCACTCCATCTCTCGGCCTATATCATGTGGCGGCTGAACTGGATTCACCCATTCTCGGGAGGAAACGGTCGGACCTCCCGCGCTACCTCTTATTTGGTTCTGTGCGCCAAACTTGGCTATAGACTGCCCGGTACGAGTACAATCCCAGAGCAGATCGTTGCTGACCGGCAACCTTATTACGTGGCGCTTGACGAGGCGGATGCCGCCTGGGGCTATAGGGTGATCGATCTGAGCGCAATGGAAGCGCTTCTGGAGCATGCGCTGGCGGTTCAGTTGTCGTCCGTACTAGAGGCGGCAAACGCTCCAGATTAGAAGGAAAGAGCGCGGCACAACTTTCATGTCCCGCACCCAGGTGAGATCGGGCTTGCGGCGTCGCCGTGATAAACTCGAAGAGTAGCACCGCCGAAGGCTTTCCCCCCTTACATGAAGAGTAACAACACCACCATTCGCAATATCGCCATCATCGCCCACGTGGACCATGGCAAGACCACGCTGGTTGACGCCATGCTGAACCAGAGCGGCATTTTCGGCTCGCATGAGGAGCACGTGGACCGCGTGATGGATTCGAACGACCTGGAGCGCGAGCGCGGCATCACCATCCTCGCCAAGATCACCGGCGTGCGCTACCACGGCGTCAAGATCAACATCGTGGATACGCCCGGCCACAGCGATTTCGGCGGCGAAGTGGAACGCGCGCTCAAAATTGTGGACGGCGTCATGCTGCTGGTGGATGCCAGCGAAGGGCCTCTGCCGCAGACCCGCTACGTGCTCTCGAAGGCTCTCGAAGCGCACCTGCCGCCCATCGTGGTGATCAACAAAATCGACCGGCCCGACGCGCGCGTGGCGGAAGTCCTGGACGAAATCTACGACCTGTTCATCGATCTCGACGCCACCGAAGACCAGCTCGATTTTCCGGTCCTCTACACCATCTCCAAGACCGGCGTGGCCAAGAAGACCATGGAGGATCCGTCCACCGATCTGCGCCCGCTGTTCGACGCCATTCTGGAACACATTCCCGCGCCGGTGGGCGACCCGGACGGCATGCTGCAGATGCTCATCGCCAACCTGGATTACAGCGACTACCTGGGCCGCCTGGGCATCGGCCGGGTCTTCAGCGGGACGCTGAACTATGGCGATACCGTGGCCATTGCTAAGCTCGACGGCACGTTCCACACCACCAGGATCACCAAGCTGTATTCGTTCGAAGGCTTGAAGCGCGTGGACGAGAAGATCGGCCGGCCGGGCGACATGCTGGCCATCGCCGGCGTGGAGGGCATCACCATCGGCGAGACCGTCACCAACGCCGAGACGCCCGTGCCGCTGCCGCACATCCACATCGACGAGCCCACCATTTCGATGGCCTTCACCATCAACACCTCGCCGTTCGCCGGCCGCGAAGGGCAATGGGTGACGTCGCGGAACCTGCGCGACCGGCTCGACAAGGAACTGCTGACCAACGTTTCGATCAAGGTGGAGGAACTGGGGCACGACACGTTCCTGGTGATGGGCCGCGGCGAATTGCAGCTCGCCATTCTGATCGAAATGATGCGGCGCGAAGGCCACGAACTGGCGGTGGGCAAGCCGGAGATTCTCACCAAGACCATCGACCACCAATTGAAGGAGCCGCTGGAATTGCTGGTCATCGACTGCCCCGAGAATTTTCTCGGCGTGGTAATTGAGAAGCTGGGTTCGCGCAAGGGCAAGATGAGCAAGATGGTGAACCATGGCTCGGGGCGGGTGCGGCTGGAATTCCACGTGCCGTCGCGCGGGCTGATCGGGCTGCGCAGCGAAATCCTCACCGATACGCGCGGCACAGCAATCATGAATTCGCTGTTCCACGGCTACATCGACTGGCAGGGGGACATTCCCACGCGGCCCACCGGTTCGCTGGTGGCCGACCGCGCCGGCAGAACCACCGGGCACGCCATCTTCAATCTGCAAGAGCGCGGCGAAATTTTTGTGTCGCCCGGCATGGAAGTGTACGAAGGTATGATTGTGGGAGAGAATGCCCGCGATGCCGACCTGGACGTGAACATCGTCAAGGAGAAGAAGCTCACCAATATGCGCGCGTCGACGGCGGACGACGCCATCCGGCTGGTGCCGCCGCGGATTCTGAACCTGGAACAGGCCATCGAGTTCGTCCGCGACGACGAGCTGGTGGAAGTGACGCCGCAATCCATTCGCCTGCGGAAGAAGATTCTGAAAGAAAATCAGAGATAGGGCCGCAAGGTCTTGCGCCAAAGGTGGGGCTGGCGCTTTCGCCTGCCAAGCCTGTTAGTTAAGTTAGCGCTTCGGCGCGAAGGCACGATCCAGTTTCGCCAGAAGAGCCAGGCCTGTCCGCCTGGAACCGCGCGCGGCCATCGCCCGGAAGCGGATCTCGCCGTCATGTTCGGCCAACGCCACGGTGGCCAGTTCATCCATCAGGCGGTTGATGCTGATGCCTCTGGCTTTCGCCAGTGTGCGCAACCTGGCATGTTTGCTTTCGGGAATTCGAATGGTCAGCGTGCTCATGGCTTCATTCGGCCAAGCCGGTCCTTTTCAGCAGCTCGGCATACCGCGGATCGCCGCGCAGCGGGTCCATCGCGGGATGCACTTTGAGAAACCACACGCTCCGCTGCTCGTAGGCGCGGTTCAGCCGTTGGAAAGCCGTGTCGCGATCGCCCAGTGCCGCATACATCGCCGCCAGATCGAAAGCGCTGGTGGGCGACTCACCGGCCTTGGGATTTTCGAGCGAGGCCAGCATTTTTCGAGCCTCGCCCTGCCTGCCCATGGTAGCGAGCAGAAGTGCGATATGTGAATTCACCTGGTCCGGTATCTTCGGGAGCGCCAGTTGGTATTCGGCCATGGCTTTGTCGAACTGGCGTTTCTCTTGCCACACCGCGCCGACGAGCGGGTGTATGGCGATGAGATCCGGGTGCAGATCGCGGACTTTGAGGAACTGCCGCAGAGCGTCATCGTACCGGCGGGCCATGTAATAGGCCAGCGCCGTCCCTACCCCAGGCGCCAGCGGATCCAGGCTCTCGGCGGTGCGGTGCTCCGCGATGGCTTCCGGGAAACGTCCCCGCGCCAACAGCACGGTGCCTAGCCATCTGTGGTTGCCTGCATTCTGCGGCATCAACTCAACAGCCTTGCGAAGCTCCCGTTCTCCCTTGTTCCAATCGAGCATAATCAAGCTGTCGACGAATCCCTGGGCGGCATAGGCGCGGCTGCACGCCGGATCCAGCTCGAGCGCAATGGCTGCGTCGGCCTTGGCTCTGGAGGCGTAATCGGGTGGCTCATGCGCGAAGTTCACAGCGCCACTGGCATACTCGCTGGCGAGCGCGGCGTACGCATCGGCATATTGGGGATCGTGCTCGATTGCCTGGTTCAAATATGTGATGGCTTGATCGAACGCGTCACGCGTACCCTTGGCGCGGTACGCACGAGCCTTCAAATAGAGATCGTAGGCCTGCGGATCGGGCGTCCGGCGGCTGGCAGCCGCGCTCCCCGGCCGCAACACTGCCACAACCGGGGGAACCATCTCGTTTTCCAGCCGGCCCAGTTCCGGCATTGCGCCGTCGGACATCCGCGAGAAAATGTGATAGCCGTCGGCGGAGCGGTTCACCTGTACCGTGAGCCGGAGCTTGCCGTCGAGGTACTGCAGGCTCCCCTCGATTACCGCATCGGCGTCCAGGCGCCGTCCGATCTCGCGGATGTCGGCGCCTTTGCCTTTGAACTGGAACGCCGACGTCCGCGCCACCACGCGCAGAGACGGTATCTGCGCCAGCGCATCGGTGAGCTGTTCGGTGATGCCATCGGCTAGATATTCATTGTGCGCGTCGCCCGTGAGATTCTCGAATGGAAGCACCACCACGGAGCGGATGGCGGACTTCCCGGGATGCCAGTACCGCGCGGCCAGGATAGCGCCCGCCGCTGCTATCGCCAGCGCCAGCGCCACCATCTTGACCAGCTTGTACCGCGGCGCCGCGCGCGCAGGGGACGGTGCTGGCAGGGCTTCGACCGTTTCGACGGCCGGCCGGAGGTGCGACTGAAGGATGGGAACATATCCGCGCCCGGGCAGTTCGATTAGCCACGGGTCAGCCGCGCCGGCGCTCTCATAATGGTCCGCCAGAGCTCGGCGCAGCCGGCTCATCTCCACGCGCACGGTTGCCTCAATCCGGGGATCGAACGAGGTGGGCTTCTCGAACACATCGAGCGCGATTCCGTACTCGGTCACCTGGCCGGCATGACCGGCAAGCTTCTGCTCCACCAAGTATCGAAGGAGTTGGCCGCGGCGCCGCGCGGCGAACAGTGGCAGCGCGAGGAGGTGCTCCAGGTAGCCCCGAAAATCGGCCACCCGGGCCGGATCCAGCTCCGCAGAGCCCGAGCCCGCGCTCGCCACATCCATACTTTTTGACTCTGTGGCTCAGCATATCACATTGAAACTACGGCCCTGAAACGTTTCGTACCTACAGAAACTGGAGTTGCAGGCGGAATCCTGGCAATATCCCAGAGGCAGATTCGAAAGGACACCTAATGACACCGGCAAGATCAGTTTCAACCATCGGCAGCTTCGTGTTCGCGGTCTTGTGTTCGCCGCTAAACGCGGGAACAATCGACCTCAGCACCGGACCCGCGAACTGGACTGTATCCATCCCCAGCGCCGGAGTCTCCAACGCGACTCCTTTCGGCAACGGCGGCAGCGACGGCACGAATCTTAAACTCGACAGCGTGGGCAACGGCTCTGGCACTTGGGTGACCGGGGGAAGTTTCGGCACGTTCGACGGATTCTGGGTCGCCGATTTGACCTTCACCATTCCCGCCGGCGCCACCGGAGTGACCCTCAGCTTCTCAGGCTTGCATGTCGACGATCGCGCGGTCGTCAGTCTCAATGGCGCGAGCTTTGCCAGCTTGGGAGGTGGTGGCGGAGGATTAGGAGAGATGATGTTCGTCGATGGCGGCCCTAACAATTCATATACCTTCCTGCAAAACTTGACGGGAACCCTGACGAGTGGCTTCAACATCGGTGGACCGAACACGATTGAATGGATTATCAACAATACAGGCAATGGGATCAGCGGAGCGCCCCACGGCCTATCGGGCGGAGATTACACTAGCTTCGCGTTGGACGGCACTCTCTCATACTCGCCGGGTGATACGTCCACGCCGGAGCCGGGATCAATGGGCCTGATCGCGGCAGGTCTCGCGTTGGTTGCCGGGCGGGCAGTTCGAAGACGTCCGTGATGCTCGCCGCGCAGTGGGGCGGCCAATCCTGGCCGCAGCCGGCTTTAGCCGGCGACTGCGGCTCCGAAGACTCGTTCACCGCGCGAAAAAGCCGCCTAAAAGGCGGCTGCGGGCAAGGTTGCCCGCCCCACGAACAGTGAGGTCCCCCGCAGGCCCTCTGCAACAGGCCAGGGGGCCTGTCCCACTCTACGCCAGTCCCGACCTCTCCAGCAACGCCCGCGGATCGGGTTCGCGGCCCATAAAGCTGCGGTATAGTTCCGCCGGATCGTCGCTATCGCCTTTGGCCAGGATCTTCTCGCGAAACTCGTGGCCGATTTCGGGGCTGAAGATGCCGTGCTCGCGGAACCGCGTGAAGGCGTCGGCGTCCAGCACTTCCGCCCACTTGTAGGAATAATACGCCGCGCCGTAACCCACCGGGCTGGCGAACAGGTGGCTGAAGGCGGCGATCATGGCGTGCCACGGCGGCAACGGCGCGGGGCTGTAATCAGCCAGCACGCGCCGCGTGTACTCCACCACATCGCCGTCGCGCTCCGGCGAGTAGATGCGGTGCAGCAGCAGGTCCATAAAGCCGAAGCCCAGTTGGCGCATCTGCGCGTTAGCGGCGCGGAAGGTGCGGGCGCGCTTCATTTTCTGGAACAGATCCTCGGGCACCGCCTCGCCGGTTTCCCAATGGCGCGCGAACAGGTCCAGCGCGGCGCGCTCCCAACACCAGTTTTCCATGATCTGCGAAGGCAGCTCGACGAAGTCCCAGGCCACGCTGGTGCCGGCCATGGAGCGGATCTCCACCCGGCTCAGCAGCAGGTGCAGCAGATGTCCGAACTCGTGAAAGATGGTCTCGACGTCGCGGTGGGTAAGCAGCGCCGGCTTACCGCCGATGGGCTGGCTCAGATTGCCGCAGATCAGCCCCAGGTGCGGCTCGAAGCGGCCCTCTTGGATTGGGCCGCCGACCATCAGCCCGTCCATCCAGGCGCCGCCGCGCTTGTTCTCGCGCGGATACCAGTCGGCGTAGAAGCCGCCCAACAGCGCTCCGGTTTCATCCTGGACGTTGTAGTAGCGGACTGCCGCATCCCATGCCGGGACGCCGGCCTCTTCGGTTACGCGGATGCCGTAGAGCCGCCCCACCAGTTCGAACATCCCGGCGACCACGCGTTCCAGCGGGAAGTAAGGCCGCAGGGTTTCTTCGTCGAAATCGTAGAGCGCGGCGCGCTGTTTCTCCGCGTAGTAGGCCACGTCCCAGGGCTCGAGCTCGGGCGCACCGGGGCCTTCGAGCGAGCGGCGGTATTCGAACAGCTCGCGGTTCTCCTCGCGGAAGCGGCGCTCGGTTTTTCGCTTGAGGTCTTCCAGAAACGCCATGGCGCGCGCGCCGTTGTGAGCCATGCGGTCTTCGAGCACCAGGTCGGCGAAATCGGCGAAGCCTAGCAGGCGGGCCTTTTCGCGGCGCAGTTCCAGGATGCGGTTGATCAGCGGCCGGTTGTCGCGCCCTTGCTCGGTCGAGCGCACGGCAAAGGCTTGGTAGAGCTGGCGGCGCACCGCGGCATTGTCGAGGTAGGTCAGCACGGCCAGGTAATCGGGCGCCTGCAGGGTGAAGCGCCAGCCCTCCAGTCCCTTGCGTTGGGCGCTCTCGCGCGCCGCCGCGATGGCGCTTGCAGGCAAGCCGGCGAGACCGGCTTCCGTCGGGAGGACCAGTTCGAAGGCGTTGGTGGAATCGAGGACGTTTTCAGAAAACTTGGTGGTGATCTGGGTCAGTTCGACGTCGATCTCTTCGAGGCGTTGCTTGCCGGCCGGGTCGAGGTCGGCGCCATGGCGGCGGAAGGCCTCGATGGTTTTTTCGAGGAAGCGGTGGCGCACGCGGCCGGCGGCCTGAGCTTCGGGGGTGGCCGCGAATGCCTGTATGGCGCGCCACAATCCGGCGTCCAGCGGGATGCCGGAGTAGAACGCGCTGACTTCCGGCTGTACGGCGTTGAAGGCGGCGCGCAGTTCCGGATAGGTGGCTACGGCTTCCAGGTGGCGGACCACCGACATGGCCCAATCGAGCGATTCGGTGAACCGGTCGAGCACCGCCATGGTGTTGGCGAAGGTGCGCGGGCCGGGTTCCGCATAGATGGCGGCCAGCCGTTGGCGCGCCTCGAGCAACAGTTCGGCGCAGGCCGGCTCCACGTGAGCGGCTTGAATGCGGTCGAAGGGAATGCGGAACTGGACCGAAAGGAGCGGGTTGGGGGGTTCGGAAGGCGACATCCTATCCAGCGTACCAGCAGCGGGGCGGCGCAATATGGTTACCATAGAAAGTGCATGCATTCCGACCCTATGGAGGGCCCCAGTCGCATCCCGCCAGACCAGCGGCTGAACGTCTTGGCCCTCGTCATGTATATCCCCGGCCCGCTGGGGATTTTTCTGGATGACCTGCGCCGCGAGCTGGCTCCGCACTGCAACCCGCACGCGCACGTGAGCGTGCTGCCGCCACGGTCGGTGGCAGTGTCATGGGAAGCGGCCTCCCAGCAGGCCCGCGCCCTGACGGAAAGCTGGCCGGCCTTCGACGTCGAGCTGACCGGCATCCGGATTTTCCCCGTGACCGAGGTCATCTATATCGAGTTGGGCGCCGGAGCCGGCCAGTTGCGGCGCATGCACGCGGCCATGAGCACCGGCGCGCTGGAATTTCCGGAGCCGTTCCCCTACCATCCGCACATCACCCTGGCACAGGAGCTTCCACACGAGCAGGTGGCGGCCGCCGACGAGTTGGCGCGGCGGCGCTGGCGCGAATTCGAGGGGGAGCGGCGGTTCCAGGCGGCCAGGGCCACTTTTGTGCAAAACACCCTGGGAAACTGCTGGCTCGACCTGGCCGAGTATTCGCTAAGGAAAACTTAGGACCGCCGCAAGAATAACTTCACATTGGCTGACCGGCAGATGTGGCGCACGCACTCGTGCGTGCCGCGTCGACACTCGTGTCGACGCCTCGCGGGCGGTGCGCCACAACCGCAACTGCAAAGTTATTATTGCGTGAACCCTTAGCGCCGGCCGAGTGGGGCGGCCAATTCTGGCCGCAGCCGGCTTCAGCCGGCTCCCGGTTCTGCCCAGCCCGCCCGGCGACATCCAGGCGCCTCCACTTTTTCATGAAATTTCGCGGGCCTAAGGCCCTCAGCGGCAGACCACAAAAGCGATGGTCTGTCCCACCTTCGCTAGGGAAAACTTGGCGAATACTTGAGATCTCTTTCTCCCAAAAGCAACTATCCCATTCACGGCGTAGCGCCGATAGAGGGAATAGAAGCGCCCGCCCGGCGGTGTGCTTCAGGATAAATAATTCGTGGAAACTGTCGCGGTATGTGATACGGAGCCGATTGCCATCGAAGGCTTGCGAAGCCTGTTGGAATCGGCGGATGGCTTGCGCGTAGTCGCTGCCGAGACCTCATTGGTGGAGGGAATGGATGCGGCCTGCGATCTGCAGCCATCCATCCTGGTGGTGGACAAGGACTTCGGCACGCGCGCTGTGATGGACTGCCTGAGGACCTTGCACAAGGCCGGCGCCCGGACCGCGGTGGTGGTTTGGGGCGGGTCGATACCGGAAGCGGAAGCGCTGCGGTTTCTGCAGGCAGGCGCGGCGGGGGTGATTCGCAAGACGGCTTCCCTCCAATTGCTGTTGAGTTGCCTGCGGTCGGTGGCGGCCGGCACGACGTGGATGGAAAAAGACCTGCTGCGCGAGCCGGACCGGCCGGTCCGGCTGGCGCGAAGCCCGCTGACCGCGCGGGAGCTACAGGTGATGGAGTTGGTGGAACGCGGGATGAAGAATAAGGATATCGGCACGTCACTGGGAATCCGGACGGGCACGGTGAAGATTCACCTGAAGCACATTTTCGAGAAGACCGGCATCCGCGGCCGCTACGGGCTGGCCCTGTCAGGGCTGAAGGAGAAGGGCCTGCTTTCGGTGACAGCGCTGGAGGCCGTATCGGCGGTAAGGAATCAGTGATTTAGCGTTCCGGTTCTGCAAGGGCTCCGATCCGAGCCGCGCGCGTACAGTACGTGGGGCAGGCGCTTTCGCCTGCCAACCGATTTTCCACAGCACGTTTCCTGGCGGTCAGGGAACTAACACCTCAACGTCATAGACCAGAAGGGCGTTGGGCGAAATCACGAAGCGGCGCTGGCCCCGGGTTTCAGGCGGGTAAAGGCCGGCGCGGCCGTAGCCCAAGGAGGCCGGCACAATGACCACGCAACGTTCGCCCGGCTGCATCGTCGAGATCACGCTATCCAGGCCGGAGTTGAGTTTGGTCTTACCCGGCTCCACGCTGAAGACCTGCGGTGGATCGATAAAACCGGGAACGCCGCGCTCGCCACTGGCGAAGGAGACGACATCGAGCGGCGGACCAAGCCGCCCAAGCACGTCTCCCACATAGCGGACTTCGCTACCGCGGTAACGCACCCGCAATGGGCCGCCGCCGGCGGGCGCACCTTGGTCCCCTGTAGCTCGCGACGCGGCCAGCCGCTCCGTCAGAACTCCGCCGGCCGGCCCGCTAGCCTTCGGATAGTTGCTCGCGATCCAGTCGAGCTCCACCAGCCGCTTCTTTTCCGTTTGCTCGGCCGCGCGCTGCTCGGCCGCCTGAAGCAGGGCGTGGAAGGATTCCGTGGTCGGGTGGAAGGCCTGGGCCTTCGAGCCGGCGCGCAGGATGCGCACGCTCTCCACCACGTCGCCCTGCACGATGCGCATCACGACATCGAGCCCCTCCACGACGCCACCGAAGACCGTGAAATCGCCGTCCAGGTAGGAGCGATCGCCCAGCATGATGCAGAACTGAGAGGCATTGGTGCCCGGCCCGCCGTTGGCCATGTTCAGCGCACCGGCGTGATTGTGGCTCAGCCTGGCGTGGATCTCGTTGGGAAAGGTGTAGCCGGGATTCCTGGCGCGATCCGACTGCGGGATGCCGGTCTGGATGACGTGGCCGGGTACCACCCGATGATAGATCGACCCGTCGTAGAAGGGCCGCCCGAGGTCGAAGGCGGCGTTGGCGATGGTGCCTTCGGCCAAGCCTACGAAGTTCGCGACGGCCAGTGGCGTCAGCTCGGGCTCAAACCGGGCGACAATCAGGCCCTTGGAAGTGCGGATCTCGGCATACAACCCGTCCGGGCGCGTCGCCTGGTTCGGCGCGGCCAGCAGCAGGGCCGCGGCCAGCGTTGTCAGCAAGTGCATCGAGATCCATCTTACTACCGCTCGGTTCGGGCGCCGAGGCCTTCGGCGATTTCCAGAAGCTTGGTTACGCTGTTCCAGTTTCGGCCGGTATAGGGGAGCTTGAGCGCCTTGTCGACGTGGGCCCACTTCAGTGCCGCACGCCCCTGGCCGTCGGGGAAATAAATGTAGAGCTCTCTTCCGCTGAAGTGCAGCTCGTCCGGCGCGCATTCGATGGCAAGCAGCTTGTCGCGCGCTTCCGGAGCGGGATCGGCGGCGAGAAAGGCCACCAGCAGTTTGGCGGGATTGATGCCGGTGCGCTTCTCGAAAGGGTTGCGGGCGATGACGTCTCTTAACTCGGGAGTCGTGCGCAGGATGACCGGGGGGCGGAAGGCGAACTGGCGTTCGATCGCGTCCTCGATCTTCCGGGCGAGCTTCACGAGGTCGGTGGCTTCGGTCTGGAAGACGACGTTGCCGCTTTGCACGTAGGTTTGCGGCTGGCGGAGCTTGAGAGATTCGTACAGGGCGCGGAGGGCGTCCATCCTGATCATGTTGTGGCCGCCGACGTTGACGCCGCGGAGCATCGAGATGACAGCGGGCATACGGATTAGTGTGCCACAGCGCGCAGCGCCAGGACGGCGTTGAGGCCACCGAAGGCGAAAGAGTTCGAGAGCGCGTACTCCACCTGGGCGGCGCGGGGATGGTTGGGGACCACGTCGAGGTCGCACTCCGGGTCGGGTTCGTTGAAGTTGGCGGTGGGAGGCAGGATGCCGTCGCGAAGGGCCACGATGGCCGCCAGACATTCCAGAGCGGCGGCGGCGCCCAGCGCGTGGCCGTGCATGCTCTTGGTGGAACTAACCGGCAGATTCTTGACGCAGGAACCGAAAACGGCGTGGATGGCGGCGGATTCGGAGATATCGTTGGCCAGCGTGCCGGTGCCGTGGGCGTTGATGTAGCCGATCTGTTCGGGGGAGAGCCCGGCGTCGCGGAGGGCGGTGCGCATGGCGCGGGCGGCGCCTTCGGCCGAGGGTTGGGTGATGTGCGAGGCGTCCGCGGACATGCCGAAGCCGACGATCTCGGCGTGGATGCGCGCGCCGCGGGCCCGCGCGGCTTCAAGAGGTTCGAGCACGAACATGGCAGAGCCCTCCCCGAGGATCATGCCGTGGCGGTCCTTGGAAAACGGCCGGCAGGTGTCGGGCGAAACCACCCGCATGGCTTCCCAGGCTTTGAGGATGCCGCAACTGAAAGGCGCTTCACTGCCGCCGGTGATCGCGAGCGGAGCCGCGCCGGAGCGGATCATCCAATAAGCCTGGCCGATGGCGTGGGCGGCCGAGGAGCAGGCGGTGGAAATGGTGAAGCTGGGGCCGGTGACGCCGAACTCCATGGAAATGTGGGAGGCGCCGGCGTTGGCCATGGTCTTGGGGATGGTGAGCGGGTGCACGCGATTGCGGCCGTGCTTGTAAATCTCCTGAAATCCGATGTCCTCGGTGGACTGGCCGCCGACGCAGGAGCCGGTGATGATGGCGGCGTTTTCGCGCAGCTCGGCGGTCCACTCGGGGGCGGCGGCGGCGACCGCTTCGCGCGCGGCGATGACGGCAAACTGGGCGAAGCGGTCCATGAAATCGGCGCGGCGATCGTCGAAGTAAGGAGTGTGGGAGTAGTCGGGGACCTCGGCGCCGTTCTGGAAACGGACCCGGGACATGTCGGTGGAGCGGATGGGTCCGATGCCGGAGCGGCCGGAGCTGATGGCGGCGGCGAATTCGGAGGCGTTGCGGCCGAGCGCACAGATGGCGCCGGCGCCGGTGATGGCCACGCGCACCATGGTTACTGGGCCGCCGGAGGGCCGGAGGCTTTATCGGTGATCAATTTATCGATGCCCTCGCACATCTGCCGCACGTTGCGCACGCCGCGCACCGCGTCGTCGGGGATGCTGATGTCGAATTCGTTTTCCAGGGCGAACAGGATTTCGACGGCATCCATCGAATCGATATTCAACTGGGCGAAGTCGCTATCGATGGTGACCGTTTCGGGGGGAATGCGCTTGGAGGTCGAGATCACCTTGAGCACGCGCTGAATCAAATCGTCGGACATATCAAGTGGCTTATCGTTTCAAAAACGTAACCGCGATCCAGGAGCATCGGAACCAGGCGGCGTACCGCGTGGAGAGTCACGCCGATATCGGGCCTGGCGCGCAGCTCACGACCGTCGTGAAGACACAGGATAGCGCCATTTGAGGTCCGTCTCGCCAGGCGGTCCACAACGGCGCCGGCCGGCCGTTTCCAATCATAGCCGATTGCCGTCCACATGACGCCGGTGAGCGCGAGCCGCCGCTGGGCGCGCCGCATGCCGAACCAGCGCACGCCGAACGGGGCGCGGAACCAGACCGGGGTAACGCCGGTATGGGACTGGATGGCCTCCTGCGCGCGGCGGAGTTCCTGCTCGATGAAGCCCGGCGAGCGGAAGCAGAAAAGCGGATGCGTCTGGCTGTGATTGCCGATGGCGTGGCCGGCGGCGGCGACTTCGCGGGCCACAGAAGGCAAGCGTTCGACATTGGCGCCGCACTGGAAAAAAGTAGCAGGCACTTTGTAGCGCGTGAGGATTTCGAGAAGTTGGGGCGTGTTCTCGCTGGGGCCATCGTCGAAAGTGAGTGCAATAGCGCGCCGCGCGGGATCGCCGCGCCAGAGGGAAGGCCCGAAGACCGCCGAAGAGCGCCCGCGGACGGCCCAAGCCAGGAACGACCCGGCGGCCAGAGCGCCGGCCCCAGCGATGGGCAAGGGGTCCATGAGAGTTTATTGTAGCGAGGGGGGAGCCGATATCCTGCCCGCTGGCGATTTGTAGGTGGGGCGGACAATTCTGGCCGCAGCCGGCTTCAG
>PMTR01000094.1 GCA_003167255.1 Bryobacterales bacterium
CCGGCTTGGGCGTCCATACCCAACTGGTGGATAACCATCTTGAAATCGAAGGCGAGGCCGCGTCGGTCTCTCGCGCCGAAAGCATCCTGGAGGATTACAACGCGCTGCTGCGGGAGGGCTGCGTCTTCAACAACGGCGACCTCAACAGCTACCTGCGGGTGGTGACCGTCGATCCGGAAGTGACGCTGCGCGCGCTGGTTTCCAGCGGCAAGCAGCGCAATTTCGGCAAGAAGATCCTGGCGCCCAAAACCGTCAATCAGCGTCGTTACCTGGAAGCTATTGAGCGCAACGACCTGGTATTCGGCATTGGGCCGGCGGGCACCGGCAAGACCTATCTGGCGGTGGCCATGGCGATCTCCGCGCTGATCAACAAGCAGGTGGCGCGTATCATCCTGACGCGGCCGGCGGTGGAAGCCGGCGAACGCCTGGGTTTTCTGCCGGGCACTTTGCAGGAAAAAGTGGACCCCTACCTGCGCCCGCTGTATGATGCGCTCCACGACATGCTGGACAGCGAGCGCGTGGAGAAACTGCTGGAGCGCAACGTGATTGAAGTGGCGCCCATCGCGTTTATGCGCGGCCGCACGTTGAACGACAGCTTCATCATTCTGGACGAAGCCCAGAACAGCACGCAGGAACAGATGAAGATGGTGATCACCCGCCAGGGCTTCAACTCCAAAATGGTGGTGAACGGCGACGTCACCCAGATCGACCTGCCCACCGGACGCATGAGCGGCCTGATGCACGCCGTGGAAGTGCTCAAGGGCGTGGAAGGCATCAGCTTCGTGCAGTTCGACGAGAAAGACGTGGTGCGCCACACGCTGGTGCAGCGCATCGTGAAAGCCTACGAGCGGTACAACGAGACCACTGGCGCGGCTCGCCAGCTCAGCTTGAAACTTGCGGAACCGGACGCGGCCGCCGCCGAAGCGATCGACTCGGCGCCGCAAGCCTGAGCCGCCCGATGCCGTCACCCGAACCCAGTACCGCAACCTTCCGCCGCGTGCCACCGGATTTCCGCCGCCGCGTGGTGGAGCGTTTCGCGCGCCAACTCCAGGCGGAAGTCACCGGGGGGCGGGCCTTCGCTTGCCTGATTGCGGGCGATGCGGAATTGCGCCGCTTGAACAGGGAATTCCGAGGCAAGGATTGCGCGACCGATGTCCTGTCGTTCGCCGGCGCGGGTGCATCGCTGGGCGATATCGCCATCTCCTTTCAGCGCGCGCGCACGCAAGCCCGTGAGTTCGGCCACAGCGTGGAACAGGAAGTGTCCATCCTGATGCTCCACGGCGCGCTGCACCTGATGGGCATGGACCACGAAGCCGGCGACAGCCGCATGGCGCGCGCCGAGAAACGCTGGCGGGTGCGTCTGGGGCTGGCCCACGGATTGATCGAGCGGGTGCGGCCATGATGCTGGCCGTCGTGCTCTCGACACTGGGGGCAATTCCGGTGCTTGCGCTGGTGACGTTCGTGCAGTTGCTCTACCTGGAAAGCATGCGGCTGCGGCCGCGCGACCTGCCGTCGGTCAAATTCTTCAAGGAAACGCTGGAAGACCGGCTGGGATTCGAAACCGAAAACGGCGCGGCAATTTTTTCGGTGATCAAACACACGTTGCTGGTTCTGCTGGGCATATTGTTTCTGGCCTGGCAGGCCGGCTCTTTCTGGCAGGCGGCGGTGACCGCGTGGCTCACCATGATGGCGGCCTCTTATGCCATCCCGCAGCTTCTCTACCGCCGCACGTCGGCGCGGTGGCTGCTGCCCCTGGCGCCGTTGCTGCGCGCCATTGCCTGGCCGGCCCGGCCGCTGGTGGCCGTGCTGGGATTCTTCCAATCGCTGATCGATCTCACCGACGGCACCGGCCAGAAGGAAGAAGAGCCCACGCCCGCCGAAAACATCGACGCCTTGATTTCCGCCGGCGCCGAAGAAGGGCTGATCGAGGAACAGGACCGCAAACTGATCCAATCGGTGGTGGAGTTCGGCGATAAAGTGGTGCGGGAAGTGATGACCCCGCGGCCCAATATCGTGGCGATTCCGGCCGACTCGACGCTCGAACAGTTGCGGCAACTCGTCCTCACAGAGCAATTCTCGCGCATCCCGGTCTTCGAGCAGAACATCGACCGGATCATCGGCTTCGTGCACGTTCGCGACATGTTCGAGCTGAAGGAAGAAGAGCGCACCGGCCGCTCCGTGCGCGAGCTGCTGCGGCCTCTGAAGTTCGTGCCGGAGAGNNATCGTGGTGGACGAGTACGGCAACACCGCCGGCCTCGCCACCATGGAAGATTTGCTGGAAGTCATCATCGGAGAGATCCGCGATGAACACGAGCCGTCGAGCGACGTCACCGAAGAGGGCAACGGCCGCTATATCGTTTCCGGCAGCTTCGATCTGGACCGCCTGGGCCATCTGCTGGAGTCGTTCCACCGCGAAGAAGACATCGAATCGACCACCGTGGGCGGGCTGGTCAGCGAGTGGCTGGGCCGGGTTCCCAAACCCGGCGAGTCGGTGGATCGCGATGGCGTGCGCATCGAAGTGCTGGCCAGTGACGATCAACGCGTGGAACAGGTGCGCGTCGGCAAATCGCAAACGGTAGCCTTATGAAAGATCACTTCAAGTCGGGGTTCGTCTCGCTGGTTGGCCGTCCGAACGCCGGGAAATCCACGCTGTTGAATGCTCTGGTAGGGCAGAAAGTGGCCATCGTCGCCGACAAGCCCCAGACCACGCGCACCGCCATACAGGGCGTGCTGACGATCGATGGCGCGCAAATCGTATTCATAGATACCCCCGGAATTCACCGGCCCGATTCGCAGCTCAACAAGCGCCTGATGGACACCGTGCGCAATTCCCTGGAGGAGCGCGACCTGCTGCTCTTCCTGGTGGACTCGACAGCGCCCTTCGGCATCCAGGACCAGCGCGCCGCGGACCTGGTCTGTAAGACCGGCACGCCCGTGGTGCTGGTCCTCAACAAGGTGGACCTGCTCAAAGACAAGGCGCTGCTGCTGCCGCTGATCGAGCAGTACAAGGCCACCCACGAATTCGCCGACTACGTTCCGGTCTCCGCCCTGCGGCGCAAGGGGCTCGACGAATTGCGCAAAGTGATCCTCGACCGCTTGCCGGAAGGGCCGGCCTACTTCCCGGAGGATTACGTCACCGACCAGCCCGAACGCTTCCTGGCGGCCGAGCTGATTCGCGAGAAGGTACTCGCCGCCACACGCCAGGAAGTACCCCATTCGGTAACGGTCGTGGTGGACCAGTGGGAAGAGACTGCCAGACTCACGCGCATCTTCGCCACCATCCGCGTGGAGCGGCCGGGCCAGAAGGCCATCGTGATCGGCGCCAAGGGCGCCATGCTCAAGAAAATCGGAACTCTGGCGCGCCAAGAGATGGAGCGTCTGTTCGGCGTGAAGATTTATCTGGATCTGCACGTGCGGGTGCAGCCCGGCTGGCGCGAGCAGGCCGCCTACCTGAATACACTGGACTGGCGTACAATGGCCGGTAAGGATGATTCCTAAAACTTGCGCTTCGCTGTTGGTGTTTTTCCTGCTGGCCGGCCTCTGCCTGGCCGCGGACAAACCCGTTTCCGACGACGCCATTTACGATAACGTCCGCATCAAGCTCGCGAGCGATATCGACGTGAAGGGCGGCGCCCTCAAAGTCGATGTCAAGCAGGGAGTGGTGACGCTCGGCGGCGTTGTGGAATCGCAGATGCAAAAGGATAAGGCCACTAGAATCGCCAAGAAAGTGAAGGGCGTCAAGCAAGTGGTCAACCAGATCGAGATCAAGAAACGCGGATAAATGACCCGCGCTCTGGGAATCTGTCTGGCCGCCGCACTCAGTGTACTCGCCTCCGGCCAGGATTATTCCAAGAGCTCCATCCAGGTAATCGGCAAGGGCTTCACCTTCACCGAAGGCGCCGCGTGGTCCAAAGAGGGCTTCCTGATTTTCAGCGACACACCCGCCGGCAAGCTCTATAAATTCACTCCGGGCAGTGAGGTGGAGGTTTTCCGCGAAGAGGCGCAGGGACCCAGCGGCAACGCTTTCGACGCGCAGGGCCGGCTCTACACCTGCGAAACCCACGCGCGCCGCGTGACGCGCACGGATAAGGCCGGACGCGTGGAAGTGCTGGCGGAACGCTGGCAGGGCAAGCGGTTGAATGCGCCCAATGACCTGGTGGTCAGCAGGAACGACCACGTCTATTTCACCGACCCGGCATTCGGCGAGCAGTCCGACCATCGCGAGCTGGATTTCTACGGCGTCTACCACATCTCGCCGAAGGGTGAAATGAAGCTGGTGGCGAAGCCGGCCGGGCGGCCCAACGGAATCGCACTTTCGCCCAACGGCCGCACCCTATACGTGGTCAACACCGACGAGCGCAATGTGCGCGCCTATGACCTGGACCACAACGGCGACGCATCGGGCGAACGCGTGGTGATTCGCTCGCTCGCCGGCGTGCCGGACACCATTCGCGTGGACGAGAAGGGCGACCTGTTCGTCACAGTATCGAAGGGTATCGCCATTTACGGCGCGGACGGCCACTCGATCCACACCATCGAGCTATTTGAGCGGCCCTCCAGCTTCGCGTTCGGCGACGCCGACGGCAAGTCGCTGTACGTGACCGCGCGCGCCATTCTGTTCCGCATCCGGCTGGAGCCAAAGGGAGAAAACTAGTGCGGTCCGCTCTAAACACTGATCATCCCGGTTGCTCACCACCCGTGGCGCACGCACTCATGCGTGCCGCGTCGACACTCGTGTCGACGGCCGGTGGGGCAGGATGGAATCCTGCGCACCGGTTGGCAACCGGTGCAGCCGGGCGCAGCCCGGCCGGTGGGACAGGCCATCGCCTTCTGTGGCCTGTCATGCCTCGGCAAAGCACGGCCGCCCGACAGACGACAAAAACCGATCGTCTGTCCCACCCCCACCGGTTGTGGCTCTGCTGCTCCGTGAGGCAATCCTTACAGGAGACTAGAGCCTAAGTGCCTCCCATCGACGACCGCCGGTATCCCAAACGCCCGCTGGTGGGCGTCGGCGCGATTATCCTGAAGCGCGATCGCATCCTCATGGCGCAGCGCGGCAAGGAGCCGCTCAAGGGCTGGTGGTCGCTACCCGGCGGCGCGCTCGAAACCGGCGAACGGTTGGCCGATGGCGTTTGCCGCGAAGTGCGCGAAGAGACCGGTCTGGAAGTGCGGCCGCTCGGTATTCTCGAAGTCTTCGAACGCATCATGCGCGATGCGAGCGGCGCCCCCGAGTATCACTACGTGTTGATCGACTACATGTGCCGCGTGACGGGCGGCGCTCTCGCTCCCGGCGACGACGTTTGTGCGGTGGAATGGGTGAAGCGGCGCGATCTCCCCAAGCTACTGATTACCGAAGGCACGCTTGGAGTGATCGAAAAGGGTTTCCGCGAGCGGGGAAAGTTCCGATGAGGGCCGCCGAAGTTCTCGAATTCGAATCCCTGCGGAAATTGTTGGGGCGCTATGTCTCGAGCCCGCAGGGCTTCCGTGAGTTGGAAAAACTGGCCCCGCACGTGGACCTGGCCCGCCTGACGGAAGACCTGGCCGAAGCCGCCGAGGCGGTTGCCTACCTGCGGCTTGCCCTGCGCCCGCAGCCGGCCGCGCGCGGCGCTGCCATCCGCGTGGATTTCGGCGGCCTTCCCGACACCCAAGCGGCCGTGCAGAAGTTGCGGATTGAAGGCGCCAGCCTCGACCCCAAGGAAATCTACGATGTGTTCGCGCTGCTGGACCGCGCCGCCGACGCCAAGAGCGTGCTCACCGCGGCCGCGGAGCGTTTTCCGCGCCTCGGCCGGCGCGCCCAAACCATCGGAGATTTTCGCGGCCTGCTGAGAGAGCTGGACGGCAAGATCCTGCCCGATGGCAGCGTTGCCGACAACGCCAGCGTGGCGCTGGCACGCCTGCGCCGCGACATCGAGCGCCAGAAGAAATCCATCCAGGAATCGCTCGAACGCTTCCTGAAGGCGCACCGCGACGATGGCGTGTTGCAGGAAGAGTTCGTCACTATCCGCAATGAGCGATTCGTAGTGCCGTTGATCGCCGGGCAGCGCCGCAAGCTGGACGGCGTCATCCACGGAACCAGCTCGAGCGGCCACACGCTCTTCGTCGAGCCGCTCGAAACCATCGACCTCAATAACGAGCTGGTGCGCCTCTCCGAAGAAGAGGCGCGCGAGGTGGGCCGCATCCTGCTCGAAATCACCAACCGCCTGCGCGGCCACAGCGAATCCATCGGACGCACGCTGGTCACCATGGCGGAGCTCGAGTTGATCTTCGCCAAGGGCCGGTTCGCCGTGGACTTCGATTGCGTGGTGCCGCGCTTCGGCGAGCGGCTGCTGCTGAAAGACGCCCGCCATCCGCTGCTCGAAGACGTGCTGAAGCGGCGCCACAAGGCGGTCGTTCCGGTGAGCCTGGAACTCACCCAGGAGCGCCGCACGCTCCTGATCAGCGGCCCCAACACCGGCGGCAAGACCGTCACGCTGAAGACCGTGGGCCTGCTCAGCCTGATGGCGCAATCGGGCCTGCCGGTGCCCGCCGCCGATGCCGAATTTCCGCTCTTCGCGCAGGTGCTGGCCGATATCGGCGATTACCAATCCATCCAGGAAAACCTCAGCACCTTTTCCGCGCACGTCTCCAACATCCGCGAGATGGCGTTCGACGTCACGCCCGATTCGCTGGTGCTGCTCGACGAGTTGGGCGCGGCCACCGACCCCGAAGAGGGCGGCGCGCTGGGAGTGGCCATCGTGGAGCACTTCCGCGCGGCCGGCGCTTTCACCATGGTCTCCACTCACCTGATGGCGCTCAAAATCTACGGCGCCTCCACCGAGGGCGTGGTGAACGGCTCCATGGGTTTCGACGAACAGACCTTGGAGCCCACTTATCACCTGCAACTCGGGCTGCCCGGGAAATCGGCCGGCCTGGAGATCGCTACGCGGCTCGGAATCCCCGAAGACATCATGCGCCGCGCCCGCCTGGCCATGAGCGACCGCGAACGCGATGTCACCCGCTTCCTGGCCGAGCTGCACCGCCGCATCGAAGAGACCCGCGCCACCGAGCAAAGCCTGCGCGAGAAGCGCGCGGAGTTCGAAAAGCGCGAAAAAGAGCTGGCGGGGGAATGGGAGAAGCGCGAGGGCGCCAAGCTCAAGGAACTGGAACGGCGCACCGACCTGGCTCTGGCGCGCTTCGAGGAGCAGGCTCAGGAGGCCATCGGCAAAATCGCCCAGGGCCTCGACCGCCGCAAGGCCGAACAGGAGGCCCAACGCCGCGTCTCCAAGGCCAAGCGCGAGCTCCGCGAGGATTTCCAAACCACCGTGCTCTCCACCCGCGACGATTCCCGCCAGGACCGCATCGTGCCGCTCCGCCTCGAAGAGGGGTCGCGCGTGCGGCTGCGCGACGTCCGCGAACCGGCGCGCGTGCGCCGCAAGCTGGGGAACGGCCGCATCGAAGTGGAGGCCGGCTTCCTCAAAATGCAGGTTTCCGAGGACGACGTGATCGAAGTCCTGCCCGAAACCGGCGGCGCGGCCAGCCGCCTGCCCCAGGGCGTCACCTATAAGCCGGCTCCCGAACTGTCGCCGGCTCACCAGGAGATCAACGTCATCGGCCAGCATGCCGAACAGGCCCGCGATGCCGTGGATGAGTTCCTGGACCGGGCCGTGATGGCCACCGCCAGCCGCGTCCGCATCGTGCACGGCCACGGGATGGGGGTCCTCAAGAAGATCATCGCCGAACTCCTCAGCAACCACCCGCACGTCGCGAAGTTCTACCCCGCCCCGCAGCAGGAAGGCGGCGCCGGCGCCACCATCGTCGAGTTGCGCGAGTGATGCATCATCCGGTGAAGCGCCCGGAATTACAGAATTCTTACAAACCGGACCCCAATTCTCCTGTATCGTAAAGATGCACTCCGCACTTAGGGAACATCCGTGACCGAAGAACCTATCTATCTCTATGACCGCCATGGCCTGAATTGGCCTACCGTCGTCGTCCTGGTGCTGCTTCACATCGGCGCCATTGGCGCGCTGTTTGTCTTTAACTGGAAGGCTTTCGCTGTTGCCGTGTTCCTTTATTGGGTAGCCACGGGCTTGGGCATTAGTATGGGATATCACCGCCTGCATACCCACCGCTCCTACCAGGTTCCGCGCTGGCTGGAATACTTCTTCGCGATTTGCGGAACTCTCACGCTAGAAGGCGGCCCCATCTTCTGGACCGCTGTGCATCGCATTCACCACCAGAAGTCCGATCAACCGGGCGATCCGCATTCTCCGCGCGATGGCGCATGGTGGTCGCACGTCGGCTGGATTCTGGTGGGAGAGACCAAACATAACAACACCCGGGCCATGGCCAAGTACGCACCGGATCTGGCCAAAGACCGTTTCTACATCTGGCTCAACAACTATCACTGGTTGCCCAATGTGGTGCTCGGCGGGCTGCTGCTGGCGATTGGCGGCCTTCCCGTGTTCCTGTGGGCCGGCTGTTTCCGGATCGTTTTCGGCCTGCATGCCACCTGGCTGGTGAATTCGGCGACGCACATGTGGGGCGGGCGGCGCTTCAACACGCGCGACGATTCCCGCAACAACTGGTGGGTAGCGCTGATTTCCTTCGGCGAAGGCTGGCACAACAACCACCACGCGCACCCGGCCTCAGCGCGTCACGGCCTGGCATGGTACGAATTCGACCCCTCCTGGCTCCAGATCAAGCTGCTGCGGGCCTTGGGAATCGCCAAGTCCATCCGCGTAGCGTCGATCAGCACCCCGCACGCCGCCGAGCAGGAAGCCGCTTAGCTGATTGCACGGTTTCGCAGATTGGCTCACTCATTCTTGGTCTGCAGCCAAGTAGGACCGGCCTCCTGGCCGGTCGGCGCGCCGGAGGCGCGCTCCGCGGCCCGACCGAAGAGAATAAGCTATGCCCCCTCCTTTTTTCCGCCGGCTCAGCCGAATATCTCGCTGTGTGAGCCAAGCCGTGCCAGACGTAGGGTGTCGGCGTTGGGCTTTCGGGCTTGATGTGGCATTCGCGGTCGCCATCCCAATCACCGATCAAGGCGTGGTCACGGTTATTCTCTGGAAAGACCTGATCGGACAGCAGTAGCGCCACGACGGTGGATACAAGGGAATCTACATCTTTGCGATGGCGCGGTGTCGCTTTCGCGCGCTTGTAGTCACGCTTGAATGCCGATGACCGTTCAATCGTCCGCATTCAAATCCGCCATCAGCGCCTTAGTACTGGTGAAGCGCTTGCCTTTCCCCGCCTCCAACTCGGCAATCGCTTTGCGCGTCGTTGCGTTTGGCGCCTTGACCTCGAAGGGTAAACGACGCTCATCGACCACACGCAACATCAGCAGGCGGATAGCATCTGAAATGGACAGCCCCATTGCTGCCAGAGCATCGGCGGCGCGTTCCTTGGTGGCGCTATCTATGCGAGCGCGAACGTAAGTGTCGGCAGTACTCATGGTGATCCTCCCTTGAAGCCGGTTCTTCACGTCTTTATTGTAGTCGCATTGTGACTACAGCGCAAGTCGCCCTTCCCCATTTCCGCATCACCCCCCATTCGGCATAAGCTGGAATCATGGTGATTCCCGGCCGCCGGAAGTCCATCGCGTTTTACATCGCGTTCGGCGTCTGCCTCATCACCGTCATTCTGGTTTTGTACGTCGGCTGGGTGCTGCTCAACTGGCGCACCGGCATCCTGCTGGTCCTGGGCATCCTGCTGGTGTTGATTATCATCTTCGGCGTCGTCGTCAACACCATCTCCATCGTCCGTGAGATCCGGCGCAATGAACAGCACGACGCCTTCATCAACGCCGTCACCCACGAATTGAAGACTCCGGTTGCTTCCATCCGGCTCTACCTGGAGACCTTGCAATCGCGCGCCGTCGATGAGACCAGGCGCCACGAATTCTACAAGATCATGCTGGCCGATAGCGACCGCTTGCTGGCCACCATCGAACAGGTGCTGCGCACCGGACGCATGGGCGCGGCCAGCCCTAAACCCAATCTGGCCCGTATCGATCTCGGCGAGCTCATCGAAGAATGCCTGGCGCGCGTGCGCACTATGCACGCGCTGCCGGCGGATTCGCTGACCTTTCACCCGAACGCCTCGTCCGCCATTCTGGCCGATGCCGATGAAGTCCGCGCCGCCATCGTGAACCTCATCGACAACGCCGTGAAATACTCCGGCAACGGCGTCAAGGTGACCGTCGAAACCGAAATGCTCGACGGCCACGTGCTGGTGCGCGTCAAAGATGAAGGCCCCGGCATCCCCAAGACCGAGCTCAAGCGCATCTTCAAACGGTTTCACCGCGTACCCGGCCAACTGGCCACCCGCGTCAAAGGGACCGGACTGGGCCTCTTCATCGTCCGCTCCGTTGCCAAGCGCCACGGTGGCCGCGCCTGGGCGGAAAGCGAGGGACCGGGCCGCGGCAGCACCTTCGTGCTGCAACTTCCGGTTGCCAAATGACCCGCATTCTCGTGGTGGAAGACGAGCAGCACCTGGCCGGCGGCCTGCGCTTCAATCTGGAGGCGGAAGGCTGGGAAGTGCAGTTGGTGGACACCGGGGAAGCCGCGCTGGCGCTGCTCCAGGCCGAACCCGCGGCCTTCGACGTGGTGGTCCTCGATATCATGCTGCCCGGCATCGACGGCTTCGCGGTGATGTCCGAATTGCGTCAATCCGGCGAGTTCGTTCCCACCTTGATGCTCACCGCGCGCGGCCATCCCGAAGATATCCTGCGCGGCTTTTCCGTTGGAGCCGACGATTACCTGACCAAGCCCTTTGAACTCGCCATCCTGATCGCCCGCATCCGCGGTTTGCTGCGCCGGCGCGAGTGGTTGCAGGCTTCGCTCAACCACACCGCCGCCGCTCCGCCCTCCAAAGACGCGTTTACGTTTGGCGCAAAATCGGTACAGTTCGACCTGCTGGAGTTGCGCGTGCGCGAGCAGGTCTTTCCACTCACCCTGATGGAGGCCAACCTGCTTCGTTACCTCATCCGGCATGAGGGCCGACCGGTATCGCGCAAAGCCATGTTGGAAGAAGTGTGGGGTCTGCACGAAGACACCGACACGCGCGCCATCGACAACTTCATCGTGCGCCTGCGCCGCTATATCGAGGACGATCCCACGCGCCCCCGCCATCTGCTGACGGTGCGCGGCGTCGGCTACCGCTTTGTGGCCGCGCCGCCCGCCAAATAACTTAACTTAAGGGCACCGTTTCATCGGTACACCCTGACATTCCGCAAAATCGCTCCCACACGGTCGCGGCTCGGATTGATTTGGCTTTTCGAGGTTGAAAATCCAATTGATGCCGAACTTGTCTGTGAGCGCCCCAAAACGACCTGCCCAAAACGTTTCCTGTAGTGCCATCGTGACCTTGCCGCTTTCGCCGAGCGCCGTAAAGAGTCTCTCAATCTCCTGAGGGCTTTCACAGTGGATCATCACTGAGAAATTGTTGCCCTGCTGGACTACACCGCCTGGCATGATGTCGGCGGCCATCAAGAACGGAGACCCCTTCCTGAGCGTCGCGTGCATGATCCTGTCTGGCGCTTCCTTTGCCTCCTTGGGTAAATCGCCCGGTACTTCGGAGAAAGACAGGAGGTAGAGTTCAGCCCCAAAGCACTGCTGATAAAATTCCATTGCTTCGCGACAGTTTCCGTCAAAGTTCAAATAGATGACGACATCCTTCATGATCTGCTCCCCTCTAGCAAGATGCTGAAGAACCCAATTTCAGCCGCCGATGAACACCGATGAACGCGGATAAGCTCCTGCTTTCAATCTGCGTTAATCCGCGTTCATCGGCGGCTGAGCCTTTTCCCTCCACCTCCTGGATCACAACTCCGCCAGCACCGCAGCCGCGTGCCCCTTGGCCTTCACCTTCGCGTAGATCTTCTCGATCTTGCCGTCCGCGCCAATCACGAACGTGGTGCGTTCGATGCCCATCACCTTCCGCCCATACATGTTCTTCTCTTTCCACACGCCATAGGCTTCGGCGGCGGTCCTGTCTTCATCGGCCAGCAGGGTGAATGGCAGATCGAACTTCTGTTTAAACTTGGCCTGCGCCGCCGGCTTGTCCGGCGAGATGCCGATCACCGCCGCGCCCTTCCTGGCAATGGCCTTCATGCCATCGCGAAACTCGCAGGCTTCCACCGTGCAGCCCGGCGTGTCGGCCTTAGGATAGAAATACAGCACCACCCGTTTGCCCTTCAGTTCCGACAAACGAAAATCTTCGTCTGTATCCGTATGCACCCGAATATCGGGAGCCTTGTCGCCCACTTTCAACATAGCGTCACCCCAGTCTCTGTTTGAATAAATCGGTTACCACGGCCACGTTGGCCTGGCCGCGCGTGGCCTTCATCGCCTGGCCCACCAGAAAATTCATCACGGTGGTTTTCCCGCCGCGGTATTGCTCCACCTGCTTCGGGTTGCCGGCGATCACTTCCTCGATCACTTTCTCCAGCGCCCCTGTGTCCGAAATCTGCTTCAGCCCTTCGCTCTCCGCAATCTCCGCCGCCGCCTGGCCTTTGGAAAACATTTTGGGAAAGATCTCCTTGGCTAGCTTGCCCGAAAGCTCGCCCGTCGAGATCAGCTTCACCAGTTCGCCGAGGTGGGCCGCGCTCACCGGCGATTCGGCAATCTCTTTGCCTTCGGCTTTGAGCATCCCCATCAGGTCGCCCATCACCCAATTGGCGACCATCTTGGCGTTGCCGGAGGCCCGCGCCGCGGCTTCGAAATAATCGCTCGCCGCGCGCGTGGCCGTCAGGACTTCCGCGTCGTACTCCGGCAAACCATACTCCGCGACGAAACGCGCCCGCTTGCGCGCCGGCAACTCCGGCAGCGAGGCCCGCAGTTCCTCGAGCCACGCCGCGGAAATGCGCAACGGCGCCAGGTCGGGCTCCGGAAAATACCGGTAGTCGTGCGCATGCTCCTTGCTGCGCATGGCGGCCGTTTCGCCAGTCTCGGGATTGTAGAGCCGCGTCTCCTGCATTACCTTGCCGCCGCTTTCCACCAGCTCCACCTGCCGCGCAATCTCGTAGTCCAGCGCCTGTTTCAGAAAGCGGAAGGAATTCAGATTCTTGACTTCCGCCTTGGTGCCGAGTTCGGCCGCGCCCTTCAGCCGCACCGAAACGTTGGCGTCGCACCGCAAGTGGCCCTTCTCCATGTCGCAAGTGGAGGCCTCGATGAACTGCAGCACCTGTTTCACTTCGGTGAGGTAAGCGTAGGCCTCGCCGGAGCTGCGCATATCCGGCTCGCTGACGATTTCGATCAGCGGTGTGCCGCTGCGATTCAGGTCCACGTACGAGTACCGGTCCGAATCCTTGAAGCCGTCGTGGATGCTCTTGCCCGCGTCGTCTTCCATGTGGACGCGCGTAACGGCGATGCGCTTGGTTTGGCCCTCCACCACGATGTCCACGTGCCCGCGTTCGGCCAGCGGCTCGTCGTATTGCGAGATCTGGTAGCCCTTCGGCAAATCGGGATAGAAATAGTTCTTGCGCGCGAAACGCGATTGCGCCCGGATGCTGCAATGGAGCGCCAGCCCGGCTTTCAACGCCAGTTCCACCGCCGCGCCGTTCAACACCGGCAAGGCGCCCGGCAATCCCAGGCACACCGGGCACACGTTGGTATTGGGCGGCGCGCCGAAACTGGTGGGGCAGCCGCAAAAAATCTTGGTCGCGGTGGCGAGTTGCGCGTGCACTTCGAGCCCGATCACCGCTTCATAACGGGCGGCCGCGGAAGAAGACATGGATTCTTCCATTGTAGCGGTCGAAACGGGTGTTACCATCGCATTTATGGCAAAGTTCAGGCCGTTCAAAGGAAAGCGCAAGAGCGCTCCGACGCCGGCGGGCGCGGTGCCCTGCGTCGTCCTTGTGATCGGCGCCATGGCGTTGGTGATGCTCCTGCTCTTCCTAGTGATGAAAAATGCGAACGGATAATCGGCAGCCGGACGCCATGCGCCCGGTCGAGATTGAAACCGGCTTTCTGAAAACCGCCGAGGGCTCCGCCTTGATTAAGGTCGGCAACACCCAGGTGCTGTGCGCCGCCACGGTGGAAGATGGCGTCCCCCAGTTTCTGCGCAACTCGGGCAAGGGCTGGGTGACGGCGGAGTATGCCATGCTGCCCCGCGCCACCGCGCGCCGCACCCCGCGCGAGGTCAACAAGGGCCGCGTCTCCGGCCGCACCCACGAAATCCAGCGCCTCATCGGCCGCTCCATGCGCGCCGTAGTGGATGGAGCGGCGCTCGGCGAGCGCACCGTGGTCGTCGATTGCGATGTCCTGCAGGCCGATGGCGGCACGCGCACGGCCTCCATCACCGGCGCGTTCGTGGCGCTGTCGCTGGCGCTGCGCCGGCTGGTGGAATTCGGCGCGCTCAAGTCGATGCCGCTCAGAGATTCGGTGGCCGCCACCAGCGTCGGCCTGGTGCGCGGCGTCCCCATGCTCGATCTTTGCTACGAAGAGGATTCCCAGGCCGACGTCGACATGAACGTCGTCATGACCGGCGCCGGCAAGTTCGTCGAAGTGCAGGCCACCGCCGAGCACTCGGCCTTCGACGACGATCAGATGGCGCGCCTCATCGCCTTGGCGCGCGCCGGCATCGGTCAGTTGATCGAGATCCAGAAAAGAGCCATACGCTCTTGATCCGCCTGTATTGCGCCAGCGGAAACCCCGGCAAGCTGCGCGAATTCCGTCTGGCCGCTGGCAACGCGCCCGTCGAAATCGAGCTCGCGCCGCACTTCAAACAACTCGAGCCGTGCGTCGAAGACGGCCAGACCTTCGAGGCCAACGCCATCCTCAAGGCCCGCCACTATGGCCAGCATGTGGCGGGCCCCCTATTCGCCGACGATTCCGGCCTCGAAGTGGACGCGCTCAACGGCGCGCCGGGCGTCCACTCCGCGCGCTTCTCCGGCCCCAACTCGACCGACGAATCCAACAACCGCCTGTTGCTCGAAAAGCTCCGCAATGTCACTGGCCGCACCGCCCGCTTCGTATGCGCCATCGCGCTGGTGGAAGCGGGCGTTCTGCGCGGCGTGTGGCGCGGCGCCGTGGAAGGCGCCATCCTCCACGAACCCCGCGGCGACGGCGGCTTCGGCTACGACCCGCTTTTCTTCTGCCCGCAATTAAGCTGCACATTCGGCGAAGCCGGCGCAAGTGAAAAGTTCGCCGTCAGCCATCGCGGCCAGGCGCTGAGGGCCATGCTGGCGGCGCTGATACCGGGCTGAGGTTAAGAGGCTGCTGAGGGGCCAGGGTGTAACTGGCCGCCGATTAACGCCGATGAACACGGATCGAATCGGCGGCGTAGTCCACTATTCACCTCGGTTACGGTATATTGACGAGGATGGGCCTCGGAATTCAGCTTCAGGGTGAGTTCGGTAATCAAATTGAAGGTATCGCAGACCCGAAAGACCATCTTGCCAGGTTGCTACCTCCCTATGAGCAGAGTGCGTCGTATCCGCTGCTGGCGTCGATCGATCCGTATGGCGATACCGTTTTCAATCGGCTCCAAATTCCACGCTTCCTATCGGAGTGGGCAGACGTTGTTTCAAAGGCGCGAACGCAGGAGGAGCAGTGGTTGGTATCGGAAATCGACAGATTGGCCCGTCGATGTTCCGATGAAGTTCACACCTACTTAAAGTTCATCGGTGACTGACCCGTTTGGTGGAGTCAAGTATATCAATGCCGTCGTTACGGCTGTTGCTCGGGGTGTGATTCTGACTTCTGTCTCCTGACTCCTGACTTCTCAACATCGACCGCTCCTGTCGATGTAGGCGCCTCCGGCGCCTACTCCACCGTCGATTCCACCACCGGTCCGAACTTCTTCAACAGCTCGCGGATCTTCGCTCCGTCCCCTACCGCGATGATCTGCACATTATCGTAGGGCACGTATTTGCGCGCCACCCGCTGCACGTCCTCGGCCGTGATGGCCATCACCTTCGTGGAGTAGGTGTCCCAATAATCTTCCGGCAGGCCGAATTCCCGCTGCTGCATCCAACGCGCCAGCACGCTCGCCGGATTCTCCAGGCCCAGCGCGAAACTGGCCACCAGCGTGCGCCTGGCGCCTTCCAGTTCCTCCTTGGGCACCGGCACGTCGCGGATTTCCTTGAACTCCTTGAGCAGGTCGGCCAGCGCCGGCTCGGTGACTTCCGTGCGCACCGACATTGAAGAAATGAAATGGTGCGTGGTCTTGGTGGCCGCGAAGCTGGAACTGACGCCATAGGTGTAGCCTTTCTCTTCGCGGATAATGCGGAACAGCCGCGCCGCCGTCCCGGCGCCCAGCACCTGGTTCATCACCATGCAGGCGATGTAATCGGGATCGGTGCGCAGGATCGCGCGATTGGCCAGCGTCAGATTGGTCTGCACCGACCCGGGCCGCGAAATCAGGTAAACCTTCTTTTCCGCGATGGGCGGATTCGCCGGCAGCTTGACCGGCTCCACCGGCCCGCCCTTCCACGCGCTGAGCGCCTTTTCCACCTTGGCCACCGCATCCTTGGGTGTGATTTCACCCACCACCCCGGCCAGTTCTCCCGAGGGCACGAAGTACCTCTTGTAGTGCTCCACCAGCACGTCGCGCGTAATCTCATCCAGCGATTCCGCCGTCAGCCGCGTGAACTGGCGCGCGTCGCCGGGATACAGCACCCGCATCAACACCTCGTTCGAAAGCGTGCCGGGGTTGGTTCGCTGCTGTTCCAGTTGGCTGCGCTGGCGGCCCTTCCACTTTTCCAGTTCGTCGGCCGGGAAGGAGGGATGCAGCAGAATATCGGCCATGATGCCGAGCGCTTCATCGAAGTCCTCGGTCATGGCGTTCACAGTAATGGTTCCCTCGCCGCCGCCCGCCCCGCCACCACCGCCGCCGCGCCCGCCGCCACCTCCACCGCCGCCGAACGATACCGTGGCGCCAATGTCCGCCAGCGCCTCGGAGATCTGGCGCGCCGTGCGCGTCGCGGTCCCCATCATCATCATGGCGGCCGTGGCTTCCGCCACCCCCGGCATGCCCGCCGGATCGCGCAGCCGCGAGGACGGCACCGAAATGTTCACCGTGATGGTCGGCGTGCGGTTGCTTTCCAGGATCACCAGCTTGAGCCCGTTGGATAGCGTGCGATCCACCGGACGCGGCAGTTTCACCTTGAGCACTTCGTTCGAGACCGGCGCGCGGTTCAGCCGCACCATGCCGCGGTAAGTGGTGGCATCCTGCGCCGCCGCCGTCGCCGCCAGAACAACGCAAATCGCCACGCATCCGAGCCGCGACCGTAAGGGAGCGTTCTTCCCGGAGTACGAAACCATATTCATGAAACGTTGCATTTAGTTTCCCCCTCGTCCGCGCCCGCGTCCACCGCCGCCGGCCCCCGGCGTGGTCACCACCACCACGCTGTTGGCCTTCACCAGGTCGGCTTTGGCCGCCTTCTGAATATCCGCCGCCGTCACCGCCATTTGCGCGTCGATTTCGGTATTCACCCGGCTCGGATCGTCGTACACCGCCGCCGCATCCGCCAGCGCCTGCGCGCGACTCAGCGCGGTGAGACGATTCTCCGCCGAACGCCGCAGGCCGATGCGCACGCGCTGCAGTTCTTTGTCGGTGACCGGCTCGGCGTGCAGCCTGGCGATCTCTTCCGCAATCAACCCCTCGGCTTCCTGCGGCGTCTTGCCCGCGCGCAGCGTCGCCGAGATGTGGAACATGCCGGGACCGGCGCGCCGGTCGGTGGAGCAGGAAACCTGTGTGGCAATTTCCTTTTCCTCCACCAGCTTGCGATACAGGCGCGAGTTGTTGCCGCTGCCACCGCCGCCGCGCCCTCCGCCGCCACCGCCGAGAATGGAAGCGGCGATTCCCAGGGCGCGCGCGTCCGGGTCGCCCGCTGCGGGAATCCGATATGCGATGTCGATGCGCGTCAGCCGCGCCAGCGGGTCTTCCAAAGCTGTGCGGCGCTCGGCCGTCTTGGGCGTCTCGGTCAAATCGGCCGGCTTAGGCGGCTCCTGCCGCGGGATCCCGCCGAAATACTTCTTCACCTTCGCCAGCGTTTCTTTCGTGTCCAGATCGCCTACCAGCGCCAGCACGGCGTTGTTGGGAGCGTAGTAAATCTTGAAGAACTCTTTGACGTCATCCACCGAAGCCGCATCCAGATCGGCCATCGACCCGATCACCGGATGATGATATGCGAAGTTGTCGTAAATCAATTCCTCAAGCTTCTCGGATGTCTGCCCGTACGCCTGGTTGTCGTTGCTCTGGCGCCGCTCTTCCTTCACCGCCTGCCGCTGGTTCTCAAGATTCTCCTTCGTAATCACCAGCCCGTGCATGCGGTCGGCTTCCAGAAACAACCCCAGGTCGAGCTGGTTCTTTGGCAGAACTTCGTAGTAGGAAGTGCGATCGGTGTTGGTAGTCCCGTTGGAGTTGCCGCCGTTGGTGTCGATCAGAAAATCCAACTCGCCGACACCCACGTTCTCCGACCCCTTGAACATCATGTGTTCGAAGAGGTGCGCGAACCCCGTCCGTCCCGGGTGTTCGTCCTTCGACCCCACTTTATAAGCGACGCAGATGGCATACACCTGCGCGTAGTGATCTTCCGCGATAATCACCCGCAGACCGTTATCCAGCCTGTTGTCGGAAAACTTGATTTTGGGAATCGGCGGCGCAGCCTGTTGGGCCAGCAGCAGCCCCAGCCCCGCGCCCGCCAGCGCGACGACGGCAAATAGCTTCACGGCAAACAGTTTCACGAAACCTCCTGATCGCCGGGATCGCCCGATTGACAGACGAAAGCGTCTGTCCCACCTCGGCCTTTTGTGGGGCAGGCGCTTTCGCCTGCCAACCGATTCCTCCGCGGCTTACTGGACCCTTTTATCACATATCAGGCGTGAGGTCGGCCACAGGACGTGTGCGTGCATCACCGCGCCGCATTTTTGTGGGCAGGCGCTTCCGCCTGCCAACGTTCACGAGCATCACCGAGCCCGCCGCTTGTCATTAAGCCCGGAGGGCGACAGATGCTAGCCCACGGCGCAAGCCGTGGGTCCGGTCGCCAATGCACCAGCCCCGGAACGGGGCGAAAGACGCATCCGGCCGCAAATTCTCACCTCGTCAGCCATCGCGGCCAGGCGCTGCGAGCGATGCTGGCGGCGCTGATAGCGGGCTAGGCACGCTAGCTTCTGGACACGCCTTCCTTTGGTAGAGCGATGCCAGTTTTTGCACTGCCCTAAGGACGTGCCCCATTGCTCGTCTTAACCAGCCAGCAGATCTTTTGAGCTGCTTTTGACCAGATGTCTTCCGCCCAATCGTGCTGTCCGAGATCCTCCAGATACTCCTGAAATGCGCCTTCCAGTGCATTGGCGAATTTGTCGCGATCGATGATCTTGTCATTCAGATTACAAATCGCCGCTTGGCCAGTTCTGATCTTCCAGCCGCCCTTTGTCTGAGCCTGATGCAGTAAACCGTTCCTAATGTTCGAATAAAAATCCACAGCGTCCACGTCGGGGAAAAGGTGCTGGCAAGGTCCGAGAAAGAACTCATTGAAAGCCGTGCTGCCGCTCCTCCACTGTTCCTTCGGAATCCCCAACCGTTCCAGTTCTCCGCTGTTCGTGCTTGGTAGTCCGTAGCGGTAGCATTGGATTGTTTCGATGAGCAAGGAACAAAGTGCCATGATGGCAAAACCATATCCTTGCTTGTTGCACGAGGAGGCCAAGTGGCGGATCGGCTCAAAAAACCTCTCCTCATGACGCTCGTGCAAAAACCGAATGATGTCGCCTCTCGCTTTGTTCGCGAGGCAATCTACGACCCTGTCAGCGGGCCAGTCGTTCGCCAGCAGGACACCGTCCAGAGCTTTCATTCCCGGTCGCCCCTGTTTGATCCTGCAAGCCTGTGTGTCGCAATCGGCTTCATTTCACCGCGTACCGTTCCCGCAGTATCGCCGTGGCATCATCGATGTTCTTGCTGGATTCTCCATTGAATTTCATCGCCACCACCGAAATGGCTTCTAGGATAGCAATGCGCGCATTTGCGGGTTCCTGATAAAAGTCTTGGAGGCCCTTCATTACTTCCCCGTTGGCTGGCTTGCCCTTGAACCAAACTATGGGCAAGTTCTCGTTAGCTATCATATGCAGCTCCGCAATCCCTATTACGAATCCAAGCCGCATCCCGTCGTCCCAGCTCAACCATGCTCTCCCGTTAAGGAATGGACCGCTAGTTCTGGCTGCCTCGCTAGTAGCGGCGGCGACATCGGGCGGTTTAGCGGTTTGTGCCGACGCCTGGAATGACACCAAGGCACCGAAAAGTAATACCATCGTGAACGGTTTCATCGCCTCTCCCTTTCATTTGTCCTTGTTCACCTCCGCTCCCTCGCCTTGCCTTCCACACTCGTGCTCGCCACCGGCGATAAAGAAGGCCGCCTGGTCCCGGCGTGAGCCAACCCGAACGACCTTCCCGCATCTCCTGTAGTGGCCGGCAGAGCCAGAGAGGGACCTCCCGGCCTGAGTCCAGTGCACGAGACCCAGTATATGCTAGGGCCCAGCCACAAGGCTGGGCCTTTCTGTTTTATGATCTTCAATTATGTTCGAACCGCTAATCGTCGATAGCGGACACGTCGAGGTCCGCACCGAAAAAGGGATAGCTCACATTTCCCTGAACGAGGATGGAACGTGGGCCGTCCGAGAAGATCCGAAACGGAGGCGATTTGCTGACTCCGAGGCTGCTGTCCGTTCAGTTCACGAGATCCTGGAGGTCTAAAAGCCCACGGCCAGCTTTTCGGGGACTGCTAGAGTCGTGCAGCGGTGTTATAACTGAAGCTGCGAGAAACGATGGATCTCAAGAAACTCATTCGTGAAGTGCCGGACTTCCCCAAACCCGGCATCCTCTTCTATGACATCACCACCCTGCTCAAGGATAGCGGCGGCTTCGCGGGCGTGATCGATGGGCTGAAGAGCCACTACAGCGGAACGCGCGTCGACCTGGTGCTGGGCATCGAGGCGCGCGGCTTCATCTTCGCGCCGGCGCTGGCCTATGCGCTGCACGCCGGCTTCGTGCCCATACGAAAGCCCGGGAAACTGCCGGCCGCTACCGTGAGCGTGACCTACGCTCTGGAGTACGGCAAAGACAGCCTGGAGATGCACAAGGACGCCGTTCAGCCGGGCAGCCGTGTGCTGATTGTGGACGATCTGCTGGCCACCGGCGGCACCGCCGCGGCCGCCGCCCGCCTGGTTCGTGAAGCTGGCGGCGCCGTGGCCGGCATGGGGTTCGTGGTGGAACTGACTTTCTTGAGCGGGCGCGCGAAGCTGCCGGAGTACGACGTCTTCTCCCTGCTCCAATACGACAAATGAGCACCGCGCGCCGGGTGCGCGTGCGCGCCCTGGCAAAAATCAATCTCGACCTGCGCGTCCTCGGCAAACGCCCGGATGGGTATCACGAACTCCGCACCATCTTTCAGACCATCTCGCTGGCCGACTCGCTCGACATCGCTTTCACGCCCGGCCGCAAGACCTCGATCGAACTGGACGACCCTCTCGCGATCTCCGAGAACCTGGTGGTGCGGGCGGCCCGCTTGGCGCTGGACGCCATGCGCGTCACCGGACGCGTCGAAATGCGGCTGCGCAAGCGCATCCCCATGGGCGCCGGATTGGGCGGCGGATCTTCCGATGCCGCCGCGGTGTTGCTAGCGCTACCCGCCTTGGCTGGCTGCACGCTCCATCTGTCAAAGCTGAGCGGCATCGCGGCCCACCTTGGTAGCGACGTCCCGTTCTTCCTGCTCGGCGGCGCTGCCGTCGGCATCGGACGCGGCACCGAGCTTTTTCCCCTTTCCGATCGGCCCGCCATGGCAGGCCTTGTGGTGGCCCCCGCGGTGCACGTTAACACCTCCCAGGCGTACCGCGACCTCAGCCCCGGTTTGACAAGCGAATCGCAAGAAAATAAAATATTTAGTTTCCAGTCTCTTACGTGGGAACAGGGTGTCGGGAAATCCTCCGAAAACGATTTTGAAGCCGTAGTCTTCAAGCAGCACCGGAATCTGGCAGACCTGAAAAAAAGATTGCTGCGGGCGGGGGCCACCGTAGCCATGATGACCGGAAGCGGGTCCGCCCTGTTTGGGCTGTTTCCGAGCCGTCACGGAATCTCAGCCGCAATGAAATTGTTGGGTGACGAAAAGGTTTTTCGAATTTCACTGGTGAGCCGGGCGCGCTACCGCCGAATCTGGTGGCGAGCGCTGGGCCCACATGCAGTCCCGGAGACATGGCCGCCGCAAAGCCGATACGCGCGATGATTCACGACCGTTTACAACTCTTCACCGGAAACGCCAACCCTGAGCTGGCCTCCGCCATCGCCGCACACCTGGGCACGGAGCTTGGCAAGTGCATGGTCAAGCAATTCTCGGATGGCGAAATCTACCTCCAGATCCAGGAAAACGTGCGCGGCGGCGACGTCTTCATCATCCAGCCCACCTGCACGCCGGTAGAGCGCAACCTGATGGAATTGCTGCTGATGATCGACGCCCTCAAACGCGCCTCAGCAGAGCGCATCACCGCAGTGTTACCCTATTATGGATACGCCCGCCAGGACCGGAAGGATAAACCCAGGGTTCCGATTTCTGCCAGGCTGATTGCGGCTCTGCTGGAAACGGCCGGGGCCGACCGCGTTTTGACCCTGGATTTGCACGCGGCCCAGATTCAGGGGTTCTTCGATATCCCGGTGGACCACCTGTTCGCCACGCCCGTGTTGATGGAGCATTTCAAGACTCCGAACGTGCCGGACATGACGGTGGTATCGCCGGACGCGGGTGGTGTGGAGCGGGCACGGGCCTTCGCCAAACGGTTGAATGCGCCGCTGGCGATCATCGATAAGCGGCGGGAAGAAGCCAACGTCGCCGAAGTGATGAATGTGGTCGGTGAGGTGGACGGGCGCCACTGCCTGTTGGTGGACGACCTGATCGATACCGCCGGCACGCTCGTGAAGGGCGCCGAAGCGCTGATGGAGAAGGGCGCGGCCAGTGTTTCGGCCTGCGCTACGCACGCGGTTCTGTCGGGCTCGGCCGTAAGCCGGATCGAGGAATCCTGCTTGAAGGAAGTGGTAGTAACGAATTCGATTCCGCTCTCGGAAGCGGCGAAAAGTTCGACGAAGATCAAATCGTTGTCGATTGCCAACCTGATGGCCGATGCCATCCGCTCGATACACGAGGAGACTTCGGTGAGTGTGTTGTTTATTTAGGAATCGCGGGCCATCGAACCCACGGAAGCCCCTCGGGGGTGAACGGACTTCGAACCCGTAAAGGAGAAATTTAGTGAGTCGAGAGATTACCGTCGCCGCCGAGGTGCGTGCCTCGCGCGGCAAGAATGAGGCCCACCGCACCCGCAGCGCGGGCCAGATCCCCGCCGTCGTGTACGGAGCCTTCAAAGATCCGGTCAGCATTGCGGTCAACCCGCGGGAAATCAACCGCATCATCCGCAGCGCGACCGGCTACAACACCATCTTCGACCTGGCCATCGCCGGCGGCGAGACCACCCCCGTCATGGTGGTCGATCAGCAAGTGGATCCCGTCAAGGGCCATCTGCTGCACGCCGATTTCAAGCGCATTGACCTTACCAAGCGCATTCGCATCAGCGTGCCGGTGAGCACCACGGGCGAGGCCCAGGGCGTCAAGGTGCAGGGCGGATTGCTGGAAGTGATCACCCGCGCCATCGAAATCGAATGCCTGCCCGACGAGATTCCGGAAGGCTTCACCGTGGACGTCACTGAGCTCATGATCGGCCAGGCCAAGCGCGCCAGCGATGTGGCGCTTTCCGGCTCCATGAAGCTCATCAGCTCCCCCGATACGGTCATTGCGCACTCCGTCGCGCTGCGCGCCGAAGAAGTCGTCGCGCCCGTCGAAGGCGCCGTCGTGGTCACGCCCGAAGCTGGAGCGGTTGCCGCCGAGCCCGAGGTCATCAAGAAGGGCAAGAAGGACGAAGAAGCCCCCGCCGAGGAAAAGGGCAAGAAGAAGTAATTCGTCATGTTCCTGGTGGCTGGTCTCGGGAATCCGGGCGAAGAGTACTCTCTCACGCCGCATAACCTCGGGTTTCTCACGGTGGATCGGCTGGCCGAACGGCATGGCATCCGCGTCACCCGTAAGGATTCGAGGGCGCTGACCGGTCTGGGCGAGATCGACGGGCAGCCGGTGATGCTGGCCAAGCCGCAGACGTTTATGAATCTCAGCGGCACTTCGCTCGCGCCGCTGATGGAGAAGCACTCGATCTCGATCGATCGGCTGGTGGTGGTCTATGACGAGCTGGACCTGGGATGGTTGGCCCTGAAGATCAAGCCGAAGGGTTCGGCTGCCGGTCACAACGGCATGAAGTCGGTGATCTCAAGCCTGAAGACCGACGAGTTCGTACGGATACGATTGGGGATTCATCCGGGCCACCCCCTGAAGAGTGGAACGGATTATCTGCTGGCGCCCATGAAGCGCTCGCAGGCAACGGAGTTGGACGAATTCATCGGCTATGCGGCCGATGCCGTTCGTTCCATAATCGCTGAGGGCGTCGTTAAGGCCATGACGAGATTTAATCGTCGCGCCCCTGGCTTAAACAAAGAGGAAGCATGAGGATTTACGAAGAGCTGTTCATTATAAAACCGGATGCTCCGGACGAAGAAGTCGACCAGTTCGTGGAACAGTTGCGAACCCAGTTGACCAACGCCGGAGCTACCGTAGACAAAGTCGATAAGTGGGGCAAGCGCCGCTTGGCCTACAAGGTGGATAAATACCGCGAAGGCACCTACGTGCTCTTCCAGTTCACCGCCGGGCCGGAAATGGTGCACGAATTCGAACGCCGGCTCCGCGTGGCGGACCTGGTGTTGAAGTTCCTCACCGTGCGCATCGATGAGAACCTCAAACGGCTCGACAAACGCAAGAAGGAACGCGACAAGCGGTCCGCCAAGCGCGCGGCGAATGCCGGACCGGGCGCCCCGCCGGCTCCCGGACCAGCGCCGGCGCAACCCATCACCGAAGGGCCGGCCATCGTACCCGGCATGCCGAAGGAGAACTAACCCATGCCAGAATTCAAAGGTAGACCAGGCAGCGCCGGACAACGGCCCACCGGCGGCGACAAAGCCGTCGCCACCCAGAAAAAAACATACTTCCGCCGCAAGAAGGTTTGCCGCTTCTGCGTCGAAAAGATTGACGACATCAACTACAAGGACATCAAGATGCTGCACGCCTTCGTCGCGGAGCGGGGCAAGATTGTCCCGCGCCGTATCTCGGGCGTTTGCGCGCCCCACCAGCGCCGCCTCACCGACGCCATCAAGAAAGCCCGCAACATCGCGCTGCTGCCCTTCGCGGCGCAGTTCTAGGAGCACGAGGAAACTGTCATGGAAGTCATACTGAGAGAAGACGTCGACAAGTTGGGCAACCGCGGCCAGGTAGTCAAAGTGGCCGCCGGATACGCCCGCAATTTCCTGCTGCCCAAACGCCTCGCCGTTACGGCCACCGCCTCCAACAAGAAGATCATCGAACAGGAGCGCCAGTCGCACCTGCGCAAAGACGCCAAACTCGAAGTCGAGGCGCAGGATCTCGCCAGGCTGGTCAACAGCGTCACCGTCACCATCAAACAGAAGGCCGGCGAGAACGACCAGTTGTTCGGCTCCGTCACCTCCAAGGATGTGGCCGACGCACTGGCCGCTCAAAACTTCGTCATCGACCGCCGCAAGATCGTGCTGGACGAACCCATCAAACAGTTGGGCGAGTTCAAGGTCGTCGTGCGGCTGCATAAAGATGTCACCGCCGAAGTCACCGTCGTGGTGGCCAAAGAAGAGTAAGTCCGAGTAAGTTGGGTTTAGGTGGGACAGACGATCGCGTTTTGTCGTCTGTCTCCCGGCCCACGCTTGGCCAGAAATCATGGAGCGTCTGCCCGCGGTCTTTTTCGCCCACGGCTCGCCGATGTCCGCCCTCGGTGGCGACGCTCATGCCACGGCTCTGGCTGCGTTTGGCGCCCGGCATTCCGGCGCTAAGGGGATACTGGTCATTTCCGCGCACTGGCAGCAGTCGCGGCCCCTCCGCGTCACTTCCTGGGATCGCGCTCCCTTGCTCTACGATTTCGGCGGCTTCCCCGAAGAACTCTACCGCATCGCCTACCCGGCGCCGGGCAGCCCCTTGTTGGCCGTGCGGGTCGCCGGCGTTTTGGAAGCCGGCGGACAAGCCGTTCGGCCTCAGCCCGACCGCGGTCTCGATCACGGCGCCTGGGTCCCCATGAAACTAGCATGGCCCGCCGCCACCACTCCGGTGCTCGAACTCTCGATGCCCTTCGCCACGCCGGAAGAACTCTTCCAGATCGGCAAGGCGCTACGCCCGTTGCGCGACGATGGCTTCCTGGTGGCCGGCACCGGCGGAATCGTCCACAACCTGAGCCGTGCACGCATCGAAAACAAAGATGCCCCCGTCGACCCCTGGGCCGCCGAGTTCGATTCTTGGGTCGCCGCGCAGGTGGCCGCGCGAAACCTGGAAGGCCTCTTCGCCTATCGCAGCACCGCGCCGCATGCCCGGCTGTCCGTTCCCACCACCGAGCACTTCGATCCGCTGTTCGTCGTTCTGGGCATGTCGTTCCCCGGCGAGCGCGTCGAGACCATCTACGCAGGCTTCCACTACGGCAACTTGTCCATGCGCAGTTTCAGTTTCTCGATTTGAGTGGGGCGGCCAATTCTGGNNCCCACTTTTTCATGAAATTTCGCGGGCCGAAGGCCCTCTGCAACAGGCAACAAAAGGCGATGGCCTGTCCAACTACCTACAGCGGAATGTTCCCGTGCTTCTTCCGCGGCATGGTATCGACTTTGTTCTCCAGCATCTTGAACGCGCGGATCACCCGCGGCCGCGTTTCCCGCGGCTCGATGACGTCGTCCACATAGCCGCGCTCGGCCGCAACAAAGGGGTTGGCGAAGCGATCGCGGAATTCCTCGATCTTTTCGCGCCGCGCCGCCGCCTGGTCGCCCGCCGCCGCCAGTTCCCGGCGGTACACAATGTTGACGGCCCCTTCGGCCCCCATCACCGCCACCTCCGCCGTCGGCCACGCCAGGTTGATGTCGGTTCGAACCTGTTTCGACCCCATCACGCAGTAGGCCCCGCCGTAAGCCTTGCGCGTGATCACGGTGATTTTGGGTACCGTGGCTTCGCAATAGGCGTAGAGCAGCTTCGCGCCCTGCCGGATGATCCCTCCGAACTCCTGCTCCGTGCCCGGCAGGAAGCCCGGCACGTCCTCAAACGTCAGAATCGGGATATTAAACGCGTCGCAGAATCGCACGAACCGCGCGCCCTTCACCGAGGAATTGATATCCAGGCACCCTGCCAGAAACGCCGGTTGATTCGCCACGATCCCGATCGGCCGCCCGTCCATGCGCGCCAACCCCACCACGATATTCTTCGCCCAATGCTCGTGTACTTCGAAAAACCGGCCGTCGTCCACCACCCGGTGGATCACGTCTTTGATGTCGTACGGCTGGTTCGATTCCGCCGGCACAATCGCATCGAGCGCCTGGTCCATACGGTCCGCCGGGTCCTCGGTCGCTCGCCGCGGCGGGTCCTCGCGGTTGTTCTGCGGCAAGTACGAGAGCAGTTCCCGGATCATCCGCAGGCACTCCGCGTCGTCGTGCGCCACAAAGTGGCCCACCCCGCTGGTGGCGTTGTGCGTCATGGCGCCGCCCAGGTTTTCCTTGGTGACGTCTTCGTGCGTGACCGTCTTGATTACGTCCGGACCGGTCACGAACATGTAGCTCGTCTTATCCACCATGAACACGAAATCGGTGATGGCCGGCGAATACACCGCGCCCCCCGCGCACGGCCCCATGATGGCGGAGATCTGCGGCACCACGCCGCTCGCCAGCGTGTTGCGCAAAAAGATATCGGCGTACCCGGCCAGCGATACCACACCTTCCTGGATGCGCGCGCCGCCCGAATCGTTGAGTCCGATCACGGGCGCGCCGGTCTTCAGCGCCATGTCCATGATCTTGCAGATTTTTTGCGCGTTGGCTTCCGAAAGCGACCCGCCGAACACCGTGAAATCCTGCGCGAAGACATAGACCAGGCGCCCATCCACGCGTCCGTAGCCCGTCACAAAGCCGTCGCCCGGGATCACCTGGTCGTCCATCCCGAAATCGTGGCACCGGTGCGTCACCAGCTTGTCGAGCTCCTCGAACGAATGCTCATCCAGCAGCAGTTCGATGCGCTCGCGCGCCGCAAGTTTGCCCTCTTTATGCTGGCGGGCGCGCCGTTCCGGTCCGCCACCTTCCTCGGCGGCCGCGTGACGGCGGCGCAATTCGTCGAGCCGGTTCATGGCGACCATTGTAACGGGTATGCAAGGTGGGGCAGGCGGTGCCGCCTGCCCAGCCCGCAGGGCGAAAGATCATAGCCCACGGCGCAAGCCGTGGGATCGTCGTGCAGCTATCCAGAGCCCCGGAACGGGGCGGAAGACAGCACGACTATGGCACGATTTCGAAGCGCCCGTCCCGCAGCAGCAGGTACTTGCGGCCCCGCCACGAAATCGTATTTCCGAAAAAGCCCGCGATCCACACCGCGAACTGAGCTAGATCCTGCAGCGGGACCAGGAACCACCGGCGACGCGTCAGCGGGTCGTGCAACGCGTATTCCGCGGTCGTCCATGCCCCCACCGCGCGCATCGCCATCGCCGCCGCAAACCACGGCCACCACGCCCGATGCGCCGCCACCATCACCAGCCCGAGCGGCAGCGTGTGAGTGAAGATCTCCCCGATATAGCCCCACGGGCGCGAGCGCCGCGTGCTCCGGCACCAGCGCAGGCGATGTTCCAGGTTCTCTTTGAAGCTCTGCGCCCCGATTCGATGCTCGATCACGCTCGATGAAAGGATCACCCGATAGCCCTTGGCGGCCACCAGCTTGCCCATCACGAAATCCTCCGCCAGGTAGTCCTTCACCGCATCGAATCCGCCGATGTCCGAAAGCGCTTTGCGCCGCGCCGCGATGGTCGGACCCAACGCGAATTTCATTCCCACCAGCAGGCGCGCCACCAGCACCCCCGCGATGAATTCGGTGTTGAGTCCCACCGCTTCCAGCGTCGACCAGAAACTGCGGCCCGGCACAGCCCGGTAGGGGCACGTCGCCAAGCCCACTTTTTCGTCCTGAAACTCGGCCGCGATCGCCCAAAGCAGGTCCGGCGCCACCCGCACATCGCTATCCGACATCACCACCACGTCGTTGCGCGCCAGCGCCAACATCCGGTGCAGGCTGTACACTTTGGCGTTGCTATACGGCGGCTCGCCCGTCACCAGCAGCCGCGAGCGCACGCGCGGGTAATGTTCCTGCAGCCGCTCCACCACCGGAATAGCAGCGTCCAGCGGGCTCCGAACCGCAAACAAGATTTCGAATGAAGGATAGTTCTGTTCAAAAAAGCTGCGAAGATTCTCTTCCAGTCCGTCGTCGGCGCCTGCCAGCGGCTTGAGAATACTGAGCGGCGGAGGATTCTCAACCTTCGCGCGGCGCGCCCCCCGGTAGCGGACCGCGGCCAGGACCGTGAGGAGGCAGTAAACGATTGAGCCGGCTACCAGGGCCAGCAGAGGCAGTGCAAGCACTTCTACACTGTAACAAGCAACATGAAGTTCATCATCATCGGGACCGCCGGCCACATCGACCACGGCAAGACCGCCCTGGTCAAGGCCCTCACCGGCATCGACGCGGACCGCCTCCAGGAAGAGAAGCGCCGCGGCATCACCATCGACCTCGGTTTCGCCCATCTCCAGCTCACCCCGTCCCTCTGGCTCGGCTTCGTGGACGTCCCCGGCCATGAGCGCTTCGTCAAGAACATGCTCGCCGGCGTGGCCTCCGTCGACCTGGTCCTCTTCGTCATTGCCGCCGACGAGTCCATCAAGCCCCAGACCCGCGAGCATTTCGATATCTGCCGCCTCCTCGCCATCCCGCGCGGCATCAGCGTCCTCACCAAGGCCGACCTGGTGGATGCCGACATGCTCGGCCTGGTCAAACTTGAAGCCGAAGAGCTGGTGGCTGGTTCGTTCCTCGAAGGCGCGCCCATCGTCCCCGTCAGCTCGGTCACCGGCGCCGGCCTCGACGATTTGCGAAGCGCCCTCGCCCGCGTCGCCGCCTCCGTCCCCGAAAAAAATGCGGCCGGTTTTTTCCGCCTTCCCGTCGACCGCGTTTTTTCCGTGAAAGGCTTCGGAACCGTCGCCACGGGAACCTTGGTCTCCGGCTCAGTCGAGCCCGAACAAGTGGTCGAGGTCTATCCCGGTGGCCGCCAGTTGCGTGTGCGCGGCGTCCAGGTCCACGGCGTTCCCGCGAGCCGCGCCGTCGCCGGCCAACGCACCGCTCTCAACCTGGCGGATATCGAACCCGCCGACCTCAAACGCGGCGGCGTGCTCTCTGAGCCCGGCCGCTTTCGCTCCGTGAATCAAGTGGCCTGCCGCCTCCACCTCCTCGCTTCCGCCAAGCCGCTCAAGCACCGCGCACCAGTTCATTTTCATTCCGGCTCGGCCGAGATTGAGGCCGAAGTGCGCCTCCCGCGCGGCCTCTCGATCCTCCCGCCCGGCGGCAGCGCGTTCGTACGGCTCCTGCTGCGCGATTCCGCCCTGCTGCTTCCCGGCGACCGCTTCATCATCCGCAGGTTCTCCCCCGTCATCACGATCGGCGGCGGCGTGATCCTGGACATCGGCTCGCCGGCCGCCCGGGAGTCCGCCGCGACTTTTGCCGCTCGCCTCGAAGTCTTGTCTTCTCCCGACGACGCCGCGCGCATCGCCCTGCTGGTGCGCGAAGCCGAGTTCGGCATCTCCCTCCAGGACCTGGTCGCACGCACCGGAATGCGCGGGTCCGACGTCGCCGATGCCGCCGCGCGCGCCCCGGTGGTCGCTTTGGCGGATTCCTGGTACGTGGATCGCGCCTGGTTCCACGCGGCGTGCGACCGCCTCATCCAGGCCATCGCGGAGTTTCATGAAAAAAATCCGCTCGTGCCCGGAATCGCCCGGCAGGATCTCCGCAGCCGCGAAATGCCGTCCGCGCCGCCGTTGCTCATGGACGCCCTGCTCGCCGCCGCCGGCTCGCTCGTTGTCGAAGGCGAGACCGTCCGCTCCCGCAACCACCGCGTTGTCCTCAAGGATGACGAGGTGCAGGCGCGCGCCGCCATCGAACGCGCCTTCGAGCAGGCCTCGCTGGCCGTGCCCGCGGTCGCCGAAGTGCTCGCCAAATCCGGCATCGAAGCCCGGCGCGCCCGCACTTTGCTCGAAATCCTCTTGCGCGAGAAACGGTTGGTCCGCATCAGCCAAGACCTGGTCTTTCACAGCTCCGCGCTCGACCGCCTGCGCCAGCTCCTGGCTGCCCGCAAGGCCCAACGGTTTCAAGTGGGCCAGTTCAAGGAATGGACCGGCATCTCCCGCAAGTACGCCATTCCCCTGCTCGAATACCTCGACCGCACGCACGTTACGCGTCGCGAAGGCGACTGGCGTCTGGTAATATAACCAGCATCGGACGATGCGCTTCCTTAAATCGATTACCGTCGAGCAGACCCCGCCCTCCCAGCCGCCCTTAGGCCACCTGGAAACCACTGTCATGGATTTACTCTGGGAGCGCGGCGAAAGCAATGTGCACGACGTGGTGCAACGGTTGAACCGGCCGCTGGCCTATACCACGATCATGACCACCCTCGACCGGCTATTCAAGAAAGGTCTGCTTCGCCGCCGCAAGTCCGCCCGCGCCTTCCTCTATTCACCCCGCTGGTCGCGCATGGAATGGGAGCAGAAGCGCGCCGGTGAGTTCGTCGCCGGCTTCCTGTCTGGACCACAACCGGCCGGCGAACTGCTCATCTCCTGCCTGGTGGATGCCGTCGGCCAGCAGGACGAAGCGCTCCTCGATGAGTTGGAAAAGAAGATCCGCCTCAAGCGCAAGGAACTCTACCAGAGGAGGAAACCATGATGGGTTCATACCTCTTTCGTCTGCTGTGTCTCTCGATGGCCTCCTTTTTCCTGGTGCATCTGGCACTCGGAGCGGCCCTGTCTCTATTGGCGCCCGCCGCCATCCGGCTCTCCGAACGGTTTCGGCCGCAACTGGCCGCGCGGCTGCTGCTCCTGCTGCGCCTCGCCCCCACGGGCCTCTCGCTTCTGATGGTGGCTGGATTACTCGCGCCAAGCTATTTGTGGCTGGAACCCCGCGCCGCCACCGAACCCATCGGCTGGGTCTGTCTGGCCGCCGCGGCCCTCGGTCTGGCCGTCTGGAGCTTCTCGATCGCCCGCGCCCTTCGGGCCGTCGGCAGGTCGCTCCGTCATATTCGCCACTGCCAGCGGGCCGCCCGCAAGACTTACCTTCGCGGAGAAGCCGCACCCGTCTGGCTGATTGATGACCCCGCACCGCTGGTGATGCTGGCGGGCGTGCTGCGTTCCCGCCTGGTCATCTCGAGCAAAGTCGTGTCCGCGTTGTCCGCCGATCAACTGGCCGCCGTATTGCGGCACGAACGCGCCCACAGTCGTTCGCGCGATAATTTCAAACGCCTCCTGGTGTTGCTGGCCCCCGGAATTCTTCCGTTTTTCCGCGGCTTCAGCCGCCTCGAGCAGGAATGGGCCACAGTCACCGAATGGGCTGCTGACGATTTCGCCGTCGCCGGCGACTGCCACCGCTCCCTCACCCTCGCCGCCGCCCTGGTTCGCGTGGCCCGCCTCGGCGCCGTTCCCCCATCGCCCGTGCTGGTGACTTCCCTGATGCCCAACGGCATGGATCTCTCCACGCGCGTGGACCGCCTGCTGCACTTCGTCCCCGCCACCGCCAAACCCGCCCGCCATGCCAGGCTTCTCTCCGGCGGCGCCGGCATCATGCTGGCCGCGTCCGTCATCGCCCTCATGGCACAGCCCGTCACCCTCCACGCAGCCCACGAGTTCCTGGAAGCATTGATCCGCTAGTACAACAGGCCTCCCGGCCTGTTCCCCAAGGGCGGTGCCCTTGATTAGCTTTCCCAGAACTAGTAGCTCAGTCGAACAGCGCCCGGCAGCGTGCCAGAAGGCCTGGATCTTCCACACCGCGAAAGCCGAAACCGTTCCAGCGGTAGGCAGCTATGCGAACCCCGGCGGCGCCGGGTTGGAGTTGGATGAAGGAATCGCGCCGGTGCAGCGCGCACAGAACGCCATCGCCGCCGGGCAGCAGCGAGGCATCCAGCAGCGGCCATGCCAGCGCGCTGCCACGCCAGCGCGCGATTAAGCCGGAGGCGCGAACCTCATAGACATAGGGCCGCGGCCCGTCTTCCCGATCGATCGGCGAATAGTGTTGCTCCAGCGCGAAGAGCATCTGCTTGTCCGGCTGGCCGCTCAGCTTTCCCACTTCCGCCGAAACCAGCGGCAGCACCGCCGAGCGCCAACCGGGGCCCTGGATCACGTAACCGCTCTCGGCATCCCGCGCCCGCAGCGGGACGGGCGCCAGATTCACCGCGCACGCCTCAATGCCGGAGTTGGCAGGCGAAAGCGCCTGCCCCACTGCGGGAAACGAACTTCCCGCCGGGGTCTCCGTCGCAATCGCGCCGCAGCGCAGCACGCCGCCGCGGATGCGGCAATCCGCAATCAAGCCTTTCTTGGTGTCGGGATACTTCTGGTCGAACAGATGATTGCCCAGGGAAAAGAAGACCGGCTTGCCGCCCACACACTCGGCCGCCTGAACCACGTGCGGATGGTGGCCGACAATCAACCCCGCGCCGTTTTGGACCAGCCATTCGGCGGAGCGGCGCTGCTCGACGCTGGGCCAGTCCAGCAGTTCGCTGCCCCAATGAATGAAGACCACCACCAATTCGGAAAGGGTGCGAGCCAGGCGCAGTTTCTGGCGCAACCCGGTGGAAGGAATCTCGACGCGGGTGCCATCGCGGCCGGTAACGGCCGAGATCGCGACCACGGCAATGGTGTGACCGCCGAGCGAGAGGAAGCGCGGGGAATCGGCGAAGGAAAGGGCGTCGATACCTGCCTCGTGGAGGGCCTGGCCGGTTGCTTTTCGACCGGCGGCGCCGAGATCACCCGAGTGGTTGTTGGCGATGCCCATGGCACGGAAGCCGGCCTTCGCGAGCAGCGGGACGAGCGCAGCGGGAATATCGAAGCACGGGGCGGCGGCAGGGGCGGGCAGACATTCTTCGGGCTTGCCTACGGCGCCTTCCAGATTGCCGGCAACAAAGTCGGCGCCGTGGAAGAGCTCGGCAAAGCCGCCCCATGGGAAGCGATTGGTGCGGTCAATTTCGGCCCGCACTTGCCGCGAGAGGGAAATGTCTCCGGTGAAGAGCAGGCGCACTTCGGTCTGCGGGGCGGCTGCGGGGAGGGCATTGGCAGGCGAAAGCGCCTGCCCCACTTCTTGCGCTGCGGCGGGTTGCGCACGGGCCGGCGGCACCGCCTGCCCCACCACTAGAGTGGCGAGAATCAGAATGGCTTGCGCGCGGGGCATGACAGTCCGTTGGCGGAAATGTACGGCGCGACCCACGCCGGATGCGGTTGCGTGGCGATCTTCTTCAGCCAATCTGAGTCGTTTTGCAGTGTATCCGACAGGAATTCGTAGTAAGAATAGGCTGCGCCTTTGACGACCTCGCGCCGGCCGAAGAATGGTACGGTGTGGTCCCATTCGAGCGGCCGGCCGACGGCCACCATTAGATACGGCGCCTGGCCGCTGGTATCGGAAACATCCGCGATCTTCGGAATCGGGTTGGGTGTGGAGAGGGCCAGGTCCTTGTTGGCGAGGCTTTTGTAAACCAGGAAATGATGCTCCGCCACGCGGCCGAAGTAGAGAATCTCTTCGTACTCGGCGGCCGTCAGCACCTCGCCGCGCGTTTCCTTGGCGGCGATCGCTTGGAAGACGCGCGCTTTGTCTGCGGTCTCATTGAGCCTACGGATGAGGCCTGCTTGCAGTTGGACCTGGCCGTCGTCGTCGGAAGGTAGCTTGCCGGCTAATTGCAGGCCGCCCGAGGAGATCAACTGCGCAGCCGACGCAAACAGATCGCCGATGCGCGCAAAGGTATGCGGGTCCGGCTCCGCGTAGCCGCGCGGCGGGCGCATGACGATCTCCTCGAAGCCCGCTTCGCCGCACTCCGCGCTGACCCGCTCATTCACGAGAACGGTGGCGTGGCGCAGCGTGGCCCATGAAGCGAGTCCGGTTTGCAGGCGCTTGGCGCGCCACAGGTCCGCATCCAACTCGCCGTTGGGAGAAGCCACGGAATCGGCCCACTGCACGCCCAACGCGTCGATCCACTGCTGGTACAGGCTGCCGGTGGCGGGTGGGCGGCTAGCGGCCAGCCGGTCCAAGGCATCTCGCAACGGCGGATACTTGGCGATCTCATCGGCCAGCAAGCCGCGCGCGAAACTGCTTCCCAACGCCGCCGCCACGTCCATGCCCGATGGCGTCAGGCGCTTGCCACCCGGCCCCTCGATGCGTTCGGCCGGCGGCAAGGACTCGTGGTAGATGGTGGAAAACAGAGCCTCGTTGTCGAAGCCCCAGGAGAGCGGAAACAGCACCGGCGCGGTTTGCGGATGGCGCACGTAAGCCGGCGGTTGGGACGGCGCGTCCTGCCACAACAACGGGGAGCGCGATGGCGCAATCAGGTCCTGGTAGGAACCGATCCAGCGCAACGCAGCGCTCTTCACCGCCGCGGGAAGCTGCCGCAATTCGTCCATGCTCCACTTCGCATCCGGCGCGCTGGTGAGATAGCGGAAGGCGCGGAAGTAGCGCTCGGCTTCGGGAGTCGCGGTGTAGTGGCCGCGGGGCTTCAACTCGCCATAATCGAAGTCGCGGCCCGCCACCGGGGAAAAACGCGAGTCGGCCGCCTGCAGGATGCGCTGTGCTTCCTGGTTTGACGCGGGGCCCGACTCGACCGCCGCCAGCGCCGCGAAAAGGGCCGTCCACGGCGATTGCGGATGCGATTGGTGCAAGCTATCCGCCGCTTGCGCCACGAACTGCCAGAAGGCCGGCATGGCCGCCTGCCGCTCCCGCACGATGAACATGCCTTCATAAGCGGCGGCGAACAGCTCCCAGAAACTGTCGGTGGTCACCAGGTAGGGCCTCGTAGGAGTGGATTCGTCCAGGTCGCCGCAGTGGTAGGCCTCGGAGTCGTAGAGCTGATAGAGCTGGTCGTCTTTCAAGTTCCGGAACAGCCCGCCGCGCCCGGCCAGCAGTTTGGTGTCTTGCGCCGATTCGGTGAACATCCATGCGTTGACCACGTCGGCCAGCGGCAGGGGAATGGGGATGTAGTTCACCGCAAAACCGGAATCGCTGCGCGTCACGCCCACTATGCCGCGGCCGTCCGGCACCGAAGAGGGCGCCGATACCAATCGGTAGCCGCCGGCTTCGCGCCGGTGGTTCACGCCGCGGTCCAGCAGCACCTCGATGCCGTCGGCGCCGGCCTGCCAGTGCAGGATGGCGGCGCCATTGGGGGTCGCGCCGACGGAACCGCCGCACAGGTCGCGGCCGAATAGCCGCGTGTTGGTCTCCCAGTGATCGCGCCCGTAACCGGCCGCGTGGAAACAATTGCCCGCGTCTTCCCAAATAAGAAGATGGCCCGCCGGATGGAAGCCCACCGGCAGCGCCGAAGCCGCCACCAGTTCGCTGGGCGCGGCATCCGCATCGGGAATTTTGGTGAAGCCGTCCCGATGGCCCACAACCTGGTACTCGCGCTTCCCTTCCTCGGTGACCGACCGAATGGAATACGAGCCATCCGCGCCCCGCAGGCCGAAGAACAGCCGGTAAGCCAACACTTGCTGGTGGCGCGCTTCGTCATAATCGATCACGTACGGCCGCGGCCCCGCCACCAGGCGCCGGATCTCCTGCCGCGACGCGTAGACCGGCCGCTCGGTCCAAGGGCCGCCCGTCTTCTCCAGTTTGACGACGACCCACTGCGCGCCCCGCTGCCCGGATAAGAACAAAGCCTCGGCTTGGGGATGCCACACAATCGACCGCGCGGCAAAGCCTGCCGGCACGTCCCAAATCTTCGACGCTTGCGGCTGCCCGATTTCCCAAAACACGACCTGCCGCGTACCGGCGGCGTCCACCACCAGGAGCGCCACGCGCGGACCGGCCGGCGAAACATCCGAATCGATCGCGCGCGTGCCCGGGGCCAGGCGCATTTGCGCCGCCTGCGCGGGCGATGGGGCCACGCGCAATTCAGGCGCGTCAAAGACCGATGCCATCGAAAGCAGCGGCAACAGCAACGGGGAAAGCAGGGCGGAGCAATTCATGGGCTTCTCCCTATTCTGCGATCTGGAGAGGCGAAAGTACAGACGGGAAGATCGGTAGATCGTTGAGAACTCAGATCGCTCTTGTCCGTGAGAAACCCTCCCACGCACATCCCAGAAACCCTCCGAAGAGCGCGCCAGCCAGCGCAAACACCGCAGATTCCCAGAACACGACGCACCCCGGAGTCCAGTGAGCGCGATTAGCGCACAGACAAACGAGAATCGCGAACAGGGCAGCCACGTACAACAAAACCATCGTAGCCCCGCACTTTCGATGAGTCAGGGCTACCGCCAATCCTGCAGGACCGCAAATCAGAAACGGCTCTAGCGCAGCGACTATCACTACGGACGGCCACCATCCGAGCAGCGGGCTGGCCATGTGCATTACGCGCCGTACCACACCCAATTCGCTCACGAGGCTATGCGCCAGGCACAAGGACAAGATCGCCACCGCGAGAGCCCGGAATGCCAGCACCCAGTGATGCCGAAGATCCTTCCCGACGGCGATGGCGACGACCATCAGGACCTGACGCCAATACCAAGTAGACGATCTGCGCTGCTGGTAGTCCTCGAACAGATCGCCGGCAACGGCGTCCTGCCAGGCGTCGGAATCCATAAGTCCCAAAAGCCATGTCGCCAAAACAGGCGGTTTCAAAGCGCTCATCGCATTACCTCCAATTGTTTGAGACCGTCCCACATGTTGCACAACGCCCGCTGTGATTCCCGAATCTTGTCGAGACCGTTCGCGGTCACTTGAAAATAGCGCTTGGCCCGGCCACCGCGCTCCGGTGTTGCCTCACCAAGCGCTGAAGAAACAAGACCGTGGGATTCGAGCCGCTCCAAAGTCGCATACAGACTACCCAATGAAACTCCGCGGCCGCATCGCCGCTCGATTTCACGAGAGATCTCGACGCCGTAGGCGTCCTGACCGAGGCGGAGCAGCGCCAAGATCACCACGAACTCGAATTCGCCGAGATACTCGCGCTTAGCCATTTGTTCAACTATGACGAAGAAACTGTCAGCGGCCAAGTTCTCTTTGGTTAATCGACGCTGCTTCCGTCTCGGCGGACAAGCCGACCAATACCGGAGATCCCCGCTTGGATGATCGCTGGAAGAGGGGGCAACCCGGGGGGCTGCCCCGCAAAAGGCTATCATGTCTGGATGAGGAAGTTTCTTGCCACCGCGGGTGTGGCCCTTCTGGCCACTCTGGCCGCCGCACAGACCGAGCCGACCGTACAGCAAATCTCCAGCCGTCTGACGCCCAACGGTCTGAAGGCCGACGTTTCCTTCCTGGCCTCCGATCAGCTCCAGGGTAGAGGAACGCCCTCGCCCGGTCTCGACATCGCCGCGGAATACATTGCCGCAGAGTTCCGCCGCGCCGGTCTCGAACCCGCGGGTGACGACGGCTATTTTCAAACCGCTCTCTATGGCAACGTCACCCCCAACGTCGAGGGCATGGAATTCACGCTCGAAACCGGCGGCAACACGGTTAAAGCGCACCAGGAATCCATGGCTCTGCAACAGGCCGGCGCGGCCGATTTCAGCCGCTCGCCGATGCTCAAGGTGATGGGAACCGATGCGGCGGCCATCACCGCGCTCACCCCTGAGCAGGTGCGCGGCAAAGTGCTGGTTCTCGATTTCGCCGAGGGTTCGAATCCCATGATCGTCACCCGCCAACTCCCGGCGATCGCCGCCCGGTTGCAGCCGGCGCTGGTGGTGCTGTTGCGCGCGGGCGGCCAGCCAACCAGTATGACCGCGCGTCTGCGCGAGATGTCGCCCTCGTCTTCCACGCCCGTGCTGCTGGTCTGGGATGATGCCGTACGCGCCGCGCTCGGCTCCGGAAAGCCCGGCCCTACGGACGCTACGGTTTCGGTCCACATTCCGCCGCCCACGGTGGTCCCGCTGAAGCTGCACAACGTGGTGGGTGTGCTGCGCGGCTCCGACCCCACGCTGCGCGATACTTACGTGCTGGTGACCGCCCATTACGATCACCTGGGCGTGCGCGGGACCGGCGATGGCGACCACATCTACAACGGTGCCAATGACGACGGCAGCGGCACAGCGTCGGTGATCGAAATCGCCAATGCGCTCTCCGCGCAACCCATGCGGCCCAAACGCTCCATCGTCTTCATGACTTTCTTCGGCGAAGAACTCGGCCTGGTGGGCTCGCGCTACTATGGCGCACACCCGGTTTTCCCGCTGGCCAAGACCGTTGCCGATCTCAACCTGGAACAATTAGGCCGCACCGATGTGGATGGCGGCTCGAGCGTCGGCCTAGTGAACGTGACGGGCTACGACTTCTCCACGCTCACCGACGCCGTTCGCAAAGCCGGCGAAGCCACCGGCCTGCAAGTGGTGAAGAACGAGCAGCTCAACGTCCGGTACTTCGCGCAGAGCGACAATCAGGCGCTGGCCGACGCCGGCGTCCCCGCGCACACGCTTTCGGTAGGCTACGTCTTCCCGGATTACCACAAGCCCGGCGACGAATGGCCCAAGTTGGATTACGACAACCTCGCCAAGGTGGACCTCACCGTGGCGCTGGCCGTCTTCCGCGTGGCCGATAGCCTCGAGACGCCGCAATGGAATAAGGATATCCCCAACACCGAGCGCTACATCAAAGCGCGCCAGGATTCGCTGGGCAAACAGTAGCGTCCTGTCTCAGAGGGCCTTGCCACCCGCGGAGAGCCGGACCAGGGGTCAAGCGCGGGCGAGGGCTCCCGCCCACGCTTCAGCTATTGGTTGTGAGGCCGGCATTCGACAGCGTATTCATGATGATTGCCATCGGGTTCAGCGCATTGTTCTGACTCAACGAGCCAGCGCCGGAATTGCTCAGAAACTGCGCGATCAATCCTGTGGAACTGCCGCTCGGGTTAGTGGTGGAATTGGAACTGCTGGAACTCGGCGCAGGATCGACGGGCATCAGATCGAGCTTGAGCGGGCGTAGATGGTGCCCATGATGGTGGTGGCCGCCCGAAACCGCTTGAGACAAATCCTGCACGTTGGGAAGCTGTCCGCTTTGCGAAGCGGTGGTGAAGTCCGTAGCCAGTTGGTTGAGCTGGGCCGCGGCCGCCGTGTTGCCGTCGGCGGTGGCGGTCTTGGCGGCGCTTTGCAGGTTGGTCGCGATCTGCTGCGTGACTTGCTGGTATTCGATCGAGTTGGACTGCTGAAGCTGCTGCAAGGTACTCAGCAACTGGGCAAAGGGAGACAGTTGCTTGGAATCTTGCGGGTTCCCGAACGAGACGCCGCTGGTGCCGCCGGTGCTCCCGCTGTTGGAATTGGCGCTGCTCAATGACGAGCTGAGCAGAGATTGGAGGTAAGTACTATTGGTTCCCGAAAGGGGATTGATGTTCATGACGATTTGCCGGGCAGTTTTCAGTCCACTCGCAAGGCCATTAAAATCACGCGGTTGAAAAGTGCACCGATGTCAATTCTTTGACAGGTGACATTCTTTTAGCGAATCACCCGCTAGTCCTTCCGAGCTACCTCCGCCAGTCCCTGCGCGGCCTTATAATGGCGGTGCATACTGTGGATACCATTCGTGATAAAAGCGTCCTCATCACCGGCGCGGGCCGCGGCGTAGGCAAACGCCTGGCCATGGGTTTCGCCGAAGCCGGCGCGCAGATCGGATTGCTGGCCCGCAGCAAAGCCGAACTCGACCTCGCGAAGCTCGAGATCGAACAAGCCGGCGGCGCCGCGCTCCGCCTTCCTGCCGACGTCCGCAACCTTGACGACATGAAGAACGCGGTCGCCCTCATGCTGCGTGAATTCGGACGCCTGGACGTCCTGATCGTCTCGGCCGGCGTGCAAGGACCCATCGGCCCGCTGCTCTCCACCAAGCCCGAAGCCTGGGCCGACACCATCCAGACCAACCTCATCGGCGCGGTGAACGCTTGCCGTGCGGCGCTGCCGCCGATGATCGAAAAACGTTCCGGCAAGATCATCCTGATTGTCGGCGGCGGCTCCGGCCACACCCGTCCCAACTTCGGCGCCTATGCGGCATCCAAGGCCGCCACGGTCCGCTTCGCCGAAGGACTGGCCGTCGAAGTCAGCGACCATAACGTCCAGGTCAACTGCATCTCGCCGGGCAGTGTCTACAGCCATATGACCGACGAGATCCTGCACGCGGGCGAAGAGAGAGCCGGCCGCAAGGAGATTGAAGAGGCCGAGCAGGTACGCATCACCGGCGGCATTCCCCCCGAAAAACAGACGCAACTGGCCCTGTTTCTGGCCTCCCAACGCTCCAACCACATCAGTGGCAAGCTGATCCACGTAAACGACGATTGGAAGCGGTTTGAAAACCAGAATATGAAGCCCGAGTTGTACACGCTGAGGCGAGTGCAGAAGATCTGAAGTGTAAGAGCGCGGCCAGGGAGTGTCGCGCGATTGCGAAATAGCCGGCTGAAGCCGGCTGCGGCCAGAATTGGCCGCCCCACTTTTGTCAGTTTCCGGTGGCCCGCTTCAATTGTCCGCAGGCCGCGTAAATATCCAGGCCGCGCGGCTTGCGCACAAAACAGGGCACGGCTCGCCTCACAACCTGCTGGAAACTCGCCACCCGCTCCGCTGCCGGGGTCTCATACGGAATCTCCGGCCCGGGGTTCAGCGCAATCAGATTCACCTTACAGTTCAGGTGCGCCAGCAATCTCACCACGCGCCGCGCGTCGGCGTCGCTATCGTTTACGCCCTTCAACAACACGTACTCGAAGGTGAGCTTCTCCCACGGCCGCAGCGGATACCGCCGGCACGCCTCCATCAAGTCCTTCAAATGGTACTTGCTGGTTATGGGCATCAGCTCCTGGCGCGATTCCTCGGTCGAGGCGTTCAAGGAAATCGCCAGCTTCGGCCGCACCGGCTCGCGTCCCAACTCCGCAATCTTGGGCACAATGCCCGCGGTGGATACGGTGATGCGCCGCGGCGAAAGCCCGAAGCCTTCGGGGTCCAGCAGAATGCGCGTGGCCTTGGTGACGTTCTCCAGATTCAGCAGCGGCTCGCCCTGCCCCATCATCACGACGTTGAGCCGGCCGCCGTCCTGCCGGAGTTGATTCTCGCGCGCGATGAGAAGCACCTGGCCGACAATTTCTCCCGCGGTCAGGTTGCGCTCCAGGCCCAGCAGCGCGGTCATGCAGAATTTACAATCCACCGGGCAGCCCACCTGGCTCGAAATGCAGATGGTGTCGCGCTCGCCTTCGGGCATCAGAACCGTCTCGACGGTCTTGCCGTCGTCCAGCCGCAACAGGTAGCGACGCGTGCCGTCGGTGGATTGGTAGACGCGCGCGATCTCCGGCAACCCCACGGTGTGGCGCGCCGCCAGATCGGCCCGCATGGCCGCCGGCAACGTCGAAATCTGCACAAACTCCGCTGCCTGCCCGCGGTACAGGGCCTCGTAAATCTGCTTCGCGCGATATGCCGGGCGTTCCGGTCCCAGGGCCTCGCGCAAATCCGAAAGCTCCATCCCCACCAGCGGCTTCGGCATCCTAGCCCAGTGTAGCCGATTGGCGCCTCCCCGCCAGGAAGTGTCACAATGGATTAGAGCCTTTCCGTCTCTTCCCGCATGAATGCAACCAGCAGTCCCGCACGGGACATCGAAATGACCACGCTTTCCAACGGCGTGCGCGTAATCACCGAAGCCATGTCGCACGTGCGCTCCGTTTCCGTGGGCGTGTGGATCGCGACCGGCTCGCGCCGCGAGACGCCCCGGCAGACCGGCATTTCCCACTTCATCGAGCACATGCTGTTCAAGGGCACCACTTCGCGCTCCGCCGAAGACATCGCGCGTTCCGTCGATTCCATCGGCGGCAACCTGGACGCCTATACCGCCAAGGAACTGGTCTGCTTCAACACCAAGGTGCTCGATCAGCACCTGTCGCTGGCCTTCGATGTTCTGGCCGACCTCGTCCTGCACCCCAGGTTCGACGAAGAGGACATCGAGAAGGAAAAAGGCGTCGTCCTGGAAGAGATCAAGATGGAGGCCGACAGCCCCGATTACCTGGTGCACGAGATCTTCTCTTCCAACTTCTGGAAAGATCACCCCCTCGGCAGACCGATCCTGGGAACGAATGAGACGGTCAAGGCATTCGACCGCGCCGCGATCCGGGGTTACTATCGCGCGGTATATGCGCCGGCCAACATGCTGATCACCGCGGCCGGCAACCTGAAGCACGACCGGCTGGTGGCGCTGGCCAGCCAGCATTTCGAATCGATTGCGCCCGGCGCGCCCGCAGTGGACGACAGCGTCCCAAGCACCCACGCGCGCATCTCCCTGCGCAACAAGAAAGCCCTGGAGCAGGTGCACCTCTGCCTGGGCGTGCCCTCTTACCCGCTGCCGCACGAGCAACGCTTCGCCTGCTACGTGCTCAACACCCTGCTGGGCGGCGGCATGAGCTCGCGCCTGTTCCAGAACATTCGCGAACGGCAGGGCCTGGCATACGCCGTCTTCTCGGAACTGAGTCCTTATCGCGACACGGGTTGCCTTTCCATTTACGCCGGGACCTCGCTCGCATCCACTCCCAAAGTGGTGGATGCCATCCTGAAGGAATTCCGCGACATCAAAGAGCAGCCGGTCCCCGCAGAGGAGTTGCGCCGCGCCAAGGACCACCTGAAAGGCTCGCTCATGCTGGGCCTGGAATCCACTTCCAGCCGCATGTCGAATCTGGCCCGCCAGGAGATGTATTTCCGCCAGTTCTTCACGCTCGACGAACTGGTGGAGAGCATCGAAGCCGTCTCCGCCGGAGAAGTGCAGGCAATCGCGCGGAGTTTCTTCAACCCCGGCCAGATCGCCGTCACCGTGTTGGGGAAACTGGAGAAGTTCAAGCTGGAGCGGGAAGACCTGGCGTGCTAGGGCCAATACGCTTCACTTGGACTTACTGAACTTAGTGGTCTGCCGCAAGCAGAATAGCGAGTATGCATTGACTGTATTACACCCCTTTGAATTCTTCGCAGCGCGCGACGATTCTGCCGTAACCCTAGTCCCGGAGGGGCGTCAGATCCTAGCCCAGTGCGTGAGCACGGGGAACAGCGTGAAAGACAGGCGAGCCCCGGAACGGG
>PMTR01000093.1 GCA_003167255.1 Bryobacterales bacterium
CGTTCCTCCTGTCTCTTCGCGATTCGTTCCATCCCACCAGCCTTGCGGCTGTCAAGAGGAACTTTCTACTTTGCCCATATAGGATCTTCTCACATTGCCGTGACACTCGCCGTAGCTGTACCACTTCCACGCATCGTCTCTGATAAAATCGTTGAAGTGTTCCTCCATAGCCAGTACCTCAAATCGGCACTGGATTGGTGCTGAGTCGTTGAAAATGCGCGCCCGTAGCTCAGTTGGATAGAGCGGCTGGCTTCGAACCAGTAGGCCGGGAGTTCGAGTCTCTCCGGGCGCACCACATTCTAAATGGTTTACGGTCTAGTTTGCTCGGATTTTACTGAGGTTGGTAGCAACCGTGGTAGCAACCGGCGAAAGTGCAGAATCCATCTTGTCCGCGGTCTCTCGTTTGGTCTCTTCGAGCAGGTGTCCGTAAACCTGCAGGGTGAAGGCAACGGAGCTGTGGCCCAGCAATTCGCTGATCGCTTTGATGTTGACGCCCTGCGCGATCAAGATCGCCACAGCGCTGTGCCGAAGGTCGTGAATCCGCATCTTTGGCAGTTCGGCCAGCGCTAGGATTTTCTGAAACCTGCGGAGCACGTTGCGTTCGTCTAAGCCGAAGTTACCGCTCTCGATGAGCAGGAAGTGGCTGATCACTCAGGAGATAGGCCCGGCACCGACGGTGGCCTACTGGGTACAATTACGCTCGGCAAGAGACTTTCAACAGGTCGAAGGCACGCTGCTGTAGAGGGGTGGGGGCAGTGACCATCTGGCAAGTTTCCTCGCCCATCTGAACTGTGTTCAGGGCTACGGTACGGAGATCTTGCAGAAGAGTCTGGAAGCTGTGCACCGGCAGCCCTTCGGCGGTGCTCTTGCTCTGTGCTTTCTCTTCCGCCGAGGGGGATCGTTGCGCGGGCGCCACAACGGAAGTGCGCAACGCCTCGCCAGCGGCCGGCTCGTCGTCGTCAAACAACATCGGGGCCAGCGCTTGGCGCATGTGCCACTCGACGTAATACGCCAGCATGCAGAGGAACACGTGTGCGCAGACACGTTCCTCCAGGTGATGGTGGATGGGCCGGATCTTTAGGTCCACACTCTTCAGGCTGCGAAACGCCCGCTCGACCTTGGCTAACTCTTTATAGTGGCGGACCGCTTGTTCGCTGGATGCCGATGCCGTTGGTACCGTGGTGCGGATGACATAGATCCCGTCCAGCGCGGCTTCCCGTTCGATGCTCGCCTGGTTGCGTTCATAGGTGAATCCGTTGCTTCGGATGCGATAGTGAAAATGCTTGGCCATCTTATAATGTCCCAGCGCCTTGCCGACGGCGACGGCGATCCGCTCTTTGCCACGCAGCCGTCGATGGTTCCGCTGCGTGGCGGCCTTGGCCTTCTCCAGTTCCTTTTCGGTTGCGGCCAGTAACTCTCCTCGCTTGCGCGAGCGCTCGGCAGCTAACAGGGGATTCCGACAGGCGATCAGACGCTCGCCGGGAAACGCCTGGTGAGCGATCTCGGCCAAGTCCGTCTGGTCGAACAGGGACAGTTGCCAGCACGCCGTCGGATGCCAGCTTCTTGATGGCCGGCGCGCGCAACGCCGTAATCCACTCCAGGCCGGGCACCGGCTGGAGATCCTCGCGAATGCGGGCGCTGGTGAGCATGCCACGATCGCCCACCAGCACTAATCGCTGCAGGCCGAAACGCTCCCGCAGTTTGCGTACTTGCGCGGCGACCGTCTTGGGGTCGGCGGTATTGCCCGGGAACACCTCTACGGCTACGGGACAACCTTCGGCATTGGTGAGCAAGCCGCAGACGATCTGCGGATTGCCGCTACGCTCGTCGCGCGAGTGACCGAAGCGCGCCAGCGGACAGTGGTGGCCCTCAAAGTAAGTTGAGGTCACATCGTAGAGCACCAGACAACCATCGGAGAGGTGACGCTTGGCGAGAGCCTGCTCGATGCGCTGCTGGCGCGGCAGCAACCAATCCATGGCCTCGTACAAATCATCTGCCGTGGCCGAGGCCAGATGGAGTGAGTCGGCCAGAGAGCTGGAAGCGGTCTCCTCATCCAAGCCGCGGGCCGTGGCCAGCTTGGAACGCGGGTCGAGGATGCGGGCGGTAATGAGGGCGCAGATGAGATCGCGTTCGGGGCAACGCGTGCGGGAGAGCAGATCGTGCAGGCCGAGATGGCGAAGCGTGCCGAGGACGGCGGCGACATGGCCATGGGGAAGAGAGCGGAGGATCTGAAAGGCCTGTTCGCGGGCGATCAGATCCTCACCCTTCAAGACGCGGCGCAAGAGGTCGACTTGAGCGGCGGGCCAGGAGGAGAGATTGGAGAGGGTGCGTTTGTGGACCTTGGAGCCGATGCGGACGGATTCACGGAGGAGGATGGCAGGGGGAGAGTTGCGGTTGGGGACGGATTCGACATACATGGGTCCATAATACTACGTTCACAACTGTTAACACAAGATGTATATGCACTATTACATGGGTACATATCGCACCCCGCTAAAATCGAGATCTACTGAGTCTTTAAGAACTTACAAGGAAAATGGCGTCAAAAAGATCGGGAACTTCGGTCTAAGGGCTTTCCGAGTTTCCCGGTGAAAGCCAACCCCCATTCGTTTTTCCATCGGTTGCCGGCCCACCGTTGTTCTTCTGCCTGTAACGCCTGATGGTGGCGCAGTGCCGAAATCGCGACCGCTGGCAGCGTCACAACGCGGGCCGAGTATCCGCCTTTCGGTTCGACCAACTGAAGCCCGCCCTTTTCGGGGTAGAGCTTCTTATCAATCCTCTGTAACGCCTGTTGGATGTTAAACCGCCCTGTATCAAGGTCAATGTCATCCCACGCAATCCCGAGACCCTCACCGAGCCGAAGGCCGAGCGCAAGAACGGTCGCGTAGAGCGCGTACAGGCGGTCGCTTCTCGCCATTTCGAGAAATGTTCGCGCCTGTTCGACACTCATGTATTGGACTGCAGCCCGCGCGGCCGTGGGCGGATCAGTGGCGAGTGCGACGTTCAACGGAATCACCTTATACTTGACCGCGCAGTTCAATGCAGTGCACAGAGTGCGACGTATGTGGCGGACCGTGCGGGCGCTCACGGACCGTTTGGTTCGTCCGGATTTTTTGGCTAGGCGTTGATTGAGAAAGACCTGGATTTGCTGCGAGGTGAGCCGCTGGACGTGAATCTCGCCGAGCCCGTCAATGAGATGAACGCGGCTTATGTACTCGTAGAACTCCATCGTCTTCGGCCGCGCGGTTGCCTTCACCACCTCGTCGAGCCACCAGGTCAAGAACTGGCCAAGGGTCTGCTTTCGCGGCGCCACCAGCAGGCCGAGCTTGAGGTCCTTCAACGCGTCCGTGAGTTGGTTGGCGACCTCGTGCCTGGTAGCCCCGGTGAACACACGGCGCTCCTGCGTGCGCTTACCATCAGGCGCCACCTTCCAACCGATCATCACGGCTGCACGCCAACGGCCATCCTGCATTCTGTAAATCGAGCCTTCACTATTTCCGCGTTTTTTCGCCATTGCGTGTTTTCCTGTAACGCTGCATGCGTTCTCTCTGACTGCAACGATCGTGGACCTTCTTCCCTCGCGTGTTGTTGGTGACGTCCATGAGTTCGCCGCAGATTTCGCAGAACCTAATTTTTCTCGTTCCAGTCACAATCTCCGAGAGTTGCATCCACAGCGCTGTCCGCAGATTGACTGGACGGCTGTGGCGCTTCAAGTTTCCATTCGAATCGAGGCACACGAATGTTGCCGAGCTGAAGGGATGGAGACGTTGGTTGATGGCCCGAGCCAAATACACCTTGGCGAGCGTAAGAGGATCTTTCGGTGCCCGACCTTGCTGCCCGCGAATGGGTGACAGGAAATCTCCGTAGAGAGGGCCCCAATCGAGCATATCCGGTTGCGGCCCTCGGATCATCATCCGCAGGCCGTTGGCATCTCTTTCCTGAATCGCTGTCCAGAGGCCCAGTGTTTTCTTGAGTGCGGTCGCTTGCTCAAGCCACACACTTACGGGCTCGCTATACCCGGACCACGCCCCCGCCCCTATCAGCTCGGCCAACGCACTCTTCGCCGGGGATTCACTTGCTCCGAGGTCGCCAACACTCCTTTCGTGCGCGGTTCCGAGAAATCCATAGCTATTCGCAAATGCCAGCGTATCAGCCGCGTTTTCAATTTTCGAGAATCTCGGGACAAGATTGGTCTCCATCGGTGCGTAAGCTTCCATTTTGTCCAGCCCGGGTCGCGGCAAGTATAGCTGTGCATCTGTTCCGGTTGTTGCAGGCAATAACCCTAATACGCCGGGGAAGCGCAGCCAGCTAAAACGGATGTAGTCCAGCGGGTCATTCGCGTTGCCAGGTTGGTTACCCAAATGTAGACGTGAACCAGTGGTTATTTTCGTATACAAGTAGTGTAGTATGTAGTCCATGGAGACGCAAGAGAAACTTTTATTGCGGGGCGCAGAAGTCGCGCAAGCGCTGAATATCAGCCGAGCGCTCGCTTATCGTTGGATGGCTGCCGGCATCCTGCCGGTAGTGAGGGTTCCTGGCGGGCGCAGCATCCGAGTGCCTCAGCAGGCACTGCTGACGTGGATTGAGACCAATACCGCAGTGGCCGGTGAAGGGGCGCGAATATCCGAGCCAGCCCCGCAGCGACCGCCGCATGCGCGCCGCCGCACGGGAGCGGGTAGGTGATGGGCAGCGGACCAGGCCGGCGCAGGACATTCAACCTGCCCAATACTCGTGTTGGGAGCGCTTCGTCGTGCCGAAGGTGGCGGTTGAATCATGGTTCTCGTCGATCGGTCAGCAGATACCGAACGCCGGAGCAAGTCGGCGCTGAGCGCCATGCTTCGACGAGATAGGGCGAGGTTCTCACATGGCCACTGCCTCTCAGAGACCAGCGTTCCAGGTCCCCGCGGTACTCCGGGCCCTTGATCAATGGGTTCTGTGGCGCCAGGAAACCCGACGGGGAAATCCCACCAAAGTTCCGTATCAGTGTGGCGGCCGCCTCGCCATGACGCACGACAGCGGCACTTGGGCGCGGCGTACACCGATATCCGCGCTGCTCTCGATCACCGGCAGCGCTCTCCTGCGCCATGTGGCGGGCCCCGTTGCTGCGCGCCGCTATCACCGAATGGTTGCGCACTACCGGCACCCAGCAAGTACTGACGCAGCAGCCCTGCTCATGGATTTGTCATGAGCGAACTGCCCGGAACAGTGCTTACCGACGCAGACCTGGAGGGCTTGACGCTTTCGTGGATCGATCGCGAAAGCGCCGAAAGGGCCCTACTTCGCCGCGTCAGCAGTCTCGAAGGCGCCGAACTGATAGGGCAGCATGACGGCAAAGACTATGCCGGCATCGTCTTTCCGAACGTTTGGCCTGGTGAGTCCCGCCCGCGTGAGTACCGATTACGTCGCGACTCGTCCGAGGTGACTTATGAGAAGGGCGTAAAGAAATACCGACGCAGATACCTAGGCCCGCCAGGTCGCGGCAACCTGCTCTATTTCGTGCCGGGCACTTCCCCCGAATTATTGGAAGACGTCGAGCTCCCCATCATCATCACGGAAGGGGAAAAGAAGGGGATTGCGCTTGGGCGACTGGCACGGCACGGATTATCAGACGCCCCCGAACGTCCTCGATTCTTGCCTGTGGCGATAGCGGGCGTGTGGAGTTTCAGGGGCACGGTAGGGAAGGAGAGTGGACCGAATGGCGAGCGCGTTGACGTGAAAGACGTCATCACAGACTTCAACCGGGTTCGATTGACCGACCGGAAAGTGATTATCGCTTACGACTCCGACGTCAGAAGAAACGAGAAGGTCCACGCGGCCAGGATTGAGCTGGCACGGCATCTCATTCACGAACGTGACGCCCAGGTTTATTTCGCAGAGATCCCCGAACTTGGTGCGAATGGGAAGACCGGCATCGATGACCTTTTGGCCAGCGTCGGACCGGAGGAGGCTCTCAAGCTGTTCGATCGTTCGAAGCGGGCAAATGTAAAGAAGAAGCGGGCGCTGATTCTGGGGGACATGGCCGAAGACCTAGAGTTCTTTCACACCCAGGACATGAGGCTCTACGCTACCTTCGCGGTGAACGGTCACAAGGAGACATGGCCAACGAGGTCCCAAGGTTTCCGGAATTGGTTGTCGATGAAGTTCTACCGCGAAGAACACAAGCCACCGCCTGCACAAACGCTGCAAGAAGCACTTGCGCTTTGTGACGCGCGATCACAGTTCGATGGGCCAGTGTGTGACGTGGGAGTGCGCGTGATTACGAGTGGTTCGAATGTCTACGTAGACCTTACCAATGATGCCTGGCAAGCGATCGAATATAACGAGTCTGGGTGGCGCGTTGTGCCGGAGCCGCCAGTCAAGTTTCGCCGCGCACGAGGCATGGCACCATTGCCTGTGCCGGTGTCCGGAAGCATTCGCGAACTACGAAAATTCGTCAATGCGGGTAGCGACCAGAATTGGATTCTCATGGTTGCCTGGCTTGTGGCGGCTTTGAGCCCGTCGGGACCATACCCAATTCTCATTCTTCAGGGCGAACACGGTGCCTGCAAAAGCACCGTCACACGGGCGCTTCGCCTCCTGGTGGACCCATCGACCACACCGCTGCGATCCGTTCCGCGTGAAGAGCGCGACCTGATGATAGCGGCGAGCAATTCGTGGGTCATTTCCTTCGACAACCTTTCGGGCATTCCGCAGTGGCTCTCTGACGCATTGTGTCGGCTATCCACTGGCGGAGGTTTCGCCACCCGCGAGCTTCACACCGACAACGAGGAGATTCTGTTCGAGGCGACTCGGCCGATCATCCTAAACGGCATTGACGATATCGCCGGCAACGCTGACCTAGCGTCTCGGGCCCTCATCGTGACACTTCCCCAAGTCGTGGAAGATACCTGGATCCCGGAAAAGAGCCTCTGGAGAGATTTCTTTAGCGCGCAGCCGAGGATTCTCGGTGGGCTGCTCGACGCGGTAAGCATGGCGGTCCGGAATCTAGAGCATGTCAACGTACCGCGGCTACCGCGGATGGCCGATTTCGCTCGGTGGATCTGCGCTGCGGCGCCGGCGCTCCCATTCGACCAGGATGAGTTTCTACAGGCCTATTCGGACAACCGGCGGGAGTCTGTGTCCCTCTCAATCGAAACGAGCCCAGTCGCTACGGCGATTCAAACTCTGGTGGCTGCTGGCGACTGGGAAGGCACCGCAACTGAACTGCTCGGGGCGCTGAATGGGAAGGTGCACGAAGATATTCGGAAAGCCAAGACCTGGCCGAAGGATGCCCGAGCGATGAGCAGCAGAGTGCGACGCCTCGCCCCGGACCTGAGGCAGGCTGGCGTGGATGTCGGCTTCGACACGCAGGGGCACCAAAGAACCAAGCTGATCAAGCTTTGCAGAAAAGTGGTGCAAACGAGCGACCGCTGCGCCCGCGCCGGAGCATAGTCTAACGGCTACAGTGGCTTGCCCGCGGTCGCTAAATCGTCATCGCGACCACCGCGCTGCGACCGCCGGAATAATCAGCGACCGCATTTACAACCGAGGTGCGGTCGCAAGCCCAGGAGAGTAGCCGAAATGCAGATGCAATCAGCGACCGCATCCAAGCTATTGGCAGATCAGCACCTTAGCCTCGTGCGGTCGATGCGGTCGATGAATTGCACTCGTTTACAGCTATTGGCGCAAATGGAGATCTTGCGGTTGGTTTGATGGGGTCCGTGACTATGAGCGCCCTGCGCATGAGTGCAAGTGCAGCCCGAAAATGCTGCCTTCCAAAACCCTTCCCCCAAACTCGCGCTAGCGACGTTCCGAGATAACCGTTTGGCATGATCCAGCGGATCGTTCCAAAACCACAAGGTTTTGGAAGGCCCGTCCAACCGGATGCTTGGCCCGGCGCAGAAAGCTGAGTTCCAATTTGCCGTCTGTATCACTGTAGTTGGGTGACTTATAGGCCCGGAGAGCTCATTGTGATGGTTCCGGACAGCGCTGCGCGGATGGCTGCCTCCTATGTCCGCATCCAGCCTTGCTCCTCAAGCTGATTCCAGGCCGTTCGAATATGCTCCGGCTTAAACACTCGCTGCTTGCGGGGGTTCCATGCGTGAATCTGCGCACACGCTTGCTCCGCGTCCGCGGCAGGAGCGTCCCTCCCGGGTCCCCCTCGATGGCCCACCCAATGCACGGACGCCAGGAGTTCCATCCCATATGGCGTTTCGAATCCCTCTATCAATCGCGCCACCCGTTCGAGACGAGCCAGCGAATCGGACTTGCCGGCCAGGAAAGTGCTTGCCTCGTCAACAGCGCCGGGTAGCAGCTCAATCTCCGCTTGCGGCTTCTGGCTGTCTCCGTAGCCCCGGATGAAGTGGTCTTCCATCACTTCCAGCACTTTGTTGAGATTGGCCGCATACGGACCGTAATGCCCGGCCTCGTACCTCAGCCGCAGCGGCTCCCCAGCCTCCTGCAGGAAGTAAGCCAGCTTCTGCACCTCTAGCAGCGTCCGGCTGTATTCCAGTGCCGCGTAGGCATCCATCAACTTGATGAACAATGCGCGCGCCGGAGTCATGTGCGGGCGCGCAGTCCCCACGGGCATAGCCTTCGCGTCCGGCGTTCCTGCGGGTTCGAACAGTAGAACGCGCACCTCGGGCAACTCAGAAAACGCCTTCTCGATCATCGGCCGCACTTCGCCCCAATTCAGTCCGCCAAGCCCGCACCCGAGCGGCGGCACTGCAATCGACCGGACACCCAGCCTTCGGACATCGGCCAAGAGCGCCGTCAGTCCGGATCGAATATCGGCCATGCGCGACTTGCCGCGCCAGTGGCGCTTCGTTGGGAAGTTGATGACGTACCGCGGATTGATGAGCCGCCCATTGTCGAAAATAAACATCCGGCCCGGCACGACCTCGCCGGCGTTGCAGGCAGCTTCATAGGCTTTGAAATTCGCTGGAAATGCCTGTTTGAATTGAAGCGCGATGCCTTTGCCCATGAAGCCGACGCAGTTCACCGTGTTCACTAGCGCTTCGGCATCGGCCTCCAGGATGTTGCCTTTGGCAATTTCAATCATCGGCATTCTCTCTCTTCAGTAGTAGTACCATTGTGCCCTTATTTCCACGTTGGGGTGAGGCCGCGCAGGATACCTCGCCAAGATCGCTTCGACGTCAGCCTTGACTTGTTCGTTAAGCACTCCAATGCCGTCGATCAAGCCCCAATCCAACGACCTCCAAACCAGGAACTCAGCCTGCTTGCGGCGCTGCCGGTCGTTGTCATCCGGCAGGTCCAGCCAGTATCGGGCCGTGACGAGGTTCCAATCCACTTTGTCGAGTTGCGCCAGGTCATCGTACCAACTCGTGAATCTTGCCAACCCGTGCCCGTCCGAGAACACGAATTGGCAGCCGGCATCCTGCACCCGTTGCACACTGGTCGTCAGATAGATCAGCGGCGCCTGCCCTTCGTTGTAACCGGGCACGCGCCCGGTCTTGAGATTCAACAGCATGACCGACAGCGGACCGAAATAGAATGGGACGTAGTCGTGGCAGGTACCCCACCACGTTCGCCATCGATAAGAACGGCCGCGTGGCCGATGTCCGCGTCGGCGGCGGTTCCGACCGCTTGCGGGCCGCCATCGAGAAGGCGCGTGCCGGCGCGCCGCCGCCGGCGCCCGTTTCCGCCCCGTCGCCCGCGGTGTCACCGGTCCGCGGTCCGGCGCCGCCAACTTCGTCCACCACCGCCGAGGATTTTTACCGCGACGCTGCCCGCCAGCACGGAAACAAGGATTATGCCGCCGCGCTACAGTCCCTGGCCCGCGCTCTCGAACTGCGTCCCGGCTGGCTCCCGGCGGTGATCGAGCAAGCCGACAATCACTATTCCGCGAAACAGTACAACGAGGCCATCGCCGCATTTGATCGCGCCATTCAGTTCGATCCCAAGCGCGCCGCCAGTTACGACGGCCGCGGCCTGGCCTATTCCGACGCCGGAAGGCTCGCTCAGGCGATCCCGGACTATACCCGCGCCATCGCGCTGAATCCCGATTTGGCGGCGGCCTACAACGACCGAAGCTGGGCCTACATGGAAACGGGACACCTGGAGAAGGCCTTGGCCGACCTGAACAAAGCCCTCGAACTGAATCCTTCCAACACTACGGCCCTGTTCAACCGCGCCCACCTCTTCGAGAAACGCCAGGAGTATGCCAAGGCGATCGCGGACTTCCTCCGTCCTGCACCTGCAACCAGCCAATATCCAGGCAGCCAGCCAAAAGGCAGCGGATCTGCGGAATCTCGATGAGGCGCGGTCGGCTCCCAAGCTTCCAGGAACGTCGCAGGGGCAATCGATCCACTGCCAGGGAAAGTTGGAGATTCCCCAGACTTGTGAGTGGAGCTTGGATGCCTGCCAGACCGACGGCGTCGCAGCGTCGGATTTTTGGTACGAAGCTGTAGATTCACAAACTCGATACATCATCCCGAGCAGTGGTGTGCTGCTGGCAATAACGGGAGACAAGCCGGTAGGATACGCGGGCTGTTCCGCAGCCAGCCTCGCGACGGACAAGATCAGGCTGGACACTCTGAAGAAGGGCACTTTCGTTTGTGTGAAAACCCGCCAGGGACGGATCGCCGAGTTCTCTTTTGATGGCCTCTATGCCAAGGACCCGGCCAATCCCGACGTGCTCACCTTGACGATCACCAACAGGACGTGGGAACGTTGAGACCGCCGACCTCAGCTCCCGCAAGACTGCTGTCGAGACCAGCCTCGACAAACGAATCGCGACCGTCGTCGCACGCGCAACAGCGTTGTCAGACGGAGCAATAACGGAACGATATGCGGCAATATCGGTAGCCAAAATGCCAGCGCCGGACAACGGCAGGCGTCAGGCTGCGAGCGCGACCCTCCTGGGCGAGGGGCGCCAGGCCGCCGCCCGAGAAGCGTAGTTGATTGCCCTTTAGGCGCATTGCCCCCGGGCGAGGTCCGCATGGGTGGAGCGCCTCCCGCAAGGGTTGGGCTTGGCTTCCCTTTTTATTGGTCCCGACAAAATGCGTCGGCAATTGCGGCGTGGTTTAAACCTAAGATCTGTTGAGGCCCAAAATCAGTTGCCACGTGCCGCCTCTTCGCGCAGTGTGGTGATCCGGTTCTGCAGCGTCCGCAGGCTGATCCCCAACATCTCGGCGGCGAGTTTGCGATTGCCGCGCACGTGCTCCAGAGTGAGTTTGATGTAAGCCTCCTCGAGTTTCATGAGTGGTTGCCCGAGCTGGAGCGTTGTAGCACCCTCAGAGCCGGGTGAAGGCCGTCGCGCGGGCGGCGGCGAAGAGCACGAGCACGGCTGCACGTCGGCTTGCCCAAGTCGCCTCGCCCGAGCCTTTCAGAGGCCGCGTCTCAGAGTCTCCGCCGAGGGGTGCGCTTTTGGTTCAATTGTCGCTTGCGAGGGTGGACGAATTTCGTCTCCGCTACTGGTCGTCATCACCCTTCAGATCAATCATGTGATCTTCCTGGTATCTAGCAAGAATCCGGAGTCGACGATAAAGCGAAAGCAGAATTTTCAGTGAAGCTAATGGATTCTCGGTACGCTTATGCAACTGTCCCAAATCCTCAAAGCCCATTAATCCGGCCATGCTCCGACATGGCTCTTCTATGAATTCGACGTTCTCCTTGCTCAGCTCTAGTTCCTTTCGCCTGACTTCGATACGCTGGAGCTTCCGTTCGGAAATGCCTTTCTGAATGTCACTGTAGAGCGCGTTGATCCGACTACCGGCGTCCACAAGGTGGTTCACAAGCTTCTTGATGTACAGCGCCAACGAAATCATGAGGGACAGTTCGATCCATCCCGGCGAAGAATACCGAATCGACTTGATCGTTGCCCGCAAATCTCGGGGGATCGCAGCCGCCAGGTTCTGATAAAAGTTCACTGCGCTGTAGCCGCCTCGCCATGGGTAGGCGTGGTATGTCCTCGCAATGCGATCTTCGGCCCATTCAGGTGTGAGGGCTTCAAGCGAGAACAGAAAAGAATATACCTGATCAAACACGTGAGGAAACGAATATAGATCCGACAGAGTCCATTGCTCGTCGAGTGCGATCCGGTAAGTGCCAGATTTGCGTTCGCGTGGCATGCGGTACCCTAACAGAGTCTCACATTTATCCCGCCCAGGATGCCCCGAAGAACGTCCGCAAGAAGATGCATGCAATTTGCGAGAACTGCGAAATCGTGAACTCCTGATTGGGGGCGCCGGGACGCCCGTCATCGCAGCACAACACCAAGGCATGCTCGGGAGGATTCAGGTACAGACCCACCACGCCTTCGAGTTTCTCGGCAAACCATGGATCCTTGCTGACCTTGAAGGTCTCTATCAGGTGCCCATCGGCTCGGCCAGCGCCTCGCGGAGGGTTTTCAGCGCGAGCGTCTGCTTCCCCCTCAAGCAGATAGTTGCGGCAGGCTCCTGTTGAGCCCTGGCGCTGCAACACCTTTACAAATTTATATATTAGATATAATCTAAACAGGTTTGTTCCTGGACACCGATGCGATCAAACGTTCCTTGGCGGGCAGCGGTCTGCGGAGCACTCCGCAGCGCTACGCTGTCATGGCGTTCTTAATGGAGCAAGCCGAGCATCCCACAGCGGCGGAGATCTTCGAAGCTGTGAACCGCGTCGATCCGCGCTCTTCCAGGGCTACGATTTATAACAATTTGCGCGATTTGGTGCAGGCTGGTTTGGTGCGTGAAGTGGCCATGGAGGGCCGCGCGGCGCGATTTGATGCGAAAGGCACGCGGCATCACCACTTCATCTGCGACCGCTGCGGCAATGTCGAAGATTTGGAGTGGTATGACGTGCCCCGGCCTGCCGCAGCCTCGCTCGGCAAACGGGTGCTCCGCGAATGTGAACTCATTTTCCGGGGGCTGTGCACCAAGTGCGCGCCCCGGCGGGCTTCCCGCCAAGTATTCTAATTTGAAGGAAAGGATAAACAGATGGAAAAAGAGACAAAAGAGGCAACGTCGGCCGTCGCCAACGATGGCCAAACCGTAGCAGGCGCGGCGAAGTGCCCGGTAGCGCACGGCGCGCGCGGGCGCAGGAACCGCGAATGGTGGCCGGACGCCCTGGACATCTCGGTTCTTCACCGGAACTCCAGCTTGTCCGACCCCAGGGGCGAAGGGTTCGACTATGCCAAGGAGTTTGAAACGCTTGACCTCAATGCGGTGATTAAGGACCTGCATGCCCTAATGACAGACTCCCAGGATTGGTGGCCTGCCGATTTCGGCCATTATGGCGGGTTGATGATCCGCATGGCTTGGCACAGCGCAGGGACCTATCGGATTACGGACGGCCGCGGCGGCGCCGGAGCAGGGCAGCAACGCTTCGCGCCACTGAATAGCTGGCCGGACAACGCGAATCTGGATAAGGCGCGCCGCCTGCTATGGCCGATTAAGCAGAAATATGGTGAGAAGATCTCATGGGCCGACCTGATGGTTCTCGCCGGCAACGTCGCGCTGGAATCGATGGGCTTCAAGACCTTCGGCTTCGCGGGCGGACGCGCTGACGTGTGGGAGCCCGAGGAGCTTTACTGGGGTCCAGAAGGGACATGGCTGGGCGATGAACGTTATAGCGGCGAGCGTCAATTGTCGGAGCCGCTTGGTGCCGTTCAGATGGGCCTGATTTACGTCAACCCGGAAGGTCCGAACGGCAACCCGGACCCGGTTGCGGCCGCGAGAGATATCCGCGAGACGTTCTTCCGCATGGCCATGAACGACGAAGAGACCGTCGCGCTGATCGCCGGCGGCCACACTTTTGGCAAGACCCACGGTGCCGGTGACCCGTCGCTGGTGGGGCCGGAGCCGGAAAGCGGCGCCTTGCAAGACCAGGGCCTCGGGTGGAAAAGCAAGTTTGGCACAGGAATCGGAGCCGATGCCATCACCGGCGGTCCGGAAGTCACTTGGTCGCAGACGCCAACGAAGTGGAGCAACCTGTTCTTCAAGAACCTATTCGAAAACGAGTGGGAGCTGACAACCAGCCCGGCGGGAGCGAAACAGTGGCAGGCCAAGAATGGACAAGCAACCATACCGGACCCGTTCGACAAGACGAAGAAGCGCGTGCCCACTATGCTGACGACCGATCTGTCGCTGCGCTTCGACCCGGCCTATGAGAAGATCTCGCGGCGGTTCTACGAAAACCCGGATCAGTTCGCCGATGCATTCGCCCGCGCCTGGTTCAAGCTCACGCACCGCGACATGGGCCCGATCGCGCGCTATCTCGGCCCGCTGGTGCCTAAGGAAACTCTGATCTGGCAGGACCCGATCCCCGCAGTGGACCATCCGCCGATCGAGGAAAACGACGCTGCTGCATTGAAGGCGAAGATCCTCGCCTCCGGCCTTTCGGTCTCCGATCTCGTTTCGACCGCTTGGGCATCGGCATCGACATTTCGAGGCTCCGACAAGCGCGGCGGAGCGAACGGCGCACGCATCCGCCTTGCTCCCCAGAAGGATTGGGAGGTTAATCAACCCAAGCAGCTTGCAAAGGTGCTTGATAAGCTCGAAACCATCCGCAAGGAATTCGGCAAAAAGGTCTCACTTGCTGACATGATCGTCCTGGGAGGAGACGCCGCAATCGAAAAGGCCGCGAATGACGCCGGAGTCGAGGTGAAGGTACCCTTCACGCCGGGACGCATGGACGCCTCTCAGGAACAAACCGACGTCGCCTCTTTCGCTCCTCTGGAGCCGCGGGCTGATGGCTTCCGCAACTACACTAGCGGTAGGACACAGTTCATGCAGCCGGAGGAGGCCATGGTGGACCGCGCGCACCTGCTGAGGCTGACCGGCCCGGAAATGACGGTGCTGGTGGGCGGACTTCGCGTGCTCGGCGCAAATGCGGACGAGTCCAAGCACGGAGTCTTGACCGAGACGCCCGGAGTTTTGACGAACGACTTCTTCGTCAACCTCCTGGATATGCGCACGCGATGGCAGCCGGCCGAGGGTAAAGACGGTGTCTACGAGGGCCGTGATCGCAAGACGAACGCTGTCAAGTGGACCGGAACCCGCGTCGACCTGATCTTCGGTTCGCACTCGCAACTCCGTGCCTTCGCAGAGGTCTATGGCTGCGCGGGATCGAAGGAGAAGTTCGTGAAAGACTTTGTGGCCGCGTGGAACAAAGTGATGAACTTGGATCGCTACGACCTCGCCCTGCCTGGCGAGACAACAAAAGCTGCCATGAATTAGTTCCTGTTGTTTAGATAGGCAAACGCAAACGTCAGTTCTGGGGTGGCGCGTGCGGGTCGGCTCGCGCCTAGTCACGGGGCGACGTGGCGGGGTGTCTGGCTCGTGCCGCCGAGACCGTCCTGGCTACCCCCTATTTCTTGGAGAATTCTTCCCGGCACTGTTCCGAACAGACGTGTTCGGGGAACATCTGCCGGAAGGATTCCAGCATTCGATGCCGCGGGCGCGACCGTTGGAGCAGCGGAGGACCAACGGAGGAACCAAGGTGTCGGGAACTGCTCTTGCTGGGGGTCCGGTTGTGCGAAAAACTGATGTTTTCTGTACACCAAGCCTCGGCGCCGGATTTCGCCGCTCCTCCGCTGGTCCTCCGCTGCTCCAGCGGTCGTGTCCTCCAGGAAGACTACATCACTACAGGCTCAAGGAATTGGCGAAGGTTCTTGTCGGAATCGATCCGCACCGCTCCGCCGACCTTATTCTGGAGGGAGCCGAACTTCCGATGTGGACCAATGGGTGGCCGAGTCTCGCGCTGCTGGAAGGTCTCATTTTCAGCGGGCAGGGGTTGCCCACGACCCGCGTCTTTGGCATCGTCGATGCGGTAATCGCGCCCCTTCGTAACCGGGGTCCCTTCAGTAACACGAACGACATATTTGTGCCCCTGCTTTGCGTCCTGCCTTTTGTCGACAAGCCGGAGCTCGGCATTGCCAAAATGCGTGAACTGATTGCCGAGTTCTGCCTGCCACTGTATTCTCAGCGCAGTCTCCTTGCGGCCATCGGACAGTGTCCACACCCCGATGGTCTCTCCCTGCTTCGCGAACTTGCGCTTCAGAGCGAGAGTGGATTTCAGAACGTCGCCAGAGAATGGCTTGAGGCGGTTACCTCGTCTCCCCACCCCAGGGCCAAGCTGCTCTTGCTCAGTTTCGCTGACCCCGAGGTGACGAATGGGCTATTCGGGCTCAATCTTCCGGAATATGCCGGAGATTTCCTGGCGGCGCGTCTTTCGATTCTCGCTCGGGCTGATGAAGACCTGTCAAACAGAATTCTCGTTCTCGCTTCACAGTCCACACTACCGCCGCAACGCCTGATCCTCGCCCACGTGATCGCCGGTATCGGTTCGCCGAAGGCCCTCATCGCCGGCCTGAATTTGATCGACGACACCGCCGAACGGCCCATTCCGTACGAACTGGCACGGGCACTAGAAGACCTCTTTCTGGAGAAGCGTCCCCATGGCAGCTCCAATTCCTACACGCTAGTTCCCAGAGAGGCGGGTGAAATCAAGATCCGCCTTTTCGAACTGCTAAAGCACGATCCACGCCGCGCTCGATCGGCCTACTACCTATTAGGCAGGATTGAGGAGTGGCGCCTGGAATACGGCAGACCGTCTTCCGAACCTCGACACCCGGACTATGAGTCGGCAGAGAGTTGGCCTCCGGTCAACGAGCCCGCTTGAATTGCTGAGCACTTTCAAGCCAAATCTTGGGTGCTCTGCCCCTCCACAGGCTCCGACATTTCCCGAGCCGCGAGTGCCGCGCGTGGGCTTCTGTGTTCGTCACGCCCTGATGCTGTAGGCAGTTCGCCCTCTTATGGAGGAGAGGAAGACTTTGATGTCTATTGGAACAGCATCTTGATTGGCTACTTCTTCCCAACATCGACGAGCTTCTCGGAATACTTCACGGCCTCGTTTACGGCAACGGCTACCACTGGCCTACTGGCGTTTCGGGCAATTGATACTCTAGACGGGGATCGGACCGCCTTCATCGATGATGTTCAGCTCAACGGTGTGCCTGAACCATCGAATGGGCTCATGGTGCTATCCGGTATTGGACTGATCGGATTCGGACTACGCCGGAGGCTTGTTCGTCTGATCTGCGATCCCAATTGGCTGAGCGTGCCCGCTTCTTCGAGAACTGCCTGCTGAGCGCGCGGGATATAGGTCGGGCTACAAAGCATTCTGTCGGCTTGTCAGGAAGGCTGAGCTGCCTTAGACGCTTAACATCTGTACCTTCTGCTTGGCCCCGCCCAGAATCGCCACCGGATCGCCAGGAAGTTCGCCATGTACGGCTCTACGCCATCGCGCTGGGAGTTGCGCACCTCCAGGCCGTCCAGCACAGGTAGGAGCGCGCACTCGCGTTCACCAGGCCGGTTTGTGCGGCCAGCGTTAAGTTCGTCCCGTCGATCGCGGGCATATTTCCCGTCCCGTAGGCGCCGAAGGTGATGGGCGCCCCGTCGCTGCCCGATGCATTGATCTGCAACTGTTCTCCCCACTTCTCGCCCCGCTTGAGCAACACATAATCCCCGGGGTTCAGACGCGTCTGACGGATCCGCGCCAGGCTCTGCCAGGCGCTCGACGTGGCTGTTCCCTGGTTGTTACGCTATACGTCTTGGATGCCGGCTCCATCTGCCGCGCGCGGCTCCCCGATGAGAAGGGGACTGAAACTCAAATTCTCGACCGACATGCCGGGCGGCGCAATCAGCCGCGCGCGGCTCGCCGATTGCACGATCAGCGGAGCAGCATAGCAGCGGCGTAGATCCTCCGCGCTTCCGGTTGACGGCGCATTGCCGCCTCCCCACGGGAATGGCCAATATCATGGGACTTCCGAAAGTGACGCCGGGCCTGGTCGAAGGCCAAGCCCTACGGCGCGTTCAACTGCGCCTTTTCCGAGTCCCGAGCCCGGCCTGAATCGCGGACAACCGCAGGTATCCCGCAGCGGCCCGCATGCGCACGGCCTCCTTGTCGTCTTGCAGCAGCGGTTCCAGTTCTTTCTTCAAAGCCGGATCGTTTCGCAGGCTCAGGGAATGTACGGCAGCAGCCCGTACCGACCAATCCTTGTCAGAGAGCGCGTCCTTTAGTGCGTCCAGCACGGCGGGGTCCTTGTCATTGCCGAGCAGCAAAGCCGCCGATGCGCGGCCGGGGACTTCAGAGTCCGTAAGGATCGACTGCATCGACGCGATGCCTGCGCCCAAGCCCGGAACCGGAGCGAACCGTGCCCCCTGTCGCACGGCAAACAGGAACGTGGTCCGCGGCGTATGCATCATCCGCAAGGCTTCGCGTTTCTGCTTGGAGAAGAAACTCGATGAGGTCTTGCTTTCCCCTGCGAGGATGGCCAGCAGCGCCTGCTTGCCGGCGGGGTCGTTCCGGGCCCACAGTGCCTTCGCTGCGGTAAAACTCACCTCCGGGACCTCGTCCTCCAACGCCTTGTGCAGCGCCGCCGTGGCGCTCTTATTCTTCACCTCTGCCAGGCTCACCACGACAGCTTGCCGCACCTCGACGTCTTTGTCTCGCAACATCTCTTCCAGACGCGCAAACAACGGTCCGCTCTGACCGGCCAGGCTCAAGGCGACCACCGCCTGTTTCCTCGTTTCAGGATTCTTGTCCTCCAGCCCACGCCGCAACAACTCGCTGCATTGCGCCTGGGTTGCCGCCCTACCGTGGGACACCAGAGCCGCAGACGCCGATAGAATCAATATCCATTTCAACATGTTCCGCGCCCTCCTTGGTTCATTATGCCGCGAAGCCACTGCGATTGCGGGTACGCGCGCATGGTCGACCTCCTTCGGATTATTTTACAGAAAGGTAAGTCAAGAGAGAACGAACACGGTGGCTCCGCAGGTTCTTGACCGGCAGCGAGAGGAACTTCACTGGCCACCCCCGTTGCGCTCCTCCGAAACGATCTGCCCGTCCAGCAGGCGCACCACCCGGTGGGCCCGCGCGGCAACGCGAGGATCGTGAGTGACGACCACCAGCGCAATGCCGTCCTGGCGGCGCAGATCCTCCAGAAGATCGAGCACATCGCCGCCCGTCTGCGAATCCAGATTCCCCGTTGGCTCGTCGGCTCCAGAAATCCCTCAGCGATTCAGCAGAGCCTGACGCTCGACCAGAGGTTTGGAAGCCAGGGTGTCCTGTCCGTTTCGTATGTGGGAACGGAAGGGCACCACCTGCTCGCACTCTCTACGCCACAAGGAGGTCTTAGCAGAAATGCGGAAAATACCTGCCCAGGTATCCTACAGGACACGGGCCCTATAACTACCACTGCTACTCAATTTCCCGTACCGGGCTGCTATAACGGGTTCAAAGAACAGCCTGTTGGTGGACCGGGATCGACATTGATTCTTGGAACGCAACTGATAGGCAGTGGTGCCAATAGCAGCTATAATTCTTTGCAGGCGAGCGTAACAGAGCACATTGGGCCTCGTCGTAAGCTTTCGGTACAGCTGCGTAGGCTCTGCCGACCCCGGCCGATCGCTAAATTAGCTTGAACGCGGTGCTGCCGCACTGCGTCAACAGCTTAAAGATCGGCTCTAAGCCGTTAACACCTGAAAATGCCCCCTCCCAAATTCTCCGTGATTATCCCAGGTCGAGATGAGGAACGCTTGATCGGTCGATGCCTGGAATCGATTCAAGTTGCCGCCGCGCCTTATCCGGGACAGGTAGAAGTAATCGTCGTCCTGAACCGTTGTTCGGACAGAACCGAGGAGATCGCGCACGCCTTTGGCGCGCGAACGATTCGGGAGGACGCAAAGAACCTGGCAAGGATCCGTAATGCCGGCGCACGGTCGGCTGTGGGCTTGGTGTTGGTGACCATTGACGCGGACAGCGGGATGAGCCCGGGCGCACTGGTCGCGATTGACCGGGCCCTGTCTTCCGGCACAACGGTGGGAGGGGGAACGGTAATTCGGCCGGAACGGTCCTCACCGGGCATCCGGGTAACTCTTTGGATCTTCAACGTCTGGATTCGGGTTTGCCAGATTTCTTGTGGGATGTTTTGGTGCTACCGGCGGGATTTTGAATTTATCGGAGGCTTCGAGGAAAGACTGGTTAGCGCAGAGGACATCGATTTTGCGAAACGTTTGAAGGCGTATGGAAAGACGGTGCAGAGACCGTTCTCCACGCTGCGTGGCGCCTACATCGTGACATCCTGCCGCAAATTCGACGTGTTTGGAGACTGGTGTGTCTTCCGAAATCCTCTGCTGGTCTCGAACCTAATCAAGGGGAAGAATCAAGCTGACGCCGACAGCTTCTACTATGACTGCGAGCGGTGAGAGGGTGAACTGCGTCGATTCTGTGCCTGGTGTGTCTACACATCTCGACCGTGCATGACTAGCCCAACCCCGACGCACCTTCCATATCCTTATCTTGCGCGCAAACGGCGCAGTGTCTTTTAGCCATTTGTTTTTCGGTCCTTAGTCTGGTTTACGGGCAAATTCATGTAGTCGGGCCGTTTCACGCTATCTCCGGCTGGCATAGACTCGACGCGACCGCACGGGCGCTGTCTTGACGAAGCCGACCTGCCGTCTACGTATTTTGCTCTCAGTGCGCATCGCGGGAGGATGCGGAGACGCCCGAGGCACGATTCAGCCGCGAAAGGTTTAGTAACGCGTTCGCCGTCGCCCGCTTGGCCCTATCACACCCGATCTGTAGATATGCCCAGCGGATCTCGATTAAGTAAGGTTAGACACGGCTCAGTTTCAAGCACTGCGGAAACGGATTCCTACCTTTTCGGGGCCTCCCTAGACGCGAAAAGCAGGCGAAAATGCTCGCGCAACTGGGCGACACTCCGGTCGAAGGGTTCTACGGACGCGTAGGATCTAGAGAGCATCACCCCACCTTCCATTACCGCAAGAACGTACGTAGCGAGAGCCTCGGGATCAGTTCCCTTGGGCAGTCCATCCTTGATTTGTTCGATGCACTCGCGGACTGCCCCAATCCAGCCCCGAAAGTTCTTCGCGATCAATTCGTGTGCAGGACGGTTCTCGGGATCGATTTCTAGCGCCAAGCGGCCGAGCGGGCAGCCGTACTTGCATTGCGTCTGGAGAATTCGTTCCCGGTAACCGGCCAGGATGGCAAAGATGCGCGCCGCCGGCTCCTTGGTCTGTGCGTAAGCCGGATCCACTACCATCGGCCTCAGAGCGACTAGGTAGGTTTCCAACACCGCCCGCAGCAACGCCTCCTTGCTTTCGAAGAAGTGATAGAAACTGCCTGAGTTTACCCCCGCATGACTGAGGAGATCGGCCATGGTGGTGCCCGCGAATCCACGCTCCCAGAACAGATAGCGTGCGGACTCGATCAGGCGATCCCTCGTCCCCGTAGGCTTTGGCATTAAAAAAGACGTTGACTTTTTTATCGTATCGGGTTTTACTTGAATGATCAACCAAGTGTCGCAAGGAGACCATTATGAGAGTGGTTGGGTTGCTGGCCGCAGTCGGCATCGCTTTCGCCCAGAGTCCGGTCAAGGTTGTGAAGCAGGCGTCACCGGAGAGAGCCCTGATTTTCGAGGTTACGATTCCGGCATCCCGCGCCGCGGTTTGGGAGGCATTTTCCACAAGCGCCGGTTTGTCCACCTGGCTGACGCCAGGCGCCGTCGTGGATCTGCGAAGAGGCGGCGAGTGGACCGCGCATTACCCCGGTGGAAAGACGGGTGGCGGAACCATCCTCAGCTTCGTCCATGAGCAGGAAATGACGTTGACGGCGATGGCCCCAGAGCAATTCCCCACGGTTCGGGCGGAACGAACCACCGCCAGGTTCCAGTTCACTGCGAACGGGCAATTCACCGTCGTGCGGCTAGTGCAGACTGGATGGAAGACTGGCGAGGAATGGGACAAGGCGTATGAGTACCTCGCCCAAGGCAATGCACAATTGCTCGAGACGCTTCGCCGCCGCTTCGTGAACGGACCGATTGATTGGGCTAAGGAATGGGGTGGTAAAGAAAGCAAGAAGGAGAACCCATGACTTTTCAAAACCTGAATCCTTGGGCCATTCTGACTGCAGCACTGTCAAGCTTCCTGGTCGGAGGGCTATGGTATTCGCCGCTTATGTTCAGTGCGCTCTGGAAGAAGGCAAACCGTTTTGCTGCCGATGAGCCTCCGGCTGCTACCGGGAAGATCTTTGCGGTCAGTTTCGTTCTGAGTCTCGTGATGGCCTTCAATCTGGCAGTGTTTCTGAATGACGCGAGAACCACGCTGGCATGGGGTGCGACTGCTGGTTTCCTTGCGGGCTTTGGCTGGGTGGCGATGGGCATCGGCGTAGTTTCGTTGTTCGAGCGGCGCCCTTGGACCTACGTGATTGTGAATGGAGGTTATATTACGGCTGCGCTGGTCTTGATGGGAGCTATCCTGGGCGCCTGGCGGTAACAAGCGGCCAGAGGCCATCAGCCACTTCGGGGCCGCCGGCCGATTTTGTGGAGCGTTTCAACTCCCGATTCCTACTGGGCTATACGCGCGCTTGTCCGAGGTACGTCCTATCCGGCGCGATGCCAGCCTGAGTCATCATTCTTGTCGATGGTCCGGGCGGATCGCTCATGCTTCCCTGGAGGCATCACGAGTGCAGTTGGCCACAAGCCATGCTGTTGTAGTTCGGCCTTGATTCTCCGTATGCCGGCGATTCCAACGCGACCTTCTGCATCCGGCCGAAAGGAACTCGACCGCGACCCTGACACCGTCCGCCGCATCTTGGGAGAGAGCGGTAGAATCCGAAGACTGGAGGGCATCCGCGGCGCCGACGGACCGAAACCGGTTCCCGAAAGCGCCTGGATCACGATCGCGGAGGCGGGTGCGGACGACTGGGCCAACTGGTCGCCCGATGGGAAGACGATGTACTTCACCTCCAGGAGGGATGGACAAACTGTCTGTGGGGGCAGCGGATCGAGGCAAGCTCGCGCCGGTTGGCGGGCGAGCCCTTCGCGGTGCAACATTTTCACGGACGCGTGTCCTTTCAGCAGCAAGGAGGTTGGTCGGCGGCCGGCGGCCGAATCGGGACTGGTACTCGTCGAGGATACGGCCAACATTTGGATAATGTCACGCTCCGGGGCGCGCTGACGTGGGATGGCAGGGGGGCAACACCGGTAATTCGGGGTAATCCGGGGCCAGGCCCCCAATTCCCGGAACAATCTCGATCAACGGACAATGTGAGTACGCCAACGGATTTGCCGTGAACGACACCGACGTGGTGGAGCGCTTCACCATGGGCGCGGCGATCGTTCCCAATCTCGACGCTATCGCCAAGTTCCGCATCCTCGCCGGCAATTTTGATGCTGAGTACGGCAACTACAGCGGCGGCCGCATCAACGTAGTCACAAAGGGAGGAACCAATCAGTTCCACGGCTCCGGCTTCGAGTTTCTCCGCAACACGTTGGCGAAGGGCAGCGCAGGGGCCTATAATCGGGCCTATATGAAAGACGAGACGAACCGACGGGATTTCCTGCGCGGTGCTACGATAGCGACCGCGCTCTCATATTCCCGGATCATGGGAGCGAACGAGAAACTGCGACTTGGCGTGATCGGCCTCGGCGATCGCGGCAGTAGTGACATGGGCAACTTCCTGTTCGATGAGAATGTGGAGGTTGAAGCGCTTTGCGATATCTGGTCCGACAAGATGGAGCCCGCCAAAAGCCGGGCGCCGCAGGCCAAAACGTACTCAGACCATCGTGAACTCCTCGCCAACAAAGATATCGATATTGTACTGATCGCCACCCCGGACCACTGGCACGTGCCGATCGCCATCGACGCGCTCAACGCCGGCAAGGACGTATACTGCGAGAAACCGCTTTCGCTCACGCCCGAGGAAGGCCCGCTGGTGGTGAAGGCAGCGCGAGTGAACAACCGCATCTGCCAGGTGGGTATGCAGCAACGCTCCGGCACGCACTACCTGCAAGCGAAGGCAGAATACTTCGACACCGGGAAGATCGGAAAGGTCACGATGGCGCGCACGTGGTGGCACGGCAACCAGTACCACCTGAGGAAGGCGCCGGACTCTCTCCGGCAGAAACCGGCCAATCTGGATTGGGCGCACTTCCTGGGCCGGCTGAAATGGCGCGACTGGGACCCACAGCAATACTACAATTGGCGCGCGTACCTGGATTTCGGCGGCGGGCAAGTAACCGATCTGTTCACACACTGGATCGACGTAGTGCATATGTTCACGGGACAGGACATTCCGAAAGCGGCAGTGGCGGCGGGCGGCGTGTACCAGTACAAGGACGGACGGACCGCGCCAGATACCATCAATATCCTTCTGGAATACCCAGGCGAAATGACGGCCACCTTCGAGGCCACGCTGGTGCCGGGAGCGACCGGGGCGGCGCAGCAGTTCTGCGGAACCAACGGGCGTCTGGACATCGACCGCAACGGGTTCACCTGGACTCCCACGGGACGGGGCGCCCAGCCGGTTACAGTGCGAGGCAAGAGCAGCACGCTGGATTTCGAACACATCTCCAATTTCCTGGAGTGCGTGAGGAGCCGCAAGCTGCCGAATGGCGACGTGCTGATCGGACACCGCTCCGCGCAGGCTTCTCACCTGGGCAATATCGCCTATTTGCAGAAGAGGAAGATTGATTTCGACCCGCTCCGCGAGGAAATTCTGCCGCTGTAGCGATAACCGGCATTGCCTGCTTTCCACTGAACTGACACCGGGAAGCGGCAGTCATATTTACCTCGTGGAAACCGATTCCGGCGATATCCAGCCCATTACCGCGGGTACGGGCGAAGAAAACGAACCGGCCGTCTCGCCCGATGGCGGCTCTTGTGATGCGATTTCAGTTTATATCGAATCGTTTCGAATTTCATTCTATGCTGATGATTCCGCGATGGAAGGCAACCGCTACGGCCTGAGCCCGGTCGCTGCATCCCAACTTCGAGAATACATTGCTGGCATGCACCCGAACGGTTCCCTCGCTGATTGCCAGGCGGCCTGCAATTTCTTTATTGGATTCTCCATTGGAAATCAGCTTGAGTATTTCCAACTCGCGCGGGCTGAGCTCGGGACGGGGAATCCGCTCCGCCAGGCACGAGGCGATCTCTTGCGGAAGCGGACGCTGCCCGGCATGCACCGCACGGATGGCGTCCACCAGTTCGCGGCCTTTCACGTCCTTCAGGAAATACGAGCGGGCGCCTGCCTGAAAGGCGCGAAACACGTTTTCGGTCCCGCCGAACGACGACAGCACAATGATGCGTGCGCGCGAAAACTTGCCGAGGATGGCGGTGATGGCTTCGATTCCGCTCAATCCCGGAAGGCGGAGGTCCATCAAGGTGACATCCGGCTGGTGCTTCTCGAAGAGTTCCACCGCCTGCCGTCCGCTGCCGGTCTCGGCCACATTAACCATGTCTGGTTGACTGTTGATGATCGCGGCCAGACCGACGCGGACCACGAAGTGGTCCTCTACGATCATCGTTCGAATACGGGTCTCGTTAGTCGATGGGCTCATGGCTTTAGATAGGGACTTCCACCAGCAGCTCGGTTCCTTCGCCCGGTTTGCTGTGCAGTGTCAGGTGGCCGCCGATTCGCTCAGCCCGCTCGCGCATACCGATCAAGCCGTAATGCCCGCTGCCGGCCGGGCTCAGGCTCTCCGGATCGAACCCGCAGCCGTCGTCCCGCACGCGCAACGCCACGCTGTTGGGTGCGTAGCTCAGTTCCACATCCACGGCCTGCGCGTGTGAGTGCTTCACGGCATTGGCCAGAGCCTCCTGAACGATGCGGAGGAGATTTCTTTCCATGGCGGGATTCAGTTTTCGGGGCGAGCCAATCACCTGGACGCGTGTCTCGATCGCCGAGGTCACGCGGGCGGCGATCTCCGGAAGTGCGGCGGACAGTTCGGGGCATTCCAGGCCTTCCGAGCGCAGATCCGAGATGGCGCGTCGGGCCTCCGCGAGACTATAGCGCGTAAGGTTGCAGGCCTCGTCGAGGCGCGCCCGCAGATCGCTTTGCACATCCGGCAGGTACATGTGGACGGCGTCCAGTTGCAGAGCGATACCCGCGAGGTTTTGCGAAAGAGTGTCGTGGATGTCGCGCGAGATGCGATTGCGTTCGGCCAGTACGGCGGAGTAGCGGGCTCGCAAGCTGCGGACGTGCAGCCAGTAGGAGAGCCCGGCCAGGCACAACACGGACAGCGCCACCGTGCCGGCAAACAGAGACGTCCGGTAGAACGGCGGCTTGAGATAGAAGGAAAACGTGGCACCGGTCTCATTCCAGGCGCCATCTACCTTGCCGGCCACCACGCGAAAGCGATAGCTGCCTGGGCTGAGGTTCGCGTAGTAGGCGAAGCGCCGGCCCGCCACCTCGCGCCAATCCTGATCGAAGCCTTCGAGAATGTAACGGAATCGTACTTTTTCCGGCGCCGAATAGGCCAGCGCTGCATAATGGATCTCCACTTCCCCGGCGCCCGCGTCCACTTGCGCGTACCCGCCGACCGGATGATCCTTCTTGTTCAACGTGACGCTTTCGATGTAGATGGGAGGGATAAAAGACTCGGGAACGATGCGGTCCGGCGCGACCACCACCAGACCCTTCATCGAGGTGAACAACAGTTGGCCCGAACGAGTTGCCAGTGCCACCGGCTGGTTGCCGAGGTTGCCGGCCCTCGATTTCATGCCGTCCCGTTCCCCGTATGCCACCGAGACCACTCGTTTCAGTTTGCCCGCGGCGAAGGCCCGCAGTTCCTTCTTACTGACGCGGAACAGCCCCTGCGCCGAACTGAACCAGAAGTTACCGCGGCCATCGTCCACGATGGAGTAAGCGAAATCGGTGAACAGGCCGGACTCGGAAGTCCAGGTGAAGAACGTACCATCCTTGAGCCGCGAAAGCCCGCGGCGGGTAGCGAACCAGAGCGCGCCCTCCTCGTCCTCGTGCATGGCGACCACGCGATCGCCGGCCAGACCGCCGGCCGTTGCGACTGTGCTGAACGCTCCGTGCGAGTATCGGCTCAGGCCGGCGCCGAACGTACTAAACCACAGCGTTCCATTGCGGTCACCCAGTATCGCGCGCACGTGGTTGCTGGCCAATCCGTCGCCCGTGCGGTAATTGCGGAAGGCGCCGCCTGAATACTCGAACACGCCCGCGCCGTCGGTGCCGATCCACATATGGCCGTGCGCATCTCTATAAATGACTTCGATTTCGAACTCGCCATGCCAATTGGGAACGGGCTTCAAGCGGCCGTACTTGAAATACAACAACCCCCGGCCCGCCGAGATCCAGACGCTCCCGGAATTATCTTCTGCAATCGAGCGTACATCGCCGAGATGGGCGCCGTCGCAATCGGTCCACGAGGTGAAGCGCCCTTCGCGATATCGCGCCAATCCATCCGCCGTTCCGATCCAGATGTCGCCGCGGCTGTCCTGGAACACGGCGCGGGTACGCTCGTCGGGGAGACCATCGTCGACCGACACGGTCGAAAGCTGCCTGGTTCTCAATCGCGCCAGACCGTTCGATTGCAGGCCGAGCCAGATGCCGCCCTCGCGATCCATGCACAGCGCGTATATGGTGCCCAGCGGCGTGGTACCGCCTTCCACCAGGACCTTCTCGAACCGGCCGTTCTGCAGCCGCGTGATGTCCTTGCCCTGCACCGCCCAGATGCCGCCGTGGGGATCCTCATAAAGGCGGCTGGTCTGCCCGCCCAACCGTTGCGCGTGCCCGAAGGTCCGCGAAACACCAGCGTTCCGCTGCTCAATCAAGCCGTTGCTGTAGCCAATCCACACCGACCCGTCGTGCGCGCACAAGAGATTTCCCGGCATGCCGCCTTCGCTGGACGGCGGCTGACGTTCCCAAGCGCCGCCCGCGATTTGGTAGATGCCCGATCGCGTGCCCACTATGACGGCGGCCGTCGAGGCGCAAACCGCGGTGGCACGCGGTTCTAGCATTCCGCTTCCGACCAGGACACGGCGGAATGAGCCGCGGGCGCCGCTGACCAGGCCTTGTGGCGTGAGCACCCAGATGTTGCCATCGCGATCCTTCGCCAGAGACAGGATGACGTCGTCGGGCAGCCCGTTGGCCGCGGTGAAGGTCTGGAAGCGACCGTTCTTCAGGAGGGTGAGACCGCCGCCATACGTGCCGATCCACAGGCCTCCTTCGTCGTCTTCCTGCAGCGACCAAACTTCGTTGTCTTTCAAAGCACCGCTCTGGACGGTGAACGCAGTGAATGCCTCGCCGTTGAATCGGACCAGGCCGCCGTCGGTGCCGAGCCAAATGTAGCCGTCGCGCGTTTGCACAATGGCGCGGACCCGCGACTGTGCGAACCCTTCAGCTTCTCTCCAGAAATCGACGCCGAATCGAGTGTTGGGCTCCCGGAAGGCGGCTGGGGTCGAGAGCGCCGGCGCGAGCACGAGAGTAGCCAGCCCCAGAATTCTGTGCCACCGCTTCGCGCTGCGCCTCGTCGCCATAGTCGAAAGACCCATTCATGGTACCGATGGCCGGTCCGGCAATCAACCTTTCAGCAGCATACCCGCGACTATGACATTCGCATAGATGCCGATACACCCCTGTGCAATGACACGAAACCGAGCATGACCTAACATAACATCTGTCCTTGTGAGTACATCTGTCCTTGTGAGATTTACGACCACGTTATGCGTCGTTCTCGGCGCCACCGTTTTGCCGGCGCAGCAGGCCTCCGATACCGGCGGCTGGGTGTCCCTGTTCAACGGCAAGAACTTCGATGGGTGGTACACATACCTGCCGTCCACCGGGAAGAACTCCGACCCCAAGCACGTATTCAAGTGGGAAAACGGGATGGTCCACATCCTGGATATCCCGGAGAGCGATGAGCGCCAGGAATTCGGTTATCTTTCCAGCGAGCGCGAGTTCTCCAACTGCCGGATTCGCGTGGAATACAAGTGGGGCGTGAAACGCTTCGTTCCCAACAATGAAAACAAGCGGGACAGTGGCCTGCTGTATTTCTTCAATGG
>PMTR01000117.1:0-625 GCA_003167255.1 Bryobacterales bacterium
GAGTACGTGGACCGCATCTCGAAGGGCGACATCCCGCCCAAGATCACCGACACCTACAACGGCGATTTCAACGAGATCAAGAACAACCTCAACACCTGCATCGACGCCATCAGCCGGGTGGTGGCCGACGGCGTGGCACTGACCCAGGCGGCGCTGGAAGGCAAACTGGCCACCCGCGCCGACGCGTCCAAGCACCAGGGCGACTTCCACAAGGTCATCGAGGGCTTCAACCTGACGCTGGACAACGTCATCAAGCCGTTGAACGTGTCCGCTGAGTACGTGGACCGCATCTCCAAGGGCGACATCCCGCCCAAGATCACCGACAGCTACAACGGCGATTTCAACGAGATCAAGAACAACCTCAACAACTGCATCGACAACATCCGGGCGCTGGTGGCCGAGGCGGCGTCGCTGGTGAAGGCGGCGGGTGAGGGGAAACTGGCCACCCGCGGCGATGCCACCAAGCACCAGGGCGACTTCCGCAAGATCGTCGAGGGCGTCAACGAGATGCTGGATGCCATCCTGCTACCCATCGGCGAAGGTAATCGCATTCTGGCGCAGGTCAGCGCGGGCAAGATCGACGAGCTGATCGCGCAGACCTACAAGGGCGATCACGAGAAGATGA
>PMTR01000117.1:653-16288 GCA_003167255.1 Bryobacterales bacterium
CTGCTGCCCATCGGCGAAGGCAATCGCATTCTGGGCCTGGTCCGTGGCGGCAACCTGCGAGAGAAAGTCGAGATTGCCTGCAAGGGCGACCACGAGAAGATGAAACAGGCCATCAATGGCGTGCATGATTGGCTGAGCGATCTGATTGCCTATGTAACCAAGATCGCCAACGGCGACTTGACGGCATCGATGGCCAAGGCTTCCGATAAGGATCAGATTCACGAGTGGCTGATGCTGTTGAAGAATAGCATCAACGCGCTGGTTGCCGACGCCACCACACTCGCCAAAGCGGCTGCGGACGGCCGGGTGGGCACGCGTGCCGACGGCGGCAAACACCAGGGCGCTTACCGCACCATCGTCGAGGGCATGAACCAGACGCTTCAGGCCATCGTCGAGCCACTTAAGGTTACGGCGCAAAACGCGGCGACGCTGGCCTCTTCCTCCGAGGAACTGACGGCGGTCAGCCAGCAGATGGCGGGCAACGCCGAGGAGACCGCCACGCAGGCCAACGTAGTGTCGGCGGCCAGTGAGCAGGTCTCGAAGAATGTCGGCTCGGTCGCTTCAGCCTCCGAGCAGATGCAGGCCTCCATCCGCGAGATTTCCAAGAACGCCAACGAATCGGCTCGGGTGGCCAAGAATGCCGTCAGCGTGGCGCATTCCACCAACGAGACCGTGAAGAAGCTGGGCGAGTCCAGCCAGGAGATCGGCAACGTGATCAAGGTGATTACCTCGATCGCGCAGCAAACCAACCTGCTGGCCCTCAATGCCACCATTGAAGCCGCGCGCGCCGGCGAGGCGGGTAAGGGATTCGCGGTGGTGGCGAACGAAGTCAAGGAGCTCGCCAAGCAGACCGCCAAGGCCACCGAGGAGATCGGTCAGAAGATCGAGGCGATCCAGGGCGATACCAAGGGCTCCGTCAAGGCGATCGAGGAGATCAGCACCATTATCAACCAGATCAACGACATCTCCAACAGCATCGCCTCGGCGGTGGAAGAACAGACGGTGACCACCAATGAGATCGGCCGCAGCGTGACCGAAGCAGCCAAGGGGGTCGCCGACATCGCTAAGAACATCGGCGGCGTGGCCGTGGCGGCGAAGAACACCACACAGGGCGCCAACGACACTCAGAAGGCGTCGCAAGAGTTGAGCCAGATGGCGGCCCGGCTCCAGACGGTCACCTCGAAGTTTACGTTCTGACCGGATCGACGGATAGGGGCGCGGTAAGGCTGCCAGCATTCATCCGCCAGGCCGCGTCCCTCCGCTCTCTCAACGAATACAGGTGAAATGATGGCCAAAGCACTAGTCGTGGACGATTCCAGGGCAGTTCGGATGATCCTCGCAAAGACCTTGAAGGAACTCGGGTATGAGGTTCGCGAGGCAGCCAACGGACGAGAAGCCCTGGAGGTGATCGAAGCCGAGAAAACTGCGGTGGCGCTGGTCCTCGCGGACTGGAACATGCCCGAGATCAATGGGCTGGATCTGCTCAAACAGTTGCGCCAGAACCCGGAACTTTCTCGCCTGGTGGTGATCATGGTCACCACCGAGACCGAACTGGACCAGATGGCGGCGGCCCTGGAAGCGGGCGCCAACGAATACGTCATGAAGCCATTCACAAAAGAGATCCTCGTGGAGAAGCTCCAGCTTGTGGGGATCCATCCTTGAGGAGGGAGCAGGCATGGCTGCGGTGAACAAGCGATTGCTCCAACCCGGAGAGCGGATTCGCGTGCTGGTGGTGGACGACTCCGTCGTCATCCGGCGCCTGGTCACTCATGCCCTCGAGCAGAATCCCGCGCTTGAGGTGGTGGGGACGGCATCGAACGGCGCGATCGCACTGCAACGGATCCCGCAGTTCAATCCCGACGTCCTCACCTTGGATATCGAGATGCCCGAGATGGACGGCCTGGAAACGCTGCGGCGCGTCCGGCGCGAGTATCCCCAACTTCGGGTCATCATGTTTAGCACGCTCACCGAGCGCGGCGCGGCCGTGACTCTGGAGGCACTGACCCTCGGGGCCGACGACTACGTCGCCAAAGCTTCCAACGAAGGGTCGCTCGATCGCTCGATGGTGCGCCTGCGGGAAGAGCTGGTCCCCAAGATCAAACAGTTCTTCCACATGCCGGCGCAAAGCCGCGCGGCGGCCCGGCCGGAACCGGCGTGCGTGCCGGCGGCCCAGCCGGCCTGGCAGGGAACGCCAGTCTGGCGGAGTACCAAGGTGCGGCCCAAAGTGGTGGTGATCGGAGTCTCCACCGGAGGTCCGACCGCGCTGGGCGCCATCCTGCCGGAGTTGCCGGCCGGGTTCCCATTGCCGGTCCTGGTGGTGCAGCACATGCCGCCTCTCTTCACCCGGTTGCTCGCCGAGCGTCTTCACTCCGCCTGCCGGCTGCCAGTCGAAGAAGCCGGCCAGGGCAACCCGGTGGAAGCGGGCAAGATCCTGATTGCGCCCGGAGACTTTCATCTGAAGGTTGCCTCAAACGGCGGCGGAGTGCGCGTCTTTCTGGATCAGTCGCCGCCGCAGAACTCCTGCCGCCCCGCCGTCGACGCGCTGTTTACTTCCATCGGCGAGGTCTATGGCGGCGCAGTCATCGCCGCCATCCTGACCGGCATGGGGCAGGATGGGTTGCGCGGCACGGAGATTCTCAAGGCACAAGGCGCCAGCGTCCTGGCGCAGGATGAGGCTTCGAGTGTCGTCTGGGGGATGCCTGGCGCCGTGGTGAATGCGGGCCTCGCCGACCGCGTGCTGCCCCTCGATCAAGTCGTGCCGGAGATCCTGCGCATGGCCGGCCGAACGTAAGGGAAACTGGATGCCTAGCCAAACGCCAATTGCGGAGATCCACTCGGAAAACTACCGGTTCCTTCAGCAGCATGTCTATTCCCAAGCGGGCATCGTGCTTGAAGACGACAAGCATTACCTGTTCGAAAACCGCCTCACGCCCATCGTCAGGCAACTCGGCCTCGGCTCGATCAACGACTTGTGCGCGCTCATCCAGGCCACTCGCGAGACAGAGGTCGGCCGCCGGGTGGTCGAAGCCATGACCACCAACGAAACCTACTTCTTCCGCGATCCCGCCCATTATGAGGCCATTCGAACTGTCCTGTTGCCCCGGCTGAAGGAAGGCCGGCGGGACACCAGGAAATTGCGGTTCTGGTCGGCTGCGGCGTCCACCGGGCAAGAAGCCTACAGCTTGGCCATGCTTCTCTTGGAAGACGCGTTGAGTGACTGGAACATTCAAATCCTGGGCACCGACTTTTCCTCGCAGGTCTTAGAACGCGCCCGGTCCGGCAAGTACCAGCAGATTGAGGTGAACCGGGGTTTGCCGGCCGCCCTCCTGGTGAAATATTTCCGGCGTTCATGCATGGACTGGCAGTTGAGCGAGCCGGTGCGCCGGATGGCCCATTTTGAGACCATTGACCTGCGCAAGAGCATGCGCGCCCTCGGACCTTTCGACCTGGTGTTCTGCCGCAATGTCATGATCTACTTCGACGCCGGGACCAGGAAAGAGATCCTGAAGGAACTCCACGGCACGCTGTTTCGAGGCGGCTGGCTGCTGTTGGGCGGCGCTGAGACGGCGTTCGGCGTCGAGGAGTGGTTTGAAAGGCAGACCGTGGGAAACGCGACCGTCTACGCCGCCCGCTGAGAGGAAATTGATGCCCACCGAATTCAGCACAGAGACACTGACCGGCGCACTGGCGCAAATCGTGAAGTCCGTATTCGAGACCATGATGAGTCTGGAAGTGACCGAATCTGAGACGCCATGGTTCCCCAGCGGCGATCGGTTGACATCCGCTCTCCATCTGGCGGGCGATTGGAACGGAGCGGTGCTGCTCGAGTGCGGCCGGCGCCAGGCTTGCCGCTTCGCAGGCCGTTTCCTCTCCATGGATCCGCCCGGCACCGTGGACGACGTCGTGCGCGACGTGCTCGGCGAACTGGCCAACATGATCGGCGGCAACCTGAAGTGTGTGTTGACGCCGGGTATCCGGCTTTCCATGCCCTCCATAGTGGATGGCAGCGACTACAGCCTGCGGGTCTGCGGAGCCGAGGTCCGGGAACGGCTTGCCTTTCAATGCGCCGAGGGCCCCTTTTGGATCACCGTCCTGACCAGACGATCCTGAAAGCCGAGACCCCACGCGGCGGTCTCTCCCTCTTCCCGCAAAACCGGCAGTCACCAAGCCTGGTTGCCACACGACCAGCCCGGTTGCAAGCCTGTCGGGCGCGTATCACCCCGTTCGGAACATCTGGTCCCGAATAGCCTGGCCGCGCATCTCCGAAGCCGTGCCTCTATACTGGGAAGACTCGGAATCTCCATGCGCCAAATTGCTGACCAACACCCGCTACGCTGGTTCTTCGCTCTCGGGGCCATCGGCATCCTGGCGTGGTTCGGCGGAAGCCTCTTCCATTCCAGCGCCGTCGCGGCGGCTTCGGCTTCGACGGGACCGGCGTTCGTCGAATTTGAAAGCGGACACGTCCGGCCGATCGCCACTTCGCCGGATGGGAAGATGCTGTTCGCCGTCAACACACCGAATGGCACGCTGGAAGTCTTTGACCTTACGTCGGGAGTCCCCACGTTCGAGTTTCGCGTTCCCGTGGGCCTCGAACCGGTGGCCGTTGCGGCCCGGAACAATGCGGAAGTCTGGGTCGCGAACCTGCTGTCGGATAGCGTGAGCATCGTCAGCCTGACGGGCACGCCGCACGTGGTTCGTACGCTGCTGGTGGGCGATGAACCGCGCGATATCGTCTTCGCCGGCACCGCGTCGCGCGCTTTCATCACGACCGCCCATCGCGGGCAGCAGCGCAGCGATCCTTCCATTGCGGGCGTGCCGGGCGCCGGCGATCCGCAAATGACCACGCCCGGCATTCCACGCGCGGACGTGTGGGTATTTGACCCGGCCAACCTGGGAGCCACGCTGGGCGGAACGCCGGTGCGGATCATGAGCTTCTTCACGGATACCCCGCGAGCCCTGGCCGTCAGCCCGGACAACGACACGGTTTACGTGGCCGGCTTCAAGACCGGCAATCAGACCACCACCGTGTCTCAGGGCCGGATTTGCACGGGATTTCAGCCCACTCGGCCGTGCACGCTCGCCGATGGCACGGTGAGTCCGGGCGGCAATCCGGGTCCCGCAACCGATTCTCAGAATGAGCCGGCGCCGGAGGTTGGTCTGATCGTGAAACACAACAACAGCACCGGCCACTGGGAAGATGAGTTGCACCGCGTCTGGGATAATTCCGTGCGCTTTCAGTTGCCGGATACGGACGTGTTCGCGGTGGACGCCAACAGCCTCACCGAGACCGCTTCGTTCGCGCACGTCGGCACCACTCTGTTCAACATGGCTACCAATCCCGTCAGCGGTACGTTGTATGTTTCGGGCACCGACGCCATCAACAATGTCCGCTTCGAAGGTCCGGGAACCTATGCCGGCCACACCGTGCAGGGCCACCTGGCCGAAGCGCGCATTACGGTCATCTCCGGCTCGACGGTGGCGCCCCGCCATCTGAACAAGCACATCGATTACACCAAACTGGCAGGCTCGCCCGGTTTCGATCCCACGGCCGGGAGCCACAGCTTGTCCATGCCGCTCGATATGGCGGTGACCCACGACGGCAAGACGCTCTACGTGGCCGCGTTCGGTTCCAGCAAGATCGGCGTGTTCGATACCGCCGGACTCGAAAACGACACGTTCGAGCCGGTGGCGGCCAGCGCCAACTACATCACGGTGAGCGGAGGTGGCGTGAGCGGATTGGCATTGGATGAGGCGCGCGGCCTGCTGTATGCCATGACGCGCTTCGACGATGCCGTGAAAGTGATCGACCTGAGCTCGAATCGGGAGGTCGTTCGGCTGCCGCTGCCCAACCCCGAACCGCGTTCCGTAGTTCAAGGCCGGCCGATGTTGTACGACGCGACGCGATTCTCCGGCAATGGCGAAGCATCTTGTGCCAGTTGCCACATTTTCGGAGACAAGGACGACCTTGCCTGGGATCTGGGTAATCCCGATAACGCGGTCACCAAAAGTCCCATACCCATCAATTTGAACGGCCTGTTTTCGCTTCTCCTGGCGGCAGGCGCGACCGGCCTTCCCGCGCCGCTCAACGGCAGCAACCAGACCGCCGACTTCCATCCGATGAAAGGGCCGATGACCACGCAGACGTTGCGCGGGCTGCGGAACTCCGGGGCCATGCATTGGCGCGGAGACCGTTCCACGGGGCCGTTTGGCACTTCTGCGTTCGATTCGGGCGTCTCCTTCAACAACTTCATCGTCGCGTTCCAGAGCTTGGTCGGCAGCGTGGACCAGCCCTCGCCGGACGAGATGCAGACATTCGCCAACTTCCAGTTGCAGGTGATGCCGCCGCCCAACCCCGTGCGCAATCTCGACAACTCCCTGACCGCCGCGCAGCAGAGCGGACAAGCCTTTTTTTCCGGCTCGCGTCCCTCCGATGGCGTCAACTCGCAGCTCCTGGACGCGCTGGTGGGGCAGTCGTCCTTCACCTGTAGCGGGTGCCACGTGTTGGACCCCTCCAACGGTTTTTTTGGTGCCGGCGGCAACCAGAGTTTTGAAGGCCTGTCCCAGACCGTGAAGATTCCGCATTTGCGCAACCTGTACGACAAGGTCGGTATGTTCGGCGCTGCGGCGGTGAGCTTCTTCGGCGCACCGGACAGCGGCCCGGCCGGCAATCAAATCCGCGGCTTTGGTTTCACCAACGATGGCTCAACGGATACTTTGTTTCGTTTCTTGAGCGCATCTGTATTCAATCCGGCCGCCAACTCGGGCTTCCCGCAAAACAATCCGGATGGGACGCGGCACGCGGTGGAGCAGTACTTACTCGCGTTCGACACCGATCTCGCGCCCATTGTCGGCCAGCAAGTTACCTTGACCAGCGACAATGCCGGCGCCGTGGGCCCGCGCATCGATCTGCTGATCCGGCGCGCCTCCGCTCCGTTCACCTCAAAAGCTCTGAATGGCGTTGTGACGGAGTGCGACCTGGTGGCCCACGTCGTGCAGAATGGCCGCATCATGGGATACCTGTACGATCCCGTCGCCAACAGCTTCATTCCGGATGATGAATCGGCGCGCCTTTCCGATTCGTCTCTCCGGGCTCTTGCGGCGACTCAAGGCCAGGAGGTGACTTACACCGCTGCCACGCCCGGCTCGGGAGCGCGGCTTGCGTTTAGCCGCTACCCCACCAGAAGAGCACCCAGACCGCGAATGTGAGACCGCGCCCGCTAGTCCCATGACCGTGAGATTTTAGCCCATCGGAATACCGCTTCCTGACGCGCACGACTCGTATCAGAGCCGCGAACGTAAGAGAGCGTTGCCGGCCGACGGAACAACTTCTAGTGGTCAAAGCACTAGTAGTTAGATCACTGGCGTCCCAGCCTCCCAAACCCCGCGGGCTATCATGGTTGAACAGTGGCTCGACCATCCAGAAGAAACCGCCATCCCGATTCATCGCGCAATATCCCGCCTCCGGCCGAGACCCAGCCTCCGCAATCCTCCGCCCGCCTGCGGCCTTACATGCGTCGTGCGCTCCCGCTGGCGGCCCTGTGGACCATGGCGCTTTTGGCCTACTCCAATTCTTTCACCGCGGCTCTGACTTTCGATTCCAACCGCGTGATCCTGCAAGACACGCGCATCCGGGCCGTCACACCCGAAAACCGCCACCTGATCTGGACCCAGGACTATTGGTATCCCACCTTGGCGGGCGGCCTCTTTCGCCCGCTCACCACCTTGTCCTACCAGTGGAACTACGCCGTGCTCGGCAATGGCCCCCACCCCGCCGGTTACCACTGGATCAACCTCCTTTTGCACCTCGTCAACATCGCGCTCGTGTACCTGGTGGGCCTGCTCATCTTCGAAGCTCCTTGGCCGGCGTTCGCCATGGCGGCGCTCTGGGCTCTTCATCCGCTCCTCACCGAATCCGTCACCAACGTGGTGGGCCGCGCCGATCTGCTGGCATCCTTCGGCGTGCTGGCGGGGCTCGTTTGCTACACGCGCAGCGTGGTGGCAACCGGATGGCGCCAGGCTGCGTGGCTGGTGGCAGCGGCGGCGTCCAGCGCTGTCGGGATCTTCTCCAAGGAGAGCGCCATCGTTGTGCTGGCTCTGGTGCCGATCTACGGCCTGGCCTTTGGACGGGCCGCCACCTGGCGCTCGCGACTTCCCGGCTATGCGGCCCTGAGCCTGCCGGTTCTCGTCTATTTGCAAATGCGCAGCCATGTCCTGGCAAACCTGCCTTCTCTGGTGACTTCCTTCGGCGATAACCCGCTGGTGGGCGCCGGCTTCTGGACCGCCCGCTTCACCGCCGTCAAAGTGATCGGCAGATACTTGTGGCTGCTGGTTTGGCCCGCGCATCTCTCGGCCGACTATTCCTACAACCAGGTGCCTCTCTTCCGGTGGCGCTTCGACAGCCTGGAAGATGCGAAAACGCTCTTCGCCCTGGCCATGTGTATCGCCGCCGCCGCTGCCGCGGTAGTGGCCTGGCGCCGCGCCAAGCCGGTCTTTTTTTTCATCGCTTTCTTTTTTGTCTCGCTGTCGCCCACAGCCAACCTGGTCATTCTGATCGGCACCATCATGGCGGAGCGGTTCCTATACCTGCCTTCCATCGGATTTGCCGGTTGTCTCGTATGGTTGGTGGTCGAAGCCTGCAGGCGATGGCCTGCCATGCGCACGGCGGCTCCGGCCATGCTGGGCGTGCTCTCGCTGGCACTGGCCGCCCGAACCTTCGCGCGCAACTCCGATTGGCACGACGAACAGAGCCTCTGGGCCAGTTCCGTGAAGGCTTGTCCCGGGAGTTACAAGACGCACGCGGACCTGGCGCTGGCCACCATGTCTTTGCCAAACGGAACTGGATTCGAGATCGCCCAAACCCAGTGGGAACACGCCCTCGCGATTCTCGGGCCGCTCCCCGACCATCTGAACCCAACCTCGGCTTGGGCCAGCGCCGGATTCTTCTATCGCCTCAAAGGAGACATGCTCGCACAAAGCGACGCATCCAAGCCGGGATACGATCCTCACAGCAACCCCTGGTATCGAAAATCGCTCGAGATCTTCTTGCGTGGAAAGCGAATCGACGAGGCCTGGAACCGCGCCATGAAGCAGCGGAACCTGGCGGATGGCAAGCCCATCGCCGATTTCGGATGGCCGCAGTTGTATCTCGGACTAGGCCGGCTCTACCAGCGGATGCAGGAACCGCAGCAGGCGCTGGAAGCGCTTCAGTACGGCCTCACAATTCGCGTGCAGCCCGAGTTCTTCGAAGAAATCTACGCCACATGGCGCGCCCTGGGAGACCCTGAGAAGGCTGTGAAAGCGTTAATGGAGGGCCTGGCAGTAGATCCCACACAGACGCAGTTGGCTTCCCGCATCGTGCAGTTTTATCGCGAGACCGCTCCCATGAGTTGCGCCCTGACCTCCGCCGGCGGCTCCGTGAGCCTGAACCTGGGCTGCCCGCTGGTGCATGACCACCTGTGTGGAGCGTCGCAACACCTGGTGGAGAGATACCGCCAACCCGGCCACAAGGCTCAGGCCGACGCCGTCATCGCAAGCGCCGTCCGAACCCTGGGCTGTCCCGCCGAAATGTTCAAATAGGCCACCATTTGGTAAATACGCTATTGTATCGATGTGGCGCACGCACTCTTGCGTGCCGCGTCGACACTCGTGTCGACGCTCGGCGGTGGTGCCCACCCTACTTTTTCTTGCTGACCGCGGGCTTCGGGCTATTGCGGATTGCCTCCCGCATGAAATCTACTTCTTCCTGCCGGTAGGGTGTGCCGTTGCTGCGGAAAATGTCCTGGAACCACACGGCCGGCTGCCGGTCGATGTAGGGCGTCTGCCAGGAATCCCACGGCAGGAACAACTGCCTTTTCCCCGAAACCAGACTCGCCGTCAGCGCCGCAACACTATATTTCTGCGCGATGGGGAGAATCGCCTCGATGGTGCTTCCCTCGCTACGCGCCATGAAGCCGGTGCAAAGCACGGGCCGCCCGTACGCCTGCAACCACTTGACGCGCTTCTCGAATTCCTGCGGCCCCTGGTAGTTCTGGAAGGAGATGATGTCCGATCGCTCGATCTGGATCTTCTCCGCCGCGCCCAGCTTGTCGGCACTCGACCAGTCGCCCTTCCACACGCCGCTGGTGATCGGCTGCGTCGGCAAGGCGGCGCGGGCATAATCGAAAAGCTTCGGCAGCAGCGCCAGCACCTTTTCGTTCTTATTGACCGGCTCGGACGCCCCGAACGTTCCCGGATTCAGATTGTCCGGCTCGTTCCACAGGTCCCATGCCAGAATGCGCTTATCGATCGAAAACGCGGCGATGACTTCCTTGACATAAGAGAGCAGGCGCTCCGTCTGCTTCTCGTCGGTCAGGCCCCTGGCTCCGGGGCTCTGCGCCCATAAGGAATCGCGCACGCCCGGCTTTGGGTTCCGCTGCGCTCCGGCTTCGGGAAACGGATTTCCGGACGAATCGAACAACACGAAGATCACCCGCATCTTGTGTTCGTCGGCCAGTCTGAGCAGCTTGTCCATGCGCCGCTTCAGACCACCCGAATCGCTCTTCCATAGCAGGTCGTGGAGGAAGACGCGCATCGTATTCATCCCCAGGTCTTCGGCCCACTTGAATTCCATATCGACGCGGTCCGCGTCGAAATACTGCTGTTGCCACATCTCGAACTGGTTCACCGTGTTGCTCTGAATGTAATTGCTGCCCACCAGCCAAGGCTGGCGCGCGTACCATTCATTGGCCTCGCTGGGCGTCCATTGGTGGCTTTGGGCCAGGGCCGCTGAGGCAAAAAGGATCAGGCCTGGAAGAAATAGTCTATTCATTTTCCCGAAGAAACTCGCGAGAAGGCTTGGCCCGAAGATAACGCGTTGCAGGCGCAAACGTCAAGAGCGCCCCGGACCGCGAAGCCAGCGATGTTATCCTGAAAGCACCACACCATTCTAACTGGACGTACGCTCCGAAAGTCGGTTTCATCCGTGAAAGTCGGTTTTATCAGTCTGGGTTGCCCCAAGAATCTCGTCGACAGCGAAGTCATGATGGGCCAACTGGTCGCCCGAGGCCACCAGTTGACGCATCAGCCCGACCAGGCCGACGTCCTGGTGGTCAACACCTGCAGTTTCATCGACCCCGCCAAGAAGGAATCGATCGACACCATCCTCGAAATGGCCGAATACAAGAAGGTTGGCCGTGCCCGCAAGTTGGTCGTCGCCGGCTGCCTGGTGGAGCGCTACCGCGGCGATATCCGCCGCGACATGCCCGAGGTCGATGCCCTCATCGGCACCAATGAGCTCGAAAGCATCGTGGCGATCTGCGAAGACCTGGAAGCCCCCACTGGCCCTTCCGAGCCATATCTCTATTCCCACCTCACGCCGCGCGTGCTGGCCACACCCTCGCATTTCGCCTACCTCAAAATCGCCGAAGGCTGCGACCACCCCTGCACCTTCTGCGTGATCCCGCAGTACCGCGGCAATTTCCGCAGCCGCCGCTTCGAATCGGTGGTCTCCGAGGCCACCCGCCTGTTCCAGCAAGGCGTGCGCGAGATCAACCTCATCGGGCAGGACACCACCTGCTATGGCGAAGATCTCGGGCTCTCCGGCGGCCTGCCGCAACTGCTGGCGCGCCTGGCCGAAATTGAAACGCCGCACCAAAAATGGATCCGCTTTCTCTACGCCTATCCCAATAAGGTGACCCAGCGCCTGCTCGATACCATCGCCGCGCACCGAGCCCTCACCAAGTACATCGATATGCCGCTGCAGCACTCCAGCGCCCGCATTCTCAAGCGCATGAAGCGCGGCTCCTCCGGCACTCTCTTTCTGAAACTCCTCGAACGCATCCGCCGCACCATCCCCGGCGTCGCCATCCGCACCAGCATGATCGTGGGCTTCCCCGGTGAGACGGCCGAAGATTTCGACGAGCTCTGCCAGTTCGTCGAGGCCGCCAGGTTCGACAACCTGGGCGTCTTCGCCTATTCCGATGAAGATACGAGCTCGAGCTACGCCCTGGATGCCAAGGTGGACGGCCGCTCCATCCACAATCGCCGCCGCCGGCTGATGGCCATCCAGCGCAAGATCTCCCGCGGCCGCAACCGCGCGCTGGTGGGCGCCCAAGTACCCGTGCTCGTCGAAGGTCCGTCGGAGGAGACCGACCTGCTGTGGCAGGGCCGCATGCCCACACAGGCCCCCGAGATCGACGGGGTGACACTGATCAACGATTTCGAAGGCGATGAACCGCGGGCCGGAGAAATCCGCCTCCTTCGGATCACCGAAGCGCACGATTACGATGTGGTCGGGACGCTGCTTCCCGCAACCGAGCCCGCTCCGCGGATGCTGCCGCAGCTCGTCCAGATCGGCATATGAATTGTCCCATCTGCAAAAAAGATGTCGATTTCGGCGACGCCGGCTTTCCGTTCTGTAGCGAGCGCTGCCGCGTGATCGACCTGGCCAACTGGGCGACCGGGAAATATGCGATCCCCGCCGAGCCCCTGGAGCCGGAACATCCGGAGCCCGAAGATGACTAGCTCCTCGTGGCGCACGCACTCGTGCGTGCCGCGTCGACACTCGTGTCGACGCTTGGCGCCATGCGTTGTGGGGCAGGCGCTTTCGCCTGCCAACTCCCGCCGCTCAAGTAGGACAGGCCTCCTGGCCTGTCCTTCCGATCTGCCCCCCGCGGCAGACAGGCCAGGAGGCCTGTCCCACTTTCGGAGTCGACCTAAGTGACCCCCGCCACCCTCCTGTCTACCTTCTTCGGCTGCGGCTACAGCCCCAAGGCTCCCGGCACGGCCGGGTCGCTGGCTGCCTTGGTCATCGCCATCGCTCTCCACCATTACCTGGCCTTCACACCCCTTCACTTCCTCTTGCTCGCCGCCATTCTCTTCCTGCCGGCCGTGTGGGCCGCCGGCGCAACCGCCCGCGCCACCGGCCTCAAAGACCCGCAATTCGTCGTCGTGGATGAAGTCATCGGCCAGTGGATCGCCCTGGCCGGCGCGGCTTCCCTCAACTGGAAGAGCTTTCTGGCGGCCTTCGCGCTGTTCCGCCTCTTCGATATCTGGAAGCCGCCGCCGGTGCGCCAACTGGAATCTCTGCCCGGTGGATGGGGCATCAACCTCGACGACGTGATGGCCGGCGTTTACGCGGCGCTTGTGTTATGGGCAGCCGCACGCTTTAATCTATATTGAGATTGCGCAAAACGGGGACTGCTACCAGTTCCCGCCTTTGGAATTGGATAGCTNNGGATAGCTGTCCCCGGTTTGCCCTATATTGAGATTGAGGATGCCATTGCGGAAACCCGAAGCCCGTCCCCTTATCGCTCAGGTCAGCCCGGCTGCGGCCATTGCGGGCGGCGAATTGCAGATCCGCGGCAAAGGCTTTGCCCAAGCCCAGCGGCCGCGCGTCACCATCGGCGATGTGGGAGCCACGGTAGTGATCGGTTCCGATTCCTTCGTCATCGCCCGAGTGCCGGAAGGCGCCTTCGCCGGCGGCCTCGTCATCGAAAACGGCGCGCATTCCAGTGAATCCTGGGCCTGCGATATCGGCGTTCTGATCGCCGAAAGCCTCCATCCGGTCTCCAACCCGGCCGTCGATTCCTTCGGCAATATCTACTCCACCTTCAGCGGGTCGCGCGGCCAGAAGGTGGCCGTGGCTGTCTATAAAATCGATCTCAACCTCAACACTAAGCCGTTCGTCAACGAACTGATGAATCCGACTGGCCTCGCCTTTGACGCCGCCGGCATGCTTTACGTCAGCAGCCGCTACGACGGCATGGTCTACCAGGTCACGCCCACTGGCAACATGTCCGTATTCGTGGAAGGCATGGGGGTCGCCACCGGCATGGCCTTCGACGGCCAGCAGAACCTCTACGTCGGCGACCGCGCCGGAACCATCTTCAAGATCAGTCCCGACCGCCAGATCTTCGTCTTCGCCACCCTGGAGCAATCCATGGCGGCCTACCACCTGGCCTTCGGCCCCGACGGCTACCTCTACGTTACCGGCCCCACCACTTCGAGCTACGATTGCGTCTACCGCATCTCCGGCAACGGCGAGGTGGACGTTTTCTACCGCGGCCTCGGCCGCCCGCAAGGCATGGCCTTCGACGACGAGGGCCGTCTGTACGTCGCCGCTTCTCTTGCCGGCCGCAAAGGCGTGGTCCGCATCCATCCCGATCGCCACGCCGAGCTTTTCCTCTCCGGCCCCGGTATCGTGGGCTTAGCCTTCACGCCTTCGCGCTCCATGATCGTCGCCACTACCAACGCGCTCCATAAGGTGGACGTCGGGATCAAGGGCCGGCCGCTCGTCTGATGAAAGCTCTGGCGAACGCTCCGCTGGACGCCGAAATCATCGCGGTCGGCTCGGAAATGTTGACCGCCGGGCGAGTCGACACAAACTCCCTCTACCTCACCGGCGAATTGAACAATCTCGGCGTCGAAGTGGTCTTCAAGTGCGTCATCGGCGACCAACGCGATCGCCTGGCTGATGCCGTCCATCGCGCCTTAGGCCGGTCGGCCATCGTCATTCTCTCAGGTGGCCTCGGCCCTACCGAAGACGACGTCACGCGCGAAGCTGTTGCCCAGGCGCTCGGCCGCCAGTTGATTTTCGATCCGGCTATCTCCGCCGCTCTCGAGCAACGCTTCGCCCGCACCAAACGAAAAATGTCCGAGGTCAACAAGCGTCAGGCCTTCGTCTTGGAAGGCGCCGGCGTCTTGCTCAACGACCGCGGCACGGCTCCCGGCCAGTGGATCGAGGCGTCCGGTTCCGTCGCTATCCTGCTGCCCGGCCCGCCTCACGAGTTGAAATCCATGTTCGAGCGCGAATGCCTGCCGCGCCTGGCCCAACTGGTTCCGCGCCAGGCGATCCGCACCGCATTCCTGCGCGTCACTGGAATGCCCGAATCGGATCTCGACGCGCTCATCTCCCCGGTGTACAAGAAATACCAGAATCCAGTCACCACCATCCTGGCCGCCAATGGCGATTTGCAAGTCCACTTGCGCGCCCGCTGCTCCACGGTTGCCGAAGCCGAAGCCCTGTTGGCTGAAGTGACCGTTCCCATCGAAGCGCTGCTCGGTGACCGCCTCTACTCGCGCACGGGCGACCCGCTCGAAGTGGTGGTCGGCAATCTTCTGCGCCAGCAGCAGGCCACCGTTGCCGTGGCCGAAAGCTGTACCGGCGGTATGCTCGGCGCGCGTTTCACCTCCACGCCCGGCAGTTCGGATTACTTCCTCGGCGGCTTCATCACGTATTCGGACTCACTAAAAACCGCCCTGCTCGGCGTGAGCCCCGAAACGCTCCAGGAATTCGGTGCCGTCAGCCCGGAGACCGCCGAAGCCATGGCTGTTGGCGCGCGCGCCCGCACCGCTTCCACCTACGCCATAGCCGTCACTGGCATCGCCGGCCCCGCTGGCGGCACCGGACAGAAACCCGTCGGCTTGGTCTACGTAGCCATTGCCGGCGCCGCCGGCACACTAGTCGTGAACCGCCAATTCCTTGGCGACCGCCAGCGCATCCGCGTCTTCACCACGCAAATGGCGCTGGACCTGCTAAGACGCCGTCTCACCGGGCTGGCGTAAGTATTACACCTACTCAATTCCTTCGAACGCTGCGAAGATTTCGTTGCTCCTCGTGGGACAGGCCATCGCCTTTTTGTGGCCTGTCATGCCTC
>PMTR01000097.1 GCA_003167255.1 Bryobacterales bacterium
GAATTGGCCGCCCCACTCGGCCGTATTGGGGCTAGGCTTCGGCACGCGCCTCCTCCGACGCCAGCGGCACCGTGAACCGAACCAGTGCGCCGCCTCCGTCCCTGTCCAGAAGCTCGAGCCGGCCATGCACCAGATCGGCCCGCTCCCGCATGGAGACCAGGCCCATGCCGTGGGACTTTCCGGCGTTTCCGAAACCCACGCCATGATCTTCCACTTCGAGCACGATCGCATCGGGCTGGTATCGCAGGCGAACCGCGGCGTGAGTCGATTTCGAGTGCCGCGCCACATTGTTCAGCGCCTCCTGCAAGACCCGGAACAGGTGAATGGCGATCCGCTGATCAACCGGCGCGGACGTACCCAGCGCCTCGTAGCGGATTTCGATCCCCGTCTGTTTTTCGAAAACGGGAAGATGGGTCTTCAACGCTGCCTCCAAACCGGCTTCTTCCAGAATCACCGGATGCAGCGCCTGGGAAAGGGTCCGGACCTTGTCCAGGGCAGACTGCACGATTTCCTGGACTTCCCGCAAGTCGTCGCGAAATGGGATCTCGGCCGCGGACGCTCGCCGGTCGACCCTTTGCAACATGGCGCCCATGGCCGTGAGGATCTGCCCGAACTCGTCATGAAGCTCGCGCGAAATATACCGAAACGTATTTTCCTGAATGGAGATCAATTGCTGCGCGAGTTCGCTGCGGCGCTCCGAGAGTGCCGCCACCTGCTGGAACATCCGCCTATTGTAGTGCACCAGGTAAAGGCTGGTGGTCACGACCAGTAGAAGCACGGCGGTCAGAAACAGATAGACGTTCCGCTGGACTCGGGAATAGATCTGCTGGGTCTGCGCGGAGGCCTGCTGGTCGATCTCATTGTTCTGAACCAGCAGCCGGGCCACGGTCGAACTCAAGGCGGCCTGGCGAGCCTGAAGCGAGAGGCGGATTTGAGCCCGCGCTTCTTTCTCGCCGCCCCTCCGCGCCAAATCGAAGATGCGATCCAGGGCGTCCCAGAATTGTGTCATGGAACTGGACAGGTACCCGCGCTGGGCGGCCGTCCGAGAGGCCGGTGACGATGCCTCCTCACGTTTCATGGCGTCTTCCAGATCCGCCCGAATGCGTCTTAACTGGCCCTGCCATGCGCTCAACGGATATGGCTCGATGGCGTCGAGCATGTCCCGTATGCTCAGCGCGACGGAGTTCAGGTCGTTTTGGATGCGCAGCAGCAGCAACGAGTCTGTGCGGTTGCGGTCGATGGTCTGCGCCTGAAGCTGCCGCAATCCCCGTAACTGGTCGATAGTGTATACGGAATACACGATCACGGCCGAGAGAGTCACGGCCATGCCGGTCAAGAGCCCAAAGGTTGGCGATCGACTGGCCCGCACTCCGTTAGTATCGCTCATGTGCAAATGTGCGGCGCCATACCCGTGCGGCCTAACGAGCGATCCGCGAGGATTCTTTCGATCCTGAAAGCGCTTGCATGAGTGGTCTGAAAGCTGTACCATAGCCGTGCCTGGTCGCCGCAATGCACTGCGTTAGTTCGAGGAGGCTGCCAACTCGCCACCGTCGTGTGCCGAAATGCTTTCGCGTTAAAGCTATGGAGATCTGAAGGTATGCTCACTAAGGCCGGAATTCCGCGAGTGCTTCCGCTCGCGGCCCTATGCGTTTTGCTCGTCGCGTCAACCGTTTCACACGCCCAGCCCGCAAACGCCGTCGAAATCCAAATCAAAGCGGACCAGGTCGCCTCGCACGTCAGCCCGCTGCTCTACGGGTTGATGACGGAGGAGATCAATTATTCCTATGATGGCGGACTTTACGCGGAACTGGTTCGCAATCGCAACTTCAAGGAAGATGCCAAAGACGCCGTACATTGGCAACTGGTACAAGAGCATGGCGGCACCGGATTGATGTCCCTCGACACCAGCCAGCCTTTCAATGAAGCCATCCCTGCAAGCCTGAAGCTGACCGTGACGCAGGCTTCCGGAGATCAGCGCGTGGGCGTCGCCAACGATGGGTTTTGGGGCATTCCGGCGAGACCGAATACGTCCTATCACGCCTCGTTTTACGCCAAGGCCGGCACCGGGTTTGCCGGGCCACTCACTGTCGCGATTGTGAGCAACGATGGCACGACGGCCCACGCCAGCGCGCAAGTGGCGCACGTCACCCAGGATTGGAAGAAGTACGAAGTGACCTTGACTACGGGAAAAGCCGGGCCGTCCGCGGACACCCGCCTGGTCATTTCGGCCGGTACCGCCGGCACGGTCTGGTTCAACATGGTTTCGCTCTTTCCGCCAACCTTTAACAACCGGCCCACCGGCAACCGGAAAGACATCATGCAACTCCTTGCCGACATGAAGCCGGCCTTCCTCCGTTTTCCGGGCGGCAATTACCTGGAAGGGAACACGGTGGGCACGCGCTTCGATTGGAAAAAGACCATCGGCGATATCTCGCAGCGGCCGGGGCACATGGACGATGCCTGGAGATACTGGTCGTCCGACGGCATGGGGTTGCTGGAATTCCTGGAGTGGTGCGAAGACCTGCACATGCAGCCCGTGCTCGGAGTTTATGCCGGTTACTCGCTACGGAACGGGGCGCGATTCACATCATTTCCCGAACTGCAGCCTTTCGTAAAGGAAGCACTCGATGAAATCGAATACGTGACGGGCGATGCCAGCACCACCTGGGGCGCGCAACGCGCCAAAGACGGACACCCGGCGCCGTTCCCGCTCGAATATGTCGAGATCGGGAACGAGGATAATGCCGACCGGCAGGTGGGTAGTTACGAGACCCGGTTCGCACAATTCTTCGATGCCATCAAGGCGAAATATCCTCAGCTCAAGCTCATCGCCACCACCGAGGTGACGACCCGCGCCGCGGATGTGATCGACGAACATTACTACCGGCGCTCGGAAGAAGAGATGGAATTCCACGCCAACGATTACGACACGCGCCGCCGGACCGGACAACGGGTTTTCGTCGGCGAGTGGGCCACGCGCGTGGGCGACCCGACTCCGACCCTGGGCGCTGCCCTGGGCGATGCGGCCTGGATGACGGGCATGGAGCGGAACTCAGACCTCATCGTGATGGCCTCCTATGCGCCTCTTTTCGTCAACGTAAACAAGGGCGGCATGCAGTGGGTCACGGACCTGATCGGCTACGACACGCTGACCAGCTACGGCTCGCCGTCGTATTACGCGCAGAAGATGTTCAGCCTGTATCACGGCGACGATGTTGTTCCGATGACGGCGTCGGGCGTCCCAACCAAGGAATGGCAGCCGCCAGCCGGGCGGGGTGGCTTCGTTCCTCCTCCGCAACAAGCGGCGGCCGGCAGAGGTGGAGCGCCGCAAGCGCCACCAACTCAAGGGCCTCCGCCGCAAGGCCAGCCGCCGCAAGGTGGGGCCGGACGCGGAGGCAGGGGGCCAGCGGGACCGCAACAACCGCCCATGCCCATCCAGGTGCCCTTGATGTTCTTCGATGCTACGCGCGACAGCAAGACGGGAACGATTTACGTGAAAGTCGTAAACCGGGCCGCCACGCCGCAATCCGTGCATATCACATTGAGCGGAGTCACGGCCGTCGAGCCCAGCGGACAGGCCGTCACCATGAGCGGGAGCGGCCCCACTGACACGAATTCGATTACAGACCCAGTCCGAATCGTGCCGGTCACAACGAAGGTGGACGGATTGAGCGCGAACTTCACGCGCACATTCCCTCCGTACTCTATTAGCGTTCTAGAGGTGAAGGCGAAGTAAGGCCTTCGCTCCCTTGTGAAGCGTTTGTTGGCCTTTTGGAGCTGCAAGGAACCTCGAGGTTCTTTGCAGCTCCACTTGCGTTTCGGCTGCCCATTCCACAATTCTTTGAGAATCGGCGCGAAGTTTGTTGATCCGTGGCATCGACGTTGTCACACTGGGAAGGTACCGCCACCGGATGGATTCGGGGCGGGAGAGCTGGCACCAATATGTTCCGCCATTTCCATCCTCACTCCGTTTCGCCGCCTCGTCCATGGCGCACAGGAATGATCAGCCTGGCGGGTACAATCCTGCTAGCCGGCAACGCCTTGGCTCAAGGCCTGACCCAGGCGGAGAGGGATCGTGGCGTCGGGGACTCACCAGATGTCGAACTGAGCCTGGCCACGGACCTGCGCCCGGATTTGACTCACGAAGCCATACGGGCTGCGATGCGCAAGGTTGCCGACTGGCAACTGGAGCGTGTGCGTCCGTACTTCAATAACGACTGGACCCAGGCCGCCCTCTATGACGGATTCATGGCCGCGTCGGCAACTCTTGGCGAGCCAAAGTATGAACAGGCCATGTGGGAGATGGGCGCGCGGCTACAGTGGCAACTCGGGAAGCGCCCGGAGCACGCCGATGACGTGGCCGTCGGTCAGACCTACCTCGAGTTGTATCTGAAGCGCCGGGACCCACAGATCCTTCAGCCCCTGATCGACAGATTTGCCCACCAGATGACGCTGAAGGACGACCCCGCGAAGCCGATCTGGTGGTGGTGCGATGCGTTGTTCATGGCGCCGCCGGCATTGGCGCGCCTCTACAAGGCGACGGGAAAAGTGGAATACCTGGATTATCTGGATCGCCAATGGTGGACCACTTCCGCGCTGCTCTACGATCCGCGGGAGCATCTCTATTTTCGCGACTCCAGCTACTTCGACAAGCGGGAAGCCAATGGGCGCAAGGTCTTCTGGCTGCGGGGAAACGGCTGGGTGATGGGTGGGATGGCGCGTGTGCTAGATTACATGCCCAACAACTATCGAACGCGATCCAAATACGTCACGCAATTCCGCGAAATGGCTGCTGCCGTGACCAAACTGCAGGGCGACGACGGTCTATGGCGGTCGGGCCTGTTTGACCCGCAGGCGTACGCGCTGCCCGAAGTGTCCGGTTCGGCGTTTTTGACCTATGCGCTTGCCTGGGGCGTGAACCAGCGCATCCTCGATCGTAAGGTATACAAGCCGGTGGTGAAGAAGGCGTGGGCGGGTTTGCTCGCGCACGTGTATTCGGACGGACGCCTGGGTTCGATCCAACCGGTGGGCGCGGCTCCGGGCCAGTTCAAGCGGACTTCCAGTTACGTGTACGGAGTTGGGGCGTTCCTGCTGGCGGGATCGGAAGTCGACCGCCTGGCGGATTCGGTTCGGCGGTGAGTGCAGAATCTTGTGGGGCAGGATGGTATCCGGCGCGCCGGTTGGCAACCGGCGCTGGGTAGCCATCGGATTATCTCTTGAGCGTCGTGGAATTTACGGGGCAATGATGGTCTCCGCCTGCAAGCGCACGTCGCGCGAAGACCCTCCGATCTCCACTTTTCGCGCGCCCACGGCGGTTTCCCACCGCTGCTTCGCGGTTGACCAGAATTGTAGACGGCGTGGCTCGACGTGCAAAGTCAGGTTCTTCGTTTGACCGGGTTCAATGGCGACGCGTTCAAATTGCACTAATGAACGGACGGCAAACTGTGCGCCGGCCGGCGGCTTGTCGGGTGCCCCGAGGTAGACTTGGGCCACTTCGTCCCCAGCCACTCGACCGTTGTTCTTGACGGTGAAGCTCACATCGAGTCCGCCGTCTTTTGTTCGGACAACCTTAGCGCTGGAGTATTGGAACGTGGTGTAGGACAAACCGTGCCCAAAGGGGAACAGCGGTTTCAGATTCTGCTGATCGAACCAGCGGTACCCCATGAAGATACCTTCGGAATACGTGGTCTTGCCGTCGATCCCACCGTTGGTGCGTTCCGGATGGTGTTCGGGATCCTGTGCCACCATCTGCTTCAGTTCCTGCGGCCAGGTGATCGGCAGACGGCCGGCCGGGTTTGCTTTGCCGAGCAGGACGTTGGCGGTTGCCGGTCCGCCTGCATCGCCTGGATACCACATCTCTAGAACGGCTTTCACTTTGTCAAGCCACGGCATCGCCACCGGCAAGGTGGTGTTCAAGACCACGATCGTATTCGGATTCACCGATACGATGTCTGATATGAGCTGATCCTGGTCGCCCGGCAAGACAAACGGAGACGGGGACTGGCGGGCCCAGGCAAACACGACGGCCTTCTTGGCTTGTCGCGCTAGCGTGATGGCCTCTTCCCGATTCGTCTTCTCTTGTTCGGGCGTAACCCACGCCAATCGTACCTGGACCGGGAAGCCGTTTTGCTCGCCCGTGGTAGTAACGGTGAATTGGTGTGAGCCGGCCTTGAGTACAACTCTCGCACGCTGGTTGTTGAGATGGTCGGCGGTCGGCACGATATTGCCAGTAACGGGATGCTGCCCTTTCAGGCCGGGCTGGGAGGCGAGAGGCGGTCCGCCTTGCCCGCCGGCTCCACGGCCACCACCGCCGCCTAACACCCTATTGCCGTCCAACTCAACCTGGCCGGTGGTCCCGCGGGTATGAAGCGCCAGCGAGTACGTGCCGTCGCTCGGAACGTTCAGCGCGCCCTTCCAGGTGTACGAGGTTCCCGGCGGCAGCGCTTTGCCGTTCGTCGCCGTGAAGTTCAGCTCTGAATCTTTCTGCGTCCGGCTGTTGGCCGTATCGGTGCGTTCCAGACTCGTGTACGCCGGCGCCGGAATGGGCGTCCCGTCGAAATCATTGGCGACGGCATACTTGACCTTTCTGCCGGTGATCTTCTCAATCGATGGAACCGGTCCAGCCTGGTGGTCTGGGAGACCCATCGCCTTTTCCCCGGAAATCCCGATGGATACAAGGATGCCGCCGGTAGGCCCGATGAATGCCGTTGAATCGAGTTCAGCCGCCCCGAGCGGCAGAACATTGTCCTGATTCTTTAGCAAGGTCGCCGCATCCTCCGCGGTCTTCTGCACGATGGGAGCGTTGTATGCGTAGTCGATGTCGGTGATGTTGTGCTTGGGCGCCTTGTCCAGCAAGCCAAACTTGTCCATCTGCGCCAATACTCTGCCTAAGGCGAGATTAATCTGCGCTTCCCGGATCAGTCCGTCCTGCACGGCCTTGAGCATGCCATATGCGGGTGGATCTCCCCCGCGTCCGCGTCCACCGCCGCGGCCTCCGCGCCCGCCGGGCCCTTGTTCCTCGGGCATGCCGCCGCCCCTGCCGCCGGCCATTCCGCCGGGATTTGCCGCCGCGGCTCCTCCGGGTCCGGGAGTTGGTGCGCCACCGGCGCCGGGAACTGCGCTCGCACCTTGCGCACCGTTGGGTGCTGCGGCCGGATTGTTCCCCGCGTCTCCACCTCTCCGGCCGCCACCCGCAGCGGGCACGGCGGCGGTGAAGGCGCCGCTGGGCATCTCCATGTCGAGGCCGTTGGCGATGTTCAGGGTCCCGTGTGTGGCGCCCCAATCCGACGTGTTGAAGCCCCGGAAGCCCGCCTCGCCACGGAAAATGATGTTCTGAATCTCGTTGTTATCGCAAGCCTGCAGGCCGTTGATTTTGTTATATGAACACATGATCGAGGAAACACCCGCGTTAGCCGCGTCCACAAATGGCGCCATGTAGATTTCCCGCAGCGTTTGTGGGTCGATGTAGACGTCGTTGGCGCCGTCGTAGCCAACGAAATGCTTGGCCTGCGACATGATGCCCTCGTTCTGCGTGCCCTGAATCTGTGCGGCGGCGATCTGCCCGGTCAGAAACGGGTCCTCGCCGAAGGTGTTGTAGGCGCGTCCGAATTCGAAATCGCGCACCATATTGATGAATGGCTCGAGAACTACGTCCTGCCCCAGCGACTTGGCGTCCCGGCCAATTACCACGCCATTCCTCTTTGCATCCTCACGGCTCCAGGTCGCTGCCAAGCCCATCGTGGCAGTCATCCCGGTGGACCAGATCTGCACGGATATTCCCGGCGGCCCATCCGCAAGCCTCAGGGATGGGATGTTTAGCCGTGGCAAGCCAGGCCAGGTGCCGGCTTGCCCGACGCCGCTGGGCGACGCTTCCGTCCCACCGTGCAGCAGATTCATCTTCTCTTCCAGTGTCATCTCGCTGAGCAGGCGGTCCACTTTGGCGTTTCCCGTCACGACAGGAGGGGGCGTGCCAGCTGATTGGCACAGAAGCGCGGTCGCACAAACGCCCAAAGCTGCCGGACCTGACAAGAATCTCCATTTCGTTGATTTCATGTTGACCTTTATGAACTTCATCCTGCAAGGCTGACAAAAATACGGGGTCTGTTTCTGCTCCGGCCGTGCCAACCGTCCGCGCGGCTGCCGCTCAGTTGCCGATTGGCACGGTCTGCGACAACGGCAGGCTCCTGGACGAACCTCCCGCCCAGATTTTGTAGTCGCCGCCCACCAGCTCAAAGCCGTCCTTGCCCTCGTTGTAGATGGAAAGGTATAGCGGGTCGATCATGAGGTTGACGGTCTTGCTTTCGCCCGCGGCCAGCTCCACCTTCTGCCAGCCGATCAGTCGCCTGGGTGGTTCGCCCGTGCTCGCCGGAAGCGTCGCATACACTTCCGCGATTTCCTTCCCGGCGCGCTTGCCCGCATTCTTCACGCTGAAGGACACAGTTACGTTGTGGCCCGCAGCCGTGGCCTTCAGGCCGGAGTACGCATACGTGGTGTAGGACAGCCCGTGGCCAAACGCGAACAGTGGCTCCTTGTTCTCGGCATCGAACCACTTGTAGCCGACTTCCAGCTTCTCGGTGTAAGGCACGTCGAACGGCGGCATCGCACCTCTGCCACCACCACCGCCGCGGCCTCCCTGAGCGCCCGCCGCCGGGGCGCCGGCAGGAGGCGTGGCAGCAGCGGCAGCGGCAGCCCCAGCCGGCGGAGCACTGGCCCCGCCGCGGCCCGCGCCGGGCTGCGGCGCCAGGTTCAGCCCCGGTATCTGCGGATGCGGCACATCGTTCTCGCTCTTGGCAAACGTCACCGGGAGCTTGGCCGACGGGTTCACATCGCCAAACAAAATGTTGGCGATCGCCTGACCGCCACTGATCCCCGGGAACCACGCTTCCAGAATGCCGGTTACCTTATCCGCCCATGGCATCCCCACCGGGCCGCCGGTCTCCACTACCACGATGGTGTGCGGATTGGCCGCGGCCACCGCGCTCACCAGGTCGTCCTGCTTGTCCGGCAGCGTCAAGGTTGCCGCATCCCGCCCTTCACTCATCGGCTGGTTGACGAACACGATGGCCACTTGCGATGCCTTCGCCAGCGCCGCCGCCGCGGCCGGGTCGCCGCCGTCGTTGTACTCCACCTTGGCGCCCGGCGCCTTCGCCCGGACGTACTTCAACGGCGACGAGGGGAAGTATTGCGCGCCGCCCCGGCCTCCACCGCCAAAGCCGCCGCCCCGGCCCGCCTGCTGGCCCGGTTGCGCCGGCGGCGGCGGTACCGCGTTGCCGCCCGGCGGATTCACCTGCGCCGATCCGCCACCCGAAGGCACGCCTACGTCGGCATGCGATCCGATCACCGCGATCGACTTCACCGCCGCCGCGCTCAACGGCAACTGGTTCCCGGCGTTCTTCAGCAACACGATGCTCTCTTCGGCGATCTTCTGCGCGTCTTCCAAGCCTTTGAAAACGTCCACTACCTGGCGGGGATTAGGCGGATTGTCCCACACGCCCACCGCAAACAGGCTGCGCAGAATCCGGTGCACCGCATCGTTGACGCGCGCCAGGGGAACTTCGCCGCTCTCCACTGCCTTCTTCAGCGCATCGCCAAAGAACCCGCTCCCGGGCTGCTCCTGGTCCAGTCCGGCCATGATGGCTTTGGTCGTGGTGTGCGTCCCGCCCCAGTCCGACATCACCCAGCCCTTGAACCCGAAGTCTTTCTTCAAAACCTGGTTCAGCAGGTAGTCGTTTTCGCAATCCCAGTCGCCGTTCACCTTGTTATATCCGCACATGAAGCCCGACGCGTCCGAAATCCTGTACGCAATCTGGAACGCCAGCAGATCGCTTTCCCGCATGGAGCGCTTATCGAGGATGGCGTTGCCGATGTTGCGGCCGGTCTCCTGGTCGTTCAGCGCATAATGCTTGAGATCGCCCATGATCTGCTGCGACTGCACGCCCTTCATCAAGGTGCCCACGGTAGTCCCGGCCAGAATCGGATCCTCGCCGGCATACTCGAAATTGCGCCCGTTGCGCGGCTCGCGCGTGATGTTCACGCCCCCGCCGATCGACATGTTGTAGCCTTGATCGCGCAGTTCTCTCCCGATCACCTGGCCGTACAACAGAGCCAGATCCGGGTTCCAACTGGCCGCCGCTCCCAACGAGGATGGCAGCAGTGTGGAATACCGGCTCTCCGCCGCGCCGCGAGTCACGCCCACCGCCGAATCGGCCATGTTGATATCCGGAATACCGAGCCGTTCGATTCCCGGCACCCATCCGGCGCCGCCATTCGAGCGGCTGGTGGCCGGGGCCGCGGGCGCGGCTCCGCGGCCGCCCCCGCTGCCGTGCAGAAGCTGGATCTTTTCGTCCAGCGTCATTTTTTCGATCAACAAATCCGCTCGTTGGTCCGGTGACAGGCTCTTGTCCGACCACGGCCCGGTAACCGCAGCCGCTCCGCCGCGGCCGCCTTGCCCGGGTCCCCCGGGCATCGCCCCGCCCTGCCCTTGCGCCGAAGCCGCAAGCCAAAGCGCGATTAGTCCGGCCGTTATGATTACCACTGCCTTCGATCGGTGCAGCATATGAACACTCCTTTTCTCACTGGAAAATCTTCCTCTGGAAAATCGCCATCATAACTCCCGGCGCGGATGAGGGCCCGCATTCGTCTCGTGCCCAGGCACAAGCCACCGTGGCGACGGCGCACATCGCCCACACGATTCGAGAGGACCGGACCCTCCGGCGAAGGTCCGGTCCAGTGGAGTTAGAACTCGATCCGGGCCGAAAACGCCATCACGCGGGCTGGCAACGTGCCGTTAAACACGCCAGCCGAGAGACTCGTCTGGTTGCCATTGGCATCCCACTGAAGACCCGTGCCCACACTGTTGTATTCGGTATGGTTGAACACGTTGTAGGCTTGACACTGAAGTCTTATGCCGCGCCGTTCGCCCCATAGCGGAATGAACTTCGACATGGTCGCGTCCACGTTTGTGACCGCCGGCAGGGACATGACTCCCGAGCCGCCTCCCAGGTTGCCGAGAACCGGCTTGGTGATGGTGCTGCCGAGAGCCGGAGGAGCGAAGGCCGCAGGATTGAAGTACAGGCCGGCCGGCACATTTGCCATCGGATTCCCCACCACGTTGACGCGCGCGCCTACGTCCGGAGTTCCGGTGTAATCCGGCGCCGTCCCGAGGACATTGGGCCCGCCGGGGTTGAAGGGTCCGCCGCTCTGAAAAATGCCGTAGATCCCCGACAGAGTCCAGTGGTCCACAATGGCGCCCAGGAACTTCGAATTCAGTTTCTTTCCCAGGCCGGGGATTTCGTAAGACCAGTTGAACCCGAGGTTATGACGCCGGTCAAAGCCCAGACGCCCGTAGTTCCACGCTTCGTTGTTTGGCACCACGGGGTTGAAGGAGGTCGTGCCCATCGCTCTCGAGTACGTATAGGCCACGCCGAACACCAGACCGTTCGCGAGCCGCTGCTGTAAGAACGAGTTCAGGGCGTGATAGTTCGTGTGCCCCAGGTGGCTATAACCGTTCAAGGTGTTGTACCCGGGGTACACCGTCCGCAGAAGAACGTCCGGCAGCGTCTTGTTGCCGTTGGTCGAATCTGCGTTTGCCGGAGTGAAGGGAGCGCGGGTGCCGATGGGAATCGGGTTGATGTCGTAAGACAGTTGCTGGTTGTAGCCCCAGTTGCCGGTATAGCCGACGTCCAACACTATGTTTCTGGTGATGGACCTTTGGATATTCAGACTGGCGTTCTGGGCGCGGTCCCACGGAATATTACCCGCGGGCCACATGTAGTCGGTGCCGGGACCAAATACCAGGCTGGTGCCGCTGGATGCGATCTGCGCAAAGGTAGTGTAGTTCACCTGCGGCGAGTAAGCATATGGGGGCTGCCCCGACAGATTATAAACCTGGTTCCCGTCGAGACGGTTGTAGAAGACTCCGAAACCGCCGCGCAAAGCGGTCTTGCCGTCACCGGTAATGTCATAGGCGAAGCCGAAGCGAGGCGCAAGCGCGAGAGGCGACTGGGTGAATGGCGCCAGCGACACGCCGTTCGGGCCGAGCATATGGAAGCCGTCGGCCGGATTACCGGAGTTGGGGACGTACAGCCCGATGTAGGCAACCGGAGCGACCGTCCCGGTGCCGGGATCGATGGCCACGCGTTTCCCGCCGCTCGTGCCGGGAATATAGAGGCGGGGAGCTCCTGCCTTGGTGTAATTACCCGGAACAAAATTGGAAAACGTGTTATTGATGTCTTCCTGCGGCGTCTGGTGGTAGAACCGGAGGCCGAGATCCAGCGTGAGCCTGGAGGTGACACGCCAGTTGTCCTGGATATAAAACTCCGCGTTCCAGTAGGCCACATTAAATACCGCCCTGGCGGTGGCTTGGCTGTAGCTGTCGACGTATCCCAGCAACGCATTTGCATAGCCGTCGCCGGTATTGGCCACGCCGTTCAGGGAATCCGGACCAAAGTTGAAATTGCCCGCATATGCCGGAGTCGACGGCTGAATTTTGTGATTGTTTTCGATGTATACGCCGGCCTTTAAGCTGTGCCTGCCAAGTACTTTGCTCAGGTTGTCCTGGACGGTCCAGATGGTATTGAAGTTTTCATAGTTCCCGGCCGTAGTCCCGCTGCGAGTGAAGCTCATCGAGTTGCTGGGCGGCGACCCGAATGAGAATTGCGGCAGGAGGTTGAAATATCCATTGGTCGCCGAAGCACCCGTTGGACTGGTTGTCGGAACCGGAAACAGCGCGGGAGGGGTGGGCAGCAGCGAGCGGTCCTGGCTCTTGCCGCCGTCGGTTGTGTAGTAAGACCACGTGTTCCAGCTCTCGCCCACCGTAAACTCGTTGATCAACGTAGGGGTAAAAGAATAAGTCGCCGTGCCGGAGTAGCCGTGGCCGGGATTCGGGTGGTCGATGGGAGCGATGCCGGTTTGCCCCAGGGCTCCACCCACATCGCTGCTGAACTGGACGCCTTGGTACAGCGAGATCATGTCGTCGTGGTCATTGATGTAGCGGAAGTAAGCACGGAGCTTCGAGGTCGGACTGAAGTCCACCCGCAGCACGTCGTTGCGCCGCGGATGGGTGGCGCTGGCGCCTTCGAAGTAGTTCACGATGTTGGCTTGCGAGCCGGTCCCCGCGAAATTCGGTAATGGGAAGAAATTGAGCATCGCCTGGCCCACGGCAGTGATGCGCGAGGTGGGGATCAGATTGCCCGGAAATGGCGCTCCGGTGGTGGGATCGTTGATGGTGATCAACGATCCGTTGTTCTGCAAGCTCTTGGAGAAATCGCCCGTGCGCTCCAGGGCGGTCGGCGTATATTTATTCTGCACGCCGCCGGTTACGAACTGCCCCGTATACTCCTGGGACCAAAAGAAGAAGAGCTTGGTCTTGTCCGAGTTGAAGTGGTGCGGAATAAAGATGGGCCCGCCGATTGTATATGTCTCCACGTTGAAGCGGTACGGCGAAATGTAAGAGTTTGGTACCCCCGTGGTGGCATTTCTGCCGTTGCGGTTGTTCTGCCAGAGATTGGCATTAAACCCTTCGTTCCGGTGATTCCACACAAAACTGCCATGGAATTGCTGGGTGCCATTCTTGGTGATTACGTTAATAGTGCCGCCGGAGTTGCGTCCGAATTCCGCCTGGTAGTTCGACACCAGAACCTTCATCTCCTGAACCGAGTCGGCGTTCGGTTCGTAATGGATCGTGGTATTAGACCCGGTATCCATGTCCGAGATGCCATCCACCGTGAAGTTCAATGCCGATGTGTTGCCGTTGATGGTGATACCGCGGATGGCATTGGGCGAGGTTACGTCGCGGTTGCCTGCGTTGGTGGTTCCATAACTGTTGTCGATGACACCCGGAACCAGTTTCAGATAGCCAAAGATGTCACGGCCCCTCAGCGTAACGTTGCTCAACTGGCCGCCCTCGATGGCCGTGGACTTTTCCGAACTAGCCAATTGGACGGCGGTAGCTTCCGCGGTCACGGTGACGGTTTCGAGCGAGCTGCCGATGGCGAGCGACAGTTTACCGAGGTCCCGGGTTTCGTTTGCCACTATGACGACTTTGTTCTGCGTGAACCCCTTGAATCCCGTGATCGTGATGGACACGGAATAGGTGCCCGGCGCCAAGTCGAGGAAACGGAACAGACCCGTAGTGTCGCTCGTAGTCGTACGGATGGCGCCCGTTTGCGTTTCTGTCAGGGTGACCTGAGCACTCGGCACTACGGCATTTGCCGGGTCCAGGATGGTACCCTGCAATACGCTCGAAACAGTCTGCCCAAACAGACAGGCTGCAAAAACTGTCAGGATACAGATAACCTCGACGAGCCTTCTGACGGTAATCCTCATTCTTCCCCCTAAAGTCGTCTTTGACCTAAAGTCGTTTTTGACCAGGAAGCGCCCACCACGAATCAGTGCGTTCTGTGAGCCTAGCCTAACTTCCGCCCACACCAGCCTGTGGATGTTGGAGAGATTGTACGCTAGTCCCATGGGCGGTACAAGGGTATTACCGTTGGAAATCACGCCACACCAGCAACCTAATTGTTTTCAATAAGTAGAAAGAACGTAGGAAGCCACTTCCTACGTGCCTGCCGGGTCGAATGGTAGGTGAATTCTCCAAAATTAACAAGCGTAGGCAGGGGTTTGCCGATTATGGATTGGACAGCGGTTCGGGATTCGCTTAGAATATCCCCTGGCGCTCCCATGTACCGCGTATTCGGGTATTCCTCGATCCTGCTGGCGCTGGCGATCGCTCTTGCGGCGGACGATGGACCGGCAATTCGGGAAGCGTTGGCGGCTTTGCAGCGGGGCGATTTTGCGGCAGCCGAACGAACCTTGCGGCCAGAAGTAAAAGCCCGGCCAAACGACGGCGCTGCGCTCACCCTGCTGGGCGTCGCCCTGGACAATCAGAAGAAGTTCAAGGAAGCTTACGATGTGCACCGCCGTGCGGCGGCGAGTGCCCCGAACTCGCCCGACGTGTGGAACAATTACGCCAACCACCTGTTGGGGACGGGCGACCAAGAGGGCGCGCGCAAGCTTTACCTCCGCGTGGTGGCGCTTGACCCAACGCATTACAATGCCAACGTTCAGCTCACGCGGTTAGCGCTGAAGGGCAAGCAGGGACCTGAGGCACTGGGCTACCTCAAACACCTGCCAGCCGGCCAGCAGGATACGCCGAACCTGGCCCCCATGCGGGTCGAGGCGCTGTACCTGGCGGGAGAAACCGGCGAGGCGGACCATCTGGCCGCAGGCTGGCTGGCTGCGGCCAAGGGCGACCTGGGTTTGGGCTTTTCGATGGGCCTGGCACTGGCCGATGCCGGGAACTTCGAAAAGGCCGAGACATTCTTCACGCAAGCGTTTACACTAGCGCCCTCGGATTTCAATGTTCTTTTCAATCTGGGCGTAGTGGCATGGCACACCGGCAATTACCAGCGCGCGCGCGAAGTTCTGGAGGCGGCTGAGCGGCAGCAACCGCAAAACGTCGACGTGCTTTATAACCTCGCGTGCGTGGACCAAGCCGTCGGGCGGACGGAAGCGGCCGTCGCTCTACTGGCGCAGGCGGCACGCCTGGCGCCGCAACGGAGCGACGTCCAAAAGGTGCTCGCCCTGGCGACCGGCGATCTGGACGCGCTGGAAGATTCGGCCGCGGCTTGGGACCGTTATCTGAAGCTGGAGCCGAGTGACGATGTTGCCCGGCGCGAGCGCGGCTTCACGTTTTTTAAGATGGGTAGGTTCGAGGAGGGCGTGGCGGAACTCCGCTGGTTCGTGGCGCGCCATCCCGGCGATGCCGTCGGTCACTTCGAGCTGGGGGCGGCCGAAAATAAGGACAATCCGGCGCAAGCACTGGCGGAGTTCGACCGCGCGCTGGCTCTCAAAGCCGACTTTGCCGCGGCTCACGCGGCGCGCGGCAGCCTGTACTACCGGATGGGTAAACCCGAGGCGGCGCTTGCCGACCTGGAAGCGGCTGCCGCGCTGCGCCCCGACGATGCCGCCGGCCTGGATCGCTTGGGGCAAACGTACGTGGCCCTGGACCGCGCCGCCGACGCGGTGCGCATGCTCGGCAAGGCTGCCGCATTGGCGCCCGACGATTCCAAGACGCAGCTCCATCTGGCGCGCGCGCTGGCGGATGCGGGGCAGGCCACGGAATCTAAAGCGGCCATGGACCGCTTCCGCCAACTCGGCCCCGCGGTCAACAGGACCGTCCCGCGCGGTCTGGTGGATTATCTCAGTCTCACTCCGGAGCAGCGCCGTGCCGATTATCGCGCACGCGTGGAGCGGCTGGCGCGCGAGCATCCGGATGATGCGGCGGCACTGGTGATCTATTTGGAGCTGCTGCTGGAAGAGGGCGAGTCGCGGCAGACGGTGGAGATCGCGCGCCAGATCGCCGCTCTGAAGCCCGCGGCCGCGGTGCTGGCCGGCGCGGGGCGCGCGCTGCTGGAGGCGCGGCAGTATGCTCCGGCGCAGGAACTATTGGAAATGGCCTCCGCGTCGGCGCCCTCAGCCGATCTGGAACTGGACTTGGCCATCGCTGCCTTTCATGCATCCGGTGCCGCGGAAGGGACGCGGCTGCTCGATCGCTTGCCGGATTCCGCGCGCGGCGGCGATTACTACCTGGCCCGGGCCGAGATGCTGGATGCATCGGGCAGTGCGCCGGAGGCCGCTGCGGCGTTGGAGCAGGCGCTTCGCGCGTCGCCAGGGAAGACCGCTCTATACCTGCAGGCGTGCTCCTTTCTGATGCGCAAGGGACGTACGGAAGACGCCTTGCGAGTGAGCGGTGAGGCCATGAAAGCGCTTGCGCGGGATCGCCAGATTCTGCTGTTGCGCGCAGTGGTTCTGGAACAGGCAGGCCGCACCGGCGAGGCGCAGCGTTTGTTGGAGCAGATTCAGAATCGCTGGCCGGAGTGGCAGGCAGCGTGGACGGCGGACGGAATCATTTTGGGAACGCACGGACGTCGTGAAGAAGCGCGCGCCGCGCTCGAGACCGCTATGGCGCTGGGGGCTCACAGTCCGGAAGTGCAGCGCTACCTGGACGAAATCTCCGCCGGCGCGGAGGGAAAGCCGCCAGACCTCAACCGGCTGTTGCTTGCGCAGCCGTCCCGCGACTAACAGAGCCGTAAAATCGCCGATTAGAACCGTAAAATCAAAATTAATGGGAGCATTCTCCTGCGCCTCGTGATAGAATTCGTTCCCAGAGGTTAGGTTAGACCAAGTGGGTGGCACCGCGATTGTGCGTTCTGAGTTTCCCGGGTCCGACCGTGAGGAAGCGATTCAGCCCGGCCGCCAGGAGGTGTGCGCGCAGTTGGCCCGTCTTCTGGTGAGCCCGCTGTTCAATCACAGCAAGCACTATCCGAGCCTTTTGCGATACGTGGTGAACGAGACCCTGGAAGGCCGCGGGGGCCACCTGAAGGAACGCGCGCTCGGAGTGGAAGTATTTGGCCGCGATCCCGACTACGATTCCAACGCCGACCCCGTAGTGCGCACGTCGGCCTGCGAGGTCCGCAAGCGTATCGCGCAGTACTACCATGAGCCTGGGCACGAAGCCGAGATCCGCATCGATTTGCCCTCCGGGTCGTACATCGCGGAGTTCCACTTCGCCGCGTTGGGACCGAGGCCGCTGGTCTTAGCCGAGCCGCCGGCAAGCACCAGGTTTCCGGACTTGGTGCGCCACGTGGTGCGGCGAAAGTGGGCTCTCGTAGCGGTAGCGGCAGCGGCAGCGGTGACGGTCCTGGGAATCCGCGCCGCCGAGTTGCGCGGCACGCCCAGCGCGCTTGAGAGTTTCTGGAATCCCGTCTGGGGATCGGCCGATTCCGTGATGGTGGCCCTCGGTGGGACTCCAGCCGCGAATTCTCAGCCCACAGCGGCCGCCGCCGGCGATGCCGGACCCACCTTTCGCGAAGTGATGAGGAACGACGCACTGGCATTCTCCGACGCGCTGACCATGGCGCGGCTTACCGGCCTCACCCGCGAGTATGCCAAGAAGAAGCTCGACATCCGGCGCGCGGCGGTGTTCACTCTCACCGATTTGCGCAAAGGGCCCGTGATTCTGGTGGGTGCATTCAACAATTCCTGGACCATGCGGCTGGACAAGGACCTGCGCTTCACCTACGAGTGGAACGACGAGACGCATACCGGCATGATTCGCGACCGGCAAGATCCTTCGAACCGGAGCTGGCTGCACGAACCGAGCATTCCGTACTCGAAACTCACCCGCGATTACGCCGTGGTTTCGCGCTTCCTGAATCCGCTGACCGAGAAAATGGTGGCGGTGGTGGCGGGGATGGGCCGCGATGGCACCATCGCCGCGGGTGAATTCGTCACCGAACCCCGGTACCTGGAAATGCTGGCGAGCCGCGCGCCCAAGCATTGGGAGCGGAAGAATCTCCAAGTGCTCCTGGCCACCGATATCGTCAATGGCAATACCGGCCCCCCGCGTATTCTGGACACTTGTTTCTGGTAGCGCAGGAAAACCTGCACCGCCGGCGCGGGCGGTTCACGTTCCTGGACGGACGGCTATTCTGGCGCGTGTCCCGGATCCGGCGTTCTGCATGAGGAACGTGATGTGCACGGTACCTGCCCAGTCCGCTGGAGCGTATTTCTTCACGGCAATCTGGAACTTGGACAGGTCGGCGACCGCTGCCGCGCTGTCCGGTTGCTGCTTGAAGCCCCAGGGCATGACGGCGGTCCGTTTCTTGTCGTACAGATCGACGCCGCCGTACGGACCGTGGAACAAGACCGATTTGATGTATTTTCCGTTTGCCCTGTAATCCAACCGAACGGCTAACAGGCTGTTGGCGTCCTGTTTCTGCAGCTTCCCGTCCACCTCGACGGCCACGTCCAGCGTGTCGGGGAGTGCTTCCACCAGTGCACCAATCTCCTGGTCGGCCCTCTGGCGGTCCGCCATCCCAAGACGGGCGATCCAGGTCTTCCGGTCGAAATCGGCGTACGATTTGGTCTTCCCGCGTTCCGGGTAATACCGGTCGATCCGGATCAGTTTGCCCACCTTGACGGCCGTCATGTCCGACGATCCGCTTCCGTCTTCCGCCTCGAAATACATGGTGGCGTTCCGGGGGACCATGCCGATCCATGTCCATTTGGCGGTATCGACGTTCATGAATGTTTCGGCGGGAACGGGAACCAGTGCTTCTTCGGCGCCGTCCACCGCACTGGCGTGCTCCTTATCGATGCGGTAGATCCGAATGTTCCCCTTGGCGAAGGGCACATTATTTAAGTGGAGATCAAAGCGCCGGTCATACGGGTCCCGGTTCCATACCGCGACGCCGGCTTTGTGGCCGTCCGAGGACGCCATCGCTTCCAGTGGGCCGTTCACTTGAACCTGCTTTCGGTCCACCGGCATGGTGGCGTAGATTTTCCAGGCATTGTACACCGCCTTGCGGCGTCCATCGCCGGTAATCAGCCCCATACAACCCGTAGTGCCTCTTTGCGGATCCAGCCACCATGCCCAACTGACCTGCGCCAGCTCCGGCCTCTCCAGGAGACTCTTGAAATCGTGCAGCAATTGGGCCGCGCCCTCGAACCGGTTCCGCACGTCATCGTGGCACCAGGTGCAGCAGTCGGCATCGTGCCACTCATCCAGGTTCATCGCCGTGATGTTGAAATGGGGAAAACGGTTGAGGCTGTCCACCACTTTGTTGATATCGCGCTGGGCCAGTTCCGAGCTGCCATAGTGGTGGAACGTAAAAAAGTCGAGCGGGAGGCTGTTCCTGGCGGCGAACTCGGGGAAAGATCTGTGCCAGACGAGTTCGGGAGCGGACGCCGGCCCTCCGATTACGGCGTCCGGATCGACCGACCGGATGGCTTCGACCGTCGCGATGAACAACTTCTGATACTGCTCCTCGGTTCCGGAATAGAATTGTTTAAGGCCGTCCGGCTCGTTCCAAACCTCATTGATGCCGAATGGAATGCCAATCTCCTTATAGTGTTTGACGACCGTGCGAATGACCTGCTTCCACTTCTCGAGATCCCGCGGGGGCATGGAATCCCGGTTGGTCTGGATGCTGGGATCTTGCAGAGGCGTCGGATTGTAGTTATAGGAACCCAATAACTGTATGTTCTGATTCCGCAACTCGGTCACCATGTGATCGAGCTGTGTAAAGTCGTACTTCAGGTCGTCCGCCGTTCCCGTAATCATGAAGCCCGTGCCAAACCCCGACCGCCGCCTGCCCCACGCCAGTTCGATTCGATAGGTATCGATATTCAGCTCGCCCATGTACTGGATCACCTTGTCGAACTGCTGCATGGTGATGCCATCGGGGTCGTACAGGTTGTATTTCGACTTGAGAAGAGGGGGATCGACGCCCACCGCGAAATCCGCGGTGACCTCATTCATGATCAGTCTGGGCAACTGAGCCGAAAGCATAGACACGCGCGAGCATAGCGCCGCGGCCAGCACCACCGTCAATCCCAACCACCGCCAATGACTTCGCTTCATAGGATGTCTCCCTTGGGCAAAATCAAAGCAAACAGGAGGGGATGGATGGGTTTCATTGGTCCTCTGAAAGTACCTCATCTTACCATCTTGAGAAAGCGCGAAGTCAGCGTGTCAGCGTGTTGCACACCGCGGAAAAACATGGCTACATGGCCGTCCACTTCCGCTTGAAGGGCATGGTTGCCGCCGTCTTCCGATGGCAGCGGCGGTCCGGTAGCGCCAGCTCCCGCGAAGCCATCGGCCGGGGAAGACAAGATAGGGTAATTGTGTTTTAATCAAGGCCGAGGTGAAGGATTTTCGAATGAAGCCCATTCTTATTCTTGCATCCGGCCTCGCAATCTTGGGCGCCGCCGCTACCGCGCAGGAAAGAAACATCCCTAAAGACCTATCGAAGGTGCGAGGATTCAACTACGAATCCGCACCCACCATTGGCCATGCCGAACACTGGCTGGCCTACGACCCGGCTGAGACCGAGCGCGACATGGACTACGCCAGACGGCTCAACCTCAACCAGGTCCGGGTTTTTCTGAACTACACCGCTTACGACAAGGATAGGCCGGCTTTCCGCAAGAACCTCCTGCATTTCGTCCGCGCCTGCTATCAACGCGGCATCGGCGTCATGCCTACGCTCCAATATCCCGGCGCCTGGTCCCAGGACCGTGCATCCTGGCATTTCGCCGAGGAGTGGGCCGCGGATCTTATCCAGACCATTGGGAAGGAACCGGGCCTGGCATTCTGGGATGCCCACAATGAGCCACGGGCGGCGCGTCTCGAATTCGCCAAACACATGGCCGGCGTGTTTCGTCAGCTCGACAAGAGAACGCCGGTGACGGTAGGAACGACCGTCGAGTCCGAGATGGAGACCTTGGGCGCCGACGCGGTGGACGTCCTCGTGTTCCACGACTACAGTGCGACGCGCGGTCAGATCCGCGTCAATATCGGGCGCGCCAAACAGTTCGCCGCCAAGGCAGGCAAGCCTCTCATGAATACCGAGATCGGTTGCGTGGCCCGCTCCAATCCCTACGACGTGACGCTCGAGGAGTATATGAAGGCGGGCGTTGGCTGGTACATATGGGAGCTCATGATCACGGGCCAGTGGGGAACGGTGCACGGAGTGTTTTACCCGGACGGAACGGTTCGGGATCCTTCCATCGTCGCGGCGCTGTTAGGCTTCTTCCGCAACCGCGGGCCGAATGTGATACCGGAGGTGGTGGACCGCGAAGGGCGCGCCACCCGCGCGGTAGCTGAGAGTAAGCAGTGGCTTGCGGATCCCAATGCCGCCGGGGAACCCGGGTTGGACCTGGCCGAACGGTCGGCAAACCTGCTCGAGGCGGGACAATTGATCGCCATGCACGATCTGCCGACCCGCGAAGTGGACCTGTTGCGGAAGGGCCAGCCGGACATGCCCGCTTTACGTGCCCTGGTGCAGAGATACGCCGGAATTCTGGAACCGTGGCAGGTGCCGGTGGGCGATCCCCGCCGCAGCAGGCCGCCCGGTTGGATCAGGTAGCAATAGAGCGTATACGAAGGCGCCCCATGAATCGTCCCTGTTGGCTTCTCACCGTTCTCCTGGCCATCACCTGTAACGCTCCGGCACAGCCAACACCACCCCCGCAACCGGCGGGCGGCAGGTTGGTTCTTGGACGTCTACCGGGTGGCGCGGCTGTCAGCTTTGTCAAATCGGGCAACCTCGATTGGGGGTTGGAGGTCGCCGGCACGAACGCGGCGCGGATGGCGCAGCCGCAACCCGTGCAGATCGAGGTCTACCGCGGCGATCAGGATGTCCATCAGTTCGGCGCCGGTTACACATCCGTCGATCGGGAAGCCGCGGCCATGGTCGCGCGCGGTCGTGTGGATGCCGGCCGCGGCGTGGTCTTCACCGTCGAAGACCGCTGGAGTGTCAGTCAATCCGTTCTCCGGCTGACTCGCAAGTTGAAAGTCTCGGGTACCAATGAAGGGGCCGGGTTCTACTCGGCGATTCGCTTCATCACCTCCCCCGATGTCACTTGGCCCGATGTGGAGTTTCTGGCTCCTGGACTGTTGTATGGCGATCCCACTTACGATGGCGCCACTTCTCCCGGCGGAACGCTCAACAATCGTGCGCGCCGTTTCTGGATTCGCGAAGACTTTCTTCCGGCTCCGATGTTCGCCCTGCGCATGCGGAACGGCGAGTCGATTGCGGTACTCGATCCCACTCCCAAAGGGGACACCACCCTCGCCGAAACCAAGGCGCCGGCCCTGCCCGCGCTAATCGACGGCCAGTTCCGATTCGGCGCGGTCGGCGCGAATGAAGCGGACAACGGCGGAGTGGCTATCGGATTCTGGTTCCCCGGAACGGTCACGGAATTCTCGCGCCGCGGCGGTCGGGGTGGGCCCGTCGCCGCAGGTACCCCGGCAACTCCGCCCCCTGCGCCGAGCCCGGCTCCGAGCCCCTTATGGCGGCGCCGCTATCACCCGGTCCGGGACGGCTTCGAACAGTCGTATCAAACCGCGTTCCGTTTCGGCTCGAATGAGTCCTTTCCGGATCTCACGCGCAATGCCTGGCGATGGGCCTGGCAAACACTGGCGCCGGCGGTGAACTACCACGACATCGAAGTCGTGCGGCGCACTCTGATCGATCACCTCTCCGAACGGGTGGTGACCATCGAGGGCCGGACCGGCATTCCGTTTATCGTCTCCACGAAAACGGGAGAGGTGTGGGGCGATACCGACGGCCGCTGGAACGATCCGAACTGGTGGTGGCGCGCCATCCTGGGGTTTGTGGGGAAGAACGTCGAAGCCGCCGACCAGTTGCTGCGCGAGTCGGACCGCGACGCCGGCCCGCGGGGCCAAAAGATGCGGCAGCAGGGCCTCGATATCATCGCCACATTCATTCGCCTCGTTCCCATGTCTCCTCCGTCCGGCACCGGCTTCAACCTCAAGATGGGCAAACCGTCCATGACCAACCCGCAGTACAATACCTGGTTTCTGCGGGCGCCGGCCGAAGACATGCGGATGCTGATGGAGGCGTACCGCCGCGAGCGTAAGGCGGGCCGGGAGCACCCCGAGTGGATTCGCTGGTGCCGGACCTTTGCGGACTGGGTTATGAAATACCAGCGCGAGGACGGATCCTTCCCGCGCGGATTCCGGCCGGGAACCGGCGAAGTAGTGGAAGAGTCCGGGACCACCAGTTACAACGTGGTGCCGTTGTTCCTCATGCTCAGCGAAGATACCGGCGACCCGAAGTATCGGGATTCGGCGATCCGCGCGGCGGAGTACGTGTGGCAGAGTTTTGGGACCAGGGGCGTGTTCATCGGCGGCGCCATCGACAACCCCAACATCACCGACAAAGAAGCGGGCCTGCTTTCCATGGAAGCGTTCCTGGCTCTGTACGAGCGAACGCATGAGGACAAGGGGTTGAAGCGCGCCCAGGCCGCCGGCAATTTCGCCGAAAGCTGGATCTGGATTTGGAACGTGCCGATGCCGCCCGACGCCAGCGACGCCGACCTCCACTGGAAGCGGAACGTGCCGACCGTCGGCGTGCAGGGCATCACCGCCGCCGTGGCCGGGCACGTGGATCAGTTCCTGGACTGGTCCGTGCCGGCTTACGCCAAGCTCTATAAGTACACCGAGGACGAGCATTATCGCGACGTGGCTCGCATTCTGCTGCACAATACCAAGGCCATGCTGGCGCTGCCCGGCCGCACTTACGGCATGCTCGGCCCCGGCTGGCAGCAGGAGAACTGGCGAATGGGCCCATCCGTCGAAGGTCGCGGATTCGGCACACCCGAGAAATGGATGCCCTGGGTTTCGACCAACCACCTGTGGAGCATCACCGGTCTGGAGGAATTTGATCCGGCCCTGTTCAAGCAGTTGAGCAGCCAGCGGTGAGGTGGCATGGAGGGGGACATATCGGGACCAATTGTTGCGGGGACGGCGTTTTGAGGCCAGTCTACGATAAGCCGGTCTTTGTCCAAAAAGGCCACAGCTCCTTGTCCTCTTTACTCAGTTTGTAGCCCGTTCCCCAAGGAACGGGTTAATAGACCCAAATCAACCGTGGGGCGGTTTTGGGCGAACTTGATTGAACCTTCAGTTCAAGAACTTGGCCTCATCGGCTACCTTATCGAGCACCACGAAGTCCATGACCCCCTGCCGGGACTGGAGGCTGATTCCGTATTTCGCCAGTATTTTCCGGATTTCGGAAAGATTTGTACCCACTGAGCCGTCTTCTCCATGCCTTATGGTGAGATCGAGGTCAAAGCGCTGGGCGACGCCCGTCTCATCAATCACCGGCACCTTGTATTGAAGATATAGAAGTTGGGCAAACAAATGGAAGCTGATATTCCTACATGCTATCGGCGTCTGTCCCTCGACCCAAAGAGGAGATTTAGAAGATTGATAAGCTTCTGGTACTTCAGCGAAGTGCACAAACCGAGGGACGGGGCCATGAAACCCTCGAATTACCGGATGATTGTACTCAGCAGCAACGGGAATTGGGTCGTTGGATACGGGCAAATTCACCAGAAGATCCGGAGACGTGACAATAAGGAATTCAGCCTTGATGGGCCGCTTCTCAAAGTGATAGCGCACTCCCATATGCTCTTGGAGAAAGCGCCCCATCATCTCGTCCATCTGTTGGCGGGTGGCTGGCTTCGACATTTTCGCCGTGATGGTGTATGCCGGCCCCGCCGCCTTGAATTGGTAGTCGTCCAGGTTGAGGGCCTCGGCCACCAATGTCGGCACCGTTCCTCTGCAGTTGTATTGCAACATGCCGGGGCCAACGTAGCACCCTGGGCTGCCCAAAAGAGGATTCGGATTAGGAACCCAAGGCTTCACCACCGCAGCTTCGAACCGTAGTTCAGGCTCGGCAGCCTTGAGCTGGGTGGTCATCGCGATAGTTGCAAGAACAACAACGGGAAATGACTTGAACACAAACGTTATGATACTCCTTCGTTAGAGAGCAGCTTCTATCGCGCCGCGGTTCGAGGGTGCGCGACACCGAAGTGACGGAACGCTTCAAGCCGGTGTTCATCTATAACGAACATCCGAGACCCTACGATATCCACTTTCCTTCTTGGCGTTTCACTGGATTCTGGGGTCATTGTTACTCACCTCGGACAATGCTCGGGGACAAAAAGTGGGCTTCTCGGAAACTTGCCCAAAGAAGACATCGCTCGACAGGGCCACTGGCCCGGCGGACCTTGCCGCGCGGAATGGCCGATATCCCGACATAACGCCCACGACGAGCGGGCGCCGCCGGGCCAGGAACGGCGTTCATTCTACAGATGAGCCAACGTTCACGTCCAGATGGTTGGGCATCAGCACTGGGCTGGCTGCCGTGACCGGCGTGTCACGGGAGTAATCCGCTCCGAGGTGCTTCCGATTTCAAACTTCCCCCAACGGGACTTCTTGGGCCTTTGGGTTTCCACTTCCGCGGAATGGGCGTTTTCCGACAACTTGGCCGCCGCCTCGTCTCCTCGAACGCTAGCGACTGGCCTGAGCTATATCGTCCGTTGGCCACATTCCGAGTGCGCGCAACTCGTCGCCGACCGGCTACCTGCCTCTGGTGGAATACGAGCAGCAATCGAAGTGCTGCACGATCGCCGAGGTGAGGTCACGCAGATCGGCGGGGAGGCGGACAGCGACGACGGCGAGGTCCAAAGCCGGCGGCATGAGCATCGCCTCTCCGCGAATAGGGTCGGCATTCTGCTTGAGTCCAGAGTACGTGCCCAGGCCATCGGCTTGGGCCGGGGTCTCGTACTCTACGACCTCCGTGCTCTTATAAGAAAGCTTGTCCTTCGGGTAAGGTCCGGATGGAAACGAAAAGTTGGGGGGAAGCCCTTCGGAAGCAAGCCGCGTGACAAAGTCCCGGTGCGCAGGGAAAACGCGCGCAATGATCGTGGCGACGTCGAACCGGCCGGAGGTCTCGGCGGAGCGGGTGGTCAGTAGAATAAGCGGGCCGGAGAGGTCGGGCCCATCGGCTGAGATCGGGCGGGGGCTGATTTCAAACGTGGCGCCGGCGGAGCCCAAATATCCGAAACAATACCAACCTCGCGGACCGAGCACTCCTGGCGCTACCGCGGCCTCATAGTACGCGAGCCGTTGTGCGGCTGCGGGCGAGATCCGGATCTCTTTCGGCCGGGCGGAAGGTGCTTCCAGTGGCCCCTCGACAAAGGTGTCGGACTTGCAGCCCACGTATGGAACTGCTACCGCGCGTGGCTGCGCGGTTGCAGCGAAATATGCAATACAGGCCAGAAGGACGACCCTACGATGCATACCGTCGCGTCTCCCAGATGAGATGATACACGTATTCCAGCGGCACGAACCGTTGAACGGTGCCCGAGCGGATCGCCGGTGTGTCCGAGACCATTCCACTTGACGCGTAGTCGCCATCTCGGACTTCTGCCGCTCAGGGTCCCGAAACGGCGTTGGAGGAAGTGTGGCACTGTAGTCTCGTGAAGTCACGTCAACTGGACGAAGCACGCCCAACCCACGGATCGGGTCTGGCTTCCAGCGGGGCTACCGATAACGAATATCGATACTCGGAAGGTTCAGCTTCATGTTCTTGTCCCGCCAGGCTCAAGGACGGCGTGCAGTTGCGCATTTGTGGCTCCACCGCCACAAGAGGGTTTCAGCTAGGCTGCTCTTCACCCCCGTAGGCTTGCAGGTTTCAACGGTTTGATCTCTAATCGGACTGGAGCATTCAATGGAAATCCCGAAGCTAGAGCCCGGAAGCCGCGAACGCGATATCAACGCCGCAATCCATTATCTGGAGACCGTGGATCACGATCGCTACGTCGAAGGCGGCGCAAACACCGAAATCACCTCGGTCATCTTCGCGCGACTGGGCAAAGACATCCGCACGATCAAGAACATCTTGCGTTTCTGGGTCATACTGTTCTGTCTTGGCGTCCTGCTCTATTTTGGCTTACTTCGCGTGCATATACCGTAGCGCGAGTTGGAATGTAGCCGGCCCGAGAGCACTAGCGATAATGCGCTATAACGCTCGCCAGAGTGGACGGCGGTGGGCGGTTGCGCACTACCATGCCGGATCTGCCCTTTGGGCTGAACGAGCGCTGCCTGAAATACCGGCAGGTCTTTGCCCGAAAGGGCTTCGGATCTCCGGGCCGCCAGTGCCCTTGGCCTGCCCACGCGCGAACCAAGAACGAGCTATTTCTCAACCGGACGTTCCGCGGAGTCGATCACCAACACTGGAATCTCGTGCTTCTGCTTCTGCAGCTTCAGCCCGATCTGCTTCTCCAGTGCTTCGAAAAAGGTTAGATCTCCGCTCGGCGCCGAGGCCACCTCGGAAACCTGGCTGGAATCTCCACCGGCAACTGTGCCGCCATTCCGCGCCACCGGCGACCACGTCACGAAGAAATCGTACGCACCGCTGAGGCCTGTCAGATCGATCACCGGATGGTCCAGCAACCCCCAGGCCTCGCTCAGCGCCGTCTCCTCCAATTGCTTCATGGTGGTGTTCTGGCAGGTTAAGGTGATGGTGCCGTCCCCCAGGCTCTTCTTGCACTCGCTCCTGCGGGTGGGGTCGGCGTCCTTCAACTTTGGCAGCCGCTTTCCGCCCGTCAACGCGTACACGGTGGTCGGCTGATTTTCTTCGTGTAGACGGAGGTGGAATCGCTGCGTAAGCAGGTTGCGCAGCATCAATTGAGTGTTCTCCCAGGGAACTTCCCGGGGGGCTTTGGCGATAATGTCGAATGCATCCGTCTTGACCCAAGCCGGACCGCCGGAGATTTCGCGCTTCTGCGGAGGATTGACCCAAGCCATATGAATCAGCACCGGCAACTTGAATCCCAATAACTCCATTTGGGTTGACTTGTCCTGGTATTTGAACGGAGTCTCAGGCTTGTGTACGCGCACCTCGGCGACGTCGAATTCGGTATAAGCCGGCGAGTTCAGAACCGCGCTCACACCCGGCGCATTGGGGGTCGGAGTGCGATTGACGCTGTCGACCACGATCACCGACAGCGGTTCCTTTCGCGTCTCCACTTTCAGCCCAAGTTGCTGCTCGAATGCATCCTGCGGCGAGATGCCGGTCATTTCGCCGTCGGCACTACGCAGCCGCATATTCCGGCGGGGCGTCCAACGGAAAGTGAAGTCGAAGTTGCCGGTAAGGCTCGTCTTATCGAGCAGGGGACGGTCAAAGTACTCACTGGCATAATCCGCCACCTGCCTCACCATTTGGGCCACGGTCATATTCACACAAGTCAGAACAACGAAGGAGTCCACCGAATTGTATTTGCATTGGGACTCGCCGCCCGCGGTGTTCTTGAGGAGGGTGTGTTTGTCGGCGACCACGGCATAAACAGGCACCGGTCTCGTGTCGGAGTGCACCACCAGCTTGAAACGATCCGCCAGCAGCGTTCGGAACATCGGCTGCGCCGACCTCGACGTCACTCCACTGGGAACGATGGCGAGGACATCGAACCGGTCGGTTCCCAGCCATGCCGGTCCGTCGGTGATCCGATCCCACGGGAGGCCGTACGCTCTCGAAATCAAGTCCATCATGGTGTAGCCGTCAGCCTCGAAGCGCGCGCCGGCACTGATTCGCCCGCCGAACATTTGGGTGCCCGGTGCGCTGGCGTGGATGTCGACGTTTTTGAATGCTGGCACCGGTTTCGCCTCTTGGGCGAGTACGACGCTGGACAGTGAGAGAATAGCCAAACACACGGCGGAATGCAGCTTCATGAATCCGGCCTCTAAATCAGTCTACTGTTTTGCGAATTGGCCCGCCAGGCTCTCCCCTAGACGGACTGGGGCCCATCCTCCCGATGGCTGTTGATGAGGAAGCTACCGATATTTGCCGATATCGTTGACCCTGCACGATTTGCGGTGCGCGACAATCAAGGCATGAAGATGCGGGCGATTGCGGTGTGGATGTGCGCGGCGGCGGGCATGAGCGCGCAGAGCGGAATGCCTGGCCAGGTGGCGGCGCCGGTGGTCAATCTGAATGTGGTCGCGAAGGACGCGCGCGGACAGCCGGTGATGGATCTGACGCGCGAGGATTTCCAGGTGTTCGAGGGATCGAAGGCGCAGCGCCTGGTTTCGTTCCGGCGCGCCGAGCCAATCGCGAAACGCGTTATGCAGGCTGAGCCGAACGAGTATTCCAACCGCGCTGGCGTGGCGATGTCGCGGGTCACGGTGATTCTGTTCGACCTGCTGAATGCACGCTTTGAAGACCGCGGATACATGATGAACGAGCTGACGCCGGCGCTACAGCATGTGGAGACAAGCGAGACGCTATTCCTTTACATTCTGACGCTGAACGGCACGTTATATGCGGTGCATGGGCTGGCGGATGCAAACACAGGCCCGGGCAAGACGGCAGGTGCGCATCCGTGGACCGAAGATATCAAGGCGCTGCTGGACGACGCGTCGCGGGAGACGCTCCGGCTGAGGCCCATCTGGATCGACGTGGATACGCGGGTGCGCATGACCTACCAGGCGTTGGAGTCGCTGGCGGACTTGGTGGCGGCGGCGCCGGGGCGCAAGAGCCTGATCTGGATCAGCCACGGAGTGCCGATCGGGCTGGGGCCGCAAGCCACGAGCATCTACGACCAGGTGGATTACACGCCGCTATTGCGGCGCTTGACGACGATCCTGGACCGCGCGGAGGTGGCGGTATACCCGGTGCGGCAACCGGAATCGTTGGCGCCAGGAGCTACGGGGTCGGCCGCGTCGGCAGCGGCGAGGCAATCGGCGGCTGGCCCCGATGGGCTGGGGATCACGCTTTCGACGGAAACTACGCTGGAGCAGTTTGCGGAGTTGACGGGCGGGCACGCGTTCATGACGCCGGACATTCGCGGCGCCATCGAACGGGCGGCGAGCGACGCGCGCATGAGCTACCTGATTTCCTACGAACCTTCGCTGGAGAATTGGGACGGGAAATATCACAAGATCCGCGTGACCTGCGCGCGCAAGGGAGTGAAGGTCGAGACCAAGCAGGGTTACTACGCGTATGCCGATCAGGCGGCGGAAGGCGATCGCGAGAAGGCTGCGCTGGAGACGGCCACGGGCAGCGCCTTCGACACGACGGAGATCGGGGTGAATGCGCGATTGATAGTGTACGATCCCGCGAACCACGAGGCGGATCTGGCGATCCGCGTGGATGCGGCGGATGTGAGCTTCGCGAAGGCGGGCGAGGTTGGCACGGGACGTCTGGCGGTGAGCGTAGCCGGGTACCTGAAAGACGGGAGGATGGAGATGTTCCCGTCAGAGGAAGTTGCCCCGAGGCTCACCGCGGAGCAGCGGGAAACCGCGTTGCGGGAAGGCATTCGGGTGGAGCGGCGGCTGGTGCTGGCGGAGGATGTGGAGAAACTGCGGGTCCTGGTTTACGATCGCGAGAGCGGCGCGGTGGGATCCCTGACCGTTCCCCTGGAGCGGAAGTAGGACAAGTGTCCTATCGGGATGCATGGACCGGCCTGTCCTGGACATGACACAGATCGTGGGAGTGTTCAGCTTTCATACGACGTTCTCCATGGGGCGCGCTAATGGTAACGGCGACGCGGCCCGCTCGATTGGCCACAGTAGCGTTCCATTCGACTGGCTAACCATATGGCCGCGTATCGTTCCGCTTCCAGTTGCGGGCGCGTCCGGCCCTGCGCCGCAGCAAACGACGGCTATCGCACGTCCTCTCATTTCCGTAACGGGGACATAGCGGGACCGATTGTTGCGGGGACGGCGTTTTGAGGCCAGTCTACGATAAGCCTGTCCAGTGGCGCAGTTTTCGAAGTACGCCGTGATCCGGGCTCAGGGCCGACCGGCGGATCTTGCGAAGTCGAGGCTGCATCCTGGTGAAGTCGGCTCATCAGCCGGTCATGTATACTGGAAGCAAAGTCGTAGCCTGGGGACACATCCGGAGAGTATGTGCAAACACTGGTCACAGGCTGCGCTGGTTTCATCGGTTCTCACTTGTGTGAGCGGCTTCTCGGGGCCGGACATCGGGTCGTTGGGGTGGATGCCCTCACCAGCTACTACGATCCCGCCCTCAAGGTGGGCAACTTGAGTGTCTGCCGCGAGTCGGCTGGCTTTGAGTTCTGGCACCGTCCGATCGCGGACTTGCCAATCTCTCTGGTGCAGGATGCCGAGTGGGTTTTTCATCTCGCCGCGCGACCTAGCGTGGGAACAAGCTGGAAGTCCGAGTTTTCCTCTTACGTCGCCCACAATGTCCTGGAAACTCAGCGGCTGCTGGAGTGGGCTTGCGGCTCCACTCGCTTGCAGCGGGTGGTATACGCTTCTTCGTCCTCGGTCTACGGCAATACCCCTGCGGCGCTGGCCACGGAGGAATCGCCTACGTCCCCGTTCTCGCCATATGGCGTCACCAAGTTGGCCGCCGAGCACCTCTGCTCGGCGTACGCGGACAACTTCGGCGTGCCCACGGTTGCATTGCGTCTGTTCACCGTCTGCGGGCCCCGTCAACGGCCCGACATGATGCTGAGCCAACTCATCTCTGCAGGCATGTCGGGCGGAACATTCACGCTCAATGGCGATGGGCGCGTGGTGCGGGATTTCACCTGTGTCGCGGATGTTGTGGAGGCCATGATCCTGGCGGCGGAACGCCCCTTGCGCCACCGGATCTTCAACATTTCGGGCGGACGGCTGGCGTCCATCGCCGAGGTCATCCAAATCGTGGAAAAGGCCATGGGGACGAAGATCGCAGTGCAGCGCACCTCCGGTCAGCACGGCGACGTTACCCGCACGGCGGCTGATCTCAGCCGAGCCCGTACGGAACTGGGGTATTCGCCGGCCTGGCAACTGGAGGATACCATCCGCTCGCAAATCGAGCACGCCAGCCAGTCTCGCGCGGTGCAGTCATGATGCCGGAGGCATCCCGGTCCGAGGTTTCGGTCGTCATTCCAGCCTTCAACGAAGCCAGCGGTCTCGCCCGCCAGCTCCACGAACTGGCGTCCGTCATGTGTCAATCCGGCTGGCGGTTCGAGACCCTCGTGGTGGACGACGGTTCCACCGATGGCACGGCGGAAGTGGCCGAGGATTGCGGCGTCCGGGTCCTGCGCCTGCCTGTAAACGGCGGGTATGGCAATGCGTTGAAGGCCGGCATTACCGCGGCGTCCTATGATTGGATTCTGATTACCGATGCCGATGGAACCTATCCGCCCCAGGCGATTCCGGGCCTCCTGGAGCGGGCCGCCGGGGTCGACATGGTGGTGGGGGCGCGGATCGGATCCCGGGTGCATGTACCTCAGGTCAGAAAACCGGCCAAATGGCTGCTCCGCCAATACGCCGGCATAGTTGCGATGCAGCGCATTCCAGACCTGAATTCCGGCATGCGCCTGATGCGAAGGCCGCTGGTGCGACGTTTCTGGAAGCTGCTCCCGGGGGGCTTCTCCTTCACCACCACGATCACTCTGGCGATGCTGGCTGCCGGGCACCCGGTGGCTTACGTCAAAATCGATTACCTGCCCCGCATTGGCAAATCCAAGATCCGGGCTACGGACTTCTTCCGATTCGCCCGATTGATCACCAGTATGGCTGTTCGTCTTCGTCCCTTGCGCCTCTTGTTCCCGGCCGGCCTGCTGATACTGGCGGCTTCCATGGCGGCGAAGGGTGGAGCGGTTTGCCTGACCGCGGGTTCCTGCGCCGCCGCCACCTTCTGGGTGGCCGGGCTTTTGCTCGAACGCAAAGCCCGGCTGGAGCGTACCTCAACGTCATGAGCCTGAGCGATCTGAAACGGTGGCTGGCGGAGCATATCTGGGTCCGCCCCCTGGGAAGCGTGTTGCTGCTTGCCTCTCTGTTGCTGTTGTTTCCCCTGCGGCACCTTCTGGCCGGGTTTCGACAGCTCGATCTCCGCGTTGTGGCCGCAGCGGTACCGCTGTTCCTGCTGGTTCATCTGGGGGGAGCCTTGAAATGGCACATGCTGGTGAGACGCTCCGGAACGCCGTTGAGCGTCGTCGAATCCATCCAGTGCTACTACTTCGGGCTGTTCGGCAACGTGTTTCTGCCCTCGGTGGTGGGCGGCGATACCTTCATGGTGGCGTTGGCCGTTCAAAAGACCGAAAAGCGGGCGGGTATCCTGGTTGCTTCGTTCCTGAATCGCGCGCTGGACCTCCTGGCTTTGCTGCTGTTGGCAGCCGGCGCCGTGAGGCTGATTCCGGGCTCGCTCACCGCGCCCTTCCGCCGTACCTTCAACCGGACGCTGGCCGTGGCCGCAGTGGGCGTCCTGCTGTGCGCGGCGGCGGCGGCGGTGGCGTTCCGCCCGTCACGATCTTCCGGCGGGCTGCGGAGGTTTCTGGAAAAGCACAGCGACGCCTTCCAATTGCTGCGCAGTCCCAAACGGATCCTGGCGCCTCTCGCTTTCAGTATTCTGATCCAGTTCTGCCTGATTGCCGTCAACGTTTGGGTGGCGGCGGCCAGTGGCCTCCACCTGCCGTGGGCCGCCTGGCTGTTCTCCTGGCCGCTGGCGAAACTGGCGTCTCTGCTCCCCGTGGCCGCCGGTGGGATTGGCGCTCGGGAACTGGCGCTAGTGGCCCTGCTGACTCCTTTTGGCGCGCCTGCCGGCCAGGTTGTGGCCACGGGATTGGCTTGGGAGGTCATCCGCGCCTTGGGTGGTGTGGCAGGCGGCGCCATTTGGAAAGGGATCGGCTGGTGGGCGCGGCCGGCAGGCGGCCGGGGATGAGACAGCGAGCCGCGTTGTTCTGGTTGCCCGCCCTGATCCTGCTGGGAGCCTTCGGGGTGATCTGTCTCCATTTCCACACCCCCTGGCCGTTTCCTTTGGTGGTGCACGAAGACGGGAAGCGCACCCTTTGGGGAACCATCCTGTATTTCGAACATGCCGTTCAGGAGTTGCCGGTCGATGTGTTACTGGCCGCCGGGATTGCTGGAGCCATGCTGCGCTGCGGCGCCGTTTCCCGGAAACGGCCTGGGCTGATCCGTTGGCTTCTCGCCCTGGCTGTGGTGGTGGATGCGACCATTCTGGCCGGCGCATGGGCGCAGGCCGGCGTGGCCACGTCGCTCCGATGGCTGTTGCAGTTCCATACCCGCGACAGCGCTCCGCTAGCGTTCGGCAGCCACTGGGGCTACCACCTTTTGAGCGAGGCGGCCCTGATGCTGCTCGGCATGGCGCTGGCGGCGGCCGCCGGGAGGGCCCGCGGAAGCGCCGCGCTTCTGGGCGCCGCCTGGGCCGTCTTCGCCGTACTCAGCCTGGCGCTGGTCAGGAATGCGGCTCCCTTTTTGGATGCCCGCTACCTGGGCCATCAGGCGCGCGAAACCCTTACCCACGCCCTGGTTTCCGTTCCCCTGGCCGTGGCCGCGTGCTGCGCCGCGGGAGGAGCTGGTTTTTCATTGAAACCGATCTCCCGCCGCATGCTCTGGCCCGCCGCGGGGTTTGTCCTGTTGAGCGTGTATCTGGCCGCCGGGGCGGTATGGACCGGGTCTGGTCAACACGCCCAAACCAATGATCCCGTCAAGCTGCTCTGTTCCCATTTCTTCGAGCACAGCTTCAGCTACCTGGTGGTTTCTTCACACGCGGCTTTGTTCCTCCTGCTCGCCGCCAGGAGGCCCTTGTGACTTCCCACACCATCATCCTCGGTGCCGGGCCCGCCGGCCTGGGTGCGGCTTTCCAGCTTGCCCGCCGAAACCTGGGACGAGTTACCGTAATCGAGCAGCATACTGAGGTGGGAGGTAACGCCGGCAGCTTTCCGCTGGAAGGCCTGCGGGTGGACTACGGCAGCCATCGCCTTCACCCTACGTGCGAACCGCGCATTCTCCAGGACCTCCAGCAACTTCTCGGCGACGCCCTGTTGCTGCGGCCTCGCCATGGAAGGATACGCCTGCGCAATCGCTGGATTCGCTTCCCCCTGAGGCCTCTGGATCTAGCCCTGCGGTTGCCCCCATCTTTCCTGGCCGGTGTGGCCTGGGACATCATGCGCAAGCCCTTCGCCGGCCGGTCCCCGGGACCGGAGACGTTTGCCTCGGTGCTGGAACGCGGTCTCGGCCACACCATCTGCCGCGATTTCTACTTTCCCTATGCGCGCAAAATCTGGGGTGCCGCGCCCGACATGCTCTCACCAGTACAGGCGCGGCGCCGTGTTTCGGGGAACTCCCCAGCCAAGATACTGCGCAAGATCGCCCATGCCATCCCCGGCCTGGGCCCCCTCCGGGCCGGCCAGTTTTACTACCCCCGCCTGGGCTATGGACAAATCTCGGACTGTCTGGCCCAGGCGGTGCGCAACGCGGGTGGCGAGATCATCCTGGGGGCCCGCGTCACCGGCGTGTCGAAGGCCGGCCAAGCCTGGCAGGTGCGCTACACCCGATCCGGCGAATCCGTCATCGCGGAGGGTAGCCAGATCTGGTCCACGATTCCCGCGAGCGTGCTGGTGAATTGTCTGTCGCCCTCGCCCCCAGCCCACGTGCTGAGCGCTGCGGGCCGCCTGGCTTTCCGGGCGATGGTGTTGATCTACCTGGTGGTGGAGCAATCGCAGTTCTCCGAGTTCGACGCCCACTATTTCCCGGAAGAGACGCTGCCGTTGACGCGCCTGTCCGAGCCCAAGAACTACAGTGGCGCGTCGCAACCGAAGGACGTGACCGTGCTGTGCGGCGAGTTGCCCTGCGAGCGCGATTCCCACTTCTGGAACGCCACCGCGGACCAACTGGGCGAGGCCATGCTCGGCTGGTTGGCATCGGTGGATCTGCCAGTTCGCGCGCGCGTACGGCAAACCACCGTCCGCCGCCTGCCCCAGGCGTACCCAATGTACACCCGAGGCTGCGAAGAGCATTTTGACACCATGGACCGCTGGCTGGCGGAAGTGGATGGCCTGCTCACCTTCGGGCGGCAGGGGTTGTTTGCGCACGACAATCTGCACCATGCCCTGAGGATGGGGTACTGCGCGGTGGATTGCCTGGGGCCGGAGGGCACTTTTGACGCTGCCCGGTGGGCTGGGTTTCGTGAGTCGTTCGAGAGTCACGTGGTGGAGGATTAATCCTGGTTAAGACTCCATTTTGAAGCCAAACTGAACGAACGTCAGATCGCCAAGATCTGTTCGATCGGTAAGGACACCGTGCGGCGATACTTGAAACGCATCGCCGCGGCTGGCCTGTCATGGCCTCACGAGATTAATTAAGAGGGTAAGCAATCTCATTAGATACAGGCGGAAGACATCTTGCGACTCCCTTGCAAAGCAGCTGTGAGGAACGATCAAGAAGCGGGGGCATTCACGGTCTGCTCCTTTGCGCCCCTGATCAGGAGCCACAGCACGAAGGCCACCTCGCCGGTGAGAGCGGGGAAGGTGAAGGCACCGACCGCATTCTGGTATTGCGGCAGCAGTAAGCCCGTAAAGCTATTGACCAGATACCCCAAGCCGTTGACGATCAGCCAGACGCCCAGGAAGCGGGGAAGGAAGCGCGACCTGTACACCAGTATGCCTAGGGGGATAAGCCATAGACCCCAGAAGATCATGGTCCGGTACGTCCGCTTCAGTCCGCCCACCGTCATAGTCCCCCGGGTCAGGGTGCCGGACAGTCTTGGAACCTCAGGAGCAGCCGAGTAGCCAAAGTAGCCAAACAGCGCACCCAGCACGCCAACCAAGGCAACCACGCCGATCAAGCCCCGAAAGACGAAGCGTAGAACTCTTCTCATGGCAATCTTCTTGCATTTTCCTTCCCCTGGCAGGACTACCGGGGCTGGCCCCGTCGCAGGCTCCACAATCCACGCACCGAGAGGACGGCGGTGAAGAGCGCGGTCACGCCGACCGCGATGAGCGTCCAGATGAAGAAAAAGGCTCCGCTGGAGTTGGCGACCCGGCTGCCGTGCATCACACCCTTCCCCATCATGTGGAGGACGGGGATGACCAACGAAAAGAGCGAAGCGAGGAGCATGATGACGTACCCCGATCGCCGCCCGGCGAGCACCAGCGTTCCGTAAAGCCAGATGACACACACGGGCACAGCAGTGAGGTTTGTGACCGTTCCCGACAACCACCCGCGGATGATGTCGTCTGTCAGGTGAAACGTACCGAAGAGGATCGAGAGCAGAGACGCGATGGTTAACGTGACGTTGTTTTTCATTGGATATTCTCCTTGTTGGATTTTTGTGTGCCTCATTGCCCCGCTGCCTTTGCCTGTTCCCGCGGCGAGACTTCCTCGATCCGTTCCGAAACCAATATGGTGCTCATGTTCATTTCTCCTGAACGCGGAGTAGCGAGTTCTTTTTCACTGTGCGATCTCCCGTTGTTTTCATGGTTTACAAACCGGTTCAGTTTCGTGGCCAGGCGCGGCAGGCGCTTCGTCCACGTCGGCTAGCGATGCTGGGGCGAATTCGAGCAGGTCACCCGGCTGGCACTGCAGTGCCGCGCACATGGCATCGAGTGTGGAGAAGCGCACGGCACGTGCCTTTCCTGTCTTGAGAACCGACAGGTTGGCGAGCGTGATTCCGATTCTCTCAGACAGCTCCGTCAGCGTCATGCGGCGCTTGTAGAGCATGTCATCCAGTTTGACGATGATCGACATGGTCACACCGTCCCTTCGAGTTCTTCGCGCATGCGTGCGCCCTGTTGGAACACGCGCGCCAACACGAAGAGCAGGAGCACCGTGAGCCATCGCGTCAATGAGAAGCCCCAGCCGATATTGAGCGGCACGGCGGCAGACGATACGCTGGCCGCAATGGCGCCGACAGCGTAGTGCATCAGCTCAAGCGCCAGCAACGCCCACGCGATCGCCTGGAGTCGCGCAGCGTTCGCAGCTACAAAGGGATCTCCGGTGCTGACGGTCTCGACGATCATCAACAACCGTTTGAGTACGAAGCGCACGACGAGAACACCGCATATTCCGATCACCATGATCAGGAGCATGCCGATGAACAGCTTTGGACTGGAGAGAGCGGGTGACACGCCGACCGTGGCTTTAGCGATCAGGCTGACAACCAGCAGCGCCACGATGCCCGCCCCCACGAGCAGATTCAGTTTGATCAGTACGCGGAGGATTCTGCTCGAGAGGGCTAAGGCATCTGGGTACGGATTGGACATGTGATCATCTCCTTCAGTCGTTGGAGATATCAGTATGGCATATTGATAAACGATAAGCAACTTATTGTTTATCATGAAGTCACATATTGATAGTCGAGTAGTCGAGCTCTGATCTCCTTTAAGGGGTCGAGCCACGGCGCGCGACTAAACAGCAGCCACCAAAGAAGGATGGCCAACGATATGACTAGTCCACCAAGCACGCCATAGACGTTGAAGTCCGGCCGGATGAGAGGGAGACCTAACCGAACCAAGAAGAACAGCGCGCCCAGAACCACGCCGGGCCACACGCGGAGTGGTTTTCTACCAGTAGTTGTTGCGATTGCGTCCATGATTCCCTTTCTTACGGTGATGGAGCGGCAAGCTCCAGTCGGCACTCAGCCGCTGTACCCGACACCTTCGGTTTCTCTCCACTTGTGAACGTTCACCCCCTTCACGAGGAGCCACAGCAACAGCGATATTTCTCCGGGGCCAGCGAGCGCGAGGTTGTAGGGATACAGATAGTGTGCGAGCGGCTGCCACAGAAGGGTCAGGTAGCCCAAGCCGACAAGTACTCCCAGCACACCGATAATTCGAGGCAGGAAGGTTGACCTGAAAATAAGGTAGCCGATCAGGACATACCAGAATCCGAAGAACACTAGGCCTATGTCGTAGGCTTGACCATTCAATTTGAGAAACACTAGCGCCAAAGCCTGCAACTGTTCAGGCGCAAATGCGTTCAAGGAGGTTTTGCCTTGGAGGACGAGCAAGGGGGCGAGGTACAGGAGACTGCTAAGGGCCCACATGGTACATGCCACGAGCATGACGAACTCCGCGAGTCGCGCGACGCTCCTATTCACCGGCTTAAAGAGGCCATAGAAGAGAACGGCCCAAACGATATGGAACGGCACAGTCATGAGGGAAAGCACGAACCCTAGCCGAAAGAGGGACTCGTGCGAGAGGATGTTGGCCGCTGTAGCTGTTGCGCTCCCGGACACAACGAGCGTGCCGAGAACGACCATTTGGCCAACAACTGACGTCAGGGCTCCGAGGAAATAGGAGACGCCAGCCATTCTTGCGTAGAGTTTCGGTGAAGTGTCAACAGTGCCATCTGTCATTGTGCTCTACCTCCCTCGATGTTGTCCGCATCAGCGCGGCCTGACTCATGGTTAGGCTGACGTGGAGTGTTTGCGTTTGAGTCCATGGCTCCCTTTCTTACGGAACACGTTTCAGCGCTTCGGTCGCTTCTTTCAAGTCGGGCGCCAGTTTCTGGGCCATCAGGTAGCTCTGTTTCGCTTCCGCTTTCTTGCCCTGCTTTTCCTGGATCATTCCGAGCCAATACCACGCGCTGCCGATTTTCGGCTCGTCGTCCGCTGGTTTGTATGCGAGATATTTGCGAACGGCTTCTTCGCCGCGCGCGTAATTTGATTCCGATCGCGCAGCGAGGTGTCCAATACGGAAGTACGTGGGCATGTACGCGGCGTCCAGCGAGAGCGCCGTTTCGTATTCCTGCTGCGACGCCTTCCAGTCCTGTTGATTGAGCAGCGCGTTACCGAGGAAGTAGTGAGCCTTCGCGGCCTTCGGCTGCTCGCGGACGGCGTCGCGCATTTCCTTGGTTGCGAGATCGTATTTCTTCTGAATCGTATAGATCCGCGAGTAGGCCCGATGACCGTTGAACGCATCGCGTTTCTTAGCTTCCGAAGCCTGCTCCATCGCCTTGTCCTCGCTGCTGCCGGCCATGGCGGGCTGCCGAACTGTTTGCTGAGATCTGTCGTGCGGATGGCAGGTGATGTCATGCGATCTTCTGAGCTTAGGTCTTCGCCAGTTCCTCTTTTCCGGTGTCGTGATTGGTTATCACCTTCTGCCCCCGAGTGAAGCTGTCCCTTGTTGCGAAGACCTTGCAAATGCCATGAGTGCCGCCAGCGGTGAAACCCAACTCAAACAAGCCCCTGTGAGTCAGTATGTTGGTTCGCCGTCGTCGCGCGGAACTCAGTTCTCCGTCGGAATTTTTTCGGCGTGGTCCACCACGATCATCTCGATGGGGATCCTCCGCGCTTCCAGCTTGAGCCCCAGTTTCTCCTGCAAGACCTGGAAAATCGTGCCCGTGGGCATGTCGACGACGCGCTCCGACGCCGTTCGGGTGCCATCGCCGCTGCTGGTGATCGCTAACGCCCTGCCCTGTCCCCCCACCGCGTCGGATCCTTCCGGCACCCAGGCGATGTCGATATCGTAGGTGCCTTTGAGATCCGTCAGATCCACTACGGGGCGATCCACGAAGTGCCCCAACTCGTTCACCAAGTCCGACATGGGGACCCTGCCCGTAAGTTGGGTGCTCTGTCCATTCATGTTCACGTTCATGCCGCCGATCGGCATGGGAGGTGGGCCGCCGCGGCCCCCGCCTGGGGTGGGAGGCTGCTGGGACCCACCGCCCGCCGCATCGGCCATGGAAGCTGCCACGATGGCCGGATCGATTTCCTTGAGCTTCGGCCCGCTCTTGGCCACGGTCAGCGCGTACGCCGGCATCGTCTTGGTTTCCGTGTGGAGCGTGAGCTTGAACCGCTCCGTCAACAAGGCCCGCAGCATGAGCATGGTCTGGTCGTTGGGCACGGCCGCGGGTTTCTTGGCCATGATGTCGTAGCTCGCGCTGCCCAGCCACTCCGGCCCCGAAATCCGATCCTCCTTCATCCCGTAGGCGTGCGCCAGCAGGAACTTAAGGGTGACATTCTTGTAGTCGATCATGCCCGGGTCGCCGCCCACGCGGCGTTGGATCATCATTCCGCCGTTCGGTGCGACCGTGGTATTCGAGCCATCGGCCACTTTGACCGACGCTACTTCGAAAGCCGGCGTGGCCGCACTCGCGGACTGAGCACGACTGTAAGGGGCGTTCATGACGCCTACGATGGCCGGGGCGGCTACTGCCGCGATCGCGGCCGTCACCAGGGCTGCCTTTTTACACAAGGTCAATCCGATCCCGATGTGATTGGACATGATTTCCTCGATTCGCTTCCGCAGGTTTGCCCCCGTCACGCCGGACACACACCCCAACGGCGATTCCAGGTACAACTCGCAGATCCTGAGAATGCCTTCGGCGTATACCTGCGGCTCGCTGCCCAGCAGCAGCACCTCTTCATCGCAGGCCCGTTCCCGCTCTTCCATCAGGCGCGCTCCTACCCACCACACCAGCGGATGAAACCAGAAGAGCGCCTCGACCGCCATGTGGATGGCGGTGAGAAGGTTGTCGCGGCGGCGGACGTGGCAGAGCTCGTGCGCCACGATCGATTCCATCTCTCGCGCTGTGAGGCAATCCATAATTCTGTCGGGCAGCAGCAGGACCGGCCGGAAAATCCCGAACACGCCGGGTTCTCCGAACTCCGGCGAGCTTTTCACCGGGAGACCGACCGGCAAATCCAGTGGAGATGCTCTACGCACCGACGCGCGCAGTCGCCGCCAGCGCAGTGTCCAGCGGCAAACCAGCGTCACGAAACCGGTCGCCCAAACAAAGATGAGAACAGCGACGATCACGCTCGTGTAAGAGTGCGGAACCGCTGGCATCGCAACCTGCGGAACTGTTGCGGTGAACGGCTCGCCGACCTGCTCAACGAAAGACGAAAAGTCGGATGCCGACACGAGTTGCGATGGCGCCGCAATAGTATGTCGTCCTAACAGACCTCCGACCGCCATGAGGATGGAAAACGGAAGAAGGAACTTTACCGACGCCATGAGCCAGAGCCAGTACCGAACGTGCGCCCGATTCTTTCTCAGGAACAACGTCAGCAGACCAGCAACACCGGCGAACAACGTGGATTGCCATAGGTGATTCGCAGAGGGGACTAACTGGCTCGGGATCATTGGCTCTTGTCCTTCCTGGTGACGTTCCGAAGTGCCTTGCGAGCTTCGCGCACTTCCTCGGGAGTGAGTTTCCCCGAGTCGATCAGGTGCGCGACGATGGGCAGGGATTTGCCGCCGAAGAGCGCCACCAACTCGTCGATCATCCGATGCTGTGCGGAACTGCGGGAGACCAAGGGCTCGAAAACATGCGCGTTGCTGATCTTCTCGGTGCGGCGCACGGCCTTTTTGAATTCGAGGCGATAGACCACGGTCTGCACGGTGGTATAGGCGGGCCTTTCCGCTTCGGGAAACGCTTCCTGCAGTTCACGGATGGAGGAGGGGCCCTTGGACCAGAGCGTTTCCATAATCCGGAGTTCCAACCTGGACAGTTTTGGCGTTGGCATCGTAAGCTAAAGCTACTACAATATGCTGTAGTATGCAAGAAGTTTTTTAGGGAAACTCTGGTGGTCGAGGATGAGGCTCGGTTGTCGAAGCAACTTGCCAGCGCGCTGGAACAGGCGGGCTATGCCGTCGATTGCGCGACGTTGGGCGCTCGATGCGCGGTTATTGAATCGGCGGAAGGTCTGGCGCGCACGCGTTGTCACTGATGGTGAGTACCGCGGAGCAGTTTTGAACTGAGTAGATGACCTAAGCGGGTTTCACCCATTCCATTACGAGAAACCAGGGCGCTCGGCTATAGTTCGTTGCTTTTGACGCTGGCGCGTCGTCGCTGGGTACCGGTTCGTCGAAATAGGTGAGGCGTAAGCCCGCATCGAGGAGGGTGCGCAGGTAGGTACTGATGGGACGATGATGATTCATGATGCGGATATCCCGATACTCCATCCACATCGAGCGTTCCTGAAGATAATTGTCGACCGGATAGTAAAGGCGCTGGCCGGCGCTGCCCTTAACCCAGCCGGTGTCGGCGCACGCCGTGTGGAAACTGTTGAGATTGGCGATAAGGAGAGCACCGCCGGGATCGAGGACGCGCGCCATCTCGGGGATGGCCGTGCGGATGTCGGGAATATCGATCAGGGACAGATAGCTTACGACGAGGTCGAAGGCATTATCTCCAAACGGCAGACACTCGGCCGCCGCTTCGAGATATGCGCCGCCCGCATCGCGCGCGCGGGCGGCAGCAATCAGCGCAGGCGTCGGATCCATGCCAATGACGTCTACGCCATGCAGCTTGAGCATGCGGCAGAAGCGGCCTTCGCCGCAACCTACATCCAGCGCTTTCTTGGGCGACCGCGTGAGGGCGCGGGGAAGCATGATCGGGTCGAGCACGTAGCGTCGTCCGAAGTCGCCATGTTCGCCCATATCCGCGATCCAAGCATCCGCCGCCGCCTGCCAGCAATTGTCCATGATAGACATGGTAGACGACCGCAAAGCCATGTTCGTCCGCAAGGCGCTCAAATCCGTATCCCGTCTCGATTCGAATTTGCGCGCCGTTTTCGCCCGCGCCGTGCATCACTACCACCGGCGGCGCTCCTTTTGCCAGCCCCCGCGGCACGTAGGTCAGGTAGGACCGCTTCAACTCGCCCACCGCAATGGCCCCCTTGGTCAAAGTGCCGGACAGTTGTGGAACCTCAGGAGGAGCCGAGTAGACGAAGTAGCCAAACAGCGCACCCAGCACGCCAACCAAGGCAACCACGCCGATCAAGCCCCGAAAGACGAAGCGTAGAACTCTTCTCATGGCAATCTTCTTGCATTTTCCTTCCCTGGCAGGACTACCGGGGCTGGCCCCGTTGCAGGCTCCACAGTCCGCGCACCGAGAGGATGGCGGAGAAGAGCGCGGTCACGCCGAGCGCGAGGAGTGTCCAGACGAAGAAGAAGCCCCCGCTGGACTGCGCGATCTTGCCGCCGACACCCTTCCCCATCATGTGGATGACGGGGACGCCCGCCCCAAGGAGCGACCCGAGCAAAATGATGACGTACCCCGATCGCCGTTCGGCGAGCACGAGCGTTCCGTACAGCCAGACGACCAGGATGGGTACAGCAACGAGGTTTGAGGCCCCTCCCTTTTCCATCCCGCGGACGATGTCGTCCGTCAGGTGAAACGTCAGGAAGAGGATCGAGAGCAGAGACGCGACGATTAACATGACGTTGTGTTTCATTGGATATTCTCCTTGTTGGATTTGCGTGCGCCTCATTGCCCTGCTGCCTTTGCCTGCTCCCTCCAGACCGGCTTCCGATTCCCGCAAATATCCGCCAATCGAGCGGCGGCTTTCGGCAAGCGGTGCGTCGCGGATCTGGTGTTCACGAAGTAACTGCGCTACTCGTATCGCAACGCCTGTGTGGGCGCGATGCGGCAGGCTCTTCGCGCGGGCACATAGGCCGCCAGCATGGTCACCACGACCATCGACGGCACCACCACCACGTAGACCACCAGATCGACCCCGCCCGTATTGAACAGCGCATTGAGCAGTCGCTCCACGCCGAAACCCATCGCCAGCCCGATCGCCGTTCCGACGCCGACCAGCAAGAGGCCCTTGCCCATTAAAGATTTGACGGCATCTCCTTCGTGCTAATGCAAGGGTAAACTCTCGGACGACGAGATCAATCAGTTCCCGTCATAGGGGCCCGGGCATTCTAACTTCTAACTTCCATATCCCGAAGGGATATCAAGGGCGAAGCCCTTGTCTAGTGGCATCCCATACATCGGAAATTGCGTCCGTGGCAGAGGGCGCAGGTGGCTTTGTCCAGTTGCACTTTTCCGGAACTGTGGGCGTCCATGAAATGTGGAATTTCGGTGTGATTGGCCGGGCGCAACTCGGCATCCTGGGCGTGGCAATCCCAGCAGGAGAATGGGGCTTCAATCACCGTATGGCAGACCAGGCAATCGGCCATTTGAGGCAGCGCGGCGCGCGTGACCCGATCCGACTCCTCCAGACCGCGGTGGCAAGCTTGGCAGGGATCGCGCGTTCCCAGGCGGGTGCGGATCCATGCTGTTTGATCGCCCGGCGTCCGCAGGTAGTTCTTGTGGTCGATGGCAGCGGCCAAAAACGGCGCGACGTCACCCATCTTCAAGTGCAGGGCATGACTGAAATGGGTCAGGTTGGTGGCCGGCGGCGCTGGAATTTCGGCGTCGTCGTGGCATCCGAGACAAACTTCCTTGGCTGGCAGCAGGTTGTCTTGAACCTTCGTGCTGCTCGCCGCCGCCCGGTGACAGGTGACGCACCTCATCCCCATCCCCAGGTGCAGGCGATGCGGAAAAGGCGTGGCCCCGCATGCGGCGGCGCACGCATATCCAATCAGAAGAAACCTTCGCAAGACGTTCTATTTTCCCGTGTAGGTCAGATGCCAGATCTTCGAATTGCCGTCTTCGGAGATCAGCAGGCTGCCATCGGGCATTTGCAGCAATCCCACCGGCCGGCCCCACACATCCCGCTTGTCGGGGGCAATCATCCAGCCCTTCACCACCTCGGTGATTGGGCCCGAGGGCTTGCCGTTCTTGAATGGAATGAAGGCGACCGATTGGCCCACCCGCATGGAGCGGTTCCACGAACCATGGAAGCAAAGGAACGCTCCGCCCTGATACTCCGCCGGGAACTGCTTGCCCGTATAGAACAGGAAATCCAGCACTGCGACGTGCGCGCCCAACTGCACATCGGGAACAAGCGTTTTAGCAACCAGCTCCGGCGCCAGTCCCGCATTTCTCGGATCTTCATGCGGGCCGATGTAAGAGTAAGGCCAGCCATAGAAGCCGCCTTGCTGGATGTGCGTGAAGAAGTCCGGCACCAGGTCGTCGCCCAGATCGTCGCGCTCCTGTACCGCGGCCCAAAGGGTGTCGGTGCCGGGATACCAGCGCATGCCGATGGGATTGCGTGTGCCCGCCGCGAAGATTTCATGCTTCCACCCGTCCACGCTGTAGCGGTTGATGGCCGCCCGCCGCGGGTCCTCGCCCGTCGCCACGTTGGAGGCCGAGCCAACTCCCACATACAGATATTTCCCCGCGCGGTCGAATAGCAGGCTTCGCGTCCAGTGATGCGAGCCCTGGCCCGCCAGCGAAACCACTTCTTCCCCGGGACCGGCGGTCATCGTCTTGGCGTCGTACTTGTAGCGTTTGACCGAATCGCACTCGCCCACATACAGGTAGCCGTTCAACATGGCCAGCCCGAACGGCTGATTCAATTTCTCGATGAGCTTCTTGCGCTCTTTGCCTTGCAAGACGTAAACGATTCCCGAGTTATCGGGGCGTCGTCCCGAATCGGCGAGCAGGATCTCATTGCTGGGTCCCAGCATCATGGCGCGGGGAATGTTGAAATCGTCGGCCCACTCCTCCACGTGGAAACCGGCCGGGACAGCAAGCTTGGTGCCGGCTGGTTGTGGAATTACTTTCGGACCGTTGTTCGCCGACTTGGTGGCGTAAGGGGGCGGTAATTGGGGGTTTTGCGCCGCCTGGAACAGTACGGCTGCCGCGGCGCACAACGCCGCACAAAGAAGAATCCCTCTCAGGTGCATGTATGTATGATGCCACGGCAAGGCGGGCGGGCGCGGGAATTATGGGGTCAGGACCTGGCTCGCGGAGAGCCGGACCAAGGGGTCCGGCGAGGGCGCCCGCCCTCCATTTAGCGGGCGGCCATCAACGCCCGCAGCCGCCGTGCCCGCTCCGGCGCCCGCAACTGCCGCAAGGCCTTGGCTTCAATCTGCCGGATGCGCTCGCGCGTCACGTCGAATTCCTGGCCGATCTCTTCCAGCGTGTGTTCGCGCTCACATCCGATGCCGAACCGCATGCGGATCACCTTCTCTTCCTTGGGAGAAAGCGTCTTCAGAATTCCCGCCGTTTCGTCACGGACGTTGGTTTCAATCACCGCATCGACGGGCGAACCTACCCAGCGATCTTCAATCAGGTCGCCCAGCGCCGATTCGCCATCCCGGCCCACCGGGGTTTCCAGCGATACCGGGTCACGCGAAATGGTCTTCAGCTTCTGGACTTTCTCCACCGGGATATCCATCCGGCGACCAATTTCGTCATTTGTCGGAGTTCTGCCGAGTTCCTTCTCCAGCTCGCGCGTCGCCCGGAGGAACTTGTTCATGCTCTCGTTCATGTGAACGGGAATTCGAATCGTCCGGGACTGGTCGGCAATGGCTCGCGTGATGGCTTGCCGGATCCACCAGGTGGCGTACGTAGAAAACTTGTAGCCGCGGCGGTATTCGAACTTGTCGGCGGCCCGCATCAGCCCGATATTGCCTTCCTGGATCAAGTCCAACAGATGAAGTCCGCGGTTCACGTATTTCTTGGCCACGGAAACCACCAGCCGCAGGTTGGCCTCCACCAAGTCCTTCTTGGCGCGTTCCGCTTCGGCTTCGCCGTGACGGATCACGGTCATGCTGTGGCGCAGTTCGGGAAGAGTGGCGCCGGCGGCGGCTTCCCGCTTCTTGATTTCGCGCTTCAACTCCCGCAGCCGTGCCTGTTGCACCGGGTTGTTGCGGACTTCGAGTTTTTTGATCTCGCTGTCGAGGTGGCTGATCTCATCCACCGCCCGCTCGATCTCACGCGAAAACTCTTTCCATTTGTTCACTCGAAAGGGGCAGTGACGGATGGCTAGCGAAACCTCTACCTTGGCCCGGTTGAGCTTTGCCAGCAAGCGTTTACGAGGCTTCTTGCTGGCCAGCGGAGTGGTCTCGAACTTGTCCTGTAGTTGCTGCAGTTTCTTGTACAACACCGCTACATCGGCAAACAGCCGGGCGGCATCCTGCCGGACCTTGATGTCCGCCGGAGTACCCTCTTCCACGTCCCCAAGGTCGGCCACGCTATCCAGTTCGAGCGTCGCCTTCTTGAGTTGCTCGGAAATCTCCACCACTACGTGCTGCACCAGCGCCGAGCGGCTAATTGCCTTTTGCATCCGGAACTTACCGCGCTCCATGCGCCGCGCCAAATCGACTTCGCCCTCGCGCGTGAGCAGCGGTACGGCACCCATCTCCCGCAGGTACACTCGTACCGGATCGTCCGTGTAGATGGACTCCTCTACCGGCGGCGGGTGCAGGAAATCGGCTTCGTGTGCGGCCTCGGGATCGAAAAACTTGGTTTCTTCTTCAAAACTAAGGCCGAGATGTTCGGGGCTGTCCGCTAAGAATTGATCTTCGAAATGGTCCACTAAGACTCACCTCCCCCATAAACATCCATCCGCTGCGGCGGATTTCTTGAAAATGGGGTACTTGCCTGGAAAAAGTTCAACCTGTTGGCTGGGCACAAACTATGCACAAGATTGGCCGTATTTCGGGGTTCGACTTTCGACTGATGATATCATCATTCCCCCGCAAAGTTAAGCTCATTTTTAAAGATGTCTTAAAAACGTTTAGGTTACATCGATTTTCCGGCTCGGCCGCCGCGCACCCCCGGAGGCGGGGCCCGTAACCGCGCCTCAGGGCAGTTTGTGCCGCATTAAGTTCTTGAGTTCATTGAAGAAAGCTTGCTCATCCTGGAAATCCCGGTAGACCGATGCGAAGCGCACGTAGGCAATCTTGTCCATATCCCGCAAACTGTCCATGAGAAATTCTCCTATTTCTATAGTAGAAATCTCGCGGTCAGGCGAGTCGCTCACTTTGGACTCGACTTGGTTGACGACTTCTGACAGCCTCGCCATGCCCACCGGCCGTTTTTCACAAGCCTTGAGCAGTCCACCCAGCACTTTCTGCCGGTCGAATTTCTCCCGCCGGCCGTCTTTCTTGATTACCATGTAGGGAACTTCGTCGATGCGCTCATACGTGGTGAAGCGCCGCTCGCACGACAGGCATTCCCGGCGCCGCCGGATGGCATCGCCTTCCTTGCTCTCCCGCGAATCTACCACTTTATCCTGCGAATGGTTACAAAACGGACACTTCATTTCGCCACCTCCCGGCCATCTGCCGCAGGCTGTGCCAATCCAGCCCCTCTTTCAATGCCAGGCCCAGACCAGCCGGCACAACCGCTACAAATGTAATTATCCAGAGGAACACAGCGAACGACGTCGCCAGCTCCAGCCTGGTCCCATACAGTTCCGTTAGCACCAAGGCCGCCGCCACTTGTGTTCCGCCCCCGATGCCGGGGATCTGCACCACTCCTCCGAACGATACAAAGCCCATCAGAATCAAAATGTCTACAAACGTAAGATTAATCATCCCGGCAAATGCCTGCACCACGCACCAATAACAGGCCGCGATCAAGATCCACTCGAGCACCGAATATACAAAGATCAGCAGCAGAGCGGCATCGCTGCGCGTCGATTCCACTCCCTGAACCAATGCGGTCAGAAACCGTTCCACCCGCTGGAAACGCGCTTCCGGCAAGAAGTGGAAGGCCGCGATCAGCCGTCGCCGCGCCGGCTCGGCGAAATGCCGCAGGCTGAGCAACACCACCAGCACCAGTATGCACGAAATCCAGACGATCCTTCCGCCGAAGGCCAGTAGCCAGGCGAATGTGGGTCCCACGTGCAGGCCCGATCCATGCACCCGGGAAAGCGCAAAGCCCAGCAGCAGAGAAGCCATTAACAGGTCGAATACGCGCTCCAGCAGCCATGCCGCCAATTGCGACGTCAAGGGCACCTGCTCCTTCGCCGCGATCAGGTAGGGCCGCACAAAGTCTCCCGCCCGCCCGAACAGGGTGATGGCCGTAAACCCAATCATCGTGGCTGTCAACAGCTTGCTCATGGACGGCCGCGGTTTGAGCGGCTTCAGAAAGACAGCCCAACGCAGCGCGCGGCCCCAATAGGTGCCGTAAATGGGCGCCAGCGAGAGCAGCAGCCAATGCCAGCGTAACCGCTTCACGCTGGCCGCGGCCAGTTGCCAATCGAAGCCCTGTTTCGGCCATTGGCTGTATAAGATCCACGCCAGCGCCGCTATCGCCAGCGCGCAGCCGGTCAGCCACTTCCAGGTATGGCGGTGAATTACTGGCCTCCTCCCCCTGTATGTGTCGAAAGTGCTGGCATACCGGAAAAATTGAACCTATCATGATAAAGCCTCGTTTCTCCATATGAAAGAACGAGTGCCATGGCATCCGCGACGGTAGCTCTTGGAAATTTCGTAAATCGGCCGGCCAGCGGGAGTACCGTCGCCACCCTGGACGCTGGTCGCGGAGGCCGCAATCTGGTAGAAAATACCTTGGACCCGGATTCGAGCCTCGTATCGAGATGCATGCGCGGAGAGGAGACCGCCTGGGAGGATCTCGTCCGGCTCCACACCCGCAGAGTCTATGGCCTGTGCTATCGCTTCACGGGAAGCGGTTCGGAAGCGCAGGACCTGACGCAGGAAGTTTTCCTGCGGGTGTTCCGCACGCTGAAGACCTTCCGTTCCGTGGAAGGCTCCTTCGCCACATGGCTGGCCCGCGTCACCCGCAACCTGCTGATCGATCATTATCGCCGCACGCGCCAGGAGCGCGTTACCGATTCGATCGAAGAGCAACTCCCCATGATGGAGGAAGCCGGCGGCGCGGCGGCCGTCCGCCCCGATCATGCCTACGCCGGCCTCGAGGCCAGTGAGATTCTCCAGGCGACGCTGCAGAAGCTGTCGCCGGATTTGCGTGAAGCCGTAATTCTGCGCGACTTGCAGGAAATGGAATACCGCGAAATCGCCGACGTCTTGCAGATTCCCGAAGGCACGGTGAAATCGCGAATCAACCGGGGCCGGGCCGAACTGACCCGGCTGTTGCGAAAGCAGAAGCTGGCGGTATGAACTGCGCAGAGATTGAAATCCTCATCTGCGACTACGTGGACGGCACGCTCCCGGTGGATCAAAAAACCGAGGTGGAGCGCCATTTCGCCGAATGTCCCGTCTGCGCCGAACTGGCGCGGGATTCCGCCGCCGCCGTGGCCTTCATCGAAACCGTGGCGGAAGTCGAGCCTTCGCCGGAGCTCATCACGCGGATTCTCTTCGATCCGCCGTGGAACAAAGAGAAAGCGCGGTCCAAAAGCTTCGGCAGGCGGATGGCGGGTTGGTTCAGCCCCATCCTTCAGCCCAAGTTCGCCATGGGCGCCGCCATGACCATCCTTTCGTTCTCGCTTCTTTCGCAAATGGCGCCGGTGCGCCAATTGCGCATGTCCGACCTGGAGCCGGCCAAGGTGTGGAACGGCCTCACGGACCGCATCGATCGCGTCAAGAATCGCACGCAGATGTTTATCGAGAGCTTGAAATTCGTGTATCAGATCCAAACTACGTTGCACGAGTGGCAGCAACAGAACACCGAGCAGCAGCCCGCCCAACAGCAGGCAACGCCCGATCGCAAGACGGACGAACACAAGCTGCCGGCGAATTCTACTCCGGTTCCGTCCGGAGGAGTGCCTTCATCGGATGCCAACGGGGGAAAACATTAGGGGACATATATGAACTGCCAGAATCACCCTGAAACACCGGCCACGGCTTATTGCCGCAACTGCGGCAAGCCGGTTTGCGACGCCTGCCGGCGGGATGCTTTCGGAACCGTATACTGCGCGGAGCACATTCCCGCGCCTCCACCTCCGCCTGCTCCGGGTCCGGCGGTAACGCCGCCTCAGCCGGTTTTCGCGGCGGCGCCCAACTACGTCCGCCCGGACGTGTCGCCCGGCCTGGCGCTGTTCCTCGGCACCATTCCCGGAGTCGGCGCCATCTACAACGGGCAATACGCCAAAGGCCTGGTCCACGCGATCATTTGGGGCATGCTCATGAGCATTGCGAACTCCCGCGCCGCTAACGGACTGGAGCCGGTCTTCGTCATGCTGGTGATCGCCTGGTGGGCTTACATGGCCTTCGAGTCCTATCACACCGCGCGCAAGCGCCAGGCCGGCGAGGCGGTCGACGAATACTCCAGCATCATCGACCTGAGCGGTGGACGAAGCCACCTGCCTCTGGCCGGCGTCATACTCATCGGCCTGGGCGCCGTGTTGCTGCTGCACACGCTCGATCTGTTCGATTTCGAGCGCGTGACGCGCTTCTGGCCGGTGCTGCTGATCGGCCTGGGGGTGTATCTGCTAGCCGGGCGGTTCTTTGGAGAAGAGACCGCCCGAAAGGAGAGCCGCCATGAGCGACTATAACGGATCGGTAGTCCGTGCCATTCGCGGCCCCGTTTGCCTCATCACCATCGGCGGCTTGTTCGCGCTCAATAACTTTACGCGCTACCGTTTTGACCAGACCTGGCCGGTGATCCTGATCGTCTTCGGTCTGCTGAGCCTGTTGAAGCGCGGCGTGGAAACCTCAGCGCCGCCACCGCCGCCGCCATCACGGCCGGGCGGTTACACGGGCCCCGGTTACTCGCAGAGCCCTTACAGCCAGACGCCGCCGGCCGCGGCCTCACCCACCGGTTCCACAACCGAACCGGCTAAAGGCGGATTCGGATCGAGCGCGCCGCCACGCGCCGCCGATGCCCCGCCATCCACGCCTTCGAGCGGCGAAGGAGGCTCTGTATGAGAAGGCGATCCTTCACCGGACCTCTGATCCTGTTGATCATCGGCGGTTTGTTCCTCTGGCGCAATCTTCATCCGGAAGCCCCCATTTTCGATATCGTCGCGCAGTACTGGCCCTTCCTGCTGATCGGCTGGGGCCTGCTGCGGCTGATGGAAGTGGCCTTCTGGCGGGACGCGCGCCACGGCGGATTCACCGGCGGCGAAATCGTCTTGGTGATTCTGATCTGCATTGCCGGCTCGATCACCTGGGCGGCCCGCCAAAACGGCTTCCTCTTCCATATCGACAACGGGCTCAACTGGTGGGGGGCACAGTTCGATTATCCCGTCTCGGCCACCGCTCCCGCTGCTAGTGTGAAGCGCATCGTGTTCGAAAACCCGCGCGGCAACATCCGGGTGACCGGCGCCGACGTCAAGGACATCACCGTCAGCGGCCACAAAACCATTCGCGCCTACGCCCGCGAAGAAGCCGACCGCACCAACGGCAACACCCCTGTCGAGCTCATTCCGCAGGGCGACCGCCTGCTGATCCGCACCAACCAGGATCACACTCCCGATCGCCAGCAGATCTCCGACGAACTCGACGTCACCGTGCCGCGCTCCCTGGCCGTTGAGGCTCGGGGCCACAATGGCGATTTCGATATCTCCGACATCGCGGGCGACGTGGAACTGGCCTCCGATAAGGGCGACGTCCGCCTGGCCCGCGTGGGAGGCAACGTCCGCCTCGATATGGCCAAGAGCGATCTCATCCGCGCCGTGGACATGAAGGGCCGGCTGGACGTGCAGGGCCGTGGCTCCGATGTCGAACTCGAAAACATCGACGGCCAGGTGACCATCAGCGGCGCTTACAACGGCAACCTCGATTTCAAGAAGCTATCCAAGCCGCTGCAGTTCGAAGGCGAGCGCAATACCGAGCTCAACGTGGCCGCCGTGCCGGGCCACATCAGCATGGACCTCAGCGAATTCAACGGCACCGACCTGGTGGGCCCGGTCCGCCTGGTGGCCAATTCGCGCGACGTCCGCATCGAACAGTTCACGCAATCGCTGGAACTCGAAACCGCCCGCGGCGACGTGGAACTGCACCCCGGCCACGTGCCGCTCGCCTCCATCGAAGCGCGCGCCGGCTCCGGCCGGATCGAGTTGGTGCTGCCCGACAAGGCGCCCTTCCAGTTGGACGCCACCGCCCAGCGCGGCGAGGCCGTCAACGATTATGGCTCGCAACTCCGCCAGGAGTCGGATGGGAGAAGCGCCACCATCAAAGGCCAGGTAGGCAACGGGCCTACCATCCACATCACCACCGAACGCGGCTCCATCTCGGTGCGTAAGGAAGGCGGCGCGCCCAGCGAGGACTCCGGCACGGCCGTCGACAAGGGCAAGCTGGAGAAGCAACTCAAGGACCCCAAGCTACAGAAGCAACTCAAAGACCTCAAGGAAACTGAAATCAAGCTGTGGTAGAGGTTGCTGGAAAGGCCAAAAGAAAACATCTTGAGCCGCCGATGAACGCTGATGAACACCGATAGACCAATTCTTTTCAATCCGCGTTTATCGGCGTTCATCGGCGGCCAGCAAGGTCTTGGCTTTTTTCGGCAACGTCTGTGGTAGCATGATCGGCCAGTGAGATCCAAGGCGGTTGGACCGGCACTGGCCGTTCTCTTCTTCGTCAACGTCCTCAATTACTACGACCGCCAGGCGCTCGCCGCACTGGCCGAGCCCTTGCGCCACCAGTTCGCGCTCTCCGATACGCAACTAGGCGGGCTCAGCACCGTCTTCATCGTGCTCTACGCCGTGGCCGGGCTGCCGCTGGGCCGCCTGGCCGATACGTGGAGCCGCCGGAAGTTGCTGGCCATCGGGGTGGCCGTATGGGCCGGGTTGACCGGGTTGGGCAGTCTGGCGGCAAGCTACGCGCTACTGGCGGCCTCGCGGCTGGGCGTGGGGATTGGCGAAGCGGTCTGCGCGCCGGCCGCCAACAGTTGGATCGGCGACCTGGTGCCCGCCGCGCGCCGCGCCCGCGCCATGGCCGGTTTCATGATGGCCGTGCCGGTGGGCGTGATGCTGAGCGCGGCCATCACCGGTCCGGTGGCGGAGGCCCACGGTTGGCGCATCGCGCTGGCCATCGCCGCTGTGCCCGCGCTCATCCTGGTGCCGGCGCTCCTCTGGTTGCACGAGCCGGCGCGCACAGGGAGGGCGGACCCCCTGGTTCGCGCGGGTCCCCCTGGACCCGCTCTTGGCCCGGTGGAACCGGAGTCGCGTCCACAACAAGAGGCCGACGAGGGCGTCGGCCGCGGACCAGGAGGTCCGCCCCACAGTTTAGGTGCAACCGCGCCGCTCGCCCTGCTGCGCATTCCGGCGCTTGCATGGATCGCTGCCTCCGGCGCCATCCTGAATTTCGCGCTCTACAGTTTCAGCAGTTTTCTTCCGGCTCTGCTCACGCGTTACCACGGTCTGGCGGTGGGCCAGGCGGGCATCTGGTCGGGTATTGGCTCGGGAGCGGCGGGCATTCTGGGAGCCTTGGCGGCGGGCGCCTGGGGCGACCGCGTCATCCGCCGCCGCGCCAATGGCCGCCTGCTGCTGGCGGCGGGCGCGTCGCTCGCGGCCGCTCCCCTGGCCGCCGTCGCTATCCACATGCCCGCGGGAAGCGCCGCCGCCGCGCTCGCGCTCCTCATGCCCGCCTACGGCCTGTTGCAGATGTACTACGGATTGGTCTATGCGGCCATCAACGACATCGTGCCATCCCACTTGCGGGGCTCCGCCATGGCGGTCTATCTGTTAGTAACCTACCTGGGCGGCGCAGCTTTCGGCCCCTTGTTTACCGGCATGTTGAGCGACCGCCTGGCACGCCATGCCGCCGGCGCGGCCGCCGTCAGCGAAGCTGCCAAAGCCATCGGTCTGCATCAGGCCATGTACGTGGTCCCGGCCCTGGCGCTGGTGCTGGCGGTGGTGCTATGGGGCGCGGCGCGGGCGATGGGTGTATACTGGACGGACCCTGGGGAGCCAAAAACCAACCCCGGGAATCTAACCTACTGAGGGAATTACGAAATGAAACGCACAGCCGTCCACGTCGTTGCGGCGGGTCTCTTACTGTCTGGAGCCTCGCTCATTCAAGCACAAGCACAATTACAACAACCACCTCACCTGATGCGGATCTTCCGCGAGGATATTAAATCCGGAAAGGGCGCGGCCCACGAAAAGGTAGAGTCGGCGTATGTTCGCGCCTTCTCCAAAAGCGGTTACCCAAGCTATCTGGCGCTGGAAAACATGACCGGCACGAGCCAGGTCTGGTTCATCGAGAGGTACGATACCTACGAAGCCATGGAAAAAGCCATTCACATGGCCGAGGCAGAACCGTTGAAGACCACGCTGGACGGGCTGGATGCGCAGGATGGAGAATTGCGCACGGGCGAGCGCGGCATCATCGCCACCTACCAGCCGGACCTGAGCTACGTGCCCGGGCCTGCGCTCGGGGCCAAGGTGCGGTTTTTCACGATCAATACGGTCCGGGTGCGTCCGGGCCATGCGGCGGATTTTACCGAGACGAGGAAAATCCTGAACGCGGCATGGGCCAAGACCGGGAACCAACAGCGCCGGACAGTCTACAGCGTGAGCTCCGGCATGCCCGCCGGAACCTACCTGATAGTGGCCGCGATGGATTCGCTCAAGGCGATGGACCCGAAGCCGGGAGCCATGAGCATGACCGACGCTTTCGGCCCGGACAACCTGGCGCGGATGAACAAGCTGACGGCGGACATCCAGATCAGCGCAGAAAGCACGCTATTCTCGGTCAACGTGAAGATGAGCAATGCGCCGAAGGAATACATCACGGCCGACCCGGATTTCTGGGCGCCCAAGCCGAAGCCCGTGGCGGCCAAACCCGCGGCCAAGCCGGCGGGCCAACAATAGCGCTGGAACAGCGGTCGCTTCCGCAGCGGGCTGGTTCTTGATGATGAGCATATAGGCGCGCACCGCCGGTTCGCGCACCACCTTCATGGGAAGTTCGATTTCACTCCTCATGTGTTGTGCGAATCTGTTTGGCCGCTTCAACCAATACGCGACCGAGCCGGGTGCTCTTGTTGCTTGAACGGCGGCAATGCCGCAGTTGCAACCTGGCGCGCAGCCACTGATCGCCAAGGTCAGAGGGACAAAAGGGGACCGATTACACCGGCGGAGTCTATGGTACGGTCCAGGTGCCCAGCGCGGTCCAGCCGGAATTGAGTCCGCTGGCTGCCTGGGCATACCCAGACACGGTCTTGACTCCTCCAAAATTGCTTGAAAAGCTCAGCCCCAGATTGACCGTCGCGTTATTGCCCGATAAGGCAATGCTGGAGTTCCCTCCGTTCATCGTGCATTGGCTATTCTCTAGGATGCCGGCCGTTGGCAGGGTAATCGGTCCCTGCCAGGCTGTGGCGCCATCGTTGACCAGCAACAGAGTCTTGTGCACCGGATCGATGC